>NZ_WUTY02000001.1:1310344-1965517 GCF_009828925.2 Methylicorpusculum oleiharenae
TACTTGGCAGTGGCCGGAGCCGGAAAGAAAATATGCTTAACTTAGCGCGATTTCATGGCGGATTGCACCTGCCCAACAACAAGGAATTATCCAATCAGGCGCCTTTGCGTCAGGCAAGCATTCCTAAAAAGCTGGTTTATCCGTTGATGCAGCGGCAAGGCGTTACTGTAGATCCCAAGATTCAGGTGGGGGAGCGGGTGTTGCGGGGGCAAGTCATCGCTTATTCCGATCATCCGCTTGCAACACCCGTTCATGCGGCCAGTTCCGGCGTGATAGAGGCTATTGAAGAGCGCTTGATACCCCATCCTTCCGGAATGGCTGATCTTTGTATCGTCATCGCCACCGATGGCTTGGATGAAAGTCTGGTAACTCAAGGAGTTGCCGATTTCAGGAGCCAGGACCCTGCGTCAATCCGCACGGCGATTAAAAATGCCGGTATCGTCGGCTTGGGCGGTGCTGCTTTTCCCACGTCGATAAAACTCAATCCCGGTCCGCAAAGAAAGCTCGATACCTTGCTTTTAAACGGTGCGGAATGTGAGCCTTACATTACCTGTGATGATTGCCTGATGCAGAATCAACCGGAGTCGGTGCTTGTCGGAGCCCAGATTTTGCTGCATTCACTTCATATAGAGCGCTGTATCGTCGCTATCGAAGATCATATGAAGCGTGCTTATGCCCGGCTTACCCAGGTAGTCGCTGCGTTAAATGACCCGCGCATAATCGTTGTTCAGGTGCCGGCTATTTATCCTACCGGTGGAGAGAAACAGCTGATCAAGGTTGTGACGGGTAAGGAAACACCCTCAGGAGGGATTCCTGCCGACATCGGTGTGTTATGCGTGAATGTCGGTACAGCATCGGCGGTTTATGATGCGGTTTGTAATGGAAAGCCGCTGACCGAGCGAGTGATAACCGTCACCGGCCGTGGAGTAAAAGAGCCGCAAAACAGGTATGTCCGCATCGGTACGCCGATCAGCGAACTCATCGAGCAATGTGGCGGCTACACTGAGCATGTCGAACGCTTGATCATGGGCGGGCCGATGATGGGCTTCGCCTTACCCGATGACGAAATTGCTGTCGTCAAGGCGACCAATTGTATATTAGCCGGAACCGCTGCCGATATTAACACCGGCAAGCAGGCCATGCCCTGTATTCGTTGTGGCGATTGCGCCAAAGCCTGCCCTGTAGATTTGCTCCCGCAGCAATTGTATTGGCATAGCCGTGCCGGTAACCTAGACAAGTGTAAAGAATTCAGTTTGTTTGATTGTATTGAATGCGGCTGCTGTGAAGTGGTTTGCCCGAGTCATATTCCTCTGGTGCAATATTACCGGTCTGCAAAAAGTAAAGTGATTGCCAAAGCTAAAGAGGCTGAAAAGGCTGCTGTTGCCAAGCGGCGCCATGACATGCATCTGGAACGCAAAGCCAAAGAGCAGGCTGAAAAAGCCGAGCGTGCCAGATTGAAAAAAGAAGCTTTAGCAAAAGTTAAGCAAGCCAATGCAGAGAAAGAGGGAGTGACTCAATGAAGTTTTCCACGGCGTTATCGCCGCATGTGCAACCGGTCAACAGCGTCACCCGTGTCATGTTTGAGGTCATTGTTGCTCTGGTTCCGGGTGTTATTGCCCTGGTCTGGTTTTTTGGTCTGGGCGTTCTGATTAATGTGGTTCTGGCTGTTATTACCGCTTTGATGGCCGAGTCGTTGGTTCTGTTGGTGCGAGGGCGGCCGGTGTGGGTCAGTCTTAAAGACTTGAGTGCAGTTGTAACGGCGGTGCTTTTGGCTATTTCCTTACCGGCTATTGCGCCTTGGTGGGTGACGGTGACCGGCATCCTGTTTGCCATTGTCATTGCCAAGCATTTATACGGGGGCTTAGGTTATAACCCGTTTAATCCGGCGATGGTCGGGTATGTGTTTTTATTGGTTTCTTTTCCTCTGCCGATGACCTCCTGGCCAGCAGTGGCAGGGCTGGGCACTATGACGCTGAATTTTCAGGATATTGCTCAACTGATATTCTTTGAGCGGATCCCAGAGAATGCCGATTATGATGCTTTAACCATGGCGACGCCTTTGGATGCATTAAAAACCCAGTTGAGTTTACAAAAAACGGTATTGGAAGCTCAATCGGGTGCTGTATTCGGCTATTTGGCGGGAAAAGGATGGGAGTGGGTGTCCCTGGCTTATCTGTTGGGCGGGCTTTGGTTAATGGTACGTAAAATCATAAATTGGCATATACCGGTCGGGCTTATTTTAGGCATCTCGGTAATTTCCGGAATTTGCTATCTGATTGATGCGCAGCTGTATGCGCCTCCGGTGTTTCATCTGTTTGCGGGGGCGACCATGCTGGGTGCCTTTTTTATCGCGACAGATCCTGTCACTGCGGCGACCACTGTAAAAGGCCGCTTGATTTACGGGATGATGATCGGTGTGCTGGTTTATATCATCAGGGTCTGGGGCGGGTATCCGGATGCGGTTGCCTTCTCGGTGTTGCTGGCCAATCTTGCTGCCCCAGCGCTGGATTATTTCACTAAACCTCGCGTATTCGGACACCGGGCATGAATGAAACACTGAATAAAATCGTCATTTCAGCGGTAGCGCTTGGTGCATTTTCAATTCTTGGTTTGGGACTGGTTGCACTGATATCCAGTGCTACAGAAGATAAAATCGCGATGAACGAAAGGCAATCGTTGTTGCAGGGTCTTAAGCAACTGGTGCCGGAGAACTTGTACGACAATGATATTGTTGCTGACCACATAATGGTAAGCGATCTTAATGCGCACCTTAAAACGCCTACGGCCATTTACCGGGCTAGAAAAAATGGCCAGCCTATTGCTGCAGTCATTACCGCGATTGCTCCGGATGGTTATAGCGGCGATATAAAATTGCTGGTCGGCGTTTTAGAGGATGGAACCCTCTCCGGTGTAAGAGTCGTGGGGCATAAAGAAACCCCCGGACTGGGTGATAAAATAGAATCATCACGAAGCGACTGGATTTTGTCATTTAGCGGCAAATCGTTAATCAATCTTACTGACCAGGAATGGGCAGTAAAAAGAGATGGTGGCGTGTTTGATCAATTTGCAGGTGCCACCATCACGCCCAGGGCGGTAGTCAACAGAGTCAAGCTGACGCTGCAGTATTTTAAACAAAATAAAGAAAAGATATTTTCTTTATCCGAAACGGCAGGTAAAGACTAATGTTTTCCGAATACAGCAAAATAGCTAAAGAAGGGTTGTGGTTTAACAATCAGGCATTTGTCGCCTTGTTGGGCTTATGCCCCTTGCTGGCCGTAAGCAATACGGTGATCAATGGCTTGGGTCTGGGTCTGGCGACCGCATTAACGCTGATGTTGACGGGGAGTGCAATATCATTGATACGCAAAATTACGCCTTCGGAAGTTCGATTGCCGATTTTTGTCTTGGTGATTGCGTGCGTGGTTACGATTATCGAATTGGCAATGAACGCGTGGTTTTTTGATCTTTATAAAATTCTGGGTATTTTTATTTCATTGATTGTGACCAATTGCTCCGTCATTGGCCGAGCAGAGGCTTTTGCTTCCAAGCATAGCGTTCCAAAAGCCATGATGGACGGCTTGTTTATAGGCCTTGGTTTTACGTTTGCCCTGACTTTGTTGGGCAGTTTAAGAGAGATTATCGGCTCCGGAACGTTTTTAGCCGGTGCCGATTTGATGTTTGGACCAGCTGCAAAAGAGTGGAAAATCATTGTGATTGATGATTATTCCGGTGTTCTGCTGGCTATATTGCCTCCTGGCGCTTTTATCGGTTTGGGTTTTTTAATTGCTTTGAAGAATGTCATCGACGCTAAATTCAAGCAAAGAAAACCGGCCATTGAAGCGATTCCGGTTCAGGTGATCGCTGAATCTTGAACAAGATAAAACGTCAGGCCATTTTCGACAGGTTAGCTGAAGCAATACCCGAACCGACGACAGAACTGGTCTATGCGACACCTTTTGAACTGTTGATCGCAGTGGTCTTGTCGGCGCAGGCAACAGATAAAAGCGTGAACAAGGCCACATTAAAGTTATTTGCTGTCGCGAATTCACCTGAAGCTATTCTGGCTTTAGGTGAGGAGGGTCTCAAAAATTTTATTAAAACCATTGGTTTGTTCAACAGTAAAGCTCGCAATATCATCCAGTTATGTCAGCAGTTAATTGATCAACATCATGGCTCCGTGCCGGAAACGCGTGTCGAATTAGAGGCCTTGCCGGGTGTGGGTAGAAAAACGGCCAATGTTGTTCTCAATACCGCTTTTGGCCATAAAACTATTGCCGTAGATACGCACATTTTTCGCGTTTCCAATCGAACGAAAATTGCGCCGGGTAAAACGGTGCTTGAGGTTGAAAAAGGGCTTGAAAAATGGGTTTCAGATAAGCATAAAAAAGATGCGCATCATCTGTTAATTCTCCATGGGCGCTATACCTGCGCCGCTCGTAAGCCAAGGTGCCAGAGCTGCGTCATTGCGGATCTGTGTGAATTTGAGGAAAAAACGCCTGATTAATGGTATTGTTACGCGCGAATCCGATGGCTTTTCAGGAACTCTTATTAGTCAGCAGGGTCACACATACGGATTATCGAAACAGCCGCATGTTCATTGCCGGTTCATGAGGTCACACTAATATCTGATTCAGAGCCGATTGGCTTATCTACAACAAAACACACCGAGATATACACTATGAAAAAAAATACTAAATCACCTTTAGCCGCTGCGTTAGGTTCCGCTGTAATTTCTAGTCTGGCTATGACAGCTGTTCATGCAGAAGCCAATCCATTTGGTGCACAAGAACTTTCTTCAGGTTATATGCAAGTTGCAGAAATGGCATGCGGCGAAGGGATGAAAATGGAAAAACCAAAAACACCCGAAGGCGCTTGTGCCGGTAAGAAAACCGAAAAAGCAGCTGAAACAAAAGCAAAAGAAGCGGCATGCGGCGAAGGCAAATGTGGCGCGATGATGGATGGCGATAAAATGAAAAAAGGCATGGAAGGAACCTGCGGCGATATGATGAAAGGTAAGGAAGGCAGCTGCGGCGACACTGTCAAAAAAGATAAGGCGGCTGGACAATAATCAGATATCCAGTGCTTTAATGTTAAGGAGAGTTGCCAACAAGCTCTCCTTACAAATTATTTTCGTATCTGCTCACTCTCCCCAGTTTATAGGGTGTAGGTATTTGATTTCAAAGGACGCATGAATAATGCCCTGTTGCAGAAGTCTTTTCAATCAATGACCGACACCCTCTATTCCAAGCGGGCGAGTAGCTACTTATTTTCCAAGATTTAGTGCAATATGATCACCAGACAATTTCCAGTATCGGGTGCCGGTCTAGGTCTGAGAAGAGCATTTCTGGCTGAAATAGCAGAAAATCCTCCCTCTGAAATAGGCTTTTATGAAGTTGCGCCGGAAAACTGGATCACTCTGGGCGGCAAATTAGCCAAACAATTCCGGTCCATGACCGAACGGTTTAAATTTGTTTGTCATGGGCTCTCTCTCTCGCTAGGCAGCACCGATGCCCTGGATGAAGTTTTTGTTCGTGATCTGAAGCAGTTTATGGCCGAACACGGCATCAGTTTCTATAGCGAGCATTTAAGCTATTGCAGCCAAGGTGGCCACTTATATGACTTGATGCCTATACCGTTTACCGATGAAGCGGTCCACCATGTCGCCTCGCGTATAAAACGTGTACAGGACATTCTTGAACAGAAAATAGCCGTTGAAAATGTTTCTTATTATGCCGCTCCCGGTCAGGAGATGTCTGAAATCGATTTTTTTAACAGGGTTGTCGAAGAAGCCGATTGTGACATTTTGCTGGATTTGAATAATATTTATGTCAACAGTGTCAATCACGGCTACGATGCTGAAAGTTTTTTGAGAGCCATCCCTTCGGACCGAATTGCCTATGCGCACATTGCCGGCCATTATGTTGAGGATCACGACTTTTTGGTGGATACCCATGGTGCGGCCGTAATTGATCCGGTCTGGCAGTTGTTGGGTAAAGCCTATGAATTGTTTGGTGTGTTTCCCACCTTGCTGGAACGAGATTTTAATATCCCGCCGATGCCGGAATTATTGAATGAAGTGGCAACCATCAGGGCAATTCAAAACGCCTGGGCACAGCAGCATCAACTTCAGACAGCCTGAAATGAGCGTGGATCTTAAAGCCAGACAACAACAATTCGCTGATTATATCCGGGATCCTGATAACCATCTTCCTCCGGGTGATGTCAAAATCGAGCGTATGCTCATGTACAGGGAGCTTTTTTTCAATAATATAGAAGGGTTTCTGGCGAGTAACTTTCCCGTTTTAAAGTCATTACTCAGCGAGTCTGATTGGCTGTCATTAGTGCAGGATTTTTTTGCTGGTCACGGATGTGCCACCCCCCATTTCTCGGAAATCCCCGAAGAGTTTCTTGCTTATCTTCAAAACGAAAGAAAAAATCCTGCTGATTTGCCGTTCATGTTGGAGTTGGCTCATTATGAATGGGTTGAAATGGCATTGACCATTGCAAAAGAGACTTGTCCGGTTTCCGTGCTACACCAAGACGACCTGTTAAATTCGCAAGTGTCTTTATCGTGTTTAGCCTGGCCTTTGGTTTATTTGTACCCTGTTCATCAGATTTCTCCTTCTAACATCCCTGAGCTAATGCCCGCCGATCCCACTTTTTTAGTGGTTTATCGCAACAGTGAATTCGAAGTCGGTTTTATCCAAATCACGCCGCTGACCTATCGTTTACTGGAATACATTCAGGAAGAAAAAGGTGACCTGTTGAAGGATCAGTTATCGGTATTGGCGAAAGAATCTGCGGCAACGGATGAAGATGCGTTCTTGACTCATGGGGCGGCCGTCTGCCTTGAGTTATTTCAAAAAGGTATTATTTACTGATCAGTCCTTATTGATTGGCTTGGGCTTAATCAATTAGAAAGACTCTGATGCCTTAATATCTATGGCCCGCCATCAGAGTCATCAAGTCGATTAAATTAATGTTTACCGAATATCATCGGTGACTTCGGTTGTACTTTTTCCTGTAAACAATGATAAGCCGCGCTTTCGAATTTGATTCTTAGAGATTGAGTATTCTTATGTTCAACCAAAAATAATTCGGATTCCTTCGCAGTCAGATCTTTCATCAGATACGTAGCGATACAGAGACACGGTTTGGTAAAACGCTCTCTATCAACGTCTTTGTTTTTAGAGTTTTTGATTTCGCGCTCTACGCACTGGTCAGCGAAATCATGCTCGAATTTATGTTTTTCCAGGTCGCTGACTTCCGATCCGTGCGCATGATCAAAAGAATGTTGAGTGTGACCTTGGGCTTGTGGTGCGGGCTTGGACGGTTCGGTTTTTTTGTCTTCCGAACAGCCGGTAACAAAAGCGGCAAGGGTAACCAAAAGCAGGGAGAAGAAACTGACTTTTTTTATAAGAGTAATTGTTTTCATAAGGATGCCAAAAACATTCAGGTGCGTTGTAGAAATAACAGCGGACTTTATCATTTTATAAGACCTCATTCTACAAAGAGTTGAGGATGATTAAAATGCAACGGCAGGCCGTCTGCGCTGTCTTTTCCTCAGCAATTCCCAGTTTGAACTTTTAATGTGGCATTGAGGGTAGGCGTAAGCCTTGTGAGGAAAGACGTAGGCACATCATTGAGGGGCTTGACGGCAAGAAGCCCTGCTGCCGACATTCTCGCAAAGCTTACGCCTACCCTTTTTTATCATCAAACTGGGAATTGCTGACTTTTTCTGGTTGGCTTGCGTTTTCCAGTGATTTTACTTTAACCTTTTACTATTTAACCTTAATTTAACTATGACAGATTCAAAAGAGCTTTTTGCAGCTGCTAAACAAGTCATTCCCGGCGGAGTTAATTCTCCAGTGCGTTCATTCAGCGGTGTGGGCGGCGAGCCTGTTTTTATCGATCATGCGAAAGGGCCTTTCATTTTTGATGCAGCAGGTAAACAATATATCGATTATGTCGGCTCTTGGGGGCCTATGATTTTAGGGCATGCTCATCCGGAAGTGATAGCAGCCGTTAAGCAGGCGGCTGAAAAAGGCCTGAGTTTTGGTGCGCCTACTGAAATTGAAACAACAATGGCGGCCAGGGTCTGTGAGCTATTGCCTTCCATTGACATGGTCAGAATGGTGAGTTCAGGAACCGAGGCGACGATGAGTGCGATTCGTTTGGCCAGAGGTTATACGCAGCGTAACAAAATTGTTAAATTTGAAGGTTGTTATCATGGTCACTCCGATTCGCTGCTGGTGAAAGCAGGATCCGGCGCGTTGACTTTTGGGGTGCCAAGCTCGCCAGGGGTTCCTGCGTCAGTGGCTGAAGATACCATTACGCTCAGTTATAACGATGCCCAATCAGTGCGGGATACCTTTGCAAAAATAGGTGATCAAATCGCCTGTATCATTGTCGAGCCGGTTGCCGGTAATATGAATTGCATTCCGCCGCAGCCGGGATTTCTTGAGACGCTTAGGGACGTGTGCGATCAATCGGGAGCTGTGTTGATTTTCGATGAAGTGATGACCGGTTTCAGAGTCAGTTTGCAGGGCGCTCAAGGTTATTACCGTGTTACCCCGGATCTAACGACGCTGGGCAAAGTCATCGGTGGCGGGATGCCCGTCGGTGCGTTCGGTGGAAAACGGGAAATCATGGCCTGTCTAGCGCCTTCGGGGCCTGTTTATCAAGCCGGAACATTGTCTGGAAACCCGGTGGCTATGGCCGCTGGATTAAAAACGCTGGAGTTAATCTCGGTTCCGGGCTTTTTTGAAGAGTTGACGCAAAAAACAGAAAAGCTTACCCAAGGAATGAAGGCGCGAGCAGCAAGTGCGGGGATAGCGTTGACGACGAATAGCGTCGGAGGTATGTTCGGATTGTTCTTTACCGGTCAACCGGAAGTGTCAACCTTTGCGCAAGTGATGAAGTGCGATCAGGGTCTTTTTAAAAGGTTTTTTCATGCAATGCTGGATCATGGCGTTTATTTGGCGCCTTCTGCTTTCGAAGCGGGCTTTGTCTCAGCGGCTCATACGGACGAAGTGATAGACAGGACGCTGGATATTGCCGAAGAGGTTATGCGGAAATTATAAGGAAATTAGCTTCACGACTTTTACCAAAAGATCAAAGTGCTTTATATGGCGAAATGAGTAGCGGATCATTCCTGTTTATTAAAACTAACAAGTTTGACCCACTACATTATATTCACAAATGCTCAGACATTTATATCGCTAAGGCGTTGTAGTCCAGGTTGCGCGCTTACCTGGTTTTAAAGTAAACGCGTGCCATTCGCACAATAAAAAACATTTGCCGTGTGTGTCTGGCGCATTTTGTAATGTTTTTGCTCCAATGGCTATGGTTGATCATTTTAGTCTCAAGGCTAAACTTGACCTGCCGCTGTTGCTTCAGGTACTTCAATTAATTTGCCGCTTTTAACGTCATAGACATATCCGTAAATGGGTATGTCTTTGGGAACCAGCGGGTTGTTTTTTATTCTGATGACATCTTCGGTAACGCTTTGCGCCTGTTCTTTGATGGTTAACCAGTTGATGTATTTACCATCGGTGCAACCAGGGCCCTCGCAGCAGTCATGCCAGCCGTTTTTATCAATGGATGCGGTTTTTAAGCTGCTGGCCAAAAGGTCGCCCATGATGTCGTTGGTGAAAAGTTCCATGCCGCAATCAGTGTGATGGATAACAAACCATTCGCGTGTTCCCAGCAGTTTATAAGAAATGACCAGCGAACGGATTGCGTCATCACTGGCGCGTCCGCCTGCGTTTCGAATAACGTGGGCGTCGCCTTCAGTAAGACCTGCGTATTTGGCAGGGTCGAGTCTCGCATCCATACAGGTCAGAATTGCAAATCGGCGTCCTGGGGGTAATGGAAGGTCGCCTTTATCAAAATTATTGGCATAGTTTCTGTTGGCTAGTAAAACTTCATTGAGTACGCTAGTCATTTAAATCTCCTCTTTTTTATTATTTTTAGTTTATTTATCAATAAGTCAATTAAATTGAATAGGATAAAGCATCCAATTACTGCCTTGAAATTCGCAGCCATCTTAAATACGAACAGAAAACAAGGTATTTCATTTCGTTTATCAAGCGCACGGCATAATACCGTCCGCAATAGAACAAGTGGATTGCAGCGTAGTAATTAGCAGCAATTCCCAGTTTAAACATTTATGTAGCTTTGAAGGTGGGCGTAAGCCTTGCGAGGAACGCTGTAAACCCTTCCATGGAGGCTTGACGGCAGCATCCCTGCTGCCAATATCCCCGTAAAGCTTACGCCTCTCCTTTTTTATCATCAAACTGGGAATTTCTGTCGTAATTAGGTTCGGCGTTCATATCACTTAATAAGGACGTTTTAATCGAATCGGGATTTCAGTAGATTTCAGCTTCATTCTCGCGCCCTACAAAAGCATGATGGATCCGAATGACTCTTATTGCATTTTATATGCCATGATTTTGTAACAAAATAGCGATAAAAAACATAAGCTTGGTTTTTTATGTTGCTAGTTTTGTGAAACTTTGTTTCAATTATTGAAAATATTTTTCAAAAAAATAGCTTATGAACGATTTTTCCTTTTCGGATTTGACGCCGGTTTTTTTTCTGCAGCGCTTTGTGCTCGAATTTATGCATGCCAGCGAGCAGCAAGGCAAAGGCCATAGTGAAGAGCTCATTGAATATATCGCTAGGACAGCGGGGCAATTTTTTGAAGAGACCTACAGAAGTGAGCATGGGTTGACTGAGCTTTTGGATGAAGATCAATATGCCCGGCTGATTATCGGTTTAAAAAATAAAATTGGCGGCGACTTTTCTTTGTTATCAAAAGAGAAGGATTGTGTTCGCGTTGTCAATAATTGTTGTCCGTTTGGCGAGGGAGTTTCCAGTTCACCTGAATTATGCAGGATGACATCAAGTGTTTTTGGCGGCATCGCGGCTCGAAATTTTGGCTATGCAAAAGTCGAGATTTCCAAAAGTATTGCGCGCAAGGATGAAGGGTGTGAGGTCTCGGTTTATTTAAATCCTGAAAAGGGGCTTCATCGGCCGGGACTGGAATATAGCCGGCAGAAAAATACGGAGGAAAAAGGCGCTGCGGATGTGCTGCATTCTCAAATTGAAGAAAGCATGCAAAAAATTTGGCGGCTAAAGCACAAAAAACAGGCAAAAAAACAGCCGCCTGTTATTGTTGCAAAGTCTTCAGTTATGCAGGATGTGCTCAGGGCTATTGAAAAAATAGCGCCGACTATGGCGGCTGTGTTGATCAATGGTGAAACAGGGGTGGGTAAGGAGCTTGTCGCGAAGGCCATTCACGCCATGAGTGACCGCAATGATTATGCCTTTATGGCGATAAATTGTGGCGCAATTCCTGAAACATTGATTGAAAGTGCATTATTCGGGCATGAAAAGGGCGCGTTTACTGGCGCGATTGATATTCACCAGGGGTTTTTTGAGCGTGCCGATGGCGGCACTTTGTTTTTAGATGAGGTTGATACGTTGTCCCCGGCAGCTCAGGTTAGGTTGCTCAGGGTGATACAGGAAGGGGAGCTGGAGCGTGTTGGTGGTAAGCGGACGCTGGAAATTGATGTTCGCATCATTTCCGCAACCAATCGTGATTTAAACACGCTGGTTGAGGAAGGTGTGTTCCGTAAAGATTTGTACTATCGAATCAATGTTGTCAATTTACTGATTCCGCCATTATTCCAGAGGCCTGAAGACTTTCCTTATTTGGTTCAATCCATACTCCAGCGTTTAAATAAAAAATACAATAAACAAGTTGAAACAGTTAGTCGGGAAGTCATGCAGCAAATAAGGAGCTACCGCTGGCCGGGTAATGTCAGGGAATTGGAAAATGTGCTGGAAAGGGCAGTTTTATTTACAGCAGATGCTGAAATTACTGTGCTGGAGTTGCCTGATTCAGCGCCATTAGCTAAGGATTGGGGTGATATCAGGGAATCGGTTTTATTTTCAGCGGAGCGTGCGTTCTTGCTGGGTTCCTTGCAGGGGTATCAGGGTGATGTCAAGAAAATTGCAGAAAGCATGGGTCTTACCTCAAGAGCTGTTTACGGCAAGTTAAAAAAACACCGCCTGGATCCGCGTCAATATAGACATTAGCTTGCACAGGCTTTAATAATTTCTTTGTACAGAGAATTTTGCAAGTGAAATGAGCGCGTCTTTAAATGTCGATTCAGGAAGGACATGCAGGGCATCAATGGCTTTTTGAGCTTCCTGTTCTGCGCGCTGCTCGGTGTAGGCGATGGCTTTTGTCGCCAAGACTACAGCGAAGACTTCATTAAATGCGTTCCGGTCACCGTTTTTGACGGCATTGATAATGACTTGAGCGTCTTGCGGGTTACTGTGTTGAATGGCGTAAATCAAAGGCAAAGTAGGTTTTCCTTCGGCGAGATCATCTCCGAGGTTTTTGCCTAATTCTTCTTTGGTTGCCTTGTAATCAAGGGCGTCATCAATCAGTTGAAAAGCGATACCCAGGTGCTGCCCGTACAAGGCAAGATTGTCTTCGGTAGTTTGATCGGATCCGGACAGAACAGCGCTTAGGCGCGTTGCTGCACTAAATAATATAGCGGTTTTACGGGCGATGACTTCCAGGTATTTTTCTTCTGTGGTTTCAGGGTTGTTGCAGTTGAGCAGTTGCAGCACTTCGCCTTCGGCAATCGCAGTCGTCGTTTTGGACAGGATTTCCATGACGCGAATACTGTTGGTGCGAACCATCATCTCAAACGCGCTTGAATACAGATAGTCCCCTACAAGGACGCTCGCGGCATTTCCCCAGACTGCGTTTGCTGATTCCTGGCCGCGACGTAGGTCGGATTCGTCAACGACATCGTCATGCAGAAGTGTGGCAGTGTGGATAAATTCGATCACAGCGGCCAGTATCAAATGATTCTGAGAGACTTCACCCAGCGCTTTGGCGGCCAATAATAAAAGCATCGGGCGTAAGCGTTTGCCGCCGTTTCCCACGATGTAATGGCCCATCTGGTTGATCAGAATGACATCGGAGCTAAGCTCGTTAATGATGAGGGTGTCAACCGCTTTAGCTTCATCTGCCGTCAGGCGTTTTATTGAATTAAAATCTATGGGTGCTTCAGGGGTCGAGCTTGGGATTGATTGTGATGCCATTAGTCAATTAATTTCATAAATGAATAATTTTTCAGCGTTTAAGCCATGAAAAAGTATTGCCAGCTTAGACGAGTCAAAAATAGTCAGACATGCTATTGAATAAAGTAGTCTGGTGTCAATAGCTGAGTTGTGTTATTTTAAGCGCTATAAGTGTGCCAGCAAGTAATTTTAATACATTGACTGGTTTTGTTTTTAAAAATATAATCTGCGGTTAACTTTTAACAGATTATGCTTGATGGAGCTGACGCCGATGTATGCGGTAATTCAAACAGGTGGGAAACAGTACCGGGTTGAGGAAGGTACTACCTTAAAAATAGAAAAGCTCGAACTGGGTGCGGGTGATAGCATTGAGTTTGACAAAGTATTGATGGTTCAATCTGACGACGCTGTAAAAGTGGGTCAGCCTTATCTTGAGGGCGGCAAAGTTACGGCAACCGTTTTATCGCAAGGCCGGCACAAAAAAGTCAAGATAATCAAATTCAGAAGACGCAAGCACCATATGAAACAAATGGGGCATCGTCAGTATTACACTGAAGTCCAGATCACTGGTATTTCGGCTTAAAAGATAGAGGATAGACTAATGGCTCATAAGAAAGCGGGGGGCAGTACCCGGAACGGACGCGACTCACAGGCAAAAAGACTGGGTGTAAAAATATTTGGTGGTCAGCAAGTGGCGGCGGGCAACATTATTGTGCGTCAGCGTGGTACCAAATTTCATCCTGGAGATAATGTGGGTTGTGGTAAAGATCACACGTTATTTGCAACTGCCGAAGGCAAAGTTGTGTTTGCGATCAAAGGCCCTAACAAACGTAAGTTTGTGAGCGTTGTTGCTGCCTAATTAATACGATTACCTGCTTTTTGCGGGGTGTCGGAAAAGATGAAAGGCCTCGCCCAACGGGTGGGGCTTTTTTGTTTATGACAGTTTGGAATTTTTAGATGTGTAGTTTATGAGATTTGTTGACGAGGCTGTCATTCGCGTCGAAGCGGGTGATGGAGGAAATGGTGTTGTAGGGTTTCGTCGAGAAAAATACATACCTAAAGGTGGTCCGGATGGCGGTGATGGCGGTGATGGCGGCAGTGTTTATCTGGTCGCTACCGAAAATATCAATACGCTGGTCGATTTTCGATATCAAACAGTACATAGAGCGCAGCGCGGTCAAAATGGAATGGGGTGCAATTGTACCGGAAGAAAAGGAGAAGATTGCTTTGTTGCGGTTCCGGTAGGCACCTTGGTTAGGGAGGCTGAAACGGGCGAGATCATGGGGGAATTGATAACGCCGGGTGAGACGCTTTTGGTCGCTCAAGGTGGTTTTCATGGCTTGGGAAATGCTCGCTTTAAAAGCAGTATTAACCGGACGCCTCAGCAGACTACGAAGGGAACGCCAGGAGAGCATCGGATGCTGGATCTGGAGTTGACATTGATTGCTGATGTTGGCCTGCTGGGTTTGCCTAATGCCGGAAAATCAAGTTTAATTCGCGCGGTATCGTCTGCAAGACCTAAAGTTGCTGACTATCCGTTTACGACATTGCACCCCAATCTGGGTGTGGTAAGGGTCGATGATCTGCGCAGTTTTGTCATGGCGGATATTCCGGGGGTGATCGAGGGGGCTTCAGAGGGGGCTGGCTTGGGCTTGCAGTTTTTAAAGCATTTGTCGCGGACCGGATTATTGCTTCATTTGGTCGATGTGGCGCCTTACGAATCAATGGCTTCGCCGGTAGAGTCTGCGCGAGTCATTATTAATGAGGTTAAGTCATGGAGCGATGATTTGGCCAACAAGCCGCGCTGGCTGGTACTGAATAAAATTGATTGTTTGGTGCCGGATGAGGTTGAAAGTCATTGTCAGGCAATTGTCGATGAGCTTGAGTGGCAGGGTCCTGTGTTTAAATTATCGGCATTAACCGGTGGCGGTACCTGGGAGTTGATGTACGCCATTATGGAATTTTTAGA
The DNA here is from genome assembly GCF_009828925.2 of Methylicorpusculum oleiharenae. Taxonomy (NCBI): domain Bacteria; kingdom Pseudomonadati; phylum Pseudomonadota; class Gammaproteobacteria; order Methylococcales; family Methylococcaceae; genus Methylicorpusculum; species Methylicorpusculum oleiharenae. The sequence goes on from NZ_WUTY02000001.1 coordinate 1,325,421, forward strand.
ACAAAAACGGCAGGGTGTGAGTGAGTAGAAGCGATTTTGCTAAGGCAAAAAGAGTAGTCGTTAAGATTGGGAGTGCGCTGTTAACTGCAGGCGGGCAAGGTTTGAATCGTGATGCTATTGCAGAATGGGTCAGGCAAATGGCCTTATTGAGAGCTTCAGGAGTTGAAGTGATCTTGGTGTCTTCGGGGGCGGTGGCGGAAGGTATGTGCCGTCTTGGCTTGAAAGTCCGGCCTAAAACATTACATGAGTTGCAGGCGGCCGCGTCTGTCGGGCAAATGGGTTTGGTGCGAGTATTTGAAAATAATTTTCAGCAGCACGGATTGCATGCGGCGCAGGTGCTGTTGACGCATGATGATTTGTCGGACAGGCAGCGTTATCTGAATGCGCGGAGTACCTTGTTAACCTTGCTGCAGTTTGGCGTGGTGCCTGTTATCAATGAAAATGATGCGGTGGCGACGGAAGAGATTCGATTTGGTGATAACGATACCTTAGGCGCGCTTGTCGCTAATCTGGTTGAGGCTGATTTATTGGTAATATTGACGGATCAGCAGGGGCTGTTTACCAGTGATCCCAGTTTAAATCCGGCTGCTGAGTTGATTTCCGAAATCAGTGCGTGTGATCCCGGGCTTGAAATCATGGCTGGCGGAAGTCGAAGTGGATTGGGTAGAGGTGGAATGTTCACTAAGGTTCGCGCAGCAAAACTGGCGTCTCGGTCGGGGGCGGCTACTGTTATCGCATCAGGTGGCGAAAGCAACGTTATCTCGCGTGTTGTTGCCGGTGAGTTGATCGGAACTTATCTGACGGCCGGTGTTGAGCCTCTGTTGGCTAGAAAGCGCTGGCTGGCAGGGCAGTTGCAGGTTAAGGGTAAGTTGGTTCTTGATCAGGGGGCTGCACGGGTTTTAAAAGACGAAGGCAAAAGCTTGCTGGCGGTGGGCGTGAGGTCCGTTTCCGGTAAATTCCAACGGGGCGAGCTGATTTCTTGCGTAAATGAAGCGGGACTGGAAGTTGCGCGAGGGCTGGTTAATTACGGCGCTTCGGATGTACAAAAGATTATCGGTAAATCCAGTGCAGAATTTGAAGCCATTCTTGGTTATGCAGATGAATCCGAGTTGATTCACAGAGACAACATGGTGATTGTCTAGCTGTTTGCGGCTTCAAAAATTGAAGCCAGCGGCTGAGAATAAGCGAATACAAAAGCCGATCTGTTAACTATTTTCGGCTTTTGTATTAAAGTCGACTAGACCAGGCTGCGAATTTTTGCATTGAGTCTGCTTTTGCTGCGTGAGGCTTTGTTCTTGTGAATCAAGCCTTTGTTGACAGCTGAATCAATTACAGGAACTGCTGTTTTGAAAGCTTCTTGTGCTTGATCTTTGTTGCCGGCATTCACCGCGGCCAGGACTTTTTTGATAAAAGTACGTAGGTTGCTTCTTTGACCTGCATTGCGGGTGCGGTTTTTTTCTGCTTGTTTTGCACGCTTTTTCGCTTGAGCTGTATTAGCCATAGTGTATCGATTCTTTAAAAAGTAGGTTAGTAAAAAGACTGAATAGTATCTGGTAGAATATCGGTTTTGTCAAATTTCAAAATACGTTGGGAGCTTTGTTGAGTAAGGAAATTCTAAAATCCACTTTCACCGTCAGTGGCATGACTTTTTTTTCCCGGGTTTTGGGGTTTATCAGAGACATGCTCATTGCCCGCTATTTTGGTGTTGATTCGGCAACCGATGCTTTTTTTGTCGCATTCAAGATACCTAATTTTTTGCGCCGGTTATTTGTCGAAGGGGCTTTTGCTCATGCCTTTGTGCCGACGATTACCGGATATGATCAAGATGAAAATCAAGCGGGTCTCAAGCTTTTTCTAAACAAGGCGGCCGGTTCCTTAGCGGTATTGATGATGGTTGGTACAGTTGCCGGCATGTTCGCAGCTCCTGTTCTGGTTTTATTGTTCGCGCCTGGATTTATCTGGGAGCCGCGGCAATATGAATTGTCCGTGCAAATGCTGCATATTACGATGCCTTATTTGTTTTTCATATCATCGGTGGCTTTTGCCGGGGGTATTCTCAATACATTCGGTAAATTTGGCATTCCGGCATTGACTCCGGCTATTTTGAATGTGGTCATGATAGCTGCAGCCATCTTTTTGGCCCCGCTACTGAGCGAACCTATAGTGGCTTTAGCCTGGGGTGTGTTTTTGGGTGGCGCGCTGCAGTTGCTGATTCAGTTTCCCGAATTGGCCCGCCTGGGCTTGCTGCCACGCTTGCAACTTGATCTAAAAGACCCAGAGGTCAGACGGGTTATAAAAATGATGGGGCCTGCCCTATTTGGCGTATCGGTTACTCAAATTAATCTGTTGCTGGATACCTTTGTGGCCTCATTTTTAGTGACGGGCAGTGTATCCTGGCTTTATTACTCGGATAGACTCGTAGAATTTCCCCTGGGTATTCTTGGTGTTGCATTGGCAACCGTCATTTTGCCCAAGCTGGCAAGAAACCATGCGGCCAATGAGCATCAGGCATTTTCCAAAACCCTGGATTGGGGCTTGCGATGCTTATTAATAGTGGGACTACCCAGTATGATAGGTTTGATAATGCTGGCAGAGCCTATTCTTTATACCTTATTCCAGTATGATGAATTCAATGCCAATGATGTGCGTCAGGCTAGTTCCAGTCTCCAGGGGTATTCGTCTGGCTTGTTGGGCTTCATGTTAATCAAGCTATTGGTGCCCGCTTTCACTTCGCGCAAGGACGTGATGACGCCTATGCGCTATGGATTGTATGCGTTGGCGGCAAATTTTATTCTTAACTGGATTCTGGTTGTGCCGTTTGCTCATGGGGGGCTGGCCTATGCCACGTCAATCGCGGCCTATCTTAATGCAGGATTACTGCTCGCCACCTTGATCAGGGGTGGATTTTATAAACCGGAAAAGCAATGGGTGCCGTTTTTTATTCGCCTGATTGTGGCCAATTGTCTAATGGTGCTTGCTTTGATCGTTGTTATGAATCCGTTGGTATGGCTGGAATGGGGAGTTGCGGCGAGAAGTTTGGGATTATTGGGCAGTATTGTGATTGCGGTAGTATTTTATTTGCTGGCTTTATATCTGATGGGATTTAGATTGAAGCAGGTGTTAAAGCCCTACGCTTGAAGAATTTGCTTCTGTAGTTCAGAAGTCGGATTGCCGCTCCTTGATGATTAAAGAGCGGCCTTAAGCTTTGACTGTCGGATCAGGGCGGCATTTCCCGGTTTGATGATAAAAAAGGGGAGGCGTAAGCTTTGCGGGGATGTCGGCAGCAGGGATGCTGCCGTCAAGCCCCCATGGATGGGTTTACGGCGTTCCTCGCAAGGCTAATGCCTCACCTCAATGCTACATAAAAGTTCAAACTGAGGATTGCTGGGATCAGGCGGCCAAACTTTCCATGCCGGATTCCAGTATCAGAAGTTCAGGGAGATTTTCTGTCATGAACGTTTCTGATAAGCCTATTTTTGCTGCAACTTCTGAAGGGAAGGTTCTGAAAACGTCATCCATGCTCAAACCGCTTTGTTGGCAATAACTTAAGTAGCGGGCAATATGAACAACGCAAGCATGCTGGGAGATGTTTTCTGTTTTTAACGGTTCTCCACAATAGGCAACAGCATCAACCAGCTCAGGTGAAAAATGCCAGCGGCGGCATAGCTCGGCGCAAACATCCTCGCTGGTAAAGCCCAATCTGCGCATCTCTATAGACGAACGGGTATTTCCAGCTTTGACATGCTGATCGATTTCATTAGCTTCCCTGGGGGCTCCCATGTGAATCAGAATGTCGCCTAAATCGCTGATTAATCCGGCCGTAAACGCCAGATCAGCATCGATTTTAAGTTCTTTGGCCAGTCCTTTGGCATAGGTTGCGGTACGGAAGCTGTTTTCCCAAAAATTAGCAAGGTTAAAATTTTCAATTTTGGGAATTGAGTTGACGATGCCGGATGCGATAACCAGTGTGCGGAGCTGGTTCATGCCTAACATCACGATGGCATCCTGAATAGTGCCGACTTTCTTTGACAAGCCAAAATGAGCCGAGTTAACCAGTCTTAACACCTTCAACGATATCATTTGCTCTTTCTCGATATTCTTAGCAATGGCGTTGAAATCTACTTTCGGGTCATTAAACTGAACGATGAGCGTTCTAACAACTTCGGGAACTTGGGGGATTTTATGGATTTGATCAAACAATTGGTTCATAGGCATTTGCATAATAGGATCTCCCTTTTTTTATGCGAAATTAAGTTGTGTTCAGTTTAGTAGAAGCCGGAAAAAATAAAGTCAAGTCTAAAAATATTTTTTAGCCGGCGTTTAACGTTTGAAAGTCAGGCCACAAAAGCCTGTTTTTCAAAAGCCAAAAAAGGAGGTGAAAATATCGCCTCTTTGCGGGAATAACATCGTTGAGCTTTAACAATAAATGACCTTTTATCAGCACGTTACAAATAAAATTATGCTGAATTAAGGTTATGATAAAATCTCAGCCCTTCGCGATAGCCGGAAGATTGCAGTTCGGCGCGATAATGAGCGAAAGTCCTGAAACGATTCGGGGCTTTTGGAACGGGACGAAACTGATTCGTGCTGCTGTTTTGCCGGGCAGGATTCGTTTTAACCTTTAACCTCACAGCACAGATTTCTCATGAACAAACCAAATAAAGTCGCCATTCTTACTGCGGGTGGATTAGCTCCCTGCTTAAACTCAGCCATTGGCAGCCTCATCGAACGTTACACTGAAATCGACCCCTCCATTGAAATCATTTGTTACCGCAGCGGGTACAAAGGCTTGCTGTTGGGTGATTTTTATACCGTGACACCGGAAATCCGTGAAAAAGCGGGTTTATTGCATCGTTTCGGCGGATCCCTGATCGGTAACAGCCGCGTCAAGCTGACCAATGTTAAAGATTGTGTCAAACGTGGATTGGTGAAAGAAGGCGAAAATCCTCAAAAAGTGGCGGCCGACCAACTGGTCAAAGACGGCGTGGATGTGCTTCACACTATCGGTGGCGACGATACCAATACGGCTGCAGCAGATTTGGCGGCATTTCTTGCCAGCAACAATTACGGTCTGACCGTCATTGGACTGCCAAAAACTATCGATAACGATGTTTTTCCCATTAAACAATCATTAGGTGCATGGACCGCAGCTGAGCAGGGCGCTCACTATTTCTGGAACGTAGTGGCCGAAAATAATGCGAACCCGCGCATGTTGATTGTGCATGAAGTGATGGGACGCAGTTGCGGCTGGTTAACGGCGGCAACCGCAGTCGAATACCGCAAATTATTGGATCGGGCCGAATGGTTACCCGAATTGGGCCTGGATCGTAATGCTTTTGAAGTGCACGCTATTTTCATCCCGGAAATGGCTATCGATATTGCTGCCGAAGCAAAGCGCTTGAGCGCGGTCATGGATAAAACGGATTGCGTTAACATTTTTGTATCGGAAGGTGCCGGCGTTGAGTCCATTGTTGCCGAAATGCAGGCGAAAGGTCAGGAAGTACCGCGCGATGCGTTTGGTCACGTAAAATTGGATGCGGTCAATCCGGGAAAATGGTTTGGTGAACAATTCGCCCAAATGCTCGGTGCTGAAAAAACACTGGTGCAAAAATCAGGTTATTTTGCCCGCGCCGCCGCATCGAATGTCGAAGATATTCGTTTGATCAAATCTTGTGCAGATTTGGCGGTAGAGTGCGCATTACGCCGCGAATCGGGCGTTATCGGTCATGATGAAGATAAGGGCAATGTGCTGCGTGCCATTGAATTCCCTCGTATCAAAGGCGGCAAACCGTTCGATATTGAGGCTCCCTGGTTTACGCAAATACTGGCAGAGATCGGACAAACCAAGGGAACTAAAGTCAATACGGCTCATTAAGCGTTAAGGCTTTTATAAATCCAGGGATGGATTTTTGAGTCAATCTCAAAGTTTGTAGTGTTCAGCAACTGGCGTAGACGCTATCACTTGGTAAGTTAACGCTGAGAATATGTGAATGGCAACTGGAGCGGCTGCTTCTTGGCCGTTATTGTTGATGAGCAATGATTTAAAACAATGAGTAATTTTATGAAAAAAATAGTTTTCTTAATTCTGACCCTGACGTCATTTGCAGCATATGCGGATGATCCGAAAAATGAGTGGCATAACACGACGTTAACTGAAGAAACGATCAAAAAGATTCAGGAAGCAAAATACCAATACAACAAATGTGTTGTTGATGAGCTGAAAAGTCCTGCTTATGTCAAACAGGAGGTTCGCGGAGCCACTGAAGTCATCATAAAAAAATGTGAGCCTTCATTGGCCTTGATGCGTCAGGTCTATACCGAACAAAAAGTGCCTGAAGTGATTGCCGACCGGCATTTGAAGCAAATGCGCATAGAGACAACGCGCAATGTTCTCAAACAAATGATGTTCGCTGATGCCATCAGGAAGTCTGGACAAAATCCTTAAATACTGCACCGCAGTTTTTGCTTTAATACAAGGATCGTTGGGATCTCAGATAACTTCGACCAAGTTCCCTGCAATTCGGAAGCGTTATGTACCAGAGTTGTTGAATTATTACTTTTTGCTCCTATATCGTTTGACATGAACTGCGTATTTAGCGGCAGTGCGATAATACATGAGTTGGCACTACCTGCTATGGATTTCAGCGGAATGAGGCTGGATAATACATTACTCTCTGTGCCCTTTTTTGAACAAAGCGTATGCTACACGGATACAGGTGAAAATTTAGATCGTTTAGAGGATTACTTAAGACATTATCCGTCGTGCTCCAGCAAACCGGTGGGATGACGTTACTTTTAATTGACTTACCCAAGAGAAATTATGAATTACTCCATTGACCTGACCCTTAAGCCTACAACTTTTGATTTGTGGCATGTTTGTTTGGCCGGCACCGTTGTTTTGTTGGGGTTGATATTGATTGTTGTTCTATTGGCAGGACTTGTCAGTGTTGCCCGAGGTAAAAGGAAGCTGATTGTGGAAACGCTAAAACAGTCTGCTTTACTGGTGCCGCCTAAAGCACCGGAACCTGAAGTTAAAATCGTTGAGAAAATTGTTGAAGTAGAAAAAATTGTTCAAGCGCCGGCCCCAGAACCGATCGTTCTCAAAGAAGCGACACCCGATGCGGCACTGCAACTGTTAAATCTGTTGCAAAAAGAAGCGCGCTTTATTGATTTTGTTATGGAAAACATAACCGCTTACAGCGATGCCGATATTGGGGTTGCAGCCCGTGTGGTCCATGAAGGGTGTACCAAAGTGATGGACGAGCATTTCAAGCTGGCCGTCATTCATGAAGGGCAGGAAGGGGCAACCGTTACGTTACCGAAAGGTTTCGATGCGTCGTCGATACGCCTGACCGGCAATATTGTTGGCGAAGCGCCTTTTACCGGCGTCCTGGTTCATAAAGGCTGGCAGGTCACAGACATGAATCTGCCAAAATTAACGTCGGGTCATAACGTAAAAATACTGGCACCGGCTGAGGTTGAATTATGAGTAATTTGTTTGGTCATTCCGGCTCGAATAATGGCGGGGAAGGGCACGGACAGAATACAGCAGAGCCTGAGAGTTCAGGCAATACAACGGATAACACGCCTCATACCGAAACCGGAAGCAGTGATCAGCCACAGACTGGCAATGCGTATGGCCCCCGATATTCAGTGGGAATTGATTTAGGCACCACACATTGCGTACTTTCGTATGTCGATTTAAGTGTATCTGATGAAGACAGTTATCATCAGGAAGTGATGGCTATACCGCAGCTAAGTTCGCCAGGAACGGTTGAGGATTTATTGCAGTTGCCATCGTTTTTATATCAGGCCCACCCTTTAGAATTGGCTGAAGGGGCAACTTCATTGCCGTGGACAGCAAAACCTTCTTTTTTAGTCGGTGAAATCGCCCGGAATTTAGGCAGCAAATCGCCTATTCGCCTGGTGTCCAGCGCCAAAAGCTGGCTATGTCATGCCGGTGTCGATTGTAAAGCCGCCATTCTTCCCGCCGAAGCGCCGGAAGAAGTTGAACGGGTCTCGCCTTTTCAGGCGACTGTTGCCTATCTTCAGCATATTCGCGATGCCTGGGCCAATAAACACCCCGGTGAACCGTTATCAGAACAGGATGTCACGATTACCGTGCCGGCATCATTCGATCCGGCTGCGCGCGAATTGACAGTGGAGGCGGCTCGCTCAGTCGGGCTTGAGAAAGCCATTTTACTGGAAGAGCCGCAATCGGCCTTGTACAGCTGGATTGAAAAAAGTCAGGGAGAGTGGCGTAAACAAGTCCGGATCGGCGATATCATTTTAGTGATTGATATCGGTGGCGGCACGACCGACTTGTCTTTGATTGCCGTGACGCAACAAGACGGTAATCTGGAGCTGACCCGTGTTGCGGTGGGCGATCACATCCTTTTGGGTGGTGACAACATGGATTTGGCTTTGGCTTATACTGTAAAAGCCAAGCTGGAGCAGGATGGACGGCGTCTGGAAGCGTGGCAGATTCAAGCGCTGATGCATGGGTGCCGGGAAGCCAAGGAAAAAATCTTCAGCCAGATAGATTTGCATACCATTCCTTTGGTCGTACCTAATCGCGGCTCGTCATTGATAGGCGGTGCGTTGCGTACTGAGTTAACCCGTGAAGAAGTCGAGCGTGTCTTGGTCGAAGGCTTTTTACCTCGTGTTGCCTCAGCAGACAGGCCCGTTGTTCGTCCCCGCAGTGGTCTTAGAACCGCCGGATTGCCTTATGCACAAGATGCCGCGATCACACGCCACTTGGCTGCATTTTTAGCGAAACAGCTTAGCGCAACTGACGAACTCAGCGATGTGACGTTGCCGGAACATGCCACATTTATCCATCCTTCGGCTGTTCTATTTAACGGAGGGGTATTGAAAGCCGATGCGCTGGCGGGCCGGTTGATGGAGGTTTTAAACAGCTGGCTTACTGCAGAACAAGCGCCGGAATCGCGTCTGTTGGAAGGTGCCGATCTGGATCTCGCGGTAGCGCGAGGCGCCGCCTATTATGGCTTTGTCCGAAAAGGCAAGGGCGTAAGAATCAGGGGCGGTACCGCCGCTTCCTATTATGTCGGTATCGAGAGCGCGATGCCTGCCGTTCCAGGAATGCCGCCCGAAATCGAAGCCTTATGCATTGCCCCGTTCGGCATGGAAGAAGGAACGGAAGCGGTTTTACCGGATGATGAGTTCGGTCTGGTCATCGGCGAGCCGGTACGTTTCAGGTTTTTCAGTTCGAATAACCGTCGAGAGGATAAGGCGGGCGATCGGTTGGAGTATTGGACCGGCGACGAACTGGATGAGTTGGACGAGATAGAAATCACCCTGCCCGAAGAAGGTCGAAAAGCCGGAGAAGTAGTGCCTGTGCATTTGACTTCAGCGGTGACCGAAGTGGGCACTTTGGAGCTTCATGCTGTTTCAAGACAGGACGGCAAACGCTGGAAAGTCGAGTTTGAGGTCAGGGCCGGAGAAGAAAGTTAATTAAAAAGGCTTACCCAGTGCAAGGATGCATGCCAAAATTTCGCTAATCCGGTCGTCTGCACCGTTTTATCACTTCCTTGCCCTGATTTATATAGTTCATCGTGCAAACACCGAATCCCCGTTATCTTGTTGGCATAGACCTTGGCACTACGCATACTGTCGTTGCTTATACCCCTGCCGATCAGCCCGGCGCTGAGATAAAAATATTCCTCATCGAGCAGTTGGTGGCGCCTGGTGAAGTCGCTGCCCGTCCTTTGCTGCCTTCAGTTCGGTATCATCCGGCCGAAGGCGAGCTTTCCGATGCGGATCTCGCGTTTTTACCGACTCAAGACAAATCTGTCATGGGCGAAGCGGCCCGGGTTTTGGGCGCAAAAACGCAAGGCCGGTTCGTTACCAGTGCCAAAAGCTGGTTGTCCCACCCGTCTGTGGATCATACGGCCGATATTCTGCCTTGGGGTAGCAGTGAAGACGTGGTCAAGGTGTCACCCTTAGCCGCCAGTGCCGGCTATCTGGATCATATTCGAATGGTCTGGCGACATCAATTTCCGGATGCTCCACTCGAAGAACAGGATATTGTGATTACGGTTCCGGCGTCATTTGATGAAGGCGCCAGGTCATTAACCGTCGAAGCGGCCAAAATTGCCGGGCTTGAACGCGTAAAATTGTTGGAAGAACCGCAAGCAGTGTGTTACGACTGGTTGCAACGTCATGCCGGCAGTATCAATAAGCAATTGGCCGATGTGCACTTATTGCTGGTTTGCGATGTGGGCGGCGGAACCACCGATTTAACATTGATTAAAGTTGAGCCGGGAGAGCCTGAGCCCAAATTGACGCGTATCGGCGTCGGCGATCATTTGATGCTGGGCGGGGATAATATTGATTTGGCTCTTGCGCATCTGGCTGAACAACGCCTTGTTTCAGATACCAAGCGCTTGTCTGCGGCTGATTTGTCTCAGTTGATCGAACAATGCCGCATTGTTAAAGAAAAATTATTGGCGCAAGATGCGCCCGAACAGCTTTCCGTTACCTTGCTGGGCGGGGGCTCACGCTTGATTGGCAGTGCCCGGTCGGTAGTGCTGACCCGAGATGAGGTCAGGTCGATCGCGTTGGACGGCTTTTTCCCGTTATCGCAATTAAACGAGTTGCCTGATCGCAAACGCAGCGGCGTGGTTGAATTCGGATTGCCTTATGCGGCGGAACCGGCAATCAGTAAACATATTGCCGCGTTTTTGAAGTTGCACAGTCAGGCCGCGCTGGATGCCATGCAAGGCGAGGGTAAAGTTCCCGATGCATTGCTGCTTAATGGCGGAGTGTTCAGAAGTGAGCCGATTACGCGCCGTGTGCAGGACTTGATAACCGCCTGGCGAGGCAAGGCCCCTAAATTGCTGGATAACCGTCATCCGGAACTGGCCGTGGCGATAGGGGCCGTCAGCTATGCTTTGGCCCGGCGTAACAAACAAGTGCGCATCGGTGGTGGGGCTGCGCGCAGTTATTTCCTGGCGGTGGATACCGATGGCGATTGTCAGCAAGGCGTTTGCATTCTTCCGCGCGGCTGCGAGGAAGGGCATGAAATTGTATTGCAAGACCGGCAGTTTGCCTTGCGTTTGGGGCAGCCCGTGCGATTTCATCTGGTTTCTACAACCGGAGACGCTGAGTTTAAACCGGGTGAAATTGCCACAATAACCGATGACCGGTTTCAAACTTTACCCCCTTTGGCAGTGGCTTTGGCTGCTACTGAGCACTCCTCTTCAGAGCAGGAGATTGTAAAGTTAGCCGTTACGCTGACAGAAATCGGTACACTGAAAATTCAGTGCGTATCGGTCAAAGATCCCAATCAACGCTGGGATGTCGAATACCAAATCAGGCGAAAAAATAACCTGAGCACGGCAGATCAAGCCATTTTGCCGCCACAGTTCAATAAAGCCATTGAATTGGTCCAGACTGTCTTCGGTTCACGGTCCAAAGATGTCAATCCAAAAGCGGTCAAAAGTCTGCGCGCGGATCTTGAAAAATTACTGGGTTCTGCACGCAGCGAATGGGAAACCCCCTTGCTGAGAGGCTTGTTTGCTGCGTTGCTTGACGGCATGAAATACCGAAAACGATCGGAAAACCATGAACGGGTCTGGTTGAGCCTGACCGGTTATTGTCTTCGTCCGGGCTTGGGGTATCCTCTGGATGACTGGCGTGTTGATCAGTTATGGAAAATCTATGATCAAGGGATTCAATTTGTCAATGAAACGCAGAACTGGAGTGAATGGTGGACGTTGTGGCGGCGAGTTGCCGGTGGTTTGAATGTTGCCGCACAGGAAAGGATCAGTGACGATATCGGCAAATTTTTAAACCCGGCTTCTGCCCGGCAGCCGGTTGTTGCCAGGCAAATGAAAACACGGAGTTATGACGATATGGTCAGGCTGGCTGCCGTACTGGAAAAGTTGCCGGTGCCCAAGAAAATCCAGTTGGGCGAGTGGTTGTTAAATCGATTGAGTAAGCCCGGAGAGTCGGAGCAAAGCTGGTGGGCGTTAGGCCGTATCGGTGCCCGCATGCCTTTTTACGGCAGCAGTCATGCAATCATTGCTCCTAAACTGGCCTCAGAATGGCTGCAGCAAGTGATGCAGGCTGATTGGAAGAAAATACCTCAGGCCGGATTTGCCGCAACGTTAATTGCGCGTATGAGCGGCGATCGCACCCGCGATATCGACGAAAAGCTCAGGATAGACATTATCGAGCAATTAAAACAGGCCAAAGCGCCTGCGTCCTGGATAGAGATGGTCGAAACGCACAAGCAACTGGATGAAAAAGAAGAAAAGCAAATCTTCGGCGAAGCCTTGCCGCCCGGTTTAAAACTGATTCAGTAGTCATTGCCCTGAAAGCGAGACGTAGGGTGGTTTCGCGTAACGAAGTGAAGCAAACCGCCATGAGGGAGGGCAATCCCCAAATCAAGCCGTCATGGTGTATTGCCTATCGGCGAATACACCTTACATCGCGCCTTATGCTTTTGTTATGCCTTGACCGCTTAATTGCTTTGAAATTTCAATATCTTTTTTAAGCAGTGCATTAATGACTTGATTTAGCGAAAAATCTTTTCCCGTGGCTTTAAGTCTTTCCATAAAAAACTCTTTTACCTCTTTCTCAAGGTAAATTGGCATATCAAGTTCCTCGATTGGCCTATAGAATTTACCTTGTTCTGCACCACTAAAATCATATTCATCTTTCATCATGGATGCCTTCTTTGATATTCTTTGCTTTCATTCTTAGTGGCTTTACGAGCGCTGATAATTCTCACATGCTCTATCCCGTCTAGATCTTTGAATGTATGTACTACAACGAGTATAACCTCATTCATTGATTTTCCAAGCAATAGCCACCTATCTTCATCCTCTGAGTGCCCCTCATCATATTTATTCAGCGCATAGGGATCGGCGAAAACATATGATGCTTGCTCAAATGTAACACCATGCTTCTGAATATTGATTTCTTCTTTTTTTGGATCCCACTCAAACTTCATTCCCGGTAGTCCCTTATTGGATCACTGGTCTTGACTGTGAGGCATAACGCCCGCAGCACGCGCGGATTTGTAGTGAAGGCGAAGCCGCAACGAAAAAGCCATCGCTGTGCCTTCGATTGTTAGCTCTTGTAAGGCCAGCCATGTGTTTCGTCAAATCCAGATTTAATCTGGAGACTAGAAATAAGTTTCTCTACGTTTGTATAGTCAGATGGATACATTAATTTGATTTTTCCACTGGCTCGCTGAAGTTCGGATTTCCTTAACGGAGCCTGATACTTAGACGCCCATTGCACAAAGATTGTGAGTCGATCAAGCAACTCGAGCTGAACATCAGTGAGCTCCAAGTTTCGCCTCCGCGCAACGTCTGTAAGATCATGTGCGGTATCATGGAATTGCGTCGGATCTAATCGGTCTTTCGAAGTATCTGGTTTAGCCTTATATACAAAAGCACCCTTCAAAGCATTTTCAGCGGAGAACCCAAGCAGTAACATTGCCCCCTTCATCGCACCTACATGGCGGTAATTATCCTTTTCGCTCCGAATCTGCTCACGATCTGAAAATACTTCGTAGAGAGATTTAGAAGCTTCAAACATCTGCCAGGATTGCCTAAACCAATTTTCTGGGGTCGAAACGCCTTCTTCGAATTCAATCACTGGCCCACCTATTTATAGAACTAAAGCTGCCATAAACGGCGCGAACTTGCGAGCATCCGGCAAACGTAGGGAGCGAATTTTATGGCTTTGTTATGCGATTTCATGAGCTTGATTCACCAACTCTTTAAAATCACTTTCTTTAATTATTCGTATTTTATGGCCTTTGGCTACAAGCTCCTCAGCTTTCAAGTGTTTTGAACTTTTAGATTTGCCTGAGAGCTTCGAAATATCTTGATCACCTACAACTAGCAATGTAGTTTTTTTAGTAACTCCTGACGCAACTGTGCAACCAATAGATGCAGCTAGATCAGCCGCCTCTCGTCGAGGTATTTCCGATGCGCCTGTAAATACGAGCGTTTCTCCGTATAGCTCCCCCTCAGGATTACCATCTCTTTTAATTGCTGCCCCGCTCGACGAACTTGAAGGATCTATAGGTTGAGAAACTCGCTTGAGCCAAGCATCTAAATCTAAACCAGTTCTTTCAATGGCAGCAATCAGTACTCGACCAGAAGCCTTTGCATCTTCCAGTGCATCATGATGCTTGAACTCATAGCCGATAATTTTGCAAACATTAGATAATCCGTACCCGCTCCATGCACAATCCTCCCAAGCACGGCGAGCCACCCTTGCCGAATCAAGCCACACGGTATCAATTTGGCTCAGTGAATATTTATTTATCGCTCGGCCTATCGAAACTCGGTCAAAATGCGTGTGACTTACGCAAATACTACCAGATAAATAAATGGATAAATTCTGAAGAACATCTGGGAATTTCGGAGCACCCGCAACATCTTCCTCAGTAATGCCGAATATCGATATTTATAAAATCAAAATAGTCTTCTGGGTCAATTAGTGATGACCATTCATCTACTAGCTTTCCATCTATATATTTCGCCAGTCCAATTTGGCAGATTGAAGCCATATCTGCATTTGCAGTTTCCACGTCAATTGCTACAAATTCCATGACCACTCCTTTTTCGCATAACGTTCAAAATAACAGGCCTGCGCGGCTTTTCGCGCAGGTCCGGTTAATTGCTGGGTTAGCCGTCATTTCGGAAGCTCCTGTAGGGCGCTCCTAAACTCGGCTATGTTCTGAATTAGCGCAGTACTTGTGAGTCTGCGCTCAGTAACCGGCCTCTTGTATTTATGCCAGGCCGAAAGACGATCCAGCTTCGCTCGGTGTATGCCACTTTCAAAGAAAGAGAATGCAGCCATTTCGAGACTGCCCGATAAATCAATGAAGTCTTGGCGAATCAATCGCGCAAGATCAAAGTATTTTTCCGACGGTACATCGACCAAATGCATATGGAGGGTGATAAGGTAGTCTTGAACAAATGCCACCTCGCGCTTCGTTGCCGTAGTCAACCAAGCGGAACCAGCGAGTTGCTGCTCTGTGAAGCGAGCAAACCAGTTTTCAAACTCATCCTTTGAAAGGAGGATGCAAGGGCCACGCGATACCTCACCGTCGAGGCCGAGCGCACCAGTCGAACCCATTACACGCATGTCTTGCGCAAGCTTGAGGATACGTTCGTGAGCAGCAATCTGTCTATCTATGATCTTTGATCGAAGCTGCAGGCTGAATTCGCGACGCTTTAGTAGAAGAGAGGCAACGAACGAGAGAACCCCGCCACCCAGCGCACCAATAAGACCAAAGACCGCGCTTGCGTTTGAGTTTAGGAATTGTTGGATTTCCGGAGACATGGTCTTGTGACGGCTAATAAGTAATTAAATGGTTTAGGCATATCATCCCTGATCGCCGTACTCTAGGCAATAAGCTCTGTTACCTTATCAGGACATTAACTGTAGATCACGATATACAGTTTATTTTTAGCCCGGTAGGATGCGGTGAGGAACGAACCGCATCAATCGCGAACGATGCGGTTCACGATGTTTACCGCATCCTACGGGAGGTAGGGAGTTGAGTGGACGGCATGGTTCCTTCACTTTTCATCTTCATTCCACCATCTTAAATCATGAATATCTTGATGAGATGTCAAAACCTTGTCGATAGCGGAGGCGACTCGGTTGATGTCGGGTCTTGCATCTACTTTTCCGAATAATCCTTTTCTGACCTCGGGCTTTGAGGGCTCTATAAAACAAAGAAAACGGTTGTCGCCTGGTTCAAGCTGGTTGCTACATCCAATAAACATCTTAAATTTTTCATTTTTTATGGGTATCAGCCATCCCCAATCCTCGGTATAGGGTTCTTCTGGGGTGATACCATGAAGGGAAAGCTGAGAGCATAGATATTCCGCAAGACGTTTGCCCCAGATTCCAGGGTTGATCTCCTCGTCTTCATTCGGGTAGGAGGGGAATGCATCGGAAATAAATTCAACGTGTGTACGAAGGTTCATATCTTTAGCGAACAAGTAATTAAATGGTTTAGGCATATCATCCCTGATAGCCGTACTCTAGGCAATAAGCTCTGTTCAGGACATTAACTGTAGATCACGTTCTACAGTTTCTTTTTACCGCGGTAATAGTCGGCTATGAAGAGGTAAACAGCCAACCATAGCCCGGTAGGATGAGGTGAGGAACGAACCGCATCAATCGCGAACGATGCGGTTTACTGTATTTACCGGATGCAATAAATTAGAGGCTCACTTTTACATGAATTCCCGTGAGTTTTTGCTGTTACGGAAGAGTAAGGGCTTTTCATCGGGTGCCAATGCGACGGCTGCAGCCGAGGCAATGGCGGCATCTATAACCTGATGATTGGGTGATTTGCTGCAAACCGGGTCGGTGTTGTACATGTCGCCGGTCAGTAGATAAGCTTGGCAGCGGCAGCCGCCGAAGTCTTTGTGTTTTTCGTCGCAGCTGCGGCAAGGTTCTTTCATCCACTCCTGACCGCGGAAAAAGTTGAACGCTTTGGAGTCGTGCCAGATTTCTTCGATGCAGAAATCTTTGACATTGGGACAATCCAGTCCGGGTAGTTCGCGGGCCGAGTGGCAGGGCAACGCTACGCCGTCCGGAGCAATGGTCAAAAAGGTCGTTCCCCAGCCGTTCATGCAGGCTTTCGGGCGGTCTTCGTAATAATCCGGCACGACATAGTAAATTTTCATTTTACCGGCGACTTTTTCTTTATAAGCCTGGGCAATCCGTTCCGCCTCTTCAAATTGCTCCCGGGTTGGCAATAATAAGTCACGGTTGGCATGGGCCCAGCCGTAATATTGAGTATTGGCCAGTTCCAGATAGTCGGCGCCCAGTTCTTCCGCCATTTCCAGAATGTCTTGCATTTGATGAATATTTTCACGGTGTATCACCACGCATAACACCATGGGATAGCCGTGTTTTTTGACCAGATGGGCGACTTCTTTTTTATGGAGGTAAGAGGCCGTTCCGGCAATATGGTCGTTTAATTCCTGGGTGCTCGCTTGAATGCTGACTTGAATATGGTCCAGCCCCGCCTCTTTGAGCTGTACGATTTTTTCTTCAGTCAAGCCGTAGCCGGATGTAATCAGGTTGCTGTAGTAACCGAGTTGGCGGGCGTGTCTGACCAGTTCTGTCAGATCTTTGCGGGTAAGCGGCTCGCCGCCGGAAAAACCAAGCTGAACGGCGCCCATTTTTCGGGCTTGTGTCAGCACGCGCATCCAGTCCTCGGTGCTTAACTCTGATGGATATTTGGCATAATCCAGAGGGTTCGAGCAATAAGGGCATTGCAACGGGCAGGCATAAGTCAGCTCTGCCAGTAACCAACGCGGCGGTGTGATATTAGTCTTGTCGAATCCAGCCATTGTGCAGTGCTACTTCCAGAAAAGCGTTGATGTCGTTGCTCAGGCCCGTGGTTTCAAATTTTTGTTCAAGTTCGTTGATCACTTGATCCAGGGTACGGGTGCCGTCACACAGTTTTAAAATTTCCGCTGAGCTGGTGTTCAGTTCAACCATGCCTTCAGGGTACAAAATGACGTTTTTTTGCTGCGCTTCTTCCCATTGCAACCGATGGGTGGGTGAGAAGCTGATGATCTTGTCGGGTTGAATAGTCATTGTTTTTCGATATTGAAATAAGGCGGCATTTCGTTCACGTAAGCCAGGTACATGGCATCGGCCATGGTCCACAGAACATTGAGTTTAAATTGCAGAATCTCGATCATGCGCTCCTGCTGTTCACGGGTTTTGTACCATTCCAGAGTGATTTCCAATCCGTGTTCTACATCGCGGCGCGCTTCGGTCAGACGTTTACGAAAATAGGTGTAGCCTTCTTTTTCAACCCAGGGGTAATGCGTTGGCCAGTTATCCAGTCGCTGCTGGTGTATTTTGGGTGCAAATAACTCAGTTAACGAAGAGCTGGCGGCCTCATGCCAATCCGCACGACGGGCGAAATTGACATAGGCATCGACGGCAAAACGAACGCCCGGCAAAACGTATTTAAGCGAAGTGATTTCATCACGCGTCAGGCCGACAGAAATACCTAACCGTATCCATGCTTCAATGCCGCCCGGATCGTTGGGATGTCCGTCATGGTCCAGGATACGCTGTATCCAGATGGCGCGGGTTTTACGGTCCGGGCAATTGGCCAGAATGTTGGCGTCTTTAATCGGGATGCTGACCTGATAATAGAAACGGTTGGCAACCCAGCCTTGAATTTGTTCCTTGGTCAGCTTTCCCTCATTCATTAGCGTGTGATAGGGGTGATGGATATGGTAATACTTTTCCATTCCACGCAATTTCGCTTCAAATTCTTCCCGGTTCCAAGGCGTATTATCACTAGCTGTCATTGTCTTCCCGTCTGCAATTTTTTAAAGTTCAATTTCCAGGCCATCATAGGAGACCTCGATTCCGTTTTGGTTCAATATTTTGAATGCATCGGAATCCTCATCCAGAATGGGATTGGTATTGTTGATGTGGATCAGTATTTTTCGGGTATCAGGAATGGCGTTGAGGACTTCAATCATGCCGCCGGGGCCTGATTGGGCCAGATGTCCCATCTCCTGAGCTTTTTTGCTGCTTGCGCCGCAGGCTATCATTTCATCTTCCGTCCAGAAAGTACCATCGACCAGCAAGCAGTCAACGTTTTGCATGGCGCTGAGAACATGAGGCTCTATTTCGCCTAGGCCGGGCGCGTAATAAACGCGTTTTCCTGTGGATATTTGTTCGATGATGACGCCGATATTATCGCCTTCATGCGGGTCATGACGGTGCGGTGAATAAGGCGGCGCTTTACTTTTGAGCGAATGGGTGTAGAGGCGGATGTCATCAATTGCTTCTACCGTAAAACTGCTGCCATCCAGGGGGACCGGATGATGTTTTACCGTGCAGTAATGTTCCAGCATCTTGAATACGGGGAAACCGGTAGTCAGATCCTGTTTGACCATTTCGCTGCAATACACATTGAGTGGTTCTTTGCCTTCGCGCAGCATCAGCATGCCGGTCGTGTGATCAATTTGGCTGTCGATAAGCAAAACCGCTTTGATGCCGGTATCGCGAATGCCTTCTTTGGGTTGAATGGCTGGAAAGGCTTCCAGCTGGGCTCTGATATCGGGCGAGGTATTGAACAGCAGCCAGTTTTTGTTATCGGTACTCACCGCAATAGAGGATTGAGTTCGGGCTTTACCGTTCATTTGTTGATGCCGCAAGCGTCTGCAATTGTCGCAGTTACAGTTCCATTGAGGGAAACCGCCACCGGCTCCCGATCCTAAGACTCTGATTTTCATGGTAGTCGAAAAATAGCGTAAGAAAGTGCCGCAATGATACGGTATTGAGAAAAATCAGGCAAAAAAAAGGGGTCCTTTCGAACCCCTTTTTTGCGTTACCGGTAAAAAATTAACGGTTGTAAATATACATGGTGACTTCGAAACCAAAACGCAGGTCAGTGTAGCTTGGTGTTTCCCATTTCATGATGAATACCTCCAGAAGTATTATTGATAGTTCTTATGCTAGCTTGATCAAGTAAGCTCAAAAGAGTATACGACGAACTTTTAGGTTGCGCAACTATTGCCGCGGAAGGATCTTAAAGAGTTTGAGCCCAGTTTAATACACTGATTTATAGGTGATTGCTGTACAGAGAACGGGCTGATTTTGTTAAGGGGAATGCAATTATTTGTAATGTCAAGGCTTATAGGGTTATTATCAAACCTCACCATATATTAAAAATAATTAAAAAAGAAATCCTTGAGGAGGAAATATGGGTGTTACTTGGCTATTCATTGTGATGTTTGTTGTCGCTGCTTTTGCGTTTGCACCATTAGGTTACTTTATATATAAGTTCACCATCAATAATGGTAAACCTTTTGGTGAGACCGAGCCGCATGGCGACAGCCCTTCCAAAGTTAATGATTTGGCTGAAAAGGCCATCGAAATGTTTAAAGGTTTTTTACAAAAAAATAAAAAATAAGCAATCTTTCATTCAGTTAATCATTCATGCAGTCCGGTTAGCCTGCATGAATGATTTCAGCCAACCCAGTGTCCTCAACTGCAGGTTGGGCAATTGGGATTTTTTCTCAATTTCATCTCAGTCCATTCCATCGTCAAACCGTCAATCAACAGTAAACGGCCGGTCAACGTTTTGCCGATGCCGGCTATTAACTTGATTGCTTCCAAAGCTTGCAAGCTTCCGATAATCCCCGTGATGGGCGCGATAACCCCATTTGTTGCACAGTTTTGTAATTCTTCACCGGTATCCGAATATAAGCAGTTATAGCACGGGCTGTTATCCCTGCCGGGTGTGAACGTGGAAATCTGTCCTTCAAAGCGAATGGCTGCCCCTGATACCAGCGGCTTTTGCTGCATGACACAGGCGCGGTTTATTGCAAACCGGGTAGTGAAATTATCGCTGCAGTCCAAAACAATATCCGCGTTACAGACGGCGTCCATTAATTCTTGCCCTTCAAGACGTTGACTGAATGCGCTGACTTCTGTTCCAGGATTTAAGTTTTTTAGCGTGCTTAGGGTTGAAAATGCCTTGTTAGCCCCAATATCGGCCGTGTGATGGGCAATCTGTCTTTGCAAGTTTGACAGATCGACGATGTCGTTGTCGTAAAGGGTGATTTTCCCTACTCCGGCAGCGGTGAGATACATGGATGCCGGTGAGCCTAGTCCGCCAGCTCCGATGATCAGAACATGAGCGGCCAGGAGTTTCTGCTGGCCCTCGACATCGACTTGCGGCAGCATGATTTGTCTGCTGAAGCGCAGGAGTTGATCGTCATTCATAAGTTGTTTAGTTGATGTAATTTTAAAAGTTATGATGCCAAAGAACTTGACAGACTGCAAAACCTGATTATTATTAGCACTCATTAATAGCGAGTGCTAATAATCCTTTTTTTACCTTTGTTTTAATTTTTTCAGGAGATATTGATGAAAATACGTCCTTTACACGACAGAGTAGTTGTTAAACGTGTTGAAGAGGAAACGACAACCGCTGGCGGCATAGTTCTGCCCGGTTCAGCCGCTGAAAAACCAAGCCAAGGCGAAGTGTTAGCCGTAGGCCAAGGTAAAGCGCTGGATAACGGTACCGTTCGCGCTTTGGAAGTTAAGGTTGGCGATAAGGTGTTGTTTGGTAAATATTCCGGTAATGAAGTCAAAGTTGATGGCGAAGAACTGATCATCATGCGCGAAGACGACATCATGGGTATTTTGGGTTAAGTCCAACACACTGGATTTATCATAAACATATAACATTCAATAGATTAGGAATTAAGATGGCAGCAAAAGACGTAAAATTCGGCAGTGATGCGCGTACATTAATGGTGCAAGGCGTTAACATTCTTGCAAACGCAGTAAAAGTAACTTTAGGTCCTAAAGGCCGTAATGCGGTTTTAGATAAAAGCTACGGCGCACCTACGATTACTAAAGACGGTGTATCGGTCGCAAAAGAAATAGAATTAAAAGACAAATTCGAAAACATGGGCGCCCAAATGGTTAAGGAAGTGGCGTCTAAAACTTCCGATGTTGCTGGTGATGGAACAACAACTGCAACGGTTTTAGCCCAATCAATTTTAAACGAAGGCCTGAAAGCAGTTGCTGCCGGCATGAATCCTATGGATTTAAAACGCGGTATTGATAAAGCGGTTGAAGTAGCCGTCAAGTCTATCGAAGCGGCTGCAACACCGTGTACAGACAGCAAAGCGATTGCTCAAGTAGGCACGATCTCTGCTAACTCTGATGAGTCAGTCGGTCAAATCATCGCAGAAGCGATGGAAAAAGTCGGTAAAGAAGGCGTTATCACTGTTGAAGAAGGTTCAGGTTTAGAAAACCAATTGGACGTTGTTGAAGGTATGCAGTTTGACCGTGGTTATCTGTCGCCTTACTTCATCAACAATCAAGACAGCATGAGTTCTGAGCTGGAAAGCCCCTTTATCCTGCTGTACGACAAAAAAATCTCCAACATCCGTGATTTATTACCGATATTGGAAGGCGTTGCCAAATCAGGCCGTCCACTATTGATTGTTGCTGAAGATGTTGAAGGCGAAGCTTTAGCTACGCTGGTTGTCAACAACTTGCGCGGTATCGTAAAAGTGGCTGCGGTTAAAGCGCCAGGATTCGGTGACCGTCGTAAAGCCATGTTGGAAGATGTTGCTATATTGACCGGTGGTACTGTAATTTCTGAAGAAGTCGGCCTGAGCCTTGAAAAAGCCGGATTGGAGTTATTGGGAACTGCGAAAAAAGTACAAGTTACCAAAGAAAACACCACTATTATCGATGGCGCAGGTACTGAAGAAAGCATCAAAAGCCGTGTTGCGCAAATTCGCAAACAAGCTGAAGACGCAACATCTGATTATGACAAGGAAAAACTGCAAGAGCGTCTGGCTAAACTGGCTGGCGGTGTTGCGGTAATCAAGGTTGGCGCAGCGACTGAAGTTGAAATGAAAGAGAAAAAAGCTCGCGTTGAAGACGCATTACACTCAACCCGTGCAGCGGTTGAGGAAGGCGTAGTCGCAGGCGGCGGAACAGCTCTGATTCGTGCTTTAAAAGCGTTGGATGGCTTGAAAGGTATCAATCACGATCAAGATGTGGGTATCAACATCCTGCGTCGTGCTATGGAAGAGCCATTGCGTCAAATCGTCAAAAATGCTGGAGACGAATCTTCAGTTGTCCTGAATGAAGTGGCTAAAGGTACTGGTAACTTCGGTTACAATGCCGCAACAGGCGTCTATGGCGATATGATCGAAATGGGTATCCTGGATCCTGCAAAAGTAACTCGTTTTGCTCTGCAAAACGCAGCATCAGTTGCTGGTTTAATGATCACAACTGAAGTTATGGTCGCTGACGCTCCAAGCGACGACAAAGCTCATGGCGGTCCTGATATGGGCGGCATGGGTGGTATGGGCGGAATGGGTGGCATGGGCGGCATGATGTAATTGCTGACCCAAGCTCTTTACGCTTGACCAAAGCCCCGGCTGGATTCAGCCGGGGCTTTTTTATGAGCATAATTTTTATTTAACACGCGCGATGACAGATGACTCAAGCTAACGATCGGAATTTCGATCAGCTCATCGATAAATTCGACCGCAAAATTTACCAAACCGCGAAAGGGGAATGGCGGCTGAAACTATTAAAAGAAGATCTGACGCCTTTTTACGATGCCGCTGATGCACTGACGGTATGGGATGCTGGGTGTGGTTTTGCCCAAATCAGTCTCTGGTTGGCGAAAAGAGGGCATCATCTGACGCTTTGCGATCTGTCGGAAAAAATGCTTGAACGCGCCAGAGAAGCTTTTATCAATGAAGAGGTGACCGCCGAGTTTTATCTGGATTCAGCTCAAAATCTAGCTTTAAAGCTTCCACAGTATGATTTGATCTTGTTTCATGCGGTTCTCGAATGGCTTGCTAATCCTATGCCGACCTTGCAAACAGTTATTGAGCAGGTGAAACCGGGCGGGCACCTGTCCTTGTTGTTTTACAATCGGAATGCCATGGTTTTCGGCAACGTTTTAAAAGGCGGCTGGCGCTGGAAAAACGTATTGGACGACAGTTATCTGGGGAAAGGCTCCAAAATGACCCCGCCCAACCCGCAATACCCGCATGCTGTTATAGAGTTCCTTGAAAACAATCATTTTAAGATCATCACTCATACCGGGTTACGCGTTTTTCATGATTATCTGAATCACGAGACCTTGGCGCAGAGCAACGCTGACGAACTGTTTGAGCTGGAAAGCCGTTATTGCCGGCTACCCACATTCCGCGACATGGGACGCTATGTGCATCTGGTTGTCCAGCGAGCGTAAGCAAGCAGTTCCGGTTTACTGACTATAAGCAATATCGAGCACCGTATACCGAACCGGTTTTTGTTCGATAACAATCGTCACTTCATCGTCATAGGTTTTTTTCAGCAACACCTTGGCGAGAGGAGAATCCAGACTGATATAGTTCTTCGCAGGGTTAAGTTCATCCGCCCCCACGATTCGATAAGTGACCGGCTCACCGGATTCATTTTCCAGTGTCACCCAGGCCCCGAAAAAAATCTTATCCTGATCTGAAGGGGCTTGGGTGACGACGGTAAGCGAGGGCAAACGCTTTTGCAAGTAATGAATGCGCCGGTCTATACCGCGTAATTCTTTTTTGCGATAAATATATTCGGCATTTTCCGATCGGTCACCTTCTGCGGCAGCGGCGGACAGAGCGGCGGTGACGTCCTTGCGTTTGTCCCATAAGCCCCGTAATTCATTTTCCAGCACTTGATAACCGGCTTGGGTGATATACGGGGATGATTTGGCTTGGGGTGGTTTCCAGCGGCTCATGCGATTTTATATTCCGGTTTTTAATATTTTCAGACAACAGAAGCTTTATTTTATATCATAGCCGTTTCTTAAATTATCAACAGTAGGTTCCCCTCATGCAAGTAGCTGAAAATATGGCTGTTTCTATTCATTACACATTGACCAATGACGCCGGTGAAACGCTGGATAGTTCAATTGGCAGCGATGCGCTGGTTTATCTGCATGGACAGGGCAGTATCATTCCCGGACTGGAACAAGCCCTGCTTGGTAAAGCCGTTGGCGATAAGTTAAATGTCGAAATAGAGCCATCAGAAGCTTACGGTGATTACGATGAAGACATGGTTCAAGTGATTCCGCGTCAGATGTTTGAAGGAATCGATGTGATAGAAGTCGGGATGCAGTTCCATGCCGATGTCAGTTCAGGACCCGGTGTCGTGACGGTCATTAATGTCGAAGGTGATGATGTTACCATCGATGGCAATCATCCACTGGCCGGTATGAAATTATTTTTCGACGTGGAAATAACTGATATTAGAGAAGCGACAATGGACGAATTGGCTCACGGCCACGTGCATGGTGCCGGATGCAGTCATTAATAACCGCTATTGCCCTAAAATCACCCGCTGATTTTAGGGCGGCAACGCCAAATGAACATTCAAACACGTTAGCAATAAGAATGATCGGTCAGACCTGAACGTAAGTTGCGGTTGGCGGCGATAGCCAACCCGACGATTGATCATCCGCTTGCTGTTGGGCTGCGAAAAGCTTAAACCTACCCTTTTTATCATCAAACCGGTAATTGCTGCTTTTAAAAGTTGAACGGTAAATTGTATGAAACAGGTTTTTAGAGTCCAAGATCGCTCAATCCTGGATGATTCTCAGGGCGACGGCCTTGAGGCCAATGAAATTTGCGGTCCGACTCTTTGATAGGTAGGTCGTTGATACTCGCATAACGCTGACGCATTAAGCCGTATTCATCAAATTCCCAGTTCTCGTTGCCGTAAGACCGAAACCATTCATTATTTTCATTGCGCCATTCGTATGCAAACCGGACGGCGATACGGTTACCCTCAAAAGCCCACAGTTCTTTGATTAACCGGTATTCGTATTCGGTGGCCCATTTGCGTTTCAGGAAGTCGATGATTTGTTCCCGCCCCACGGGAAATTCAGCCCGATTTCGCCATTGGCTGTCGGTCGTATAGGCTAAAGCAACTTTTTCAGGAGTGCGATTATTCCAACCGTCTTCAGCCATGCGGACCTTCTCAACTGCAGTTTCGCGTGTGAAGGGCGGAAACGGAGGTCGTGATTCAAGCGTCGTGTTCATTGAAAACTCCCTGTTAATCTTGTTGAGTTTAAGGATATGAACATTTATAGGTTTTCTTGAGCAGCGTAAATGTTATAACCAAGGCAACGGATTGATTTTTTGTCCATCTTCAAAGTGGATGGACAAAAAATGAGCCTCAGTTTGTAACTTCCGTTCCTGTCAGTGAAAATGCACTTCTCGTGACTTAACCATATCACTTCGTTTCAAAACGTAGCTGTCCTCATCATCATTCGATATCATTGATCCGTCTTCATTAATCTGAATGAGCGTGCCTTCATTTTCAATTCGATAATGCCGCGTGCTTTGCCCGCCTTTTTTGGGTGTTAAAACAACGGTATGACTCTCTTCATCCCAGGTGTATTTCCCTTTTTCATAAAACTCCCTTGAGGACTCTCTTGCAGGCTGAGTCACCAGCAGATAATTGTTTTTTTGTTTTAAAGATAGCGTCGCTTTTATTCCCGGGCAATCTTTACAAGGAAGAAATCCGTAGAAAACGCCATGAAAGTCCATGCTTTTATCAATAGGGGTTTCATGTCCTGCATGGCCTGCTTCAGTCTGTTGGCTCTTCGCTCGCATTCTGAGGAAACTTTCTTGAGCTTCGAGGTCGGTCGCCGCAAATGCAGGAATAGCAGGGAGCAGACTGCTAAATAGAAACAAAGCCAGATTCTGTTTTAATTGTTTTTTTATTGCTAGCATGATGAGTTTCCGGAAAATAAAAATTGGGTTGTTGTATTCGCGAATTTACCAGATATATTCGATTTGCCAAAAAAGAAGACCTGAATTAACCTGTCTTAAATCCTAAAGTTCTGTTTTTTATGAATAATTAATTTTTTATGTTTATGGAAATGATCGATTAAAGCGGCAAAAATTCATCATAATTTTTCAATAGGGGAGGGGTAGAATTTTTGATGGCTGCAAATGCCGGTAATGTCAGGTCAGGAACTTTTTGTTTAAAGATCTACAGGGATCCAATTGGCTAAAGTAAGGTTACAGTGTTTCTGCTTAAACGTCATTTGACGAAAGCTCAGGCAAATTTCTTTTTCAATCGCCAAAAAACCAATGCTGAAGCCAGAACCATTCCACAAGCGGAACCCATCAGTATCAAACCCAGGAACAAGATCTGCTTGAATGTATAATCCACTAACTCTTTGCCGCTAGCCTGAGTTTGGCGGGTTAGCGAGTCTACTCGAGCCGAGAGTTCGTCAAATTTACCGGTAGCCAGGGTTTGATCAACGGTTTGCAGCAATTTCACCAAATCAAGTGCAGTAGCGTTGATCTGGGCAGCGGCTGCCGTGTATTCGTTGATGCGAAAGGGCTCTGCGTCCGGGTTTGATGGGCGGGATTGGAGTTGCTGTACGACACCTTGAAAAGACTCCAGGGCTGCTTTTGACGCATCGGACATCTGTTTGCCTGCACTAAGAGCGCTTTCGGTCTGTGCGGCGAGACTGACGAGGCCGGGTTGTTGTTCGTTCAACGCTTGAACGATCTGCTGACGTTCATTGCTGATGAGGCCGGGCAGGCTTTCTGCTGTTTGACTTAACCGGTCTGCCGATTCGGCCGCTTGAGCCGTACTGGTCAGCAGTTTTTCCATCTGAGGCATTTCCACCGTTTGGATGATCAGTAATTCGGTTTCCCAGCGGATCAACGTCGGCATATGTCTGGCCAGAAACAGGCCTCTCTCTGCGAATAGGCGAGAGCTAGCCAGTTCTCGAGTAGCGGGGTCCAGACCTGCCAATGGGTCAATGGAGAGCAGGTTGAACACACTGCTGGTAATGCCTGCCTTGGGGCCGCGGTTCATTTGCGAAATTTCGGACGCGAAGCCCAGCGAACCTAGATCTCTGGGGGAGCGAGCATCTGGGTGTTGCTTGTGCCAGTCAAGAATGGCGGCACGCAGTTCAGTGACCTGTTCTTTTTTCAGCGCCGTCTCGGCAATGCGCCAAATTTCTTTCTCCACCTGCTCGGATGCGTGTCGATAAGGTTCAGCTGATTCGTCGGAGAACTTGGGCGCCCAGAAGTCTTCAAAATTCATCCGGTTTAAGCTGGCAAAGATGACCATGTCGAGGAGATTGGCATAACTGTTGGCCCCTGTGGCGATGGCTAATAAATCGGTGGTAATAGCGATGCGTCGTTTAAGCTGGTTGAGTTTTTTAGGCGCCGAATCGTCTTCCCGCTGAAGATTACGCGCAGCGTTATTAAGCGCTTCTATGGCATTATCTGCAAAGCGGAGTAACTCGGATTGCAGTTCAACAGGATCGGGTGCGTCATTTCCCTGATTAATAGCAAATAGGGAGAAGAGGCCTTTTTCCGGCAATTCCAGTGTGCTTCTGATTAAATTGCAACCGCTAGCACTTAATGTTAGCGCCAGAAGCAGAATGACTTTAGATGCCCATTGAGGGTTATTGGGACAGTAAGGCTTAAGCTCGCCGCGCATGAAGAATCAACTCCCAAAGTGATTTCTGATAAATAGCCACATTGCCTTCTGCTGGTAAATGTCTATCCCATTCAGGGTTTGGGAAGCATCGAAAAGCAGTTTAACATCATTCTAGGCCGTAGGTTTTGACTGTACAGGCGGTGCCGAAATCATGGAATCTCTAATTTTGGTCTGCCCAATAAGATTGATTTAACTTAAGCACCGCAATGATATCTAAAAGCACTCATCCCACTCAAAAAAAGTTGAAGTAGACATTGCTTTTAGAAATTACGGGTTAATTTATCAAAATTTATCAGATCTGATTTTTTCCAAACTATATTTATTATTGATATGACAACTCCGTATTTTATGACCATGCTGCCAATATTTTACTTTTACCATGGCTTCTAGATGCCCTACAAAACGTCGTCGCCACATTCGTTACGCGATCAAATTAGACGCCACACTGGTTTTGAATAATGGGCAAAATTTCTCTTGCGAAGTCCAAGATTTTTGCAGTTCGGGATTTTTATTAGGCCTTAAACCATCAAGCCAGATAGTACAATTTTCGGCTAACAAAAAAGTCCAGCTTCGTTTCTCGTTGCATAGAGAGTCCGATGCACGGCAATTTCAACTTGAAGTCAAAGTAATGCACGCAAGTTCCAAAGGCATCGGTGTTTTCATTAAAAACATGCCCCAGGAAATTTTTAATGCCTTAAAAAATGAGGTTTTTAAGGTGTCCGGCAGAACAGCTCAACATGACATTGAGCCAACCGAAGCAGACCCGCACCAGGATAACTTAAAACAAATAAAAATTTGGCTTGATAAAGAGTTGGTTGGGTTGCTCAACAATTTTTTTGAGAGACTGGATGAGGACTTTAAAAAATCGGTTCATAAAATCTCTACTTCAGCACTTGAGGATTTGATAACAACGCTCAAATTTAATTACGATTCAATTACCAGTGAATTTTGTAATTCGGTTTTTTTGGGTGTCGACAGCATGACCGGTTCCAGCATTCAGGAAAACAGGTTAAATGCCGGTACTATGGAAAAGCTTTCTTTGGTTGAAATGGATGATTTTGAAGATTGGTTAAATCTGTCGGCGTCTATCAGACGGTTAACAAAACATTTTGAATATCCACTTAATCAGATAAACAACCAATTGAAACGGTTATTTGGCCATTGGGCCCATGATGTTAAAAACCCAATCAGCCCGGATGCCTTATGTGATCACTTTCGCGAACTTATCCTGCAATTAAATTTAGAAATCACGATTAATCAAACACTTTATTCAGCGTTTGAAAAAGTATTAACGAAGGATTTGGAGGCGTTGTACGAGCATTTTGAGCATCTGTTATCCAAACTGAGTGCTCCCAAGCCTGCGCCCGCCAAAATTGTCAAGCAACCTGAACAGATCGCGATCGACCATGGTTATTTGGGAGATCCGGTCTTTAAGTTTGATACCAACATCGCCAGGACGCTGGTTAAAACGTTTGCTGTTAAAGAAGATGCTGATCTAAAAAAGCCGGCAACAGTTGAAATGTCCAAAACGTTGCCGGGCCTATTAAACCAAAACCAGCCTCATTCAGGAACTACATCATCAATTCGGAACGCAGCGTCTCAAGGGGGTTTTTCCGCCGAAGAAGTCATCGCGATGATTTCGAAAATGTATAAAACTACAGCTGTAGGTGACAGGAATGAGCCCGTTACAAGCAGTTTACTGCACACACTCATTCGAGATAAGTTAAACGATACTACCGGAATACCTGCGTTTTTTTCTAAGCACGATGTCCATAATATCGAGGTTTATGAAAAGTTTTTCGATACCTTATTCAATGACGTGTCTATTTCCTCTGAAATCAAAGCTTACATGGAACGTATGCAGCTATCGCTTCTCGAACAAACGCTGCAAGGTAACCACTTTTTAAGTGCGGACTCGCACCCTATCAGAAACATACTCAATCAATTAGCGTCTTTGGAATCGGCAGTAAAAGAGAATCGAGTCATCAAAAGAACGCCTGTAAAAAACACGCTGGACAAACTGGTCTTACGAATACTTCAGGAGGCGAGCACTAATTCGTCGATATTTGCAGAAGTGGAGCAAGAGCTACAAGAGGTGACAAAGCAGGTCAAAAAATCGTCAGATCTGACTATCAAAAGAATAATCGAACCTTACGAAGGGCAGCAGCTACTGGAGATGGCAAGGCGCCATGTTCAGCATGAAGTTGATAAGCGCATTGCCGGAAAATTAATTCCTAATTGTGTTTTGATGTTGTTGAATTCGGGATGGCAGCATTTATTGGTTTTACTTGAATTGGATACGGAAAAATCAACTGAGGAAAAATCGGCTAATTACCGGGTAGTCGATGATTTGATCCGTTGGCTGTCCTTTCGAGATGCCGGTCTTGAAGCTGAATACTACGCGATTAGTCAAACCATTACTTTTATAGATGAGAAACTCGGTTCGTTTGCACCCAATGCTTTTAATCACTTTAAAGTCATTGAAGATTTAAGGCGTTGTTTGATAGGTGCCGAATCGCTTGCCGAGAGAAAACGCCTGGAAATAGTCTATGTTGACAGGATTTTACAACCTGAATCCCCAAACAAAAGCCGCCCTATGGATCTTTGGGCTCTTCAGGTGGAGCAATTAGAAGCAGGTGAATGGATAACCTTGTTTAGAAAGCCGGATTTATTCGTGCCTCTTAAGCTCGTGTGGAAAGGACAATTTCCGGAAATTTTAGTCTTTGTTGATAGGGATGGATTAAATAAAACGGAACTGACCAAAATGGAATTGACTGAACTTCTGCGCAACGGAGGGGCAAGCACAATGGAAAATCCGGATGAGCCGTTGATGGACCGCACTACGCAGGTAATGCTGCAGAAAATGCATGAAAAGCTCATATACAACGCAACCCATGATGCTGTTACCGGCTTGTTAACAAGAGATGAGTTTATTAAACAGTTGAAATACGAGCTCGCAAGACAAGGCGACAACCAGCATCTGCTTTGTCATCTGGAAATCCAGGATTTCCAGATGTTAACCATTGTGTGCGGATTAGAAGCAGGTAATCAACTGTTGATGAGCATTACACACATGTTGACCCGTCATTTAACGAATAACGAAATGCTAGCTCGTTTAGGTGATAAAACGTTCGGAATTTTGTTAAAAAACTGCACAAAGCTAGAAGGTTTGGACCGGGCTCGGTCATTAGTCAACCTTATCACCGCAATCCATTTTGATTGGGAAAATAAAAGTTATCCAATTAATATCAACATGGGATTGGCTCCCTTTATAGTAAACGGCTTTGATGCCCAACAATTTTTGCAGCACGCTGTTTCTGCCTGCATTGTCAGTGAACGGTCCGGAAATAATCAGATCAAACTGTTCTGCGAAGAAGACGAAGATTTAAAAAACCAATATAAATTACAGGAATTTGCCGGGCAGATAGATAAAGTACTGTCGGAAAACAGGCTGTTTTTAAGGTGTCAAAAGATAGTCGCCGTAGAAACCGAAAAAAACAGTCATCTACATTACGAAATTCTTCTGGGGATTAAAGATGAAACGGGGAAGACTATTTTACCCGATCATTTTATTCCGGCAGTTGAGAGGCTCAAACGCATGCAGGATTTAGATCAATGGGTGATCACTCATGTTTTTAAATGGATTGAAGAAAATAGAGTATTTTTTGATCAGATCGACGGATTTGCCATTAATCTTTCCGGGCAATCCCTAAATTCACAGGCGTTTCTCGAATTCCTTACCCGACTCCTCGATTCCAGCAAGTTTCCTGCTGAAAAACTGACGTTTGAAATTACCGAAACGGTTGCAGCCGATAGTTTTGTCTATGTAAAAAATTTCATTCACAAAATAAAAGCGTATGGATGTCGGTTTTCACTGGATGATTTTGGTTCGGGCTATTCGTCCTATGCCTATTTGAAAAATCTGAACGTTGATTATTTAAAAATCGATGGTGCTTTCGTCAAAGATATGGCCGAAAACAAAGCCGAAGTTGCCATTGTAAAATCGATGAACGAAATTGCTCACTCATTGGATATGAAAACCATTGCGGTAAATGTCGACAGCAACGAAATTTGCGACATTTTAAGAGATATTGGCGTTGATTTTGCGAAAGGCTACTTCATTGAAAAACCGAAATTACTGTCAGAACTGGTTAATAAAAGCGAGTTAAGCGGGAAGTCTCTGGCGCCGGAAACCTTGACTGTTAATACAACGATGGAGCCGCAGGCTGACACCCTTACTGAAAAGAACTCCCCTGCCACATATTCGGATAGTGATGACGATAAAAAACAAAACAGAAGCGAAGGATTGTTAGAAGCTGATGACTTCTGGGGCTTTTAAGTACATTGCCCTGCATGCTTAAGTATTGATAGGGAAACGCATACTTTGCCTGCTCCCATTACGCGAACACCCGCGTGGTTAGCGGGTATAACGGTGTAAGTTGAGCCTCTTGGACGACAAACCGGCAGTGACTATTTGCCGGTAATGCCGTCATCAGATTAGAAAGTGCTTACTTCAACGCTACGGTCTCGGCACGGTCGACGATCTCGAGTGTTATTTTGCCTTCCTGAGCTAACCAGCCAATACTGCGCTGGATAATTTTTTCTTCTTCAGAAAGTTCCCTTACCAATTTTGAGACCGGGGTCGCGCCATTTTCAGACACGTAATTCCAGATGCTGCCAGCGGTCAAACCGATGCGATCAGCAACAGAAATTTCAGGTGCAACCTCTACAACAATCGGTTTGGCTGTTTCGGCTTTTGCCTTTTTAGCCGGGGCCTTAGCAGGGCTGGCTTTTTTAGGCGTTGCTTCGGTTTCGACGGTTGCAACGGGCTTTTCAGCTTTAGCTTTGGGCGCAGCGGTTACAACCGGAGTTTCTTCAGATTTAGCTACAGGAACTGCTTTTTCAGTGGTGGTTTTTGGCTTTTTCATAATGATATAAATAATAAAGAGGATAAAAGATAGTATCAACCATTCAAACATAAAGGTACTCCCTTCAGTTAGGCCGATTTTACGCGAGTTTTTGAATATAAGTAAAAACAGATAAACGATATTAGTCGAAATAAGGCCATAACTTGAAATAACTTCGCAATTATTGTGATGGATTGTGGATCAATCACCTCAGTCCGAGGTGATTGATATCGCTTTTGCTGATGGTTTCGGGGGTTTATTCTCGCTGGAAATAGCAAGCATACAGAATCACTTGACTCTCAGTTCGCCCTGCTTAATTTATCTTTAACCGAGCATACAGATTGATGATGCGCTCAGCCAAATCTGAATGACTCGCGTAAATGACGCCGCAATGATTCATATACGTTGAATCAGGGCCATTGAGGGGCAAAGGATTCCCTGCGATATCGCAGGCGACCGCTCCGGCTTCGCGGAATAAACAGGCCGTTGCCGCATAATCCCAAACGCTGCCGCCGCCCGGCTGGGACTTGGGGAATTTAAAATAGCAGTCGGCCGTCTCTTCCAGAACCTGACAGGCATTCATCGCGGCGCCACCCTGTAATAATAGGACCGATCCGGCATGACCCTGGTCACCGGCGATGACGTCCAGTTCATTCCGTACCGTATCGAAAAGTGGAAATTCTGCAAAACTTCTATCGGTAATGAAGGTTAATGTTGTGTTTGATGCCAGATCGATGGTGTTCAGTTTCAGCGGCTTGCTGTTGCAAAATGCGCCGTGGCCTTTTATCGCATGGTAAAGCGTTTGTTCAACCGGATCGTATATCACGCCCAAATGCGCTTCGCCATCACGAGAAACCAGCGCGATAGAGACGGCATAACCCGGTATGGATTCGATAAAGGGGAGAGTGCCGTCCAGCGGGTCTATGCACCAGAAATAATCTTTTTCCAGCCGTTGACGGTTATCAGGGCGCTCCTCGGACAACAATGCGAGGTCAAATCTTTCGCAAGTAGGCAGCAGGATTTGTAAAATGATGTCCTGGCTCAGGTGATCAACTTCTGTGACAACTTGTGACGCCAGGCTTTCCACGCCTTGCTTGGTATTGACCCTTATGGGGTGATACGATTTTTCTGCAATCAAGCGTCCGGCTTGATAGGCCGCTGAAATCGCGCATTGACTGAGCAGGAACAGATCATTGAAGGACAGTTTCATGCGCTCTCCTGCTCAGCAAGTTGCACATGCGCGATGACTTCCCGCGCCAATCGTTCACTGTAACAGTTGACTTTCCAATGGCCCGGGCTCCAGCCTTTCAGAAAGCGGTGAAAATCGGTCCATGCGACGGGATACAACTCGCGCCAGTTTTGTTCAACGGCATCAGAATCTACGCGTTTTTGTCTGGACTTCAAGGCTGTTTTCAGTGCAATAAAGTACAGGTCTAATAGTTGTGCTTCCTTGCGCTGGCATTCGTCTTCATTCAGGCAGCTGCCGATAAAGTAGGCGACATCTTTAATGCCGCAACCGCCACCGACATATTGAAAATCAACGGCAGCCACACTTTTGCCGTCGCGTGAAAAACAAAAATTGGCCAATTTGGCATCTCCATGTACAAATGTTTGAAAGGGGCTGTTTCTTAATTTCCGGTCAATTGCCCCGGCGGCAGTTTTTAGTGCAGTATCCTTTAATGCCTGTAATTCATCCGGACGGGTTTCCAAATGCCAATAAGTGCCGGTTGGCCATAAGCCCTGCGGATTTTCATTCATGAAGACCGCGTGAAAGTTTGCCAGCCAGACAAGGCAATTGGCTAATTCATTTGCCGTGACGGACGATCGGCGCTCAGGAAATCCGCTGGCATTGAGGTCTTCCAGCACGATCAAAACCTCATCGCCATGAGCTTCAAACGCCAAACAAGCGGGTACACGGCAAGTCGAATCGCAATGGCGGCTCCACTGTCCGTACCAGGCTGTTTCAACCTGGTAGGAACGCATTTTTCTCTGATGCGATAAATCACTGTTCCAGCCGCGCGGATGACGGCCCTGGGTTGATGCCTCGACATGTTTGACGACAACGCTAGGCACCATGCCGCCCTTTAATCCATACCGCACGATTTTCCCATAGCCACTCCACAGACTCTGAATAACTTCTATTTCAAACAGCGCATTGGTGGCCGTTGCCTTAAGGATAATATCTTGAAAGTGATGGTTCATGATCAGAGGAATAAGAGGACAGGGGTAAAGGCTGAAAAATGACATTTGATCAAAATTCATTGGGCCATAAACATTATTCTGATGGTAAGTGACGATTGTAGTCGTTAAAGGCAATGGGAGAGTCAATATTCAGAAAAGTTTTGGGAGTTATTTTGGGCAAAAAAAGGCTATGTTCTTGTTAGCTGATGTTTCCCTGTTTTTATAGCGTTGTCCAGGCTTGTTAGAGAACTTTGTTTGCATTAATAGTTGCAGCAGGGACTGCCGGAACCCAGAAGCCATAGATGTTAACGTTCAACGCCATCCATGGCTTTTGGATCCGGGAAATCCGTGCCGGGGCGACACCAGCTATAAATGCGGAAATAGCCCAAAAAAAAACCGGCGCTGTGCCGGTTTTTTTTGCAGTAGATAAATCCGATGAATCGCTAGTTGCTTTTAAACAAGTCGTTCGATTTTTTTGAATCGTTCTTTGATTTTTTCTCAGCCTTCTTTTCTTTCGGACTAAGAGCGGGTTTTTTCTTGTCTTCTTTATTGCTTTTCTGTGCTTTACTCATGACTACCTCTATTTAAAGGCTACTTTCTAAATATCGGCAGACTGATTCCTGGCCGATAATAATTTATTTAGAAACTATTCAGCGGAGCAACAATACGGAAGTGATGCAGCGGGTTGGGTGGGTTACCGTTATCTTCTCACCCTATCTTCTGAATAATTAGTGTAGTTAAAGTATAGTGACTATCAGATTTGGCTGTCGGTGCATTAGCGCACACAGGCAACGCTAACACGTTTGCAACACTCGTCTAGCCGTTAGAGTCAAGTCCTGCCGAAGCGGCCAGAAATTTCCATCCATCACTTTAGACAGGCTCAGGACGAACGGTGAAATTTGCTGGAAGCGGGTATAGATTTTGAATACTGTGAGCCTAAATAGATTCAACTCTGCGGGATCATATTAACCGCTTGATCATTGATTTCACAAAGATTCCATTGTGTTTTCAACGTGAGGATATCCGGTAAAACACTCATAAAGGCGTTGAGTATTTGCGGATCGAAGTGATGGCCGGCACTTTCGTTCATATAATCCAAGATGTTTTCTAGCGGCCAAGCGTCTTTATAAGGCCGGTTCATTGCCAGCGCGTCGAAGACATCGGCAATGGCTACAATTCGAGCTGATTCAGGAATATTTTCGCGTTCCAAACCGTTAGGGTAACCGCCGCCATCCCATTTTTCGTGGTGGTTTAGCGCTATTTCTGCTGCCAGTTTGAAAAGCGGCGCATCGCTTTTGGACAGAATGTCGTAACCGATTTGCGTATGAGTCTGCATAATGCGCCATTCGTCTGCATCGAGCTTACCGGGTTTTCGCAAAACCTTATCCGGGATACCGATTTTGCCGGTGTCATGCATTGCCGCAGCCATTTCAAGCAACTCGTATTGCTGCCCGGACCAGCCCAGTTTTTTTGCCAATGCGCGTGAATAAGCCGCCATACGCCAAATGTGGACGCCTGTGTCGTTATCGTTGTAATGGCCTGCTTCGCCGAGCATGAATACCGCATCCCGGTGGCTGCGTTCCAGCTGACTTGAGAGAACCAGCGATAAATGAGTTCTTACGCGCGCACGAACGATACCGGCAGATACCGGTTTGGTTAAATAATCGACACAACCGGTCGCAAAGCCTGCTTCTTCGTTACCCAGTTCCGATAGCGAGGTTACAAAAATTACCGGTATGGCTTCCGTTGATGAATTGGATTTCAGTCGGCGGCACACTTCATAGCCATTCATGCCGGGCATTTGTATATCCAACTAAATCAGGCTGGGGTGATGTTTGCTTACCGCTTCCAGAGCTTCTGTGCCATTACGCGCGAACACGAGCTGATAATCATCCTTGAGAATTTGGCGTAGCGCAGCAAGATTAGCCGGTTCGTCATCAACAATAAGAATCGGTCTATAAGGCATGGAGGGTATCAATGAGGGTTAGCATGGTTGCAATTTCATTATTAATTCCTGTGTTGAAGTAATAGCGGCCCGAAAATTAAAATCAGTCAGTTGACTTTGGATACGCTTAAAGTCGGCGTTTGGCAATTTTCCTTGTAACTCGGCCAGCAGTGGTTCGGCAAAATCCGGATTATCCTGATTTAGCGCCTCAATCAGTTGTTCCAATTGTTTGCGCAGTTCCGCAAGTTCAGCCGTATGATGGCTTTCATCAATCCGGATGATTTTATTTTTCCACTGGATTATCGATAAGCACACTTGATCGATAGCTTCCTGTAATACCTGCGTTGCCTTCGGAGTCAATTGACCTGTCGCCAGCAGATCATCAACTTCTCGTGCCTGAGCCATTACCACCGGCAATGACAAATTACCGGAAACACCTTTTAACTTGTGCGCCAAAGCCTTGGCTGCGGCATGATCGTTTTGGTCCACGCATTGCCGGATCTCGTGGCCTGTATCGGCATAACGCTCAGCAAATTTGTTCAAATAGGTCAGGAAAACTGATTCACTGCCCCATTGTATGAGCCCTGTGTCAACATCAATGCCGGGTAAAGCTAAATTTTCTGAGCTAATCGGTTTGTCGTCCAATCCAGGCTCGGATTCCGGTGCTTCAGAATAACTACTAGCATGGCATTGAATTATAGTAATCAGTTGCTCAACATTGAAGGGTTTGGTTAGGAAATCATTCATACGGGCTTCGTAGGCCGCGTCCTTCAGCGATTCGAACGCGCCGGCAGTCAATGCGATCACAGGCAATCGTTGCAAGCGCTCATCCTGGCGGATCATTTGAGTAGCAGTATAGCCGTCCATGACCGGCATTTGTATATCCATCAAAACAATATCGACTGCATCGGGATTATTCTTCAACCAGTTAACGGCCTCTTCACCGTTATTAGCTGTGCTTACAATCGCGCCATCGGCTTCCAGTATGTTTAGTGCCACTTCCCGGTTTATTTCACTGTCATCGACAACCAGCACTCGCACCCCCAGGATTCTCAGTTGGCTTTCCGGTGCAACTGTCGATACCTCAGGAACACAATCCGGCTTATGCCGGCTCAAGACACTGGCAACGGTATCCAAGAGAGACGAAGGAGTCACCGGCTTGGTGATTACCCGGTTCGCGCAGACTATGCCGGGCTGAGCAAGCAGTGCATCGTGTTGATCGACTGCGACCATAATCAGAATCGGCACGGGTGAGCGGTTTTGGCTGAGTTTAAAAAGTTGCTGAATTGTCTCCGCCGTAGCGAGGCCATCCTGACCGGGCATTTTCCAGTCCAGAATGATCACGTCATAGGGATTGCGGCTTTCCCAGCGGGCAACAAAACGGGTATAAGCTGTTTCTCCGGAATCCACGAAATCGGCCTTCCAACCCAGATTGACGACAGTGCGATACAGCGTATCTCTTAACGCCGGACCAGCGTCTGCCACCAAGACATCAAGGCCAATTAAGGGCGAAGGTGCTGCTGTGTGGAAATCCCGCCGTAACGGCAATATAAACCAGAATTTGCTGCCCTGACCCTCGGCACTTTTGACTTGTAGGTCGCCTCCCATTAGCTGGATCAGATGCTGGCATATGGCCAGGCCGAGGCCGGTACCGCCAAAGCGGCGGCTGATCGAGCTATCGGCCTGAGTGAAGGGTGAAAATATTTCATGCTGCTTTTCGGCGGAGATACCAATGCCGGTATCGCGCACTTCAAAGCGTAAAAAGAGGTTTTGATCGTTTTCCGATTCAACACTGATGCGGAGTTCAACTTCGCCCTGTTCGGTAAATTTGATGGCGTTGCTGACCAGATTGATCAGCACCTGCTGTAAACGCAAGCGATCGCCGATCAAGCTATCGATGTCTGAAGGGGGTTTGATGAGTAATTCTATCGCTTTACCGCTGGTAAAACTCGCCATCAACTCGGCAATCTGGTTCACTATTTCTGTGAGCCGGAAGGGCGATGAGTCGATTTCAATCCGCCCGGCTTCAATTTTAGAAAAGTCCAGAATATCGTTGATAATGGTTAGCAAGGATTGACCTGCGTTATGAATCTTTTGCACCAACTGCCGCGTTTCGTCATCCAGGGTACGTTTTTCCAGCAAATAACAAAAACCCTGGACAGCATTCATGGGTGTACGGATTTCGTGACTCATATTGGCCAGAAAGGCGCTTTTAACTTCAGACATCCGTTCGGCTTCCAGCCTGGCGGTTTCCAACGCCACCGTACGTTCTTTTACCAGTTGTTCCAAATGATCGCGATAGTGTGTCAGTTCAATCTCACTTTGTTTACGTTCGGAAATGTCCTGTTTGATAGAAATGTAGTGATGTATCACGCCCTGTTCATCAAATACCGGCGTAATGACTTGTTCTTCGGTGTAAAAAGTTCTGTCCTTGCGGCGATTGATGAGTTCTCCCTGCCAGACATTACCGCTAGAGATTGTTTGCCAGAGCTGTTTGAAAAAATCCGGATTTTGTTTGCCCGAATTGATTAACGGTCCCAGGCGCTGGCCAATAACTTCGCTGCTATAGCCTGTCAATGAGGTGAATGCGGGGTTGATCCATTGAACAACGCCGTGTTGGTCAGTGATAATAATGGCATTGGCAGCCGTTTTCAGCGCGCTGCTTTGCAGCAGCAAGGCTTCTTCATTCCGCTTACGCTGACTTATGTCTTGGGCGGTGGCGACCCGGTAGATGATGGTGTTATTGGCGTCTCTGACACTGACTATATCGACTTGAACCTCAAAGGACGTACCATTAGCATGGCGGTAAACAGATTCATACCGGCTTTGCCCCACCTGATCGGCAATCTGTAAGAATTTAATAATGTCAGCACCATTTTCAATGGCATATAACGAAGGAATCCACTTGCCGACCAACTCTTTTGGCGAGGCATAACCCAGCATGTCGGCATACGCCGGATTACAGACTTGTATACAATTACTGACAGGATCGCCTATAGCAATACCCTGTGCGCAATAAAGAAAGGCATCCCCCCAGCGTTGCCGTTCCATTTCCAGGTGTTTTCTTACCGTAATGTCCTGCACGGTTCCGATTGTGCGGGAGGGTTCGCCGTTTTGATTGCGTTCCAGTCCGCCGTAACTCAATAACCAGCGATGATTTCCCTTGCTGTCATCAATCCGGAACTCCAGCCCGGGAGGCTTGTTGTCTGATTGACAGCTGTCCAGCCATTTTTTCATGGGAAAGCGATCATCGGGGTGGAGTAACTGCAGAAATTGATCCACTTTGGGCGAAGCGTCTGTTTCAGGTGATAAGCCAAAAAGCCTGAATGTTTCATTACTCCAGTCAAATTGCTGAGACTGCAAATCTATCACCCAACTGCCGATTTGCGCTATAGCTTGCGAATCCGCCAATAGCTGCTTTTTTTCACGAAGTTGGTTTTCGATGAGTTTACGTTCGGTCATGTCGAAATGGGAGCCTATCATGCGTAAAGGCTGGCCATTACTGTCACGCTCGACGACCATGCCTCGATCAAGCACCCAGAGATATTCGCCCGAGCGGTTTTTGACCCGGTGCTCGCTTTGATAAAACGGGGTTTCACCACTAAAATGTTTTTGGATATTTTTCATGGTTTTCTTGAGGTCGTCCGGATGCACTCGCTTTGACCATTCTTCCAAACTATCGGACACTTCCTCTTCACTTAAGCCGAGCATCGATTTCCAGCGGCTGGAATAGAATACCTTGCCGCTAATAATGTCCCAGTCCCAGACACCTTGATTACTGCCTTCCAGCGCGAATTGCCAGCGCGCCTCACTGTCTTTCAATTTTTGTTCGGCAATAAGTTGTTGAGTGATGTCACGCGCCAGCATGATTTCCGCCGGGCGGTCATTCAGTGTCAGTGTATGGCTGTTGATTTCCACCCGGAAGACACTGCCGTCCTTACGCAGATGCAGGCAGGCAGAAGCTTCTTTGTCATGCCGCAGGGATAAATCCACATTTTCGGATAACCGAATGTCGTTGACGGTCATTGACAGGAACTCATCACGGCTATAACCATAACTGTCGATTGCGGCATCATTGACATCAATGAAAGCGAGCGATTTCAGATCATAAATCCACAAAGGCAAAGGATTAGCTGCGAATAGCTGGCGGTAAAGGTTTTCGGACTGTTTTAAGGTTTCTTCTGCCAGCTTAATATCATGAATATCCGTGCATGTTCCGAACCACTTGATTATGATTCCCTTCTCGTCCATCACCGGCACGCCGCGAGTCAGCCACCAGCGATACGCGCCATCGGCCCGCCGAAACCGGCATTCGATGGAATAGGTTTGTTGTGTGTTGACAGCCTTCTGCCAGGCATCCCAAGCCATTTGGCGATCATCCGGATGAATGGGAATAGGCCAACCATGTCCATAACATTCTTCCGGTGATAAGCCGGTATAGTCGACCCATTGTTGATTGAAAAAAGAATTCCAGCCATCAGCTCGAGTAATCCAGACAATCTGAGGCAGTGCTTCAGCCAATAAGCGAAATTCACGCTCATTGTTGCGTATCGTTTCCTCCGCTAACAGGCGCTCGGTAATGTCCCGCACGAAAGCAACATAGAGCCGTTGATCATCAATATCCAATACACTACATCTGGTTTCTACCGGATACCGGCTACCATCCTTTCTCTGATGATGGCCGAATAAAGTAGCGATAACACCGGGTCCAATTTGGCCTCCTAGTGCCTGATGGCACGAAAGATCACAGTCCGTTTCTATATCAGTTACATTCATGTTGAGCAGTTCTTCCCTGGTGTAGCCGTCGTTTTCACACGCCATCTGGTTGACTTCGATAATGCGGCCGTTGTAATCGCTGATATATATGCCGTCAGGTGCCACTTGTTCTACCAGTGCCTTATAAAGCGTTTCAATGTGGGCCTTTTCTGATTCGGCCTGCTTGCGCTGTGTGATATCCAGCACGATACCGCGGTATAAACTGACTTTTCCTTCCTCATCGAAAACAGGTTGGCCGCGGGTCATCAACCAGCGCACTTGATTACCGGGCAGATTGGCGATCCGCCATTCCTGATTGATTTCAAGGCCTGCCCCAAAAGAGCGAGTCAGGCTAGTCGCCGCCGAGGCTCGATCATCGGCATTCACACAGGATAACCAGCTGTCAAAGGAAGCAGGCATTGCGCGATCAAGCCCAAATAATTCCCAGACATCGTCCGACCAAAAACAGTGGTTATTTTGCACATCCCTTTCCCATAGAGCCGCTTTGGCTGATGACAGGGCTAGTAACAGGCGTTCTTGATTCGTTTTCAGCTGATTGGCGTTGGCTTCTTGTAATGCAATTTGACTCTTCTTCAGTTTTTCAAATACGAAACTGAACATCACGCCCATTGTGGCGAATGTAGCGATGGAAAACAGTTGGCCGACATTTTTCAGCAACCATGAGTCTTGCTGGGGAATAAAAAAGTATATCCCTAAAACAGAAGCCATGAACGTAGCAAAAATCCCCCCCCGAAATCCTCCAAGCCACGCACTTAAAAACAGAGCCGGATACATCAGCAACCAGGTCGAAATGGGGAAATAGAGCATGAGCTGCCGCTGCAGGAATGCCGCGATAACAGGAATGATGACCGCTATTGTCATGCGAAAAACTTGCTTATCGAGTAAGTGCATTGACATAGTAAGCCTCATTCAAAATCAGGGGGGGCACAGTCTTTCAGAGTATGCCAAATGCGTTAAAAGGTCTGCATGACACAGTAAAAGGGGAATATCTGGATCGGCTAGCGTCTGTATGTGTGTAATAGCAGAATGAATTAGTACAAAGATAGTTTGATTTGAGTTTTTATTACAGGCTAAGAGCAGGCTTAATCTCGAATTATTCGATTGCGCTACCGCGAGCCTTGTAAAAGTAGGACAGAAACGTGTTTAAAAGTAACTGCTGATCCTTACTTCTCAAAATAAAAATCCTGAAACAGATGGAACCAGATTGTGAGAAACATCATTAAAGAAAAAGGTATAGGCTAAAAGCTCCGCAGTAAATTGCCGTTAAGTTCTCAATTTGAGACCGATGAGAGGCGAGTCTTTGAGCCGGTCATTAGACAGGTCTGAGGCCTTCGTTCACTGGTGTTAAAGAGCTCCGTGTATCCAACATCGATCTCTGTTGAGGTAGTTGTCATGAGTCATTCTAAATAACTAAACGGAATATCCATACTTGCCGCGTTCATGCTCGCTTTTCTGTGTCTCTCCGTTTTTCAAACTGCCTGGGCGATCGACGCCGTGTAAGTCAGCGGCGAACTGGATGTCATCATCAAGGAAGATTTCGATCACAATCATTATGAAAACGATAAATTCTGTTAGCCCTGTCATGATTTTTTACAAGAATAATGATTTCCGAGTGCTAGTTGAGTTTGCGAAGCTTTTTTCCTTTAAGGAATCGCCGATTAAATCAGCCGATCTGTTTTATGACTGTCTATAAGATTTTCAAAAGGGTATGAGAAGCCCTATGGCCTCGATAATTTCGGCCATGGGGCTTACATAAAGGGTTATTGATCGGTTGCAAGACCGTTTTGTAAAGGA
This sequence comes from Methylicorpusculum oleiharenae, assembly GCF_009828925.2. Classification (NCBI taxonomy): domain Bacteria; kingdom Pseudomonadati; phylum Pseudomonadota; class Gammaproteobacteria; order Methylococcales; family Methylococcaceae; genus Methylicorpusculum; species Methylicorpusculum oleiharenae. Next base: position 1,369,062 of record NZ_WUTY02000001.1, read on the forward strand.
ACATTTTCTAAAATATTGAGTTGATTGAGCGCCATCGAAGGCAATATCTCGGCGTGGGGTGCAAAAAATGTTTCTGAGTATGAAATGGCTGAAAGGATTTTGTTGTGCCCTTCAGATTTTTGTATCATGATCACAAGTGCCCTATGACTCATCCAAGTGACGTCTGTTCAAGACAGCAGATTATTTTCAGATTGGGTTGCCGCTTTTCCCAGCCCAACAATTAACGCCATGGCTTTGAAATGTTGGGCTGGCTATCACCAACCGCCACCTAACGGTGCATCACCTTTGTTTTGTTGCTCTGCTGAAAATAGTTAAGGCAGAAGTTACTAAAATCCGGAGGATGAAAAGCATGAAAATCAGTAATCATTTTTTGACCGGTCTATTGTCTGTTTTAATAATGGAGGGCTTGTTACTGGCCTGCCTGATGCGGCCGGTAATGGCCGAAGAAGCGGATTATATGAAGCAGCGTCAACGCCTGGTCGACTTGATCGAGGCGGATGTCAGATTAACCAGCCAGTTTCTGGGTAAAGACGCACTGGACGAACCCGTTATGAAGGCTCTGCGCAAAGTGCCTCGACATGAGTTTGTGCCGGAGGATTTAAGAGCTTTTGCGTATCAGAACAAACCTTTGCCGATAGGCCAAGGGCAGACGATTTCTCAGCCTTATATCGTTGCGATTATGACGGATTTGCTGGGTCTGACCAAGAATAGCCGCGTACTGGAAATCGGAACCGGTTCTGCATATCAGGCGGCTGTGCTTGCCGAAGTGGCTGGAAATGTCTACAGCATTGAGATCATCGAAGCGTTAGGCCACAAAGCGGCCGGACTTCTAAAAAGCTTGGGGTACGAGACAGTTCAGACCCGGGTGGGAGACGGATATTACGGCTGGGAGGCCGCGGCGCCTTTCGATGCGATCATCGTGACCGCTTCAGCCAGTCATATACCGCCGCCGTTGGTCAAGCAATTAAAGCCGGGAGGACGAATGATCATTCCGGTCGGCAGCCGTTTTACCGTTCAGCATTTGGTTTTGGTCACGAAAGATGACGATAATAGAGTGACAACCCGACAAATATTGCCTGTTTCATTCGTGCCGTTAACCGGGCAACATTAAGCAATGACAGCGAAACCGGCTTATTCATTGTTGCTGGCTATTTTTATCACCTCAGCCTGTTCGTTGGCTTATGAAGTGTTGTTGATACGGTTGTTTTCGATTATCCAATGGCATCATTTTGCTTATTTGATTATCAGTCTGGCGTTATTAGGTTACGGTGTCAGCGGGGTATTTCTGGCCTTTAACAGGGAGCGGCTGAAAGCTGTTTATCCGCGGGCAATTTATGCGAATCTGGTTTTGTTCGCCCTCTCGGTGCCCGGTTGTTTTTGGATCGCACAGCAAATTCCATTCAACTCGGTACAGATTCTCTGGTCAATTCAGCAGTTCTGGTTTATGTGCGCGATCTATGTGTTGCTGGCGCTGCCATTTTTTTTCGCCGCAAATGTTATCGGACTGACTTTTTATCAGTATCGACAGGATGCGTCATTAATCTATGCAGCCGATCTTTGCGGAGCGGGTATCGGCAGTCTGGGTATCATCATTGGATTGTTCGTACTGCTGCCGGGTAAAATATTATTCGTATTGGCCGGTTCAGGGCTGGCCGCAGCGATGCTGGTCATGGCGTTTGCTTTTCGTGGCGCGTTTGGTAAAACCAGTCTCCGGTTGACGCTGTTCATGCTGGTCGCGATCAGCTCATTCGGGCTGTTAAGCGGCATGCCGTTGACTATCTCGCCTTATAAAGACTTGAGTCAACTGTTGAGAATACCCGGAACGCGTATTGTTGAGCAGCATTCCAGCCCCTTGGGTTTACTCAGCGTGGTCGAGAGTTCGCAAATGCCTTTGCGGCATGCGCCGGGACTCAGTCTGAATGCAGATACAGAGCCTCCGCCACAGCTTGGTGTATTTACCGATGCCGACGCTATGTCGGCCATCACGCAGTATGACGGCAATCCTGAAACAATACGTTATCTGGATCAGACCACGTCGGCCTTGCCTTACCATTTACAAAAACTGCGCAGTGTACTGATTTTGGGTGCGGGAACCGGTAGCGATGTGTTACAGGCGCGTTACCACGAGATTGCGCATATTGATGCGGTCGAGCTGAACCCGCAAACAGTTGATCTGGTGAAAGAAAAATATGCCGGTTTTGCCGGTCAACTTTATGATCCCGCTCATGTCACTGTTCATATTGCCGAAGCACGGGGTTTTGTCGCGACGTCCAAAGAGCAGTTTGATTTGATCGCGATTTCCTTGCTGGATGGGTTTGGCGCTTCTGCGGCCGGGCTTTATGCGCTGTCAGAAACGTATCTTTATACGGAGCAGGCGATAGCTGAGTATTTGCGGCATTTAAAACCGGGCGGATATCTCAGTTTAACGCGATGGATAAAAGTGCCGCCACGGGATTTGCCTAAACTGATCGCAACTGTCAAGAAGGTGCTAGACAATGCAAAGGTAAACAATCCGGAACTCACTGTCGTGTTGATCCGCAGTTGGCAAACGGGCACGTTACTGGTTAAAAACGGAGCTTTTTCCGGCGCTGAAATTGCCGCGTTAAAACGTTTTTGCGAAGAGCGCAGTTTCGATACCGATTATTATCCGGGGATTAACGAGGCGGATATCAACCGGTTCAATATAATGCAGGAACCCTATTATTACCAAGCTGCAACGGCACTGCTGGGTGAGCAGGGTGAGAATTTCATCGCCGACTACAAATTCAATATTGAACCTTCAACGGACGATCGCCCGTATTTTTTCCATTTTTTTAAATGGCGGACACTGCCTGAAATTTTATCTTTATTGGGCCAAGGCGGTATTTCATTACTGGAAAGCGGCTATTTGCTTTTGCTGATCGGCCTGGTGCAGGCCGGTATTGCCAGTGTGTTATTAATTGTTGTGCCGCTTGGTTTGTGGAAACGAAAGCTGGGTATTGCCGCCGGTTCACGCCAGCATTTACGCATTTTGTTGTATTTTTCATGCTTAGGCCTGGCGTTTTTACTTATCGAAATTGCGTTTATTCAGAAATTTATCTTGATCATGCATCATCCGCTTTATGCGATTACTGGGGTGGTCAGTACGTTTTTACTCAGTGCAGGAATCGGCAGTCACTATTCAAAAAAGCTGTCTGAGGGTAACGATAAATCGATGATTATCCGGCCGGTGGCCGCTATTTCGCTGTTGAGTACGCTCTATATTTTGGGTTTTGAAGAAATCATCAATTTTCTATTGCAAATGAGCGATCTCACTAAAATTATCAGTTGTGCAGGATTGATCGCCCCGCTTGGATTTTGTATGGGCATGCCTTTTCCTATGGGCATAGCGAGCCTGAGCCGGACCTCGCCGGAATTGATCCCTTGGGCCTGGGGTGTGAATGGCTGTGCCTCCGTAATCAGCGCGATTCTGGCGACGCTGATTGCGATGCAATTCGGTTTTTCCGTGCTGGTCTTTATGGCATTGGGTCTTTACGGACTGGCCGCGTTCAGTTTTCCAAGTTCGGACAGCGCGGGCTGAATATTTCTGCAACCCTACCCAAAAACTGTTGCTTTCAGTTTCCATCGTGCAGAACAACATGTAGGTTGCGGTTGGCGATAGCCAACCCAACATTTCAAGGCTATGGCATTAATTGTTGGGTTGCGAAAAGCATGCATCCCCCAGGAGTTAGGGATGACAAGCGAACAAAACCTCCTTGTGCACTTGATTCCGGCAATTCCTGCAGGAATTGCGGTATTGCTGAAGCAGCTTTATATTCAGGAGATAGTTAAGGTAATGGCTATAATCGTTATCTCAGCATTATCTTTCGGTTGGCAGCTTGTTGCGACCGTTAACACCGGAGCGCTTTTTAAATGAATAAAATAATCATGTTCTTTGGCGGGCTGCTGATAGCCTGCCTGAGTCTTTCAGTCAATGCGGTGCCGCTTAATCCAATGTTGGCGCCGCTATCTGCTTTAACGGCAAAAGATATTGCGATTATCGTCAATGATGCCGATCCAATGAGCGGTCAAATTGCAGATTATTACCAGCGGCGCCGCGGCGTTCCGGCAGATCAGGTGATTCACATCCGGTTTAATCCAAAGACCAAGGTGCTTAGCCGGCTGGAATTTGCCGTGCAAAAAAAGCGGGTGGACGAAAAGACGCCGGCACATGTTCAGGCCTTTGTTCTGACCTGGATGCAGCCTTACCGGGTCGATTGCATGTCGATAACCACCGCTTTTGCGATGGGTTTTGACGAGGCATTTTGTGCGGAAGGGTGTGAGTTAACGCGCAAAAATCCCTATTTCAACTCGATCAGTTCTCTACCGTTTCGAGATTATAACTTGAGACCCGCCATGATGCTGGCCGGAAACAGTGTTAAGGATGTCAAAGCGCTGATAGACCGGGGTATTGCTGCAGACTTTTCCCAGCCTAAAGGGTCGGCCTATTTGTTGAAAACGGCTGATAAAGCCCGCAGTTCCCGCGCTGTCTTTTTTCCCAAGATTGCGGAAGGGTTTAAAGGGGTATGGCCGGTTTTTTATATGGAAAAGGAATTTATCAAAGGGCAGGACGATGTCATGTTTTATTTTACCGGATTGACTCAAGTGCCCTACATCAATGAAAACCGTTATCCGCCTGGGGCGATTGCCGATCATCTGACGTCTGCAGGCGGCGTTCTTTCCGGAAGCAAACAGATGAACATCCTGGACTGGTTAAAAGCAGGCGCAACAGCCAGTTACGGTGCGGTGGTCGAGCCCTGTAATTTCCCGCCCAAATTTCCGCATCCGGGCGTGCTGATGGCCAATTATCTGCGCGGCAGTTCGTTGATTGAAGCTTACTGGAAGAGTGTCGGCATGCCGGGGCAGGGCGTGTTTGTCGGAGAACCTTTGGCCCGGCCTTTTGCTTATCCATCCAAATAATGTTCATGGCAAGGCTTACGCCAATCCTAAAAGCCGCAAAATTCAAAGTGAGAATTACTGTTTAGCAAGGCTCAACATCGCTAAGATGGAGGCCCTTCGTTATAATGCAGGCTCATTTATAACAATGTTCCGGAGTTTTACATGTCTTTAGCTATTACTTTGCATCTTCTTGCCTCAGTTATCTGGGTGGGCGGTATGTTTTTCGCCTATATGGCGTTGCGCCCCGTTGCAGCCCAGTTGTTAGAGGCGCCCATGCGCTTGACCTTGTGGGCGCAAGTCTTCGAACGTTTCTTTCCCTATGTGTGGGGTTCGATCATCATTCTTTTATTGACCGGACTGTGGATTACTTTTTCAGTGCTGGGCGGGATGGGATCAGCCGGTATGCATGTGCATACAATGTTAATGCTGGGCATCATCATGATGCTTATCTTCGGACACATCTATTTTGCGCCCTTCAAACGCCTGAAACAGGCTGTTGAGACGGCTGACTGGGCGATGGGTGGCGCTAAGCTGGGCCAGATCCGAATGCTGATTGGCATTAACCTGTGCCTGGGTTTGCTGGTTGTTGTGATTGCCTCTATGGGACGCTATTGGTAAGGGTTGATTTGAAATTCATGATACGTCTTTAAGAATCAAGTAAAGCAAGACAATGCAGCTGATAAAATACCAGGCTACCTTTCGAGCCAGATGGCTAGTGCTGCACCGCTATTTGGCGTTGAGCGCAGGCTTGTTGATGGCGATCATCGGCCTCACGGGCAGTGTGTCTTTGTACCGGGATACGCTGGATACGCTGTTCAATCCGGCGCTCGCAATTGGGCATTCGCAGGACAATTATCAATCGCTGGATAAATTACTGGACGCCGTCAAAAAAGCGCATCCGGACCGTCACGGTGCCTGGACGCTTGAAATGCCGGATGCTTCGCATGACACCGTGACGGCCTGGTTTGAAAAACCCTATGAAACAACGGGGCAGATTTATGCGCCGTTAATGGTGTCTATCAATCCTTACACGGCCGAAGTGGTGGCAAGCCGCCTTTGGGGGCAAACCGCCATGACCTGGCTACTTGATTTGCATAAACAGTTGGCATGGGATGCATTAGGCTGGCAGATTGTGGGTGGGGTGGGTCTGTTAATGATCTTATCCGTTTTGTCCGGTCTTTATCTGTGGTGGCCTGCAAGAAAACAGCTGTTTGCGATTTTTTCAGTTCAACAGAAAAGTCTGATCAAATTTGCGTTTGATGCGCATCGATTGATAGGGCTATTGAGTGCCCTGGCATTGTTGAGTCTGGCATTGACCGGATTAAATTTGAGTTTTCCGCAAATACTGGAATCATTTACCGGATCGACAGGGATGAGTCATGGCGGTAACGGTCCTTTGATTCTGAGTACGGCTGTGCCGAATAATCGTCCGGTAAGATTGTCGGAAGCGGCATTCATCGCGAAAGCCCCGTTTCCAAAAGCAGAATTAAGACGAATTACAACGCCTTCCGGTGTTGACGGAACCTTTCAGGTTAATCTTCGGCAGAACAGTGAAATTAACCAAAAACACCCTTTTACGATGGTATGGATAGATCGTTGGAGCGGCCATATCAAGGAAGTACGCGATCCGGCCAAGTTTTCTACGGGTGAAAAGCTGATGGCCTGGATGTGGCCGTTGCATACCGGCGAAGCATTAGGCACCTCCGGTCGCTTCATCTGGTTTCTTGCCGGAATCAGCCTTTTTCTATTGTATGTCAGCGGCGTTATGCGCTGGTTACATCGTCATGGCTGGATGCGCGATCAAGCGCTGAATTTCTCGAAATTCAAAACCCACGCATTGACAATAATAGTCAAGTTGCAACGCGTTATGTTGATGCTCTGGCGTTTGTTGGGTGAGTTCATTCGTTACGCCACCCCGATTGTATTAAAGGCGTTGACAGCTTTTTCACGCAAGATAAGTTTGGTCTGGGCTGAGTGTCTGCGTCGCTAGTCTTTTTTGCCTGGTGAATAGTTGATTAAAGGCTCATTCCAAATTTGCCAGGTTTTTCACGGTAATTATTTTTGAAAATGATACGGTAACCTTTGTTTTTTAAAGGAGAACCCCCATGCTGCAAATGTCATCCGCAACCGCCACACAAGCCGATTTTACAGAATTATTGTGCCAGCAATTTCTTTCATCAAGAGGCTACGGCGCTTTCGCGTTTTTGAGCGCCTATGATGCCGCTCAGTTATTCACCCGCTATACAAAGCAACACCGCTCTGACAAGGATTTTATTAAAGACTTTGTTCGCAGCTTTGTAGGCGGAAGAATCACATTGCCACTCTGATGGTTCGTTTTGCCATCCCCCGCTGTTATTTTTTTACTAGTTGACAATCAAGGCAGATTGTTCCGGACTGCCTCATTTTTCTTGATGCGCCAGAATTTCTCAGGGAGCGGACCGTACATGCTAAGTCGTTGTAATGCACGTACGGTCTGCCACTCATTCCAGTGGCTCTTATTCGGCTAAAGATAATGCTAAGCCAGAATCTGACTTTATCACACTGAAATATTCACTCAATACCTTTTCAAATGGCTGATTCATCAGCAAATAGCTATGGCTGCCTGTTGGTGTATTTCCAGCAAAAATGATAGGCTTTTATCTAAAACGATTATCCTGAAATTCGCAGTTAGTCTTCGGAAAGCATGAAAGATAAAATGCAATATGCAGTAGTGTGCAGCGGCAGTCTTTTGTGTCTCGTTGAATATTTTCGTGCGTTGAGTGTTTTTGGGGATCAAATAATTTTTCCTGATTAGCAAGCTGTTTCAGCTAAATCCATAAGCCCGTCATGCCCGTTCGGAAACGGGCTACCAGTGCCATGGATGGCAAGCTGCTAGCCTATCCAAGGGGTCTGGATTTCGCCAATCCCCCGGCATTCTCTGGCCGGGGCAGGCTCTGCAGAAATGACGCGGTCGACAACGGATAAAGAGTTAGAGCTGAAACAGCTTTTTAATCAGGTAAATTTTTAAGATTATTGAACGTGAGGCTTGAGTCTATATGAGCGCCAATGACAACTGTAACCGGGGTGAAGCCTGGGGCTCGCGTTTTGGAGTGATTTTAGCGGTCGCCGGTTCGGCTGTGGGATTGGGCAATTTTTTGCGCTTTCCGGGGCAGGTGGCTGCGAACGGCGGCGGTGCATTCATGGTGCCTTACTTTATCTGCTTCATTCTGGTCGGCATTCCGATTTGCTGGGCAGAATGGACGATGGGGCGTTATGGCGGAAGGCATGGCTTTAATTCGGTGCCGGGCATCTTTTCAGTTTTATGGCGTCATCCGCTCAGTAAATACTTTGGTGCGTTAGGCTTGCTGATACCCATCGTTATCTACATGTATTATGTGTACATCGAGTCCTGGTGTCTGGCGTATGCCTGGTACTACCTGAACGGTGACCTTGATCTGGGTAGGAATCCGGCCGTTTACGGTGCATTTTTCAATCAATTTACCGGTATGGAGGCGGATGGCAGCGTATTTAAAGACGGCATAAAACCGGTGTTCTGGTTTTTTTGCATTACCTTTCTGATTAATTTCTATTTCATCTACCGGGGTTTGACGCGCGGTATTGAAACCTTTTGTAAATATGCGATTCCGCTGTTGATTGTTGCTGCCGTAGTGGTTGCATTCCGGGTTTTAACGCTGCCTGAACAGCCGGTACCCAAGCCTTGGCAGACGGTTTTACCGGCAGTGATCAGTCAAAATCAGTGGCAAGCCCTACAAAAATTGGCCTTGAATCCACAAACACTACCGGCAGAATTGAAAGAGCAGGTTGAACATACCATCGCCACTTATCTCGATCATCAGTTGAAATCTGCCGATACTCGTATTGCTCAGGAAAACGTGCTGGTTCCGCCTGCAGGTTTTGCCAAAACAGAGGCGGCTTACGCTTTGGCGATGGCTGAAATCAGGTCAGCACAAAAAGGTAATGCTTACAGAGTCTGGCTGGAAAAGGCAAAAGACGCGTTGGATCAAGAGGCTAAATTGGCATTAAGAGCCTTAGAGAAAGAAGCGCTTCAAGCGGATAAAAACAATTCAGCTGAACAGCAAGAAAAGATTCACACGCAACGGTTAGTCTATTTTTCAAAACTTTCTCTACAACCAGCAGATCAGTTAGCGGCTATGTTAGCTTCGGTCAACGGTGCTGAGAGCTTCGGTAATTTTAATGCGCTGGTTTTGCGTTCAGCCGCTCTTGAAGTGGCTGAGCTTCCAAGAAACGTAAGCAATGGCTTGGGTTACATGTGGAATCCCGATTTTGAAAAACTCAAGGATCCAGCCGTCTGGCTGGCAGCGGCAGGACAAATTTTTTTCTCGTTATCGGTAGGATTCGGCGTTATTTTGACGTATGCCAGTTATCTTAAAAGAGATGACGATGTCGTACTGTCCGGTTTAACTGCTTCAGTGACCAATGAGTTTTGTGAAGTCTGTCTAGGCGGATTGGTCGCAATTCCTGCGACCTTTATTTTTCTCGGAACCGCATTGACCATGGAAGCGGTCGCCGGTTCGACGTTTGGCCTAGGGTTTAACACCTTACCTACCGTATTTGCCGGTATGCCGGATGGTCGCTGGTACGGCGCTTTATGGTTCACGCTTTTATTTTTAGCGGCCATCACCAGTTCATTAAGCATGCTGCAACCGGCGATTGCTTTTCTTGAGGAAGGCTTTGGCCTGAAACGACGCGGCAGTGTTGCCGCATTAGGTTTAATGACGCTCAGCGGCGCTTTGCTGGTCGTTTATTTCTCGGGAAATGCGGTTGCATTGTCGACAATGGATGACTGGATAGGAACTGTTGGTATATTTCTGTTAGCGACGATAGAAGTGATTGTCTTTTCCTGGGTTTTGGGGGTTGATAAAGGGATAGACGAAGCCAACAGAGGGTCCGATTTATTGATACCCAGAGCTTTTCGTTTTGTTTTCAAATACATTACCCCGGCCTTTTTATTAGTTATTTTGGGCAGTTGGCTGGTCCAGTCGCTTCCGGCAAAAATCGAGGCGGTTCGGTCTCAGCCTGAAGTATTACTGATTGTTTTATATTTGGTGATCAGTCTGATTTTTTTGGTGTTGATGGTGTCATTGGCAGGAGAAAATTGGCGCAGGAAGGGTATTCATGAACAGGAGGAGGTATGACGTTATCCGGTTTGATTGTGATGATAGGCAGCTATCTTTTAGTGGCGGTATTGATGATATTCTGTTTTTTCAGAGTCTTGACCAATCCCCAGAGTGCACTTAAAGAACATGCCCCGTTGAACATTGATACGCAGGATAAGGATCCGCCTCTTGATTAAGAAGGATCCAAGATCAGGGCACTTGGGCTATTTTTGATGTGAGTCCCAAGCACTGACTGATATTTCGGCTTTCAACCCGGATTTCGCTGCGCTTCATCCAGGCTACGAGCCACTTTACTTGGGTGTTGAGAAAATGGAAGCATCCAGAAATTGGCTCTGGGATTCAATTAATTTGTCGTCTTTTTGTTCAATGAACAAAGCGGAAAGTTTTTGTTCATTAGCAGCTTTCAAGCCTTCTTCTTGTCCCATACACAACAAAGCGGTAGACCAGGCGTCTGCAATCGTCGGGTTAGGGTGTATTACCGTTACAGAGACCAGATCGTGAGTCACCGGGCGTCCTGTGCGGCCATCCAGAATATGGCTGTAGCGCTTTCCGCCGGCATCGAAATAATGGCGGTAGGTGCCGGATGTCATGATGGCCGTAGGTAAATCCTTGGGTGTGGTGATGATTTTCTGCACGGTCTGTTTGCCGGGCACCGGTCTTTCAACAGCAATTCGCCAAGCCTGTTGATCCGGCTTGTGACCATTGGTTTTTAATTCGCCGCCGATTTCGACCAGATAGTGTTTTATGCCTTGCGCTTCGAAAATTTGGCTGACGGTTTCGACGGTGTAGCCTTGAGCAATGGACGAAACATCAACGGTCAATTCCGGATGCAGTTTTTGCAAATGGGTATCATCGATGACTTTCAGTTTATCCAGACCCGAGCGCGCCAATGTGAGCTGAATTTGTTCATCCGTGGGAATTGCCAATACGTCTTCTCTAAATCCCCACAGTTCAAAAAAAGGCTTGATCGTTAAATCGTAACAACCCTGGCTTTCTTTATTAACCGACTGAGCGACGCGGATCAAGTCGATAATTTCGCTGTCTGTTTCCTGAGCTTCTGTCGTAGGATTTCTATTGAAATGTTCAATGACAGAATCATCGCGGTAGTTGGATAACAGCTGATCGATACGCGCCAGTTCTGCTTCAACCGCCTTTTTTATTGCGGCAGCATCAACAGGTGACTCGGACCAGTAACTGATGTGATAGCTGGTGCCTTGAGTCATACCCTGGAGCTTTTGGATGGACGGTCCCGAACAGGCCGTGAGTATTAAAAACAAACTGACAAAGAGGGGGGTGAGCGTTTTCAATGTATACCTCACAAGGCCGAGATGGCCAGAAAACCGGTATAAGCCAAAAATATCGATAACAGAACGCCGCCTTCTATCCGGTTGATGCTGCCTTTGCCATCTCTGGAATAGCCCAGGATAAAGATGGCCAGCGTCAGTAAAGCCATCACAGGCCAATCGCGGGTCAGAATTTCAGAAGGAATTGACATGGGTTGAATAGCACCGGCAATACCGATCACAGCCGTTGTATTAAAGAGATTCGAGCCAATGATATTGCCTATTGCGATATCGTCTTCGCCTTTACGCGCGGCAATAATTGAAGAGGCCAGTTCGGGTAACGAGGTGCCGACCGCAACGATAGTCAAACCGATAATCAGGTCGCTGACACCCAGACTGTGCGCAATATTAACCGCGCCCCAGACCAGCATTCTTGAGCTGACAATCAGCAAAACCAGGCCGACGACTACCCAGATGATGCCCTTTTTGAAAGGCATGGGGTGCTCGATAAGTTCTGCGTCAACATCTTGAGCCAGGGCATCGCTGCGGTTTTTTATGCCTTGGTAAATCGACCAGCCAACAATGAGCAAAAAGACAGCGAGCAAGCCGATTGCGTCGATTCGGCTAAGTTCGCCATCGTAAATTTGAAATAATGCAAACAGGGTAACGACAGCAAGAATCGGCAGTTCTTTTTTGATGATTTGAGAGTGAACCGTAATCGGGCTGATCAGTGCCGTTATGCCCAGAATCATGGCAATATTCGCGATGTTGGAACCATACCCGTTACCTAAAGCCAGGCCGGGGTTGCCTTGTATTGCGGCAAGTGCGGAAACCGTCATTTCGGGTGCAGAAGTGCCAAAACCGACGATGACCATGCCTATCAACAAGGGCGGCATGCCTAAATGCCGGGCAACGGACGCCGCGCCCTCCACAAAACGGTCAGCACTCCAGACCAGCAAAGCGAGTCCCAAGACAATCATAACGATGGACAAAGCCATAAACTCTCCGTAAAAATGTAAAAAAATAATGCGGCTTAACGATGAAGCCCGATCAACCGGGTGCGGTCAGTGTGTTTTTGGTTTTTTATAATCCAGCCCCGGTATAAGACTTAAAAAATCTGTACGTTGTAGATACGAATTCACTGATTGGGCGTGAATGCAGAATTGAGCTCGTGAAGGCGCACATAGTACGGTGAAAGACAGTGCCGGGCAAGTCAGGACTTGAAACGGCGAGGGGTGTAAGTAGAGGTTTATTCGGCTATTTGCATTCTAGGGTTGGAGATCAGAACGGTTGATGTTTTTTAATCGCGCTATTTTGTGCAAAACCTGGTTGGATCGTGGATAAGCGCAACAACTTGTTATGTGCAAAAGTTGGTTGGGCTGCGAATGCTCGTTATCGGCCAAAACCGGACTGCTGTCTATAATTTTGAGAGACAGTAATTGAATGATTAACCGCCTTTCAAATTAGCCCTACATGCTTGATTGAAAGAACTGCCCCCATTACTTTCTAACAAAATCCTGATACCGAGTAATCGCTTCCCTCGATTCGAACCCAATTGGCTCAATAACCAATGAACCTGCAAGCATCTTAACGGCAATGCTTGACTGATTGTGGCTTGATAACTGCTCCAAGGCCACTCCGCTGACTCTTTGACCCTCTGCGCTCTGACCGGATTCAACACCACATAACGAGCAAGTTCAAGCAAATGACTGTCCTTTTTCACCAAAAGGGCTTTATAACGTCCTTGAAATACATGACCGACTCTTCTATGTCGCCGATTGAATGTTTGCGTGTAAACGCCATTCAACTGGCGCATGCCCTTGGATAAATTGCCCTCTATCGTTTCCACGACAACATGGTAATGAATACTCATCAAACAATACGCATGACAAACCCAGTTAAACCGCGAACAAACGTCGTTAAACAATTCGAGCCAGTTAACTCGGTCTTCATCGTCAAGGTATATTTCATTCCTCGCATTACCCCGCGAAGTCACATGATACAACCCGCTAATCTAAGTGGTCTCGCCATAAATCACAGCACAGACGATTTTTGCTATATTACAAGACCTGACCCTATTTCCTTGCTATTTCCTCTTTTAAAAAAGGCTGATAACCGAACGAAGCCCTATTTTGCTAAAAATCGAGTCTTTATTCCAAGCACGGACAACAAGCCGCTTATAAAAAATAGAACTGAAGAAGGAAGAGGAACATTCGAAGCAGGAGAAGAAACCCAACTGTTAACAGAACCACTCGACCACCTGAATTCCGGCTCAGGATGATATTGAATTGAATACCACGAAAAGCTCGAAAGCAGGAGTCCAGATTCTGTCGCTATCGGCTCTCGAGGCGTGATCAAACTTTTGGACTCGAATTCGAGACTGCCTTCCTTGGCTTTCAAATAGAGTCCTTCTGAAAATATAGTCCCGGTAACCGCTAAATTTCCACGCTTTGAATTTAGCGTCAAAGTAGATGTAACCGGCATTTTAATGACTCCTTCGATTAAAATGTCGCTCTTACTCACCAATTCGATTCGACTATTTTCAGGAGCGGTAAAACTTACCGTTACACCCTCCGCCACAACAACTAAGTCATAGCTAAGAACGGTATCGCCGTTTAACTCAAAATTCACATCCTCAATCGGATTAAAGACCGTTGCCGCCACCGACAGTGGCATCGCTAACAATCCCAAGAAAAGCCATAATGCCACCCGAGCCCTGCTGCACACCTTAATCATGAAAACCTCTTAAACCATCGGTCACCAATTTATGACCATCTTACGCTCTTAAGATTAAATTAATGTGACAGCCACGAAGCCACGGTCAACGGGTCAGGTCTTGCGATCACGCATTTAAAAAAAGCTTGAAAGACCGCGTTTCAATAATAAAACTGTTGGCCTTCATTCCAACCTCATTTTGCATATAGCCGTTTATTCCTGCAGTAGCGTGATCAACGGATGAGTCATGCCTTAAATGGAGGGGCAGACATTAATTTCAGTGTGGGTTGCCTGCTTTTCGCAACCCAACCATTAACGCGATGGCCTTGCAAAGTTGGGTTCGCTATCGCCAGCCGCAACCTTCACGGTGCATCACCTTATTTGCTCTTTGAATGGTCACGGCAGATAAATCGCCATCAATACCCGGTTAACTCAACATAACCTTGTCCTGAAACTGGACGGCCGTTTTTCTCTCCGGTCAGTTTGACCGCGCCTTCCCAATAACGGTATCGCCCGTTCAACTCTTGATCGTTGAGGAAGGGTGTGATTTCCAGACTGATCCCCTGCTGCGGAATAGTCAACCGCCATTTGGCCGGGTAAGTGCTATGGGAATGCGGGCTTGTCCACTGTTCGGAAACGTCAATATTGACGCTGGCGGCGTTGAGACGAAGCTGGGAGTTATCCGCTTCAACGATGATGCCGGAACTGTAAGTGTCGGCCTTGCCATCCTTGCGTCTAAGCCGGTAAAACATGATTTCACTGTGATCGGACAATTGCAGTGAAAACCAGTCCCAACCGGCTTGTTCTGCAGACAGGGCACTGGTACTCCATTCCCTGTCCATCCAGCTGGCGCCGGATACCGAAAAAGATTGATTGTTTATGCGGATGGAACCCGCCGTCGTTAGGCGAGTAAACGAATAATAATAAGAGGCATTGCCCGCTTGCTCACTTTTCTGGCTAAGACCTTGATTGCCTTGCAATACTAAAGGTTTGTCCATCGTCAGTTGTAAATCAATCGCCACCGTTGAGTTTTTGGCAGTCAGCTTGAGCGGGAAAACAGTTTGGCCGCTGCCTTCAGCCGACCAATCGTTAAGCCAAACCCGAAAGGGTTCAGCTTCAGCGCCTGCCAAATCCAGTCCGGCACGACTGAAACGTTCGTCATGATAAAAAGTGTTGCCTTGAATATCCGTAACAGTGAAGTGAGCCATATACATCTGCCGGTTCCGCCAGGCTGATTCTGACATGAGGCGCTCGGTCGATTCAGAGGCGGTTGTCTCTGCCGCCAAGGCAAAACGGAAAAATGTCAGTTGATAGCCGAACGGCCGCCCTGATGCATCTTTTAGATTGCCTGTGAAATACCACCATTCGGTCCGATAATCAGGATGAGCGCCATGGTCGGCAGGAAATTCGAACAGTCTGGGAGAATAGGCTTTGGCAAAACCTTTATCGTCAGCCATCAATACGTTAGCTGCGGCATCCTGACTTTGCATTGCTAATCTTTCATTCGTCTGAAAAAAGCGAACGCCTGCAAACACCAGCAACGCGCTGATGAGCAAAATGCTGATTGAAACGGCAGGCTTTTTCATCATTCGTTACGCAAGGCGATGGCCGGACTGGTTTTGGCCATTTTTAAGGAAGGCAGAATGCCGGCCAGCAAGGCTGCGATTAATGCCAGCAGCAAGCCTTGAAACAGTGAGGCCGTATTCATATGAAAATCCATTGTCCAGCCGAATGAGCGTTGATAGACCACAAATATCAGTACATAGGCGACGATAAAACCAACAGGAATCGAAAAAACACCGGCGACCAGTCCCATCAATCCGGTTTCTGACGTGATCATGATCGATAATTGTCTGGGCGTTACGCCAATCGCTCGGAGAATTCCCAGCTGCCGGGTTCGTTCGTATTGCAAAGCCATCAGCGCGCCAAATACGCCGACAAAGGCAATTCCTGCCGCCAGCCAGCGTAACGCCTCGGTGACTGCAAACGTTTGCCCGAAGACCTGCATCGATGCCTCATAAATAGCTCGGTTGGACCTAACCGATTGAGCGCCCTTCAGCAAGCCTGCAATCTGCGGTTCCAGTGCGCTTAGATCGGTATCCGGCTGGGCATAAATGCCGATGCCGGTGAAGCCTAAATCAGGCCAGTGGCGTAAATAGAGTGTGCGGCTCATTGCAATATGCCCCCGGTCGCCGCTGTAATCCTTGTAAATGGCCAGTATTTTGAAGGCCTGTTGACCTTGTGCGGTGTGCAGCAACAGGTCTTGTCCGGGTTTTAGCCCGTGATGATAAGCGTAAGGTTCGGTGATAAAAACACCTTGTTGTTCAAAGGTCTGCCATATATCGGCTTTTGGCGGGTGAGTAAAAAGGAAGCCGTGTTGGGCTTGATC
The DNA here is from genome assembly GCF_009828925.2 of Methylicorpusculum oleiharenae. Lineage (NCBI taxonomy): Bacteria > Pseudomonadati > Pseudomonadota > Gammaproteobacteria > Methylococcales > Methylococcaceae > Methylicorpusculum > Methylicorpusculum oleiharenae. The sequence continues at coordinate 1,385,504 of NZ_WUTY02000001.1, forward strand.
GTTGAGTTCGAAAACAGACGCATCAATCAAACCGTTCACGCCTCTGATACGCGTGTGCAGCACACTGCTGAGCTTGGATACTCCCGGAATTTCAGCTATTGCCGTTTTCAGTAGCTGATCGACCGCAGCTTTGTTATCAGCCAGTTTCTCCCCGGGCAAGGCCACATATAAATCTGCCTGCAAGCTGATTTTTAGCCAGTCCGATACGGTTTGACGGAAACTGGAAATCATCAAATCCATGCCAATAGTTGCCGATACGGCAATCATCAGGGCGGCAATGGCGATGCCGGTCCGGCTTATCTCTGCCGTCACCAGTCGGGGCGGCAGTTTGCCCAGCACACCGAATAAGCGCCCCGTTAGCCATTCGACGCCTTTCATAATGACCAAGGTAATGCCGGGAGTCATCAATGCAAAACCGAACAACAGCATAAAGATGCAGGCCAAGCCTAGCCTGATGCTTGTTTCGGAAAAATAGGCCAGGCCCAGGCCCAGAAAAATGAATACCACGCTTAAACTGGTCGCAATTTTGATGATGCGTCTGATGCCCGATTCCAGTTGCGAGCGAATAATCACCGTGGAAGGCGCCAATCGGGTCGCTTCCAAAGCGGGCGGCAAGACGGCCAATAGCGTTGCACCAACACCCAGTCCTATGGCTTTGCCGATTTGCCAGTAAGAGACAAACCAATCGCCGCCTTCAATCCTGAAAAAAATACTGTTCACGGTTGCCGAGACCAGATGCAAGAGACCTTGGGCTAACATAATACCCAGCAAAATACCGGTGCCGGTGCCCGCCAGGGCCAATAACAAGGCTTCCTGCACAATCATTGTAAACACCTGTTTTCGACTGACGCCCAGTAAACGCAAACTGCCTATCAAGCGCCACCGTTGAATCACCAGAAAGGTCATGGTGTTATAGATGAGAAACATGCCCACCAGTAGCGACAGCAAGCCCAATGCATTCAGATTGATGGAAAATGCTTCGGTCATTTGCCGCATGGCCTGATTGTGCGTTTCCATGGCAATCAACTCAGCGGTATTCGGCAGGCTGTCTCGGATAGCATCGATCAAGGAAGGTTGGTGATCACTGTCATCCAGCACCCAATCAATGAAGCTCAGTTTACCGGATAAACCGGTGACTTCCTGAGCGGTGGCAATGTCGGTGATCAGCATGTTATCCAGCGCGTGTCGGCTTAACGAGTCGCTGAGTGCGATCAAACCGATGACTTGCATCTTCCGCTCACCCTGGCCTGTGCTGATTGTCAGCCAGTCATCAACCTTCAATTCGAGTTTTTGGGCGGTATGCTCGCTGATCAAGAGGGTATCCGGTTCTGTGATTAAGCGGCCGGCGAGTGCCGATTGATCCTCGGTCAATGCAGTTTGCCAGCTAGCCTGAAGGCCTTTTTCAGCAAACGGATCGATACCCAGTAAAGTAAAGCGCGACTCGGGAAATTGGTTGAGTATGACGGTTGATTGAAGTGCCGGGGATAATTTGCGCAGTCCCTTATCGATTTTGAGTTGACGATAAATACGCTCATCAAGACCGCCATCGCCGCCTATGATTCTGTGCGTTGCCGTACCTGAAATAGCGCGTCCAGCCTGAGTGAATGATTGCAGCGAGCTTTCCAGCGCGATATCGATAGCAATGACGACAGCAACGCCCAGTGTAATGCCTAATAATGCCAAGGCCAGTTGCCAGGGATGTTTCAATAAAAAGTTGCGGCTGGCGCGGTTTATTAATGAGCTCATGATTTCTTTTCAACGGTAACCAGCGTTTTGTCCCGTATTGTAAAGACTCTATCGGCCAGCCCCATAACTTCCTGACTGTGGGTTGCCATGATCATGGTTTTACCGGTTTGACGTACCAGCGTATCCAATAACGCCAGGACTTGCTTGCCGGTTTCCAGATCCAGGTTGCCCGTGGGTTCGTCGGCTAAAACGATGGCCGGTTCATGGATCAGCGACCGGGCTATTGCGATACGTTGCTGCTCGCCTCCCGAAAGACGGTCCGGATAACTGTCCTGACGCGGCTTTAAGTCGAGTTTATCAAGCAGGTTCAAGGCTTTTTCCACATCAGTATCGGTAATGCGGTGCAGTAATTCCAAAGGCAGCAGTAAGTTTTCCAGTACGGTCAGCGTTGGAATCAGATTGTAAGCCTGAAATACAAAACCGATATGCCTGCGCCTGAACAATGTGCGTTCGTTTTCCGGCAGTGCGGTCAATTCAGTGCCCATGATGTTGACCCGTCCACTGTTGGGCTGGTCGATACCGCTCAGCAGGTTCAGCAACGTTGATTTTCCCGAGCCGCTTCTGCCCAGCAGCACGATCAATTCGCCCTGACGGATATTCAGCGAGACATTACCCAGAATCGTTTGTTCAAGTCCTGACTCCCAATAACTTTTGGTCACTTCTTGGAGTGAGATGGCTGTTTCCATGGTTTTACGGGTTGAGTTGAGAGAAAACGGAACGGAATATGCCCCAAATAGGCTATATATCAAGTTCACGCCGATTATCGGTAAAAGTTACTTTACGCCTGTTTCCTGATCAGTGATGGGGTTAATTTATATCGAACCTGCGATTGTGCAAATCAGATCCAGAGGGACAAAACAGAAGACGGCCGCCTTGATAAACATTAGAATGCAAAAAATTGTCATGATAACAAGATCCGGATGCAGTCGTTAAGACCGGGCTGATTTCGGAGAAGATATTTAATTAAGGAGCATCACATGGATAAATACGGCCATATTTTGGTTGCAGTGGATTACTCGCATCATTGCCGCATCGTTGCAGAAAAAGCCCGGCAACTGGCAAGTCTGCATCAGGCTAAACTCAGTCTCTTGCATGTACTGGATAATATCCCCATGCCGCAAATGCAGTACGGCACGATAATACCGCTGGATGAGTTGTCCGATAACACGCTATTGGAAGCTGAAAAAACCAGACTGATAGAACTGGGCAAAGATCTGGGTATCAGCAAAGATAATTGCCAACTGGTTTGGGGCATGCCCAAGCGTGAAATCACATTGTTTGCTGACCGCAAAGATGTGGATTTGATTGTCGTCGGTTCGCATGGCCGGCATGGCATCGCCTTGTTGCTGGGTTCTACAGCCAATGCTGTGTTACATCATGCTCACTGCGATGTGCTTTCGGTGCGTTTGAAAGATTGATGGTAACTACTCGTCCGCTTTGAATTAAGGGTGGTGTAGATGCTTGATTTCAAAGGACGCATAGATACGTCCCTGTAGCTCTCTGCAACATCCCTGTTGCAGAAGCCTTTTCAATCAACCACCTACACCCACTAAAATGGGAGGGGGTGAGCAGATACGATTAATGAAAATAAACCTGCGATGGGCGTGAGGCTGCGTCATAATCGAAGTCCGCCCTAAACCGGGTGCTTAATTTTCCGGAGTGATGAAAAACAGCTTCATGAAACTTTGGTTGGTCGTTGGCAATTCGAAAACGGCTTTCGGATGCTGATTAAGATCTACTTAATTTACTGCCATTACAGTCTCCTCGTTCTATCAAGATACTCCCTGTATCGTCTGGTTTGATTTGTGAGCTAACAGCAAGCGCTCTTGGCTCGCTTATACCCCCAGAACTTCGCTTACCCCGGCTATTAAACTCAAGACAGGGCAGTACTCTTCAGTTGTTTAAATTAGGAGAAATTTATGGTTCAAACAAAATGGGTCAGATGTTTATTTTCTGTCATGTGCTTACTACTGCTTAATTCGAAATGCGCTTTGGCATTTGAGTCAGGAAACGATTTGCCTGTTGGAAATTATCTAAGTGCTGTTACTGCAGGTGATTTTAATGCCGATCAAAAAGCTGACCTGGCAGTCACCAATTACTATGATGGCACCCTTTCGATTGTGTTCGGAAACGGCAGTGGAAATGTATCACAGCCATTGCTTTACCGGGTAGGCAACGCACCGATGCATGTTCATTCAACCGACTTGAACGGTGACGGCATAACAGATCTGGTTGTCGCCAATTACCAAAGTCATAATGTTTCAGTGCTGATGGGCAGAGGGCAAGGTTCTTTCAGAGCCGCCAGGAACTATTTGTCCGGAAAAACGCCCATTCAGGTAGTCAGTTCGGATTTTAACAATGACAAAATACCCGATCTGGCCGTTGCCAATAGCAGTACCAACTCGATATCACTGATGCTTGGAAAAGGAGATGGAAGCTTTTTACCGGCCAGTAGTTTTAATGTGGGTCTACAACCCAGTTCACTCGCGGCGGGTGACATTAATAGAGATGGCCGTACAGATTTAGTCGTAGCCAATTACAAAGATAATACCGTATCGGTGTTATTGGGTGACGGTAAAGGCCTGTTTTCTCCGCAAAAGAAAATAGCGGCAGGTTCCGGCCCTTATTCACTGGCATTGACAGACCTTAATAGAGACAGCAAACCGGATGTTGTTGTAACCAATTACAAAAGTGGCACTGTTTCCATCTTATTGGGTAAAGGGGATGGTAATTTCGTAGCCATGGGCATTATTGCCGTCGGGCAAACCCCACGGTTTTTGCTGAGTGAAGACTTAAATAACGATAAAATTCCTGATCTGGCAATAACCCGTTTTTCGGATAACAAAGTGACATTATTATTAGGCAAAGGGGACGGCCGTTTTTCCGCGCCTGAAATTTTTGCAGTGGGTAATGGGCCGACGTCTATTGCTGCCCGTGATTTCGATCGCGACCAAGCATTAGATCTTGCGGTTGCTAACCATTATGACGGCAGCCTCTCTATGCTGTTTGGTGAGCGGTCAGATAGCCAATCGCCACCGCCCGTGAGTCAGCCGCCCGCTCCAACGCCCGGTCAACAGGACGGTGGTTTGGCGGCTATTGAACAAAGTGTCCTCCAGAAAATCAACGCTTACCGTGTTTCGCGAGGTTTAGCCTTATTAACTGCCGACAACACGATCAGCGATGTGGCAAGAATTCATAGCCAAAATATGGCGTCAGGATCAGTCTCTTTTGGTCATGACGGTTTTCAAACGCGTATTCAAACCATTGCTCAAGCACTGCCTTATCGCAGCGCCGGTGAAAACGTGGCTGCTAATTGGGGTTACGGCGATCCGGCAGCAACAGCGGTTGATGGCTGGTTAAAGAGTGCTGCTCATCATGCCAGTATTGTGGGAAATTATCGAAAAACAGGGATAGGCGTAGCCAGAAGCCGTAGCGGAGAAGTATTTCTTACCCAAATCTTTTGGTATTGATTTTTTATCTCAAGAAAAAACGAGGGAATGATCGCTTTACGTTGTTTTTATCATAATCTGGAGTTTGTTCCGGTTTATAAGCAAGTCAAACCCAAATCGGTAAAAAGTGGATCTTGGTTTCTAATCGTTCAGGTCTTTACATGCCTAAAAGTAGCTTGTTTTACCTAATATTCAGCCTTGTATTACTTTCCTGTAAAGCTCAGGAACACTCTGTTGTTCGATCGGAAACAAGGCACACAGAAAACAGATTAGTGCTGGTCTGTGATAATGGTTATGACATAAGCGCCATCTACTATGCACCTAATTCGGAAGGCATATTGTTGAAGCTGTCTTTAAAAATCAGTAAAGCGGGGAAAACGGATGCCGTGGAAATGATCCCTGCAATTGCTGCCAGCGGCGCGAAATTCGAGACTCCGGATGGTCAACTGTCTTTTTGGGAGCATCAAGGCGAGTTTACGTTGGGAAAAGGCGATAAGAATGTCAGCGTTTGTCGTCAAGCCGCCAAGAAATCAGTGCCCTAAGAGATAGCTGCGAAAAGAGACGCATCTCTTTTCGCAGTGTTTTCCGCAAGAATGCCTAATGGCCTTGTTTTTTAATGGGTTGTGATTTAGTCGTGACGGTCTTTTTTAACTCGTGTTCCGGCTGTGGTGCCAAGCAGGCCAAAATTGTTACCCCATTGGCCAATAAATGAGTTTTTATCAGGACTAAACTGGAGTTCAAAGTCGGATTGGACTGTTACATTCGGTGCCGGGGAAAAATCGAGAGACAATGTGGCAGAGCAATCAGGATTAATGGATGCTGTTCCACTCACCGGTCCTGTAAATCCAGGAACGACTGAACCATTCGAAGAAACGCTAAAGGCACACAAACCAAATGCCAGTCCCTTCTTAATCTCTATTTCGCAACGTCCGGTATGAGGATTGGCTGGAGAGACACTGTTTTGGAACATGACATAATTGCCGTTTAAGTGGACGTTCTGGCAATGAGGGCCGGCTTGTATTTGATAGGGCATGAGTAGGCCGGCTAACAAAAGAATTTTTTTCATTAAATTTACCCTGTTTATAGGTCTGGAAAATTGTTGATCAATGTGATTGTTATATGATTTTCAACCCCTTCTTAATAGGGATTCGGTCTTTGCCTTAGTGATGGGGCATACTTAATTGTCTAAAAGCAGATGTTTTTTATAAAGGCCTAAACCGCTTGAAATGACTGCTCCCGCTCGGCCTCATGATGCAATGAGCACTTAATATGCCATCAATGATTTCAAGGCTTTCGATGTGAGCAACAAACAATTTTATGGGTGAAATGGCGCATATTGCGTGCCCTGACGCAAATGAAAGGATAACTTTTGGGTAGCTTTCAGCGGAGCAATAAAGCAAAGGTGTTGCTCCGTCTAGGTTGCGGTTGGCGATAGCCAACCCAACATTTCAAGGCCATTACTTTAATTGTTGAATTGCGAAAAGCATGCAAGCCAATCTACGCTGAATTATACCTTTCGCACTTCAAATATCGGCAGTGCCTTAGGTGGAAACGGGTTGTTCGGCATAGAGCCTACGTGGATGGTTTTATGGCGTCCTTTGACGGGCACTCCGGTGCCGAATTTCGATCTACGATGGGTATATTAAAGTTTTGTGAAGGAAAAATGTCATGCAGTGTGCTGACGAAAACGCACCTTATCGTGTTGCCTTTGGATCAGTATGGGTCAGCTTTAAAACGCTTTTTTCATTGGACAAAATTTCTATTAATTCGCCCTGCAATTCCTGATTATTCCATGACTTGTTTAACCGACCGCTGTAGCTGAAGCGATCGGTATAAACAGGCTTCAAGGTGAATTCCAGCCATCGTCCGTTAATGCGGCCTTCGCCAGTTTCATACACTTTTTGCATGACAGGGTCGATGTGTTCAATGTTTACCTGACTGCCTTGCTGAACGATTTTCAGATAGTTGCCGCCATCAAAATACCAGTGTCCGGAAAAATCGGCAGGCAGCCAAAGTGCCCAAATGATGCCGGACATAAGCAAGAGTAAGGAGATAATGCCTGCTATTTTTTTACGGTTAAAACTTTTCCCATCGACTTGCTTTTGTTTCTCAAGGTTCTGGTCAAGAAGTGGATTGACCGATTCGATCAGTTTTTCTACATCGGCTGCCCACCTGCTATCGGTCAATTCGATCGCTTGCCGAAAAGCCAGCGCAGAAATACTCTCCGGTAAGTCGCTGGGCGCAGGCATGCGTGCACCTTTCACTAAAACAGGAATAATGTGAATATTGCGTTGCAGTGCCGTTTCAATTTCCAGGCGAACAAGATCCTGCGGATCATCAATCCTGCGGCGGCCTGACTCGTCCAGACACATAAGCCATTCTTTACCCATCATAACCAGCATGACGTTTGCGCTGTTCAGATTGTCATTGATGGTCATAAAAAAGTCCTGACCGGGTGAGATGTCGTCATAATCCCGGAATACCCATTCCTCACCCCATTCTTTCGCCAGCCTGTCCGCTAAACGCCCAGTGTATCCGGCGCTATCGTTACGGCGGTATGAAATAAAAACGATGCTCATCACTTGCTCCCCCAAAACAACCTTGACGTTGAATTCTCATTTTTGGTTTTGTAACGCGAATGCTTGTTTCGTTATTGCTTCATCTTTTTGGTGCCAGAAACGCAAGCGACAGTTCATCAACAAAGCGATGCCAGGTGTATCCAAGTCGCCAATGTCAAAAATTAAAAATGTCGCTTATGGCGATAGCATGATCAGGGCGATTGCCAAACAGGCTGCCAGAGTTTTTACCCGGAAATGTAATCATTTCCAGCTTCTTTACCTATAAACGCTGACTGAAATTGTTGAAGAAAAAATCGACGACAATAGTCTTTTCATTGTCTAAAGGACTGGTGAAATAATAAAAGCGGCGAACAACGCAGGTCAGATGTTCAGGTGAGTAATCCTGCTTGAACGGTGAGCGATATTAACCGGGATTTTCGCGCTATTGCTTTAAACAACCCTGTCCTGTGGTTCTTTGCCGCCGAAAAAATCGGCCAGATTGGCGAGGACGCGATTGCCCATTGCGGTTCTTGTGCTTAAGGTTGCGCTGCCCAGATGAGGTAGCAGGGTCACGTTATCCAGCGTTAAAAACCCTGGGTTGATATTCGGTTCGCCTTCGTAAACATCCAGTCCTGCACCGGCAATTTTGTGATGACGTAGTGCGTCAATCAGCGCTTGGCTGTCAACGACATCACCACGGGCCGAGTTAATCAGATGAGCCGAAGGTTTCATCAATTCGAGCGAATCGGCATTGATGAGATGTTTGGTTTCCGGACTGCCGGGGCAGTGCAAGGAAACATAATCGGCTGCTGCCAGCAATTCCGGCAAGGTTGCGCAGCGTTCAGCTTTTAATTCATCGACTACCGATTGATCGGCGGCGCGAGGGCTGAAATAAATGATTTTCATGCCAAAGCCATGGTGCGCCTTACGTGCCATCGCTATCGCGATGCGTCCGAAACCAATCAAACCCAATGTGGTGCCGGTGACATCGCTGCTCAGCATATGGGTTGGGCACCAGCCGGTCCATTGTCCTGCTCTGACCTGGCGGTCTCCCTCGGCGCCGCGCCGCGCGGACATCAATAATAAGGTCATGGCCAGATCGGCGGTGCTTTCAGTGAGAACGCCGGGTGTATTGGTGACTACGATGTTGTTGGCTTTGGCGGCCTGGATATCGATATGATTGAAACCCACGCCAAAATTTCCCAGAATTTTACAGCGTTTATCGGCTGCATTCAGCACATCAGCTGGAAACGCGTCGCAGACCGAAGGGCAGACTGCATCATAGTTTTGCAAGGCGGCTTTAAATTCATCGGCCGTCAAGGGACGGTCATCGGTATTGAGCGTGACATCGTAAAGTGCATTGAGTTTTTCTTCGACGGAGGAAGGCCATTTACGCGTAACAAAGACTTTGGGTTTACTCATGGGCTATTCTCGAAGGGTGTTGCTACAGAAAATGACGTAGGCTGTTATCGTACCAAACGAATGGAATTGTTTTTTACACCAAAAGGCATGATCCAAATGAGGGCTCATCCGGGTTGGAGCCCGGATTAGCCGTCGCGAGATGATCGGTTTTAAGCTAACACGCAGGAAAAACTTTATGCAGTTGCGCGGTAGTATTCAACGGCTACGCCAACGCCGCTGCCGGGTTTGATATCAAATCCATTATCAAGCAATGCCATTTCCACGCCTGCGAACGCGCCTAACATGGAGACGTCATTCATGTCGCCGACGTGGCCGATACGGAATACTTTTCCTGCCACTTCCGACAGTCCTGCGCCCAAAGACAAATTGTATTTGCTGTAAGCGGTGCTGATTACAGCACGAGCATCTTTATCAGCCGGAACAACAACCGCTGTCACGGTATTGGATTCAAATCCGGGTTTGGCGCATTGTTCCAAGCCCCAGGCGGCTACTGCCTTGCGAGTGCCTTCCGCGAGTCTATGGTGACGGGCGTAAACATTTTCCAGGCCTTCTTCAAGCAACAGGTCTAACGATTTACGTAAACCATAAAGCATCGGAATGGACGGTGTGTAAGGCGTGTAGCCGTCTTTATTGGCGGCGAGTTGATCTTTAAGATCAAGAAACGCTCTTGGGCAACGAGCAGTATCGCAGGCTTTAATCGCTTTTTGACTGAACGCAACAAAAGCGCCACCGGCAGGCAGCATGAAGCCTTTTTGCGATCCGGAAATTGCGCCGTCTACACCCCATTCATCCATTCTGAAATCAAGGCTGGCTATTGAGCTGACGCCATCGACAAACAGTAAGGCCGGATGATTAGCTGCATCCATTGCTTTACGAACGCCGCCTATGTCACTGGTGACACCGGTCGCTGTTTCGTTGTGAGTCGCTAGAAAGGCTTTGATTTCATGTTTGGTGTCGGCTTTTAGTCTGGCTTCAAGGTCATCCAAAGGAATGCCTTCACCCCAGGGGCGCTCAACCACGGTCACATCAAAACCCAGGCGGTTCGCCATCGCGGCCCATAAATGGCTGAATTGTCCGAAGCGGTAAATCAATACTTTATCGCCAGGGCTTAACGTATTGGTCAATGCAATTTCCCAACCGGCGGTTCCGGTTGCAGGAAATATAAAGGCATGACCGTCCTCGGTTCTGAATATTTTTTTCAGATCAGCGAGCAGGGGTTTGAACAGGTCAGGAAATTTGGGAGAGCGATGGTCTTCACCGTTAACATTCATCGCACTCAGTACTTCTATCGGAATGTTGGTGGGACCTGGAACGTATAAATGATTACGACCTGCCATTGTGGGTGCCTCTTTAAATCAGTTTAAAATGGGATGAAAAAATGAAAATTGGCGTTGATGCCAAAAGCCAACAATGATCCCACAGTTGATTTGAATCAGCAAGCCCGGTTTATGTCAGGTCGGCTAACGACTTAAGCGATTATCAGCAGGGCTAAATCAGCTGTTTTTCGCGGCTTTGTTGTCGATGCAGCACATCATCACTCTATCACCAAAGCGTCAGTATGCGCTGCAAATCAGGCCTTCATTGTTTAGGGTTGGGGCCAAACCGGTTAACTCCGGGTTTGCTGTCTTGCACCATGAACACGATAAGTGCAATGACGCCGACGATAGGAACGAATGCAATAAGCAGCCACCATCCGCTTCTATCGGTGTCGTGAAGTCTTCTTATGGAAACGGCGATACCGGGAATAAGAACCGCCAATGAGTAAATGCCGCCGAATAGACCTACGCCTGTTTCAGCATTAAACGTGCCGGTCAGTCCGTCTATAAACGCCATGCCAATACCAATCAGCATGTTAAACAGGACGAAATACCAGTACTCGCAGCGTCTGGCTCTGCCGTTGAACTCGGCATATTTTTTGAGAACCTCAAGGTACCAATTCATATTTTTTTCTCCTAAAGTTTTCGTTAATCAATTATAAACATTTAATGTACCTGCTCCCGCCCTCCAGTTTTATGGGGTGAAGGTGTTTGATTTCAAAGGACGCATAAATACGTCTGTGTAGCCCTCTGCAACAAACTCGTTGCAGAAGCCTTTTCAATCAATCGCCTACATCCTTTATTCCAAGCGGGCGAATAGTAACCGTTGTAATAGCAAATAAAAAAATATCTGAAAGCGGCGGAATAAATCCACTATCCGGATGGCTTAACAAGTAGTCCGATTGCGAAGAAACGTCAAGTTAAAAAATTGACATTATCATCCTCAAAAGTAAAATGTCCGATTGTTTTGCGCTCGGGTCAGTTCCTTGATAGCCGAGGTTAGCCAAGTGCCTTTTTTAAAGGCCTTACTTTTTGATTTTTTAACTTGTCTGTTTAGGAACGTACAAAAAATGAGTCATACCTTATATGAAGCGTCTGTTCAACGCGTGCAACGCTGTGAACTCGCTGTTCCCGGCTCTAGTCCCGATATGTTTGAGAAAGCATTGAAAAGTGGCGTTGATTTTGTGTTTCTGGATCTCGAGGATGCAGTAGCGCCAGATGACAAAATTCAAGCGCGCAAAAACGTGATCGAGGCAATCAATGATCTGGACTGGAAAGGGAACGGGATTACCGTTTCTGTGCGTATTAATGGTTTGGATACTCAATTTATGACCCGTGATGTGGTCGATCTGGTCGAGCAGGCCGGGCATAAGTTAGAAACCATCCTGATTCCTAAAGTTGGTGTTTATTCCGATGTTTACATGGTCGAAGCCATGGTCAATCAGTTGGAAATGCAGCAGCGCTTAAAAAACAGAATTGGTATCGAAGCGTTAATTGAAACTGCGCTGGGTATGGCCAATGTAGAGGATATTGCGCGTCAAGGCGCATCAGGACGGCTTGAGGCACTGCACTTTGGTGTTGCCGATTATGCTGCAAGCAATCGGGCAAGAACGACCAATATCGGCGGCTTGAATCCTGATTATCCGGGTGATCAATGGCATGCCGCCATAAGCCGTATGACTGTGGCTTGTCGTGCTTTCGGCTTGCGTCCCATAGACGGTCCCTTTGGTGATATTAAAGATCCAGACGGCTATAAAGCTGCGGCTAGACGTGCGGCGGCGCTGGGTTGTGAGGGTAAATGGGCGATTCATCCTTCCCAGGTTGCATTGGCTAATGAAGTCTTTACACCACCGGCAGCAGAAATAGACAAAGCCAAACGCATTTTGGCGGCATTAAAAGAAGCGGCCGCACAAGGGAAAGGTGCTGCTGCACTGGATGGCCGGTTGATTGATGCGGCGTCCGAAAAAATGGCTAACAATGTCGTTAAAGCTGCAGAAGCGATTGCCGCTAAAAGCCAATAAATAAAAATGTCGAGGGGGCGGTTGCTCCTTCGTTGATGATTTTCTTGAAATAGTTGAGGGTGATGCATTGGATATCCACGAGTATCAGGCGAAGGAAATTTTAGCGGAATACGGCGTGAAGATCGCTGACGGCGGTTTAGCCTACAGTCCTGAAGAAGCCGTCCAGCGTACCAGAGAAATCGGGGGTTCAGTTTGGGTGGTTAAAGCCCAGATTCATTCCGGTGCGCGAGGTAAAGCAGGCGGTGTCATCATCTGTAAAAGCCATGATGAAGTTGAAGCTGCGGCCGGTAAATTATTGGGCAAGCGGCTTGTGACTCATCAGACAGGGCCTGCCGGTAAAGTCTGTTACCGGTTATATGTAGAGGCAGGTACCGAAATTGCCAAGGAATTGTACTTTTGTCTTCTGGTGGATCGCTGTGCAGAGCGTATTGTCATGGTCGGCTCCGCACAAGGCGGGATGGATATCGAGACCCTGGCAGCAACGCAGCCGGAAGCCATCACTAAAATTTATATAGAACCCTCGGTAGGCTTGCAGGATTTTCAGGCAAGAGAGATGGCTTTTGCGCTGGGTATACCTGTGTCAATGTTGAATGCCGCGGTAAAGACCATCAAGGGTATTTATCGGGCAATGCGTGCCAATGACGCCAGCATGGTTGAAGTCAACCCCTTGGTTATTACGGCAAAAGAGGACTTGATTGCACTCGATGCCAAAATGGGCTTTGATGATAATGCTTTGTTCCGCCGGCACAGAATCGCCGAACTGCGCGATAAAACTCAAGAAGATCCCCGTGAAATGGCCGCTGCTGATCGCGGTTTGAGCTATGTCGGACTGGATGGCGATATTGGTTGTATGATCAATGGCGCAGGTCTCGCGATGGCCACTATGGATATGATTAAACTGGCAGGTGGTGAACCGGCCAATTTTCTGGATGTTGGCGGCGGCGCTTCGCCGGAGCGGACTGAAAAAGCTTTCCGCCTGGTATTGGCGGATAAAAATGTCAAAGCCATGTTGGTGAATATTTTTGCAGGTATTAACCGTTGCGACTGGATTGCGGAGGGTGTCGTTCAAGCCGTCAAGAAAATCGATATGAAAGTGCCTTTGATAGTCCGTTTGTCCGGAACCAATGTTGACGAGGGAAGGCGAATTATTGCCGAAAGCGGATTGCCCATCATCATGGCAGAGACTCTGGCGGAAGCGGCTGAAAAAGCTGTTCAGGCTCGTAATGAAGTTGTCGCTAATGCTGCCGGCTAAGAGGAAAAGTAATGGCTATTTTGATTGACGAAAACACACGCATAATTGTTCAGGGATTTACTGGTAAAATCGGCAGCTTTCACGCTCAGGACATGATCAATTACGGCTCAAAAGTCGTGGGCGGCATTACGCCCGGCAAAGGCGGACAGACGCACTTGGGTTTGCCTGTCTATAACACGGTTAAGGAATCAGTTGAGCAATTGGGGGCCGAGGCCAGTATCGTTTTCGTGCCGCCTGCATTTGCTGCCGACTCGATTATGGAAGCCGCTGAAGCCGGAATCAAATATTGTGTGGCGATAACAGACGGTATCCCTACGCAGGATATGATGAAGGTCAAAAACTTTCTGCGCAGGTTTCCTGTCGAGGCGCGCATGGTTTTGACCGGACCGAATTGTGCGGGCACGATTAGCCCGGGTCGAGCGATGTTGGGAATAATGCCAGGACACATTTACAAGCAGGGTAATGTCGGCATCGTCGGACGCTCCGGTACGCTGGGTTATGAAGCGGCGGATCAGATGAAACGGTTGGGTATCGGTATTTCGACTTCGGTAGGCATCGGAGGTGATCCCATTAACGGCAGTTCTCACCGGGATATCCTTGAAAAATTCGAGCAGGATCCGGAAACCAAAGTGGTTTTGATGATTGGCGAAATCGGCGGTCCTCAAGAAGTAGACGCAGGACATTTTGCTAAAGAACACATGAGTAAACCCGTGGTAGCGTATATTGCCGGATTGACCGCACCTGAAGGGCGTCGGATGGGGCATGCAGGCGCCATTATTTCCTCTGCAGGTGAGAGCGCAGCCGAAAAAGTCGCTATGCTGAGAGACTTGGGCGTTATTATTGCGCCTACGCCGTCAGCGATGGGTGAAACGGTTGCTGCAATTTTGGCAAAATCTTAAAGCTCATAAGTTTTAATTTTATCGTCTGCTTCAGTCACGTAAGTTATTCTGTTTTCGTTCCAGTAATGGTCTTTTTACAAATCATTGCCGGAACGGCTGAAAATGCCAGTCAACGAGTTAAGCTATCTTAACTTCAGTCTTCCCGGATGTTTATACCCTCATGAATAAACCCGTTATCTACGCACTTGATTTTGACGGTGTGCTCTGTGACAGTGCGGTCGAGACTGCAATAACCGGATGGAAAGCCGCCTTGCAGTTGTGGCCGGATATGACGCCTGTGTTTCCTGGACAACGCTTGATTGATGAATTTCGAAGGGTCAGACCCATCATTGAAACCGGTTTTGAAGCTATTCTGGTCATGCGCCTGCTTCATGAAGGTGAGTCCAGTGACTACATTTTTGAACATTTTGCTGAAATCAGACCGACGCTTATCGAAAAGTCCGGCCAATCGATAGACGGTCTAAAACAGTTGTTTGGCGAAATCAGAGATGCCTGGATCCATGATGATTTGCCCGAATGGCTAACCTATAATCCTTTGTTTCCGGGAATTACGGAAAAATTGAGGAACCTTGAGAATCAGGGGCATTGGTTTGTGGTCACGACTAAACAGGAACGGTTTGTGTCCCACATTTTAACGGCCAATCATATCTTTATTCCTGGCGACCGGATTTTTGGCCTGGACCGCAATAAAAGCAAAGAAGATATTTTGATTGATCTGGTCAATTATTTTCCCGATGCATCCATGCATTTTATCGAAGACCGATTGATCGCCTTGTTGAATGTGCAGAAAAATCCACAATTGAAAAACGTCAAATTATTGCTGGCTTCCTGGGGTTACAACACTGAACAGGATAGAGGTGAGGCCGAGCGTAAGGGAATTGAATTGCTGGCTATAGAGAATTTCATTATTTAGTCGTTGGCTGGGTTGCATGCTTTTCGCATACCAATAATTAACACTATGGTCTTGAAATGTTGGGTTGGCTATCGCCAACCGCAACCTCCGGGTGGATCACCTTTCTTCTGACTTGTTAAGCCGAGTCATCCTCGGTTTGTTTAAATATCAAAACTTTGTGGTAACCTGATAAAGTTAAAACTTGCTTCGGGTCTAATCATTCCATGTTTACCAATACCTTACCGATTATATTTTCATCCAGCCAGCTGATAGGTCCGTTGGAGTTTTTCATCATCTTTAGTACTTTATTCGGGGTCATTTTTATCAGCGCTCCTTTTCCCGAATTGGATTGGGAGATGCCGGACGTCAAAACCTTGAGTCTGTATCAATACCTGCTTGCTATCTGGAATGGCGCGCTTGGCTTGAATAAGCTGTTCTGGCCTTTTTTCATCGTTTTTAATGCGGGTCTTTACGGGGCGGATGCACTGGTTCAGTCAGGAATGATCAGTGTTTCCAGTTGGTCAAACATTCATGTCATGATGCTGGGTCCGGTTTTGTGGTGGACACTGGGTGTCTGGAGAGGTTCTTCTCATTCAAGTTCACGGCTTTGGATTGCCTTGGCACGGTTGATGGTCGTATCCGCTTATATCGAATACGTGATGCGGTTCTATATCAGTAAGGCGTTGCCTCGGCTTTTTTTCAATTGTGAAGAATTGTTGATGGATTATTTTCAGTGTTTTTAATCAGAATACTCCCGTGAAACGCTTGTTTTTTGCGCTATGGCCTGATGAATCTGTGCGTGAACACTGTACGGGTCTGATCAACAAGCTGGATTTATCGGTGATGAAGCCCATTAACGCCGGAAATGTGCACGTTACGCTCTGCTTTTTAGGTTCGGTCAATAGTGATTGTGAGGCGGCTTTAATGGCTGCAGCATCAGAGATTGTCATGGAACCGGTCAGTCTGACCTTTGATCAACTAAGTTTTTGGAAGGTGCCCAAGGTACTGTGTTTGACCAGTTGCCTGGGTGATTTGGGTGCAGCCCGTTTGGCGGGCGAACTCTGCGCTGTGGCTCGCAGCTTGGGGATTAGGCTCGATGAAAGGCCTTATTTGCCGCATGTGACTTTAGCAAGAGGAGTAAAAGATAAAGTGGAAATAGCCTTTGAACCGATTGTATGGACGGCTCATTCATTTTGTCTGGTTCAATCATGCTCGACTGATTCGGGCGTTGAGTATCGGGTTCTTAGGTGCTGGTCTGCTTATCCTGAATAAGTTTTGTCTGATAGCTGTTTGACTTCGCTGATGAGGCTGCCTTCCGCTAAGCGGGTATGAATGCGGTCTCCTTCTTTGAGTTGCGTAGAGCTGTTTATCACTTTTCCCGTTTTAATTTCTGTTACCAGGGCGTAACCCCGATTCAGCGTGGTCAGAGGGCTATAGGCATGCAAGTTTTGGCCTGCCTGGATAAGACGCTGGGTTAGCCGTTCCAATTTGACGCGTAAAGCGGCTATCAGGCGCTGATCTGAATGCGCCAGCCTCATTTTTAGTGTATTGACGAGGTTGGATGGCACTTGTTGATTGAGTTTTGCCGATTGAATGGCCAGTGCGCTTTTGTGATGATGGATCAGGTTGCCTATAGCCCGCATCATTCTGAGTTCCATTTCGTCAACCCGTTGAGCATTGCGGGCCAGCTTTTGTCCCGGGTGCTGTTGCTCCAGACGTTTGGCCAACCACTCCATTTTTTGCTGTTTTTGCGCTAATTGACGGGACAGTTGTTGATGCAATTTCCATGCGTAGGATTGGAACGCCGTTTGCCATTCTCGCTGATCCGGAACAGCGTGTTCTGCAGCAGCCGAGGGGGTCGCCGCTCTTAAATCTGACACAAAGTCGGCGATGGTAAAATCGATTTCATGCCCTATCCCCGCAATGATGGGAATAGGGCAGGCAAAAATGGCTCTGGCGACTATCTCTTCATTGAAAGCCCATAAATCTTCAAGCGAGCCGCCTCCGCGAGCCAAGATAATGAGATCACAATCGCCCGACGCAGCCGCCGTATTCAGGGCTTTGGTGATCTCGTATTTTGCGTTTTCTCCCTGAACGGCCGTTGGATATATAACGACAGGTATCGCCGGGAATCGCCTTTTAAGAACGGTCAGCACATCTCTGATTGCGGCGCCTGTTGCCGATGTGATTACGCCGATGGCTGATGGGAGCAAGGGGATTGATTTTTTATACCGGGCATCAAATAAGCCCTCTTGTCCCAGCTTGAATTTAAGTGCTTCAAATGCTCTTCGCAGCGCGCCGTCGCCAATCTCTTCAAGTTCATCAACAACCAGTTGATAATCGCCCCGGGGTTCGTATAAAGTCACTTGTGCGCGAGCTATCACCTGCATGCCGTTGTCCGGTTTAAAATGAGTCCTGCGATGTTGCGAACGAAACATCGCGCAACGAACCTGAGCCTGGCTGTCTTTAAGCGTGAAATAAATATGGCCTGAAGAGGGTGTTGTCAGGTTGGATATTTCGCCCTCAACGCGAATACTTAAAAAATGCTCATTAAGTAAGCGTTTACTTTCATTGTTTAACTGTGAAACAGTCAATATTTTCTGATCAAAGTCGGTACTATCTTTATTCATTAGTGAGGATTATCTTTTTTTCGTTAAGTCACTATTAATTTTGCGATGCGCATTATATGCGCCGTTGATATCAATAAGGAATTTTTATGAATCGAGTCAGATTGATTGCTTTTCTTTTCTGCAGTTTATGGGCTGCATCCGGTTTTGCCGATTACGGTGGCGGCCTGTCTCAATCTCAAATGGATGATAATTTTCTGAATCAGTTTGCAGCGAGAAAACAATTGCAGCAAAGGAAAATTGAAAAAGCGTACAAAAAGGGCTTGATCACGCGTCAGGACTTGAGGGTTTTATCGAGAGGCCAGGCCAAGTTGGCACAATTGGAGCAACGATTTAAAGCGGATGGCCAGTTGAGTCATAAAGAAAAACTGGTTCTGTCCAAAAAACTCGATATGCTGAATCAAAAACTCACTACTTACCGGTATTATTCGTCTTACCAAGCCGTAAAACCTCGTTCATTTGCAGAGACCAGCGGTGATTCAGTAACAGTTCCTGCTAAAAATGAGCCTTACAGAGGTATCAATCCACCACCGATACTAGAAGGTTTTAAAATGAAATAGCGTCTATTTATCAGCTTTTAAGCTTATTTTCCCGTTCTATGAGTTGCATGTACTTTTGAATGGTTGATTCCATGGCGTTTGAAACCCCCAGTAACTTGCAACCGATCTTTTGAATTTTATATGGTTTATCACTGTTTACCGGAATACAGTTGGATATTTCTAATGAGACCTTAATCTGACTTATGTTTTCCAGATCAAGCGTAACGTTGGCGTACTGAAGCCCCTGTGTCCACAAATGATGATATTCACTGTTGTCATCTAAGAATGAAACGCCTGAGATGCTAAGATCATAAACACGTAATTTTAAGATTTCTTCAGTTTCCAGACTTAAATTAACGAAGCTTTGTTTTGATAGGGGTGACTTGACGCGATAAAATCGCCTCCGTTGGAACCAGAATAGCTTTTCCGGTAATGGCATTGCAAAGACCACTTCTCCTATCAGCTTGACAGGTTTGATTTTTTTTCCTTCGAATCTGACACGAATGCCCGAAAAATTGCATTTAAATTCAATGTCGGTGGAAAGCGGAAGCTGTTTATTCAAATAGTCTTTAGGCCCGTAATCAAAAAATAAAATCCCTTTTTCGGGATCAATTTCAATCAACGTTGTTATAAACGATTCATTATTTCCGAATTGAACAGTGATCAATGTTTTCTGTTTGAGCAAAAGCGTCAGATTACTAATGATCTGCTGTTTGCCCTTAAGAAGATACGCAATTTCATTTTCCATGGAAACGTTATACTTTGTTCTAATTATTGGTTTTATAAGATAATCTTCATTTTATTTTAACAAGGAAATTCAAATTGACAGCCTGGTTTTTTCTATTTGCGGCCGGTTTTGCCGAAATCATCTTCGTATTGAGCTTAAAATTCAGCATGGGTTTTACAAAGCTGATACCCAGTTTAATGACGCTCGTTTTTGGAGCGGGAAGTTTTTATTTGTTAACGGTTGCGATTAAAACGCTACCTTTGGGAACCGCTTATGCTGTTTGGACCGGCATGGGACTCGTCGGTGTTGCCATACTGGGGATAGTCCTTTTTAAGGAATCTGCGGATGTTCCCAGGCTCATTTCACTGGTATTGGTGCTCGCAGGTATTGTGGGTCTTAAATTAACGGATATCTCTCACTAATTTATGCTGCATTTGGTTTTTGAAACTTCTCATGAGCCGATTATTTTCGAAAGAGTCGATAAAGGGGATGCTGTTGTGTTTATGGGTATGTCGGTACAAAGGCTGATAAGTCAGGCTTTTAAGGCAAAAATCAAAGGATTGAGTAACGAAATAAAATTGTATGCGTTACAAGATGCGTTGCTGATACACGGCATTCACCGCTCCGAATTTCCAGATAACATCAAAATTATCGGCTACCCCGATTTGATCCGCTTAACGACCGTCAATGAGGTGATTCATTCATGGTCCTGATCGTACAGGGGGTGTCCCTTGAGACGACGGATCAAGGATTTTTGATGGATATGACTCAGTGGAACGAGGATGTGGCGAACCAACTGGCTCAACTGGATAACATTGAATTAACGCCCGAGCATTGGGAAATTTTAGGGTTTATCAGGGATTACTATCGCCGTTACAAGCATTTGCCTAATGCGCGCATGTTTGCTAAGGCCATAGCAAAGCAGTTAGGTGAACAAAAAGGTAATAGCCGTTACTTACACCGGCTATTCCCGGACGGGCCATTGAAATATGCTTGCAAACTGGCAGGTTTGCCGAAACCGCCTACCTGTTTGTAGTGTCAGCCTTCTTTAAATTTATGAATAAGACGCCGCTCCTTTTTATTGGGTTTATGCGGTCTGTCGTAATGGGGAAGCAGCGATTGCTCTTCTTTTTGTTGAATAATAAGAGCCTGACGGCGGCTTTTGCTTTCTTCTGTTTCCTCATAGAGCAATGAGGCTTCCGGTGCAGGACGTCTTTGGTTGTTAAGGTTTTTTACGACAATATCCCAGCGGTATTGATCTTTCATTATTTCCAGTCGAACCCCCACGCCAATCTCCTTGCCAGGCTTGGCCCGTTGATTGTTCAGGTGCACTTTCCCACCGGCTATGGCTTCTGCAGCCAGTTTGCGGGTTTTAAAAAAACGAGCAGCCCAAAGCCATTTATCAAGCCTGATTGAGGTGAGGGCTTCCATTTACTGGGATGCTAGCCAGGCTTGGTAGCCGCCGGCAAGACTCACAGCTTTCTCGTAGCCCATCTTAAGCAGATTTTCAGTGGCCAGCGCAGCACGTCCGCCCGTCTGACAATAAACCAGGATGTCTGCATCATGTTTGTTTTTGAAATCCGGGTGATTTTCAATTCTAAATTCCAAAATGCCTCTAGGGATATTGATGGCGTCAGGCAAGGCGCCGTTAATAAATTCGGCCGGTGTTCTGACATCCAAAACAATGAATTTGGATAATTCCTTTTTGGCAGTGGGTACATCAATTTCAGTGATGTTTTGTTTGGCGGCGGCAACTAGGTCCATAGCAGTCAATTTCATCAATAAGTCTCCTTCCAAAAGACTGCAATGTTAACAATAATCCTGATTTATTAACCAGGATTTTTTAGACTGAGTCGCTTTAAGATGACGCCGAAGCTAGCAAAAATTTGCCCGCCTAGTCAGTTTACAATGAGGTAGAATCCCACTTTTGGTTTAACGATAGGACGGTTACTGTGAATTTAGAGAAAGTTATTTTCGGTTTCTTCATTGTTATGTCGTTAACCTTAAATTTTGGCTTTTTTCTCGGGGAGATCAATAATCCAGATCATCACAATGTTATGGAATTGTTTGTTGTGATTGTGGTTAACTTCATTGCAACGGTTTTAAAACTGGGTGATCGATCTCAAATTGGCGCGGTATTGTTGTCCACCAGTCTGGTTGCCGATCTCGAGTTGATTGCGGCGGCCACCTATTGGACTGTCGTTGTCCATGTCACCGAAACCGGCATTACACCGGATGTGATGGTCACCATTATTTCGCTAAGCGGCGGCGCGTTGTTAGCCAATGTTATTTCGGTTGTAATCCTGGTCTCAGAGACACTGATGTCGCGGCTTTAAATTACTGTTTCACCGAGGTTGTCATGGCTGAATCTATTGATTTGAACCGGGTTAGCTTCATCGTGATGCGTGAAATGCGTAGCCCGATTATCGCTTTAATTGTGGTTTATGCAGTCTCTATTCTCGTCATGGTTTCTATTCCGGGTCCCGTCATTGATGGTAAAACGCATAACATGAGCATATTTCATGCACTTTACTTCATGACTTATACCGCGACGACTACCGGATTTGGCGAGATTCCCTATGAGTTTAATAATGCCCAACGGTTTTGGGCAATGGCTTGTCTGTATGTCAGCGTTATTACCTGGTTTTATGCAATAGGCAGCATTGTCCGTTTATTTCAAAATCCTTTTTTTGTCAGAGCTCTGGAAGAGCGGCAATTTACGAAAGCGGTCAAGCGCATTTCCGGACCGTTTTTTATAGTCTGCGGATTTGGCGATACAGGCAGTCTGTTGGCTCGCGGGCTCAGTGATCACTGCTTTCCCTCCGTAATCATTGATGATAATGAAGAGCGGATTAAGGCGCTCAAACTGCGCGATTACCGCGTTGCCATGTCCGGATTTTGTGCTGATGCCAGTGTGCCGAAGCATCTTTTGGAAGCCGGTGTTCAGCATCCCAATTGCAAAGCCGTAGTGGCTGTTACGAATTGTGAGGAGACCAATTTAAAAATTGCAGCGTTGGCGCGGTTGCTGAATCCCGAAATTGGTATTATTGCCATGTCCAAGGTCGAAGTTTTTGAAGAAACCTTGGCAACTTTGGGCGGTGAAGTGCATGTGGTCGATCCGTTTAAAACCTTTGCCAAAGTGTTGGGTTCTGCACTTAAACACCCCGAATACTCCGGTCTTAACCGGTGGTTGGCCAAAGAGCCGGGCGCAAGTTTGAACAAATTTTGCGCACCGCCAATCGGACATTGGATCATTTGCGGTTACGGCAGAATGGGCCATGAAGTTCATCGCGTGCTGACCCGGCACGGGATTGATACGACCGTTATCGATCCTCATGAAGCCACCGATACCGAATCACCTAGCCAATACATCGTGGGTAGAACGACGGCGAAAACCCTGGTGAAAGCAAGAGTTGATCAGGCCGTTGGGATTCTGGCTGGAACCGATGATGATGGCCATAATCTGGGTATCTTGTTAAATGCCAGAAATCTTAATCCCGGTTTATTTTCATTGGTCCGGCAGAATCGGCATGAGAACCGGCTTGCTTTTGCCGCTGCCAATATTGATTTGATCATGCAGCCAACGATGGTAACTGCCAGACGCATACTTTTTCTGTTGATTGCCCCTTTATTGAAACCTTTTTTTGCCTATCTTGTGGCTGATGAGCCCGATCGCCAGCAAGAATTACTAGCCGTTATCCATCGGCTTAATGACAAAATTGGGACTAGGCAGCCGCATCTGCAAACTATCTTCATTAATGAGACTTACAGTCATGCTGCCTTTAAGTTTTTGACAGGCGGAAACTCGCTGAGATTGGGTCATCTAATCAGGCATCCTGCTGATTTAACCAAACAACTGCCTATTGTTGTTTTGATTATCAAATCCGGTGATACTCTAATTCAACTGCCTTCAGATGATTATTTGATTAAATCGGACGATCAAATACTCCTGTGCGGAACGCATCCGGCTGTGAGGCTATTGAATGCGACACTTAATAATGAGTACACTCTGGCGTATGTGCAAAGTGGTGAAATCTTACCTCGAGGTTATGTTATGCAGTGGTTTGCACGCAGACAGCTGTTTACGATTTAAAGTTGAGAATGAATTAAAACAGGATATGGAATTAGTTAGGGGTATTGATAATCAAAAAACCGGTTTGTTGTATATTTGGCAGCGAATCATTTAAAAACTTTGCCATCAGTCCATAAGCATTTATACTTTGCGACTTTTTGCCACGCTTCCAACACTATGAAAATCAACGCAATCTATCCCGGAACATTTGACCCGGTTACTAATGGTCATCTGGATTTGATTGCCAGAGCGGCCAAGCTTTACGACCAGGTCATCGTTGCTGTTGCCGAAAACAATAACAAATCACCTTTATTTTCCATTGAAGAGCGCGTCGCTCTGGCTCGTGAAGTTACTTGCGATTTTGCCAATGTGAATGTTATCGGATTTGACAACCTGCTCGTGGATTGTGCCAAGGAGCAAGGTGCTCACGTTATTTTACGGGGCTTGCGGGCGGTATCTGATTTTGAGTACGAATTTCAGCTGGCCGGCATGAACCGGAGGCTTTCTCCCGATCTGGAAACAGTTTTTCTAACACCCGCCGAACAATATGAATTTATTTCATCCAGTATGATCAGAGAGATTGCGAGATTGAAAGGCAATGTCTCGAGTTTTGTACCTGATGTTGTTTTAAACGGTTTAATCAAAAAATTTAGTTAGAATTATGGCCCTTATTATTCAAGACGAATGCATTAATTGTGATGTGTGTGAGCCTGAGTGCCCCAATGGTGCTATTTCTCAGGGCGAAGATATTTATGTAATTGACCCACTTCTGTGTACAGAGTGTGTCGGTCATCATGGTCTGCCCCAGTGTATCGAGGTGTGCCCGGTTGACTGTATCGATAAAGATCCCCTGCATGTCGAAAGTCACGATAGCTTGTATCAAAAATATCTGAAGCTCACCCGTTAACCAACAATTCCCAGTTTGAACTTCTATGTAGCTTTGGGGGTTGGCGTAACCCTTGCGAGGAACGCCATAAACCGATCCATGGGGGCTTGATGGCAGCATCCCTGCTGTCGACATCCCCGCAAAGCTTACGCCTTCCCCCCTTTTTATCATCAAATTGGGAATTGCTGCCCGTAAATAAATTGACGCTTGCAGAAAACGATCTTATGGCAAGGCTTTCCTAATGAAGACGGGTTATTGGCAATTGTTACTGTGATCAAGCCAATCCAGACTTTCCAGTGTCGATGAGACGGGTCTGTATTCGGCGCCTACCCAACCGGAATAACCGGACTCTGATATGGCGGAAAAAACCTCGATAAAATCGATGTCTCCGGTGCCGGGCTGTCCGCGGCCCGGACAATCGGCAAATTGAATATGACCAATTTTATTGCCGTTCAGACGAATGAATCCGGCCACATTTTCCCCCATACGCTGCATATGATAAATATCGTATTGCATGAACAGATCGGGCTGGCCGAGTTCATCCATAATCTCCAGCATCTGTTTCCCGCTGTGGATGATAAATCCGGGCATGTCGTAGGTGTTGATGGCTTCAAAGACCGTTTTAACACCCAGTGGTGCAAAAGTCGTTACGGCGAGTGACAAATTGCTTTTGAAGATGCTCAGGTAAGTGTCGATGCGGTCGGAATCATGGCAACAGCCGGGTAAGACATTGACGGCTTCGGGCTTTAAAATGTTGATGTACTCGACTGTTTGAGCTAAAGCCTGCTTGAATGCCTGCGCTTTTTCCGGAACGGCAGCCAACCCCTCTCCGCCTTGCAGAAAATCGCCGGCCGCAACGTTAAACAGAATCAGTTTTAAACCGTTATTGACCAGTTCGGCTTGAAGGGTTTCCGGTGTTTCTTCGTAAGGAAACTGGATTTCTACGGCTGAAAAACCGCTGTTCTTCGCCGCTTTGAAGCGTTGAAGCAATGGCAGTTCTGTGAAAAGCAGGCTTAAATTGGCGGTAAATTGCATCAATGCTGGCTGTAAAGCTTAATGAGCGTTGACGGATCTTGATTCAGAAAACCATGGCTGCCGTGCAGTTGCATCAACTGTGCTGCCAGGCCTGACATCGGTGTGGCATGACCTTGTCTGGATGCAATATCAATTGCCATGTTAAGGTCTTTTAACAGGGTTTTAACCCGCCATTTTATCGGCTCGAAGGTCTCGTTTGCCATCTCCGGTCCGACGATCTGCAAGGGTTTTGAATCGGCAAAACCACCGGCCAACGCTTCTGGAATCCGGGCGGCATCAACGCCTGCCGATTTGGCCAAAGCGATCATTTCAGCGATGACCAGTACGTTGCAACTGACGATCATTTGATTACAGATTTTGGTCACTTGACCGCTGCCTGTTTCACCCATGTGGGTGAGTTGCTGATACAGCGGCTTCAACACTTCGCGAACTATTGCTACCGCCTCGTTACTGCCGCCCGCCATAATTGCCAGACTGCCTTGCTCAGCCCCTGCAACGCCGCCGGATACCGGCGCATCGACCCACTGCATGCCGCAATAGTGTTCGACACGCGAAGCGAGTTCGCGTGTTGTTTCAGGGTGTATACTGGACAAATCAATAATCAGTTGACCTTGCCGTCCGCAGGGAAGAATGTGCTGATTTACGATTGTTTCTACAACGGCGGTATCAGCAAGACATAAGATGATGATATCGGATGCCTCGATTAACGCGCCGCTGTCAGTAAATGCAACAGCGCCTGCCTCGACGACAGGGGTCAGTTTTTCCGGAGTGCGATTCCAGACATTGACTTTAAAACCGGCATTTAATAAACGTAAGGTGAGCGGTTTGCCCATGAGACCAATGCCGATAAAGCCCAGTGTATATTTTTGTTGGGGCATGACTATCTATCCTGAGGAATACGGAAGTCTTAAAAATTTGAGCTACGAGAGTCAGTTCTCTGTGATGTAATAAACAAATCATATCATTCATTTTATCAACTGTACGGCTGATAAAAGGTCAGGTTTCAGGAGCCGATGCGACATGCTCGAAAAAAAGATATTACTGAATATTACTCCTTTCATACTTAAAAATCGTTCGACTTTATTTAAAGGTGCGGGAGTGTTTGTCGAAGACTGCCGTGAACCTGTTCATGGGGGCTTGGCGGCAGCATCCCTGCTGCCGACATCCTTGCCAAACACCTCGCACTTTCTGAAAATCAGACGTTTTTTCTATCAGATAGGAGGTGGCTTGTTAGCTTCTGCTGTCCCGCAAAGCCGGACGGTAAAAACACGGTTTACCGTAAAAACCTATGGCCTTATTTTTGCTATTTTTGGGTTTATCGTTTTGGGCTGGCAGCCTTTTGCTTACGCCCAGGCTTCAAATCTGGCGATAGCGAGCGCACATCCTCTGGCAACACAGGCCGGAAGGGACGTGATCGATCAAGGAGGCAATGCGTTTGATGCGGCGGTTGCAGTCAGTGCTGCATTGGCAGTTGTTGAACCCTCGGGTTCGGGCTTGGGCGGCGGCGGTTTCTGGTTGTTGCATAGAGCACGTGACGGCTTTGAAACGATGCTGGACGGGCGTGAAAAAGCACCTTTGGCAGCGCATAAAGCAATGTTTCTGAATAAAGACAGCAAAGTAATACTAGGCCTGTCTATCACTGGAGCCCTTTCGGCAGGTATTCCGGGGGTGCCCGCCGCATTGGCGCATTTGGCGGAACATTATGGTCAACTGCCTTTATCTGAATCTTTAAAACCCGCTATACGTTATGCACGGGAAGGTTTTCCGGTCGGTGATAAATACCGCAAATTGGTGACGTTTAGGCTTAAGGAATTACAAACATCAGAAACGGCAGCGGCAATTTTTCTAGATGGCGGCCAAGTGCCTAAAAAAGGCTGGATTTTAAAACAGCCGGAACTGGCGTATACCTTGGAGCGATTGGCGCAATTTGGCAGAGATGGATTTTATTCCGGCGTAGTTGCAGAAAAATTACTTCAATCAGTCAAATCCAGTGGCGGTATTTGGCAGCAAGAAGACCTGAATAACTACCGGGTCATTGAGCGTGCTCCAGTGAGAGGCCGTTTTCATGGTCTACGCATTACCAGTGCTTCATTGCCGTCATCGGGCGGAATAGGGCTCATCGAGTCGTTAAATATTCTAAGTGAATACGATTTGGCCAAGCCCGATTCGACGACGAGAAAGCATTTGATTGTTGAAGCGATGCGGCGCAGTTACAGGGATAGGGCCATGTATTTGGGGGACCCTGATTTTATCGATGTGCCGGTTGCTCGATTGATCAATCCTGACTATGCTGCGGGGCTCAGGGTTTCGCTCAGACCGGATAAAGCCTTGGCCAGCAGCCTGCTTGCCGGAGAAATGAGCGGCCAATCGGGCGGCGACAATACCACACATTTTTCAATTATGGATACAGAAGGCAATCGCGTGGCTGCAACCCTCAGCATCAATTACCCTTTCGGTGCAGCTTTTGTGGCGGATGGAACCGGCGTGTTGCTGAATGATGAAATGGATGATTTTGTCAGTTTGCCGGGCGCCATGAATGTCTATGGTCTGGTGGGAGGCGCGGCCAATGCCATAGAGCCCGGCAAACGGATGTTGTCGAGTATGGCGCCTTCATTTGTCGAGGACGAGCATAAAGTGGCTGTGATAGGCACGCCGGGCGGGAGCCGCATCATTTCCATGGTGTTGCTGGCGGTACTGGATATTGCGGAAGGTAAAGGGCCTCAATCGTGGGTCAGCGTCCCCCGCTTTCATCACCAATATTTGCCGGATGTCATTCAATATGAAGCGGGTGGGTTGAGTCTGACTGAAATAGAAGGCTTGACCCGGCTAGGGCATGCGGTTAAGCAAGCACCTTATCAATATGGAGACATGCAGGTCGTGCAATTTGATAAAGCTACCCGGCAATTTGATGCAGCCAGCGACCCGCGTGGCGAGGGTTTGTCTTTGACACGTAACGAATGAGCCGGATTTTAGCTGATTCCGAAGTGGATCTGTGGCGGGTGCCTCTGGAGGCAACTGATATTGCCAATCCTTATTATGAGTCGATTCTGGATGAAGCTCAGCGCGCCAACCTGCTAAATTTTAAGCAGCCGAGTCTCAGGGCAAACTATGTACAAATGCAGGCCAAGCGGCGGCAAATTTTGGCGCAGTATTTGGACGAAGCACCCGCCGCTCTTAAATTCGCCAAAGGACAATACGGCAAACCTTTTTTGATCAACGATCCGGAACTGGCGTTCAATGTATCGCATTCGGCTAATTGTTTGGTCGTTGCGGTATCCCGGAATTGTGACATAGGCGTGGATGTAGAAGCGATCAAGCCCAGAAATAATCTGCAGGGCTTGGCTAGTCGGTGTTTTGCAGCAGAAGAGCAGACTTATTGGCAGGCGTTAAACCAGGATCAGCAGTTGATTGGGTTTTACCGGCTATGGACGGCTAAGGAAGCGTTTGTCAAAGCGGTAGGGCGAGGCATTGCGTTAGGTCTTGATCGTTGTGTCATTGATACGCGACAGCCGTTTCAGTGGTTACGCTTACCGGTTCAATACGCCCCCGCTTTTCAATGGCAGATCGCCGCTGTTGATTTGGCAGATCAACAGGTTTGTTGTTCATTGGTTCATAATAAGCAGCACGTTATTCTCAATATTAGGCAATGGTTATGATAAGTCTTAATTTCAGACAAGTATTAATCCCACGTTTTTCAGGAAGCCTTATCCCTCTTGTGACTTTGGTGTTCGTTTTGGTTTTTAAATGCGCCTCCGCAGAAGGCTATAAACCGGCCCCGCTGGGGCAAGGGCTTGTAAACTTTGGAACACAGGGGCGTTTGCTGGAAGTGGAAGTGGCCGCCAGCGAAGAAGCCAGGGCCAGAGGATTGATGTTCAGGGATGATCTGGAGGCGGATAAAGGCATGTTGTTTGTATTTTCTGACGATCAGCTGCGCGGTGTTTGGATGAAAAACACGTTGTTGCCGCTGGATATTTTGTTTATTTCCTCAGCGGGCAGAGTCGTTTCGCTGCTGCCTCATGTATCCCCGTGTGTCAATGAAGACTGTGATGTCTATGATTCCGGTCTTCCCGCGCGTTATATGCTGGAGGTTAATGCCGGCTATGCCGAACGCTGGAATATCAGGCAAGGTGATCCTGTGAGGGTAACCATTAAACAATAATTAGCGCTGACGCCGCTAAGGCATGAGGGTGTCAGGGATTTTTGGGGCTTATGAGAGAGACTGACAGGTTAACTATGACAGTATCAACGGCACTTCCCGTGCCTGTTGGTCAATGATCCTGAAGCCACGCATTTCGAGAACGCCTTTGGTATTCAGCGAAATGATCAAATTGAGAGTATCCGGATAAGCCGACATCGCCAAATCAGTTGCAGACGGTTGCGCTGGCGCTTTGGGATGAGAATGATAAATGGCAAACAATTCCCCGCCTTTTTCTCGTATGTTCTGCATGGCATTAATTTGCTGCCCCGGTTCCATAAGGAATTTATCGGCAGGGTGTTCTGCCGCATTGGCAATGGGGTAACATTGATGGGCTATGCCCTGGTGGCTGCTGATAAGACCGCATATTTCGGAATCTGGGGAAAGCTGCGCCAAATGCAGCAGCTGGTTGGTTATTTTTCGTGGAATGGCAATTTCTAAGAGTTGCATAGTTTTAAAACCTTATAAAGTGAAGTGTGCCGGTGATTAAGACTGCCGTTGTCCATAAGTCACCCGGGGATGGCCCGATAAGTCCCGGTAAGTTTGTATATTTTGGTAATGAAATTCACGAAAAATAGCCTGAACTTCATTTTGCTGATTGTATCCATGCTCGATCAGTAAATGGCCTTGCGGTTGCAGATGACTTAAGGCTTTACCGGCAATCGCTTCGATATCATCGAGTCCGCGGTTAGCGGCGATCAATGCATTTTGAGGCTCAAATCTTACGTCTCCAGTCAAAAGATGCGGGTCTTCCGGGGCAATATAAGGCGGATTGCTGACAACAAGATCAAATGAGTGGCCTTTTATCTGATCGAACCAATGACTTTGGATGAAAGTAATGTTTTCAGCCTTGTGGGACCGGGCATTAATTTGGGCTACTTTCAATGCGCTGCTACTGTTATCGACTGCCGTGACCTCAATCAAAGGTTTTTCCGCAGCAAGCGTAATCGCGATAATGCCGGAGCCGGTGCCCAGATCAATGACCTTGAACGCTGAGGTCTGAGGGATCAAGGTTAGTGCCACTTCGATCAACAATTCAGTTTCGGGTCTGGGTATCAATACGTCAGGGTTGACGGCGAAATCTCGTGACCAGAACTCACGTTGACCTGTCAGATAAGCGATCGGTGTCCCTTCGCTTCGCTTATGAATCAGGTGATCAAAGCAACAGGCTTGTTCGCCGCTCACTTCGCGTTCCGGCCAGGCTTTAAGATAAGAGCGATTTTTACCTAGGGCCAAACTTAACAGGATTTCCGCCTCAAGCTGCGGTGAATCCACTTCTGGTTGCAGTGTTTGTAAGCCCTTGAGTAGTAGATTTTTTATCGTAAGCATGCGCGGCTTATTCTTCGCCCAGTTGCGTTAACAGCTTGGCTTGGTGTTCGTTAATCAAAGGCTCTATGACTTGTTCCATCGAACCTTGCATAATTTCATCGAGCTTATAGAGCGTCAAATTGATCCTATGGTCGGTCATGCGGCCTTGAGGAAAGTTGTAGGTGCGTATGCGTTCTGAACGATCGCCGCTGCCCACTTGCAGTTTTCGGTTTTGAGCTTGCTCTGATTGCAGTTTTTCCTGCTCGGCGGCCAGTAAACGTGACTGCAGCAGCGACATGGCTCGGGCGCGATTTTTATGTTGGGAGCGTTCGTCCTGGCATTCGACGACAACGCCGCTGGGGATATGGGTAATCCGTATAGCCGATTCCGTCTTATTGATGTGCTGACCGCCTGCGCCAGAGGAGCGGTATGTGTCTACGCGTAAATCGGCCGGGTTGATATCGATAGCATCAACTTCTTCAGCTTCGGGCATCACCGCAACAGTACATGCGGAGGTATGCACCCGGCCTTGCGATTCGGTTTCCGGAACCCGCTGAACGCGGTGTGCGCCGGATTCAAATTTTAATTGTGAGTAGACATCCTGTCCTGAAACGCGCAATACGATCTCTTTGTAACCGCCATGATCTCCGGGGCTTTCGCTGATCGATTCGGTTTTCCAGCCTTTTTTTTCTGCAAAACGCTGATACATGCGGGCCAGATCGCCAGAAAAAATGGCGGCTTCATCGCCCCCCGTTCCGGCTCGTATTTCAAGGTAAATGTTGCGATTGTCATTGGGGTCTTTGGGCAACAACAGAATTTGCAGCTCTTGCTCTATAGCAGCTTGTTGTTTATCAATGGCGGATATTTCTTCTTTAGCCATTTCCCGTAACTCAGGGTCGCTGTCTTTGGCCATTTCATGAGCAGATTCCAGGTCAGCCAATGTCTGTTCGAAATTCTTATAGCAATCAACAATGGGTTTGATCTGGGAGTATTCCTGGCTGAGTGCGCGAAATTTATTTTGATTGCTTTGGGTTTCGGGTTGAGCGAGAAGGGCGGTAATTTCGTCAAAGCGTTCGCTGAGACTGTCTAGGCGGTGTGCTATGGATGGTTTCATTGAGTTGAGGATAATTTAAAAATTTCACGCGCGGCCGCGATCAGATCGTGCCTTTCGTTAGCTCCCGCTTCTCTGATTTGGGTGCTGGGCGTGTGAATGAGTTTATTGGTCAGGCTATGGGCCAGACGATTGAGTGCTTCTTCAGCAGAGAGGCCGTTATTAAGCATTTTAAGGGTTTTGGTTAGGGCTTCGTCACGTATTGATTCTGCCTGTACACGATAATCCCTGATCGTGTTTTGCGCGCCTTGGGCCCTTAGCCAGTACAAAAAATGCTCGACTTCCGTATCGATGATTTCTTCAGCCTGCAGCGCTGCTCGGCGGCGGTTGTCCATATTTTGGTCAATAGTATTCTGGAGATCATCGACGGTGTAAAGATAAACGTCTTTCAATTGTTCCACTTCTGCTTCGATATCTCGGGGGACAGCAAGGTCGACCATGAACATGGGTTTGTGTTTGCGCTTTTTGATCGCGCTTTCCACGCTCCCTTTGCCCAGGATAGGTAGTTGACTGGCGGTGGACGATACAACGATGTCGGCTTCGGCCAAATGCGTAGGGAGTTCTGTTAATGAAATGGCATAGCCGTTAAATCGACTTGCCAGTGCGTGGGCTTTGTCAAAAGTACGGTTTGCGATAATGATTCTACCGATGCCTTGTTGGCTAAGATGACGTGCTGTTAATTCTATTGTCTCTCCGGCGCCTATTAAAATAGCGGTTTGTTCACTGAGTTTGTCAAAAATCTGCTGCGCAAGTTGAACGGCTGCAAATGCAATCGATACCGGGCTTGATCCGATGGCCGTATCTGTCCTGACCTTTTTGGCGGCTGAAAAGGTGTATTGAAATAACTTGCCCAGGTATTTGCCAAGCGTGCCGGCTTCTGATGCTGCCTGGTAAGCTGTTTTCATTTGCCCCAGAATTTGAGGTTCGCCCAGGACCATGGAGTCAAGTCCGCATGCGACGCGGAACATATGACGAATTAGCTGGCTGTCCTGGTGGGTGTATAAATAGGGGGCGAAATCGGCTGATTGTATGTTTCGATTATCTGCAACCCAATCGATTAATATTTGTTTGTTTTCTATGGGGGATTCGCAATAAAATTCAGTGCGGTTGCAGGTCGATAATATGGCCGCTTCGGAAATGCCATTTAATCGCCATAAATCCTGTAATGATGATTCCAGAATATCGGCAGGAAAAGCCAATCGCTCGCGAATTGAAACCGGCGCTGTATTGTAATTGATTCCAACGGCTAGCAGTGTCATGAGTCAAAAGTATCAGAGTCTTAATGATTAATGGATACGGACTGAACTTAGCTTTATCAGATGCGTCTCAGCGGTTACAAGCATAAGCCCATTGGCCAGGTAATTCTAAATATATGGGCTTAGAGCGGTATTTTAAAGAAATGTTGCGCGTTTATCCAAACGTTATAAATCAACTGTCAAGTTTGATCGCGTTTTCTGTTAATCTATTATGTAGATGTTGTCTTGAAAAATCATAGGATATTTGTGTGTTGATCAATAAGTTGCTTCCACTGCTGATGCTTGTTTATTTAAATGGCTGTTCGTCATTGTCAGAAAAAAATGGCACTGATTCGGAGGCTGCGGTTGGGGAAAACGGAATTACTCCCGAGCTCGATGCTTCAAAAACTGCGATTGATCCTGATGTTATGTATATGCTGCTCGCGGCCGAAATTGCTGGGCAAAGAGAGCAATTCGATGTGGCGCTGGAAGGTTATCTTGAAGCGGCAAAGCGTGTAAAAGACGTTAGGCTGGCGGAGAGAGCGGCAAAAATAGCACTCTACACTAAAAATACAGATAAGGCGGAAGAAGCGGTTGAATTATGGCTAAAGCAAGAGCCCAATAATTTAACGGCCAGGAAAATTTCTTTGCTTGCAGCGCTGAGAAAGGAAGATAAAAAAACGGCTGTCGCAGATGCGCTGGAAATTCTTGAAAAAGACCCTGAAGGCTTTGAAGGGACACTCATGGAGCTTTTTAAGGCTTTAGGCCCTAAAGCAAATGCTGCATTTATATATGATGTCATGGAAGAAGTCGCCATTCAGCAACCTGATCAGGCCGCTGTTTATTTTGTACAGTCAATGTTGGCTATGCAGTTGAACAGTCATGTGTTGGCCGAGCAAAAGATAAAAAAAGCGTTGGATATTAACCCTGAATGGGACAAGGCTCTATTGTTGGAGGCTCAAATTGCAGTCATGTCAAATGACGTTGAGAAAGCCAAAAGCCTGCTCGCCAAACTGAGCAAGAAAGACTCTGAAAACGTCAAAGTCAGAAAATTACTGGCACAGTTGCTGATTAAATCTTCAGATTACGAAGGCGCCGGGCAGATTTATCGTGAAATTATCGATATCAGTCCTGATGATGTTGAATCAAAGTTTTCTTTGGCTTTGGTTTATCTGCAATTGGAACAGGATGAAAAGGCTTCGGGAGTATTTAAAGAATTGGTTTTGGTTCCTGAATTACAAGATCAGGCCAGTTTTTACCTCGGCCGGATAGCCGTTAGAGCAGAGCGCAATGAGGAGGGGTTGGTTTGGTTTGATAAGGTAGCCAGCGGTCCTTTTAGTTTTGATGCCCGAATTGCGGCCATATCGCTTTTGATAAAGCAGGGCCAATTTGATTCGGCAAGTAAGCGCCTGGAAGGGTTGCCGGTAAAAACTACCGAGCAGAAGGTGCGTGGCATATTGGTGAAATCTGAGCTCTATAATGAGCAGAAGCGTTACGAAGAAGCCTTTCAGATGCTGAATGACGCCATACAGGAAATGCCTGAGCAAAAGGAGTTGCTATATACCCGGGCACTGGTTGCTGAGCGAATGGGGAAGCTGGATATTCTTGAGCTGGATTTGAAAAGAATTTTAGTGAATCATCCTGATGATGTGAGTGCGTTAAATGCCTTGGGATATACGCTTGCGGATCAAACTACCCGGTACGTAGAAGCTCAGCAATATCTTGAAAAAGCATTGAGTTTGCAACCTGACGAGGCGGTTATTCTTGATAGTTACGGATGGCTGCAGTTCAAGCTGAATAATTTGACTAAAGCATTAGAGTATTTGGAAAAGGCTTATGCGTTACAGCCGGAAAATGAAATTGCCGCTCATTTGATTGAGGTTCTTTGGGAATTAGGGAGAAAAAAAGAGGCAATCCGTCTTTTTGACCAGACGATTAAAAATGCACCGGACGATGAATATCTGCTTGATTTTAAAAAACGAGTGTTAGATGGTCGGTGATTGCCTGAGACTGGTTTCAAAGTGCGTTGAGCGAACCATAATTTTAGTATTTCTTATCCAGTTAGTTGGTTGTACTCTGGACACAGTAAAGGATACGTCGGATTTTGCACTTTCAGATAGAAGTGCTGCAGAAAAGTTAAACAATTGGAATTTTGAAGGGCGAATCGCGGTAATTTTAAAAGATGATTCATGGTCCGGTTCCCTTAATTGGGTGCAGAGCAGTGAGCTGGGGATCATTAAAATCTCAGGCCCCTTAGGGCAAGGTGGCTTGGAGATCAAGGTCAAGGCCGGCAATCTGAGTATTAATGACGGCGAGAGTATCGTTGAATATTCGGACCAAGATGAGGAATCGATTGTTAATGAGCTGGGCTTTTATGTGCCGATAAGGTCATTGGTCTATTGGGTGAGAGGCTTGGCAGATCCTGATATTGATTTGATTGAGATTGACCAAGGTTTTATGCAAAGTGGATGGCAGGTTCTTTTTAAAGCTATGCAGGAAACAGAGGTGGGCTTGATGCCCCATAAAGTATTTTTAACCAATGAGTCTGTTAGGCTTAAGTTGATTGTGGATCAGTGGGTTATAAATGAGTGATATAGCTATTTTAGCTAGTAAGTGGGAAATGCGCTGGCCAGCGCCGGCCAAGTTAAATTTGATGTTGCGGATTGTTGGTCGCAGGACCGATGGATATCACTTATTGCAAACAGTTTTTCATTTTGTGGATCTTTGTGACTGGATTATTTTTACTCCCAGATCCGACGGTGAGGTCAGGTTAAAAAACACATTGCCTGACGTTGCTGAGGAAGAGGATCTTACGGTCAGGGCGGCAAAATTACTTAAAAATGAAACCGGTTTCACAGGTGGCGTAACTATTGATGTGGAAAAAAATCTGCCTATGGGTGGTGGCTTAGGCGGCGGCAGTTCAGATGCGGCAACCACTTTGGTTGTTTTGAATCACCTTTGGGAATTGGGGTTGAGCAAAGAAAAGCTGATGCAGTTGGGTCTTCAGCTCGGAGCTGATGTGCCGGTGTTTGTTTTCGGAAAAAGTGCCTGGGCTGAAGGTGTAGGAGAGGTGCTGTCTGAAATAACGATCCCGGAATCCTGGTACGTTATTCTCAAGCCGGATTGTCATGTCAACACGAGAGAAATATTTATATCAAAAGATTTGACAAGAGACAGTAAATCTATCAATATAAGCGACTTTCTTGCTGGGCAATACAACAACGATTGTCTGGGAATAGTTCGTAAGCTCTATCCTTCAGTGGGTGTGTCTTTGCGCGATCTGTCTGAGTTTTCTGAAGGCAGGCTGACAGGGACTGGTGCATGTGTTTTTGCTCAATTTGAATCTGAAGCCAAGGCAGCGGAAGCCTGTTTAGCGTTAAAAGATAAGTGGCAAGTGTATCTTGCAAAAGGATTGAACAGTTCTCCATTGTACTTGAGTCTTAACGAATAAAGACAGCAAGTATTATCAAAATATAAATGGGCCGTCGCCAAGCGGTAAGGCACGGGGTTTTGATCTCCGCATACCAAGGTTCGAATCCTTGCGGCCCAGCCATATTGTCTATCATCAATTATCAAAGTTGGGAGTGCCGGAATGAGTGATGCATCGTTAATGGTGTTTTCCGGGAATGCCAATAGAGCTTTAGCGGAAGGAATCGTTAAAAAGCTCAGTATGCGTCTAGGAATGGCTACGGTAGGCAGGTTCAGTGATGGAGAGGTTGCAGTCGAGGTAGAGGAAAACGTAAGAGGTAAGGATGTTTTTGTCATTCAGCCAACCTGCTCCCCGACAAATGAAAATTTGATGGAGCTGCTGGTTATGATTGATGCTTTTAAGAGAGCGTCAGCATGCAGAATTACTGCTGTTATGCCTTACTACGGTTACGCCAGGCAGGATAGGCGATCACGATCTGCGCGAGTACCGATCAGTGCAAAACTGGTCGCAAAAATGATTGGTGAAGCTGGGGCAGACAGAGTGTTAACTGTGGATTTGCATGCAGATCAAATACAGGGATTTTTTGATATTCCGGTCGATAATGTTTATTCGTCACCCTTGCTTTTAGGGGATGTGTGGCGTCAAAAATATAAAGATTTAATTGTAGTATCGCCAGATGTCGGTGGAGTAGTCAGGGCCAGAGCGCTAGCTAAACGCCTTGACGATGCGGATTTGGCAATTATCGACAAGCGTCGTCCAAAGGCAAACGTGTCGGAGATTATGCATATCATTGGTGATGTGGATGGTCGGACCTGTGTTCTGATTGACGATTTGGTGGATACGGCAGGCACATTGTGCCATGCCGCTGATGCCCTGAAAAAAAATGGTGCGGTAAAAGTAGTGGCATATTGCACTCACGCCGTATTGTCAGGGCCGGCAGTAAGTAATATAAGAAATTCAGTGCTTGATGAATTGGTCGTAACCGATACTATTCCTTTGAGTCGTGAAGCAGAGGAAACAGGTAAGATTCGTCAATTGAGTGTTGCAGAGATGTTGGCAGAGACTATTCGGCGCATTGCTGTAGGTGAGTCGGTCAGCTCGCTCTATGTTGATTAATTAATTTTTAGATATCAATGCGTTTTGAGCGCAAGTTTGGAGAAAAAAATGTCTAGCGTATTTGAATTCGTTGCAGAGCCCCGTGCATTGTCGGGAACATCAGCTGCCAGATCGGTGCGGAGAAAAGATAGGGTTCCTGCAATACTATACGGTGGAACGGAATCTCCTGTGATGATTACGCTGAGTCATAACGAGGTAAGAAAGCATCTTGAGCATGAGGCGGTTTATTCTCATGTGCTGGATATTTCTGTAGGCGGCATTAAAGAAAAAGCAGTGCTTAAAGCAGTGCAAAGGCACCCTGCAAAGCCCAAAATTCTTCATCTGGATTTTTTAAGAGTCAGTGCAAACGAAAAGATTAAAATGCACGTACCTATTCATTTTATTAATGAAGATAAGTCTGTAGGTGCCAAACAAGGCGGGGTCGTTATGCATAGCATGGTTGATCTTGAAGTTATGTGCTTGCCTGAAAATCTGCCTGAGTTCATTGAAGTCGATTTGAAAGATCTGAATGTGGGTGAGTCATTGCATGTCTCGCAAATTGCTGCACCGAAAGGCGTAGAATTTGTAGCGCTTTCTCATGCTGGTGATCATGATTCTGATGTGTCGGTTGTGACAATAATACCGCCGACTGTATCTGATTCAGGCGCCGCTTAGGATTGGTACAAAGTTTTAATAAACGTTGACAATTGCTGAATAAATTGAAATAATTGGCGACTTTCCGGTTACGGAGGGGTTCCCGAGCGGCCAAAGGGATCAGACTGTAAATCTGCCGGCTCTGCCTTCGGAGGTTCGAATCCTCCCCCCTCCACCATCATTGAAGCAACAAAGGTACGCGGGTGTAGTTCAATGGTAGAACTCCAGCCTTCCAAGCTGGTCGCGTGGGTTCGATTCCCATCACCCGCTCCATATGCAACCCGATTTGAGGCCCATATAGCTCAGCAGGTAGAGCACTTCCTTGGTAAGGAAGAGGTCACCGGTTCAAATCCGGTTATGGGCTCCAGTAAGTTTTGAATTAAGAGTTTAATATTGCTCAGGAATGAAAAATGTCCAAAGAAAAATTTGAACGTAAAAAACCCCATGTAAACGTAGGAACCAT
The DNA here is from genome assembly GCF_009828925.2 of Methylicorpusculum oleiharenae. Classification (NCBI taxonomy): domain Bacteria; kingdom Pseudomonadati; phylum Pseudomonadota; class Gammaproteobacteria; order Methylococcales; family Methylococcaceae; genus Methylicorpusculum; species Methylicorpusculum oleiharenae. The sequence goes on from NZ_WUTY02000001.1 coordinate 1,424,436, forward strand.
TGGTCACGTCGATCATGGCAAGACGACCTTAACGGCGGCATTGACGAAAGTCATGGCGGATTTGCGTGGAGGCACCTTCAAAGCCTACGATCAGATTGATAATGCACCTGAAGAGCGTGAACGGGGTATTACCATTGCGACAGCACACGTCGAATACGAATCAGAAGCACGTCATTATGCACACGTAGATTGCCCAGGACATGCTGACTATGTCAAAAACATGATTACCGGTGCTGCGCAGATGGATGGCGCGATTCTGGTCTGTTCAGCAGCTGATGGTCCAATGCCTCAAACCAGAGAGCATATCTTGTTGGCCAGACAGGTAGGTGTGCCCTACATCGTGGTTTATCTCAATAAAGCCGACATGGTTGACGATGCCGAGTTGGTTGAGCTGGTTGAGATGGAAGTCAGAGAGCTGTTGGATATGTACGAATTTCCAGGAGACGATACACCGTTGATCGTCGGTTCAGCCTTGAAAGCCTTGGAAGGCGATACCAGTGAAATCGGCATTCCTTCAATAATCAAATTGGTAGAGGCCTTAGATACTTACATACCCGAGCCAGAACGCGCAATCGATCAGCCGTTCCTGATGCCAATCGAAGACGTATTTTCTATTTCAGGCCGCGGAACCGTGGTTACCGGCAGAATAGAGCGCGGAATCATCAAAGTAGGTCAAGAAATAGAAATCGTAGGTATTAGACCTACCACGACAACGACCTGTACCGGTGTTGAAATGTTCCGCAAATTGCTGGATCAAGGTCAAGCAGGCGACAACGTGGGGGTGTTATTAAGAGGCACGAAAAGAGACGATGTAGAGCGTGGTCAAGTATTGGCACATAAAAACACCATCAAGCCGCACTCGCATTTCAATTCAGAAATCTACGTATTATCGAAAGATGAAGGAGGACGTCATACGCCCTTCTTTAACGGTTACCGTCCGCAGTTCTATTTCAGAACCACCGACGTAACTGGCGCAGTGCAGTTACCAGAAGGTGTAGAAATGGTAATGCCCGGCGATAATATCACCGTAGAAATCAAACTAATAGCACCGATCGCTATGGAAGATGGATTGCGTTTTGCAATTCGTGAAGGTGGACGCACAGTGGGTGCGGGTGTCGTTGCTTCAATCATCGAGTAACGAATAAAAAGAATCATAAGTTTTATTTTTCTGCATAGGTCAGTAGCTCAATTGGCAGAGCGGCGGTCTCCAAAACCGCAGGTTGGGGGTTCGATTCCCTCCTGGCCTGCCAGGCAGAAGAAAATAAAAATATAAACAACCAAATATAATAATGAATACACAAGTTGAACCAAACGCATCCTCGATGGGCGATGTTGTAAAGCAAGTAGCGTCCCTTGTGTTTGTGATTGCAGGTTTGGCGGCTTTTTATTATTTCTCTAGCTTCCCTTTACTTTACCGTGTATTAGGTTTGGTCGCGGTGGTGGTATTGGCATTAGGCTTAATGCTGACTACAACAATTGGGAAAGGTGTTTGGGCATTTATGTTGGAGTCCAAGCAAGAAGTAAGAAAAGTAGTTTGGCCTAACAGACAAGAAACAATAAGAACAACACTGCTTGTTTTTGCTATGGTTTTTATAGTTGGACTTATTTTGTGGGTCCTCGACATGTTTTTATTTTGGGGTATACGTCTTTTGACTGGACAAGGAGTCTAGTTAATGGCTTTGCGATGGTATGTTGTTCATGCTTACTCCAACTTTGAAAATAAAGTTAAGGAAGCCCTTGAGGAAAGAATTAAAAGAGAAGGATTAGGCGATTATTTCGGCAAGATTCTCGTTCCAACAGAGGAAATTGTTGAAATGAAGATGGGCCAACAAAGAAAAAGCGAGAGGAAGTTTTTTCCTGGGTACGTACTGGTGCAAATGGAACTGACAGATGAAACCTGGCATATGGTAAGGGATGTGCCTAGAGTGCTTGGGTTTATTGGTGGAACTTCGGACAGGCCGGCTCCTATCACCGATAAAGAAGCAATGGCAATCCTAAACAGAGTCGAAGAAGGCGTGAATAAGCCGCGGCCCAAGATTCTATTTGAAGCTGGTGAAGTGATCAGGGTAAATGACGGGCCTTTCAAAGACTTTAATGGAACGATTGAAGAAGTCAATTACGAAAAAAACAGATTAAGAATATCAGTCCTGATATTTGGTAGATCTACACCGGTTGAATTGGACTTCAATCAGGTAGAGAAAATTTAAGCAGGCTGAAAAAATAAAATCTCGTGCGTGCATACGCCCGAGATTTTTTTAATTGGGGAGCTGCAAAGCGATATAACCCACACTGGAGAAAAAAATGGCAAAAAAAATTAATGCATACATAAAACTACAGGTAAAAGCAGGCGAGGCAAATCCAAGCCCACCAGTTGGACCGGCATTGGGTCAGCATGGTGTGAATATTATGGAATTTTGCAAGGCTTTCAATGCAAAAACACAAGATTTAGAAAAAGGCCTTCCAACACCTGTTGTTATTACGGTTTATAGTGACAGAAGTTTTACGTTTATTACAAAGACTCCACCCGCTGCAATTTTGCTAATGAAAGCGGCAGGCATAAAAGGTGGAAGTGGAACGCCCAATAAAGTCAAAGTAGGTACTGTCACTAAAGAGCAATTGGAAGAAATTGCCAAGACAAAAATGCCCGATTTAAATGCCGCAAGCCTAGAGGCGGCCGTTAAAACGGTAGCGGGAACTGCTCGCAGTATGGGACTTAATGTGGAGGGTTTGTAATGGCTAAGCAATCTAAAAAAGCAAAGTTGATTAAATCAAAAATTGACAGAGCAAAGCAATATACAGTGAGTGAAGCGGTAGGATTACTGAAAGAACTTACTACCAATAAATTTGTTGAATCAATAGACGTCAGTGTTAATTTGGGCGTAGATCCAAGAAAATCAGATCAAAACGTAAGAGGTGCTACTGTGCTGCCAAATGGAACTGGCAAGACTGTACGTGTAGCAGTTTTTGCTCAAGGCGCAAATGCTGATGCAGCATTACAAGCCGGCGCTGATATCGTTGGTATGGAAGATTTGGCTGATCAGGTAAAGAAGGGAGTGATGAACTTCGACGTAGTTATTGCTTCACCTGATGCAATGCGGGTGGTTGGTCAGTTAGGTCAAATATTAGGTCCTAGAGGATTGATGCCTAATCCAAAAGTAGGCACTGTAACTCCCGATGTTGCAACCGCAGTAGTAAACGCAAAATCTGGGCAAGTACGTTACAGAACTGACAAATCCGGAATCATTCATTGCACTATTGGCAAGGTGACCTTTGAGGCAGATGCAATACAACAAAATTTGGAAGCTTTGCTTTCAGATTTGAGAAAGGCTAAGCCTAGCGCTGCAAAAGGCGTTTACATGAAAAAAATAACAATTTCATCCACTATGGGTCCTGGTATCTGGATTGACCAGAGCTCAGTCAGTTAATAAGAATTAGAACTTTGGGTTGCCCGGATAGACTGCGGCAACCGTCAAAGACCGCAGGTGTTTTATTAAACTTAATTTCCTGCGCAGACGGGAGCTTAACCGCAAATGGTTAAAGGGACCGTAAGGGGCATCAAAAATATTGATGCATTTTGTTAGTTCTGATAAAAAATCAGAAAGTGTACCGGAGGTAAACTGTGGCTCTAAATTTAGATGGCAAAAAAGCTGTCGTAGAAGAAGTTGCTGAATATGCCGCAAAAGCCCATTCTGCTGTTGCAGCGGAATACCGTGGACTGACAGTCACCGAGTTGACTGAGTTACGTAAAACAGCCCGTGAAACAGGTGTTTATGTAAGGGTAGTAAAAAATACACTGGCAAAAAGAGCCGTCAGTGGAACTGAATTTGAGTGTATGCAAAGCAGATTGGTAGGTCCTCTGCTACTGGCATTTTCAATGGAAGATCCAGGCAGTGCCGCTCGTTTGATAAGTGATTTTGCGAAAACAAAAAATAAACTTGTCACAAAAATTGTAGCGATCGGAGGGCAGGCTTTTGATGGATCTGAGCTAGAACGTCTTGCTCGACTCCCAACCCGTGACCAAGGTATTGGCTTGTTGATGTATGTTATGAAAGCTCCAGTGGAAAAATTGGCGCGGACTTTAGCAGAGATCAGAGATCAAAAAGAAGCCGCATAACCTTTGCATTACCCAATTAAATTTATTATTAGAGGAAAAAAAGAATGGCAATTTCTAAAGAAGATATTTTAGAAGCAGTCTCGAACATGTCCGTTATGGAAATCGTTGACCTTATTTCTGCGATGGAAGAAAAGTTTGGCGTTTCTGCGGCAGCAGTATCGATGGCTGCTCCTGTTGCAGCAGCAGCAGTCGTTGAAGAGCAAACAGAATTTGATGTAATTCTAACAGCTGCAGGCGCTAACAAAGTTGGCGCGATTAAAGCGGTTCGCAGCATCACCGGTCTGGGCTTAAAAGAAGCCAAAGATGCGGTTGAAGGCGTTCCAACAGTATTGAAAGAAGGTATCAGTAAAGCTGATGCTGACGCACTGAAGAAAGAACTTGAAGACGCCGGAGCTAGTGTCGAAATCAAGTAAAATTGATTATTCAAGAAAGGCAACAACCCCTTAAATATGGCTGGTGACAATTTTTGTCATCGGCCTTTTACTGCTTCATGAAAATGATCCCAGTAATTAATTCCTGATGAAATAGGTACGGAAGCAATATGGCCTACTCTTTTACCGAAAAAAAGCGCATTCGTAATAACTTTGGAAAAAGTACTGAAGTACTTGAAGTTCCCTATCTTTTAGCGACCCAAATTAATTCGTATTCCAGTTTCTTACAATCCGGTCTGAACTCTGAAAAAAGGTTAAGTATTGGTTTGCATGCTGCATTTAAAAGCGTGTTTCCAATCGAAAGCCACTCAGGTTATGCAGTACTCGAGTATGTGAAATACAGATTGGGAGAGCCAACTTTTGATGTGAGGGAATGCCAACAAAGGGGCGCTACCTTTGCTGCGCCTTTGAGAGTGTTGGTGCGTCTTGTCATATACGATAAAGAAGCTCCAGCCAATGCAAAAGTTGTAAAAGATATAAGAGAACAAGAAGTCTACATGGGTGAGTTACCGCTCATGACAGACAACGGAACGTTTGTCATTAATGGTACAGAGCGAGTTATCGTTTCTCAGCTTCATCGCTCGCCAGGTGTGTTTTTTGATCATGACAAAGGTAAAACCCATTCATCAGGCAAGCTGTTGTTTAATGCCAGAGTCATTCCCTACAGAGGGTCCTGGCTTGATTTCGAATTTGATCACAAAGATTGTGTTTTCGTCAGAATTGACAGGCGCAGAAAAATACCTGCCACGATTTTACTGAGAGCGCTAGGTTACGATAACGAAGAAATGATCAAGATTTTCTTTGAAACTAACCGATTTACACTTTCAGCGGATAAATGCCTGTTTCATCTTATTCCCGAGCGCTTGAGAGGGGAAATTGCAGCCTTTGACTTTAAATTAAATGACAAAGTGTTGATTGAGGAAGGCCGTAGAATCACTGCCAAGCATATTCGTCAGTTAAATGAAATTGGTATGTCTGAAATTGAGGTGCCTAGAGGGTACCTTCATGGAAAAATTTTAAGCCATAACTTGATCAATAAATCAACGGGTGAAATCGTTGCAAATGTCAATGACGAATTGACAGAAGATTTGTTACAAAAAATCATTGATAGTGGTGTTGAGGAGATCAATACCTTGTATGTCAATGATTTGGACAGAGGTCCGTATATTTCTAATGCGATGAAAGTGGATACCACTAATAATCAATTAGAAGCGTTGGTTGAAATCTACCGAATGATGCGCCCTGGTGAACCGCCTACCAAGGAGTCAGCAGAAAATCTATTCCAAAATCTTTTCTTTACTGAGGAAAGATATGATTTGTCCAGTGTCGGTCGTATGAAATTCAATCGCCGTTTGGGACGTCATGAAGTTCTCGGGACCAGCACTCTTAGCAAAGAAGACATCATTGATGTACTGAAAGAGTTGATCAGCATCAGAAACGGAAACGGTGTTGTTGATGATATTGATCACTTGGGTAATAGACGCGTTAGATCTGTCGGTGAAATGATAGAGAATCAGTTCCGCGTTGGTCTGGTAAGAGTCGAAAGAGCCGTCAAGGAAAGATTGACATTGGCGGATTCAGAAGGATTGATGCCTCAAGAAATTATCAATGCAAAACCTGTTTCCGCTGCTGTCAAAGAGTTTTTCGGTTCTAGCCAATTGTCCCAGTTCATGGATCAGAACAACCCATTATCGCAAGTGACGCATAAACGCCGTGTGTCAGCTTTAGGGCCGGGTGGTCTGGCTAGAGAGCGCGCAGGTTTCGAAGTTAGAGACGTTCACACAACCCATTATGGCCGCGTTTGTCCTATTGAAACACCTGAAGGTCCAAATATTGGTTTGATCAACTCTCTATCTGTTTATGCCAGAACCAATGAGTATGGTTTCCTAGAAACGCCTTACCGGAAGGTTGTAGATGGAAAAGTGACGGATCAGGTCGATTACTTATCCGCTATTGAAGAAGGCGAATATGTTATTGCTCAGGCAAGTGTCGGTGTAGATGAGAATGGCAAGTTGATTGAAGGGCTTGTTTCGTGCCGGTATAAAGACGAATTTACATTGGCAATGTCTGATACTGTTCAATATATGGACGTATCATCAAAACAAATTGTTTCGGTTGCTGCGTCAATCATTCCTTTTCTTGAGCACGATGACGCTAACCGCGCATTGATGGGATCAAACATGCAGCGTCAGGCTGTACCAACATTGAGAGCTGAAAAGCCTCTAGTCGGTACAGGTATGGAGCGAACTGTTGCGAAGGATTCGGGGGTTTGTGTGGTTGCGACTCGCGGCGGTAGCGTTGAAGCCGTTGATGCGGCAAGAATCGTGGTCCGCGTGAATGATGCAGAAACAGAGGCGGGTGAACCCGGGGTTGACATTTACAATCTCACCAAGTACACCCGGTCCAACCAAAATACCTGTATTAACCAAAAGCCACTGGTAAGGCCGGGCGATATCATTAATAAAGGTGATATCTTGGCAGATGGCCCCTCGACAGATATGGGTGAATTGGCCTTAGGTCAGAATATGCTTGTGGCGTTCATGCCATGGAACGGATATAACTTTGAAGATTCAATTCTGGTCTCAGAGCGGGTGGTTAAGGAAGATCGCTTTACCACTATCCATATCGAAGAAAAAACCTGTGTGGCTAGAGATACCAAACATAATCCTGAAGAAATAACCGCAGATATTCCTAATGTCAGCGAAGAAGCTTTATCCAAGCTTGATGAATCAGGCATCGTTTATGTTGGTGCAGAAGTTAAGGGTGGTGATATTTTAGTTGGAAAAGTAACGCCTAAAGGGGAAACCCAGCTGACGCCAGAGGAAAAGCTTCTACGGGCCATTTTTGGTGAAAAAGCGGCCGATGTTAAAGATACCTCATTGCGCGTTCCTAATGGTGTAGAAGGCACTGTCATTGACGTTCAGGTATTCACAAGAGACGGCGTTAAGAAGGATAAACGTGCTTTAGAAATCGAAGAAAATGAAATTAAACGTTATAGAAAAGATCTTGATGATCAACTGAAGATCGTAGAGCAGGACATTTATTCACGTGTAGCTAAAATGCTGGTGGGTAAAAAGATTGAGTCAGGCCCTGGAAAAATAAGTTCAGGGGAAACGATTACACAAGATACCCTTGATCAATTGAAACAGTCTCAGTGGTTGCTGTTTAAACTGGATGATGAAAATATAAATTTGCAGCTCGAAGCTATTGCTGAGCAAATTGAACAACGAAGAAAGGATTTCGAGGCTAAATTTGAGATCAAGCGTAAAAAAATCACTATGGGTGATGATTTGGCGCCTGGTGTTTTAAAGATGGTAAAAGTTTATTTGGCAGTTAAACGACGTATCCAGCCAGGTGATAAAATGGCCGGAAGACACGGTAACAAAGGGGTTATATCAATGATAAGGCCCATAGAAGACATGCCATATACGGCTGACGGCAATCCGGTTGATATCGTTTTAAATCCATTGGGTGTACCCTCCCGGATGAACGTAGGACAAGTGCTTGAGACACACTTAGGCTGGGGCGCGAAAGGATTGGGTTTGAAAATAGGGAAAATGCTCGAAGCTCAAGCTCAGGCTGCAGAAATCAAAGCATTTCTTGAAAAAATCTATAACAGCAGCGGGCGTAAAGAAAGCCTGGATGAATTCAACGAAGTTGAAATTCTCGAGTTGGCCAAGAATCTTGTTGGTGGCGTTCCGATGGCAAGTCCTGTTTTTGACGGGGCGACTGAAGAAGAAATTAAAACAATGTTACGTTTAGCCGATCTTCCTGAACATGGTCAGACTGTGCTTTATGACGGGTTGACAGGCGAGCCTTTCGAAAGAGAAGTAACTGTAGGTTACATGTACATGTTAAAACTCAATCACTTGGTTGATGACAAGATGCATGCTCGCTCAACAGGACCTTACAGTCTTGTTACTCAGCAGCCATTGGGCGGAAAAGCCCAGTTTGGTGGGCAAAGGTTTGGCGAGATGGAGGTGTGGGCATTGGAAGCATACGGTGCAGCCTATACGTTACAAGAAATGTTGACTGTGAAATCGGATGATGTAACAGGCCGTACTCGAATGTACAAAAATATTGTGGATGGTGATCATAAAATGGAGCCCGGTATGCCGGAGTCCTTTAACGTATTGATAAAAGAGATACGTTCACTGGGTGTCAATATTGAATTAGAGAGTGATTGATTGTTTGCATTATCGCTTTACAGTTTCTTGCTCTTAGCATTTGCTAAATTGTATTTAAAGAGGACTAGCTCTTGAAAGATTTAATGAATTTTCTTAAACGTCAAGGTCGTACTGAAGACTTTGATGCCATACGAATCGGTTTAGCATCTCCCGATATGATCCGTTCATGGTCTTACGGTGAAGTAAAAAAACCGGAGACAATAAATTATCGTACGTTCAAGCCCGAGAGAGACGGCTTATTCTGTGCAAAAATATTCGGGCCTGTCAGCGATTACGAGTGCTTGTGCGGAAAGTATAAGCGTCTCAAACACCGTGGTGTGATTTGTGAAAAATGTGGAGTGGAAGTCACTCTGTCAAAAGTGCGCAGGGAAAGAATGGGGCATATTGAACTTGCAAGCCCCGTTGCACACATTTGGTTTCTAAAGTCACTGCCATCAAGAATTGCGTTACTGCTCGATATGACGCTGCGTGAGATTGAACGCGTTCTTTATTTTGAGTCTTTTGTTGTCCTCGATGGAGGTACAACTTCATTAAATAAAGGTCAATTGCTGACTGATGACGAATATTTGGATGCGGTTGAAAATCATGGTGATGATTTTGTCGCAAAAATGGGTGCGGAAGCAGTCTATGAGCTCTTGAAGAGTATTGATTTAAAAATGGAGATTACCCGTCTTCGTGAAGATATACTCGGCACAAATTCTGAGACAAAAATTAAAAAATATTCAAAACGACTGAAGCTGATGGAGTCGTTAGTGGCTTCAAAAAATCATCCTGAATGGATGATAATGCAGGTTCTTCCTGTGCTTCCGCCAGAATTAAGGCCTTTAGTGCCTTTGGATGGCGGGCGCTTTGCTACGTCAGATCTAAATGATTTGTATCGTAGAGTGATTAACAGGAATAACCGGCTTAACCGGTTATTAGATCTAAATGCGCCTGACATTATTGTAAGAAATGAAAAGCGGATGTTGCAGGAATCCGTTGATGCGTTATTGGACAATGGCCGTCGCGGCAGAGCAATAACAGGCACCAATAGAAGACCTTTAAAATCATTGGCAGACATGATTAAAGGGAAGCAGGGGCGCTTCAGACAAAACCTGTTAGGCAAGCGGGTCGATTATTCGGGCCGTTCTGTCATTGTGGTGGGTCCTACTCTTCGTCTCCACCAGTGCGGTTTACCAAAGAAAATGGCTTTGGAGTTATTTAAGCCGTTTATCTTTAGCAAGCTGCAACTTCGCGGGCTGGCTACAACTATAAAAGCCGCCAAGAAAATGGTGGAGCGTGAGGGCACGGAAGTATGGGATATTCTGGAAGAAGTTATTCGCGAGCATCCTATTCTCCTGAATAGAGCGCCAACGCTTCACCGGTTGGGTATACAAGCATTTGAGCCCATCCTGATTGAAGGCAAAGCGATTCAATTGCACCCACTGGTATGTAGCGCATTTAATGCCGACTTTGACGGCGACCAAATGGCGGTTCATATTCCTTTGTCTATCGAGGCTCAGCTCGAGGCAAGGACATTAATGATGGCGACTAATAATATTCTCTCGCCGGCAAACGGTGAGCCCATTATTAATCCATCCCAAGACGTTGTTCTTGGTTTGTATTACATCAGCAGAGAGAAGATTAATGCCAGAGGTGAAAAGAGTATTTTTGCTTCTACAGCCGAAATACATAAGGCCATTGAATGCAAGTCAGTTGAATTGCAGGCAAAGATTAATTTAAGAATTACTGAAAAGCTGATTTCGGATGATGGCGAAACGGTTTCAAAGACCTATAGAGTGGATACAACTGTAGGTCGTGGTCTCATATGGGAAATTATCCCCGAAGGAGTGCCTTATTCGGTAATCAACTGCGATATGACCAAAAAGAATATATCCAAGTTGATCAATTATTGCTACCGACATTTGGGTATCAAGGAGACAGTCATACTGGCTGATCAACTGATGTACCTGGGATTCCGATACGCCACAATTTCAGGTGTCTCCTTTGGTATTGAAGATATGGCAATTCCAGCCAAAAAAGTCGATATCATTAAAATGGCTGAAGCCGAAGTTAATGAGATTCAGAACCAATATTCATCAGGTCTGGTTACAGACGGTGAGCGATACAACAAGGTTGTTGATATTTGGTCGCATGCCAATGATCAGGTTGCCAAGGTGATGATGGAAGGGCTGGGTGAAGATGAGGTAATTGATTCAAAAGGAAATAAACTGAAACAAAAATCCTTCAACTCAATTTTCATGATGGCAGAGTCCGGCGCTAGGGGTTCAGCAGCGCAAATCCGTCAATTAGCAGGGATGCGAGGTTTGATGGCAAAGCCTGATGGCTCAATTATTGAGACACCCATTACAGCTAACTTTCGTGAAGGTCTAGACGTACTGCAATATTTCATATCAACGCACGGTGCTCGTAAAGGTTTGGCTGATACGGCTTTAAAAACTGCTAACTCAGGTTACCTGACAAGACGTTTGGTCGATGTGGCACAGGATCTGGTGATTACCGGAGAAGACTGTGGTACAAATCAAGGATTGATGATGATGCCGATCATTGAGGGCGGTGATGTTGTTGAGCCATTGTCTGAGCGAGTATTGGGCCGGGTTATCATAAGTGACGTGAAAGATGCTGCTGGCGAAAATGTAGTGGTCAAGGGCGGTACCTTACTTGATGAGCATTGGGTGTCAGTCTTGGAGGAAAACAGTATTGATCAGGTTTATGTCCGGTCAATCATTACCTGTGAGAATCGCTTTGGCGTCTGTGCGTCTTGTTACGGTCGCGATTTGGCTCGCGGGCATGTGGTCAACATCGGTGAGGCAGTAGGTGTTATTGCGGCGCAATCCATCGGTGAACCGGGCACCCAGTTAACCATGCGTACTTTCCATATCGGTGGTGCAGCATCACGTTCGGCAGCCATAAGCAACGTCCAGGTTAAATCGGCTGGAACAGTCAAGTTGAGTAACTTAAAAACAGTAACCAATAGAGAAGGCAATCTGGTTGCGGTCTCCCGATCAGGCGAAGTTGGCGTTGTCGACGATTATGGGCGTGAACGTGAGCGATACAAAATACCTTACGGCTCGGTATTATCTGTGCAGGAAGGTAGTAAAGTAAACGCAGGTCAAATAATTGTAAATTGGGATCCACATACTCACCCTGTTATTACAGAAGTAGAGGGTATTGTAATTCTGAATGATTTTGTTGATGGTGTAACTGTACAACAACAATCAGATGAAATTACCGGTCTAAGTTCTTTAGTCGTAATCGACCCAAAACAAAGAGGCAGTGCTGGTAAAGAACTGAGGCCGATGGTCAAGTTACTGGCTGAATCGGGAGAGTCAATTAATATTCCCGGAACCGATATACCTGCTCAGTATTTTTTGCCAACCGGAGCGATTGCGGGTATTAAAGACGGAGAAAAGGTCAGGGTGGGCGATGTATTAGCAAGAATCCCTCAGGAATCAAGTAAAACACGGGACATTACCGGGGGTCTTCCTCGCGTTGCCGATTTATTCGAAGCAAGAAAAACGAAGGATCCTGCAATTCTTGCCGAGACAAGTGGCACTATATCGTTTGGAAAAGAGACAAAAGGTAAGCAAAGGGTTGTCATAACAGACTCAACCGGCGAGCAGTTTGAAACTTTGATTCCAAAGTGGAGGCATATAACGGTTTTCGAAGGGGAATATGTTGAAAAAGGTGAAACAATTGCAGAAGGCGAGTTAACTCCGCATGACATCCTGAGATTGAGGGGAGTCGAAGAGCTTGCTAACTATTTGGTCAAAGAAATACAGGATGTATACAGATTACAGGGTGTAAAAATCAATGATAAGCATATTGAAGCCATTATTCGTCAAATGCTTAGAAAAGTTGAGATATTGTCTTCCGGTGATACAGACTTCTTGAAAGGCGATCAGGTTGAGCGTTCATTAGTAAGAGAAGTAAACGAAAAGATGGAAACGGAAGGCAAAATTCCGGCAACGATTGAACCCATTCTTTTGGGAATAACAAAAGCTTCGTTAGCTACCGAGTCATTCATATCAGCAGCTTCTTTCCAGGAGACAACTCGCGTTCTGACTGACGCAGCAGTTAGAGGTTTGAGTGACGGATTGCATGGACTAAAAGAAAATGTAATCGTAGGTCGGTTAATCCCGGCTGGAACAGGTTTGGCTTATCATGAGCTAAGGCATGCGCGAAGACAAACCGCATTAAACGAGCCTTCTATTGAAAGTGAATCAATGTCCTCTGTAGATACAGATGAAGTAGAAGAGGCGCTTAAACAAGCGTTAAATACTGAATAGAAAGCATTTTTATTAAATTGGCTTGACCTGATAAAAGTTAGGCGTTACTATAATTGGCTCGAATGAGCTAACATGATAAATCAGGTTTAAGCATCATGGCCGCTGCGCATAGATTTATGCTCAGCGGTTATTTTTATTGCTAAACAGGTAAATTAAATATTGGAGTGTCAAAGTTATGGCCACGATCAACCAATTGGTTCGTAAGCCGCGTGCTAGAAAAATAGAAAAAAGCAATGTGCCGGCATTAGAGGCGTGTCCGCAAAGAAGAGGTGTATGTACCAGGGTATATACTACTACTCCTAAAAAGCCAAATTCCGCATTGCGGAAGGTTGCACGGGTACGGCTTACAAACGGATCTGAAGTAAGTAGCTATATCGGCGGTGAAGGGCATAATCTTCAAGAGCATTCGGTTGTCCTGATAAGGGGTGGTCGGGTAAAGGACTTGCCTGGTGTGCGTTATCACGTAGTGCGTGGTAGTCTGGATACTTCAGGTGTCAAAAATAGAAAATGTGGTCGTTCTAAATATGGAACAAAGAGACCTAAAGCCTAATGTCGGTTGGTGAATTGAATGTCTAGAAGAAGAGTTGCAGCAAAAAGAGATGTCATACCGGATCCTAAATTTGGCAGTGTCATGCTGTCCAAGTTTATGAATATGGTTATGGTTAGCGGCAAAAAGTCCGTGGCGGAAAGCATTGTTTACGGTGCTTTGGATGTCATTGAGACAAAAGGTCATGCAGAGCCCTTGGAAGTATTGACCAAAGCTTTGGAAAATGTTCAGCCTCGCGTTGAGGTGAAATCAAGGCGCGTAGGTGGTGCTACATATCAGGTTCCAGTTGAAGTGCGTTCTTCCCGTCGTTCGGCTTTGGCTATGAGATGGTTAATAGATGCAGCAAGAAAAAGAAACGAAAAAAATATGCCGGCAAAATTAGCGGGTGAATTGCTGGATGCTTTTGAGAATAGAGGTGCTGCAGCAAAGAAGAGAGAAGAAACGCATAGAATGGCCGATGCCAACAAGGCATTCTCACATTATCGTTGGTAATGAAATAAAATAAGGTTCGCAGGTGTCCCGAATAACCCCTATAAGTCGTTATCGTAATATTGGAATAATGGCTCATATAGACGCTGGAAAGACAACAACAACCGAGCGAATTCTATTTTACACAGGTGTTTCACACAAGATAGGTGAAGTACACGACGGTGCGGCAACCATGGATTGGATGGCGCAAGAGCAGGAAAGAGGCATAACTATTACTTCTGCGGCAACCACTTGTTTCTGGAGTGGGATGTCCAAGCAGTTCCATGTGCATCGAATAAACATAATAGATACGCCGGGTCATGTAGATTTCACGATAGAAGTAGAAAGATCGCTGAGAGTATTAGATGGTGCCTGTGCGGTATTTTGTGCTGTAGGCGGAGTAGAGCCGCAATCAGAAACAGTGTGGCGGCAGGCAAATAAATATCATGTTCCGCGATTGGCTTTCATCAATAAAATGGACAGATCGGGTGCTGACTTTTTGCGTGTGGTTAAGCAAATCCAGGATCGTTTAGGAAGCAAAGCTGTTCCGTTGCAGTTGCCTATTGGCGCTGAAGAAAACTTCGAAGGAATTGTCGATCTTATTAAGATGAAGGCAATTTATTGGGATGATTCTACAAAAGGTGTTGAATTTAAGGAAAAAGAGATACCAGTAGGAATGGAATGCCTTTGTAAAGAATGGCGCGAACATCTGGTTGAATCTGCTGCTGAAGCAAATGATGAATTAATGGACAAGTATTTAAACGAAGGAACGTTAGAAGATGAAGAGATTAAGCTAGGTATAAGAGTACGAACACTTAGAAATGAAGTGGTGCCCACGTTATGTGGTTCTGCTTTTAAAAACAAGGGCGTTCAAGCCATGCTGGATGCGGTGATTGAATACATGCCATCGCCTGGGGATGTGAAGCCAATAAGTGGTTTGGTGGATGATGGGGATTCGGAAGAAGTAAGAAATGCAGATGATGCGGAACCTTTTGCAGCGCTAGCTTTTAAAATTGCAACAGATCCTTTTGTCGGTACATTGACTTTTTTCAGAGTTTACTCCGGTGTTTTAAATTCGGGTGATGCAGTTTACAACGCTACAAAAATGAAAAAAGAACGCATTGGGCGTCTTGTTCAAATGCATGCAAACTCCAGGGAAGAAATAAAGCAAGTGCAGGCTGGCGATATTGCGGCTGCAATAGGCTTAAAGGATGTTACTACCGGCGATACACTTTGCGACCTGAAGTCAATTATCGTTTTAGAGAAGATGGATTTTCCTGAGCCGGTCATTTCAGTCGCGGTTGAACCAAGAACTAAAGCGGATCAGGAAAAGATGGGTGTCGCCTTAAGTAAGCTCGCCCAAGAAGACCCGTCTTTTAGGGTGAATACAGATTCAGAGTCTGGTCAAATAATTATTGCCGGGATGGGTGAGCTGCATCTTGAGATTATAGTCGACAGGATGAAAAGGGAATTCGGTGTGGAGGCTAACGTAGGTGCTCCCCAGGTTGCTTACAGAGAAACGATCAGGAAGACGGTCGAGCAGGAAGGGAAATTTATAAGGCAGTCTGGAGGAAAAGGCCAATATGGACATGTTTGGTTAAGAATAGAACCTAAAGAACCAGGCACAGGTTATGAATTTGTCAATGAAGTTGTGGGTGGTGTTGTTCCTAAGGAATATATACCAGCAGTTGACAAAGGTATACAAGAGCAGTTGGAAAATGGAGTTTTAGCCGGTTACCCTGTTGTTGATGTCAAAGTTAGTTTAACCGATGGCTCTTATCATGATGTCGACTCGAGTGAGATGGCTTTCAGAATTGCTGGATCAATTGGATTCAAAGAAGGCGCTAAAAAAGCTAATCCGGTATTGCTAGAGCCGATTATGAAAGTTGAAGTGATGACACCGGAGGATTACATGGGAGATGTGGTCGGTGATATCAATAGAAGGCGAGGTATAATTCATGGAATGGATGATACGCCATCTGGAAAACAAATAACGTGCGAAGTGCCGTTAGCGGAAATGTTTGGTTATGCGACTGATTTGCGTTCTGCAACACAGGGGCGTGCAACATATAGTATGCAATTTGAAAGATACGCAGAAGCACCAGCAAACGTTGCAGAAGCAATTATAAAAAAAGTTTCATAGTGAATAAACACAGGTATTGACTCATGTCCAAAGAAAAATTTGAACGTAAAAAACCCCATGTAAACGTAGGAACCATTGGTCACGTCGATCATGGCAAGACGACCTTAACGGCGGCATTGACGAAAGTCATGGCGGATTTGCGTGGAGGCACCTTCAAAGCCTACGATCAGATTGATAATGCACCTGAAGAGCGTGAACGGGGTATTACCATTGCGACAGCACACGTCGAATACGAATCAGAAGCACGTCATTATGCACACGTAGATTGCCCAGGACATGCTGACTATGTCAAAAACATGATTACCGGTGCTGCGCAGATGGATGGCGCGATTCTGGTCTGTTCAGCAGCTGATGGTCCAATGCCTCAAACCAGAGAGCATATCTTGTTGGCCAGACAGGTAGGTGTGCCCTACATCGTGGTTTATCTCAATAAAGCCGACATGGTTGACGATGCCGAGTTGGTTGAGCTGGTTGAGATGGAAGTCAGAGAGCTGTTGGATATGTACGAATTTCCAGGAGACGATACACCGTTGATCGTCGGTTCAGCCTTGAAAGCCTTGGAAGGCGATACCAGTGAAATCGGCATTCCTTCAATAATCAAATTGGTAGAGGCCTTAGATACTTACATACCCGAGCCAGAACGCGCAATCGATCAGCCGTTCCTGATGCCAATCGAAGACGTATTTTCTATTTCAGGCCGCGGAAC
The DNA here is from genome assembly GCF_009828925.2 of Methylicorpusculum oleiharenae. Classification (NCBI taxonomy): domain Bacteria; kingdom Pseudomonadati; phylum Pseudomonadota; class Gammaproteobacteria; order Methylococcales; family Methylococcaceae; genus Methylicorpusculum; species Methylicorpusculum oleiharenae. Next base: position 1,441,321 of record NZ_WUTY02000001.1, read on the forward strand.
CGTGGTTACCGGCAGAATAGAGCGCGGAATCATCAAAGTAGGTCAAGAAATAGAAATCGTAGGTATTAGACCTACCACGACAACGACCTGTACCGGTGTTGAAATGTTCCGCAAATTGCTGGATCAAGGTCAAGCAGGCGACAACGTGGGGGTGTTATTAAGAGGCACGAAAAGAGACGATGTAGAGCGTGGTCAAGTATTGGCACATAAAAACACCATCAAGCCGCACTCGCATTTCAATTCAGAAATCTACGTATTATCGAAAGATGAAGGAGGACGTCATACGCCCTTCTTTAACGGTTACCGTCCGCAGTTCTATTTCAGAACCACCGACGTAACTGGCGCAGTGCAGTTACCAGAAGGTGTAGAAATGGTAATGCCCGGCGATAATATCACCGTAGAAATCAAACTAATAGCACCGATCGCTATGGAAGATGGATTGCGTTTTGCAATTCGTGAAGGTGGACGCACAGTGGGTGCGGGTGTCGTTGCTTCAATCATTGAGTAAACAGAATGTCGAGCCAAACAATCAGAATCCGACTAAAGGCATTCGATCATAAATTAATTGATCAATCTGCTGGTGAGATAGTAGAAACAGCAAAAAGAACTGGAGCTCAAGTTAAGGGTCCCATTCCACTGCCTACTAAAAAAGAACGTTTTACAATTTTGATATCTCCCCATGTCAATAAAGATGCCCGGGATCAGTATGAATTAAGAACCTATAAACGGTTATTAGACATAGTTGAACCAACAGAAAAAACCGTTGACGCTCTGATGAAGCTGGATTTAGCAGCCGGTGTAGACGTTCAGATTAAATTGAATTAGAAAGTAGAGGAATTGGCAAATGTCAATAGGTCTTGTTGGTCGTAAATGTGGTATGACCAGAATATTTTGTGAAGACGGTACTTCAGTTCCGGTAACTGTACTTCAAATAGATTCTAACCGCATTGCCCAAATAAAAAATGTAGAGAAAGACGGGTACCGTGCAATTCAGGTAACTGCTGGTGAAAAAAAATCATCTAGGGTATCAAAGCCCCTTTCAGGTCATTATGCTGCTGCAAATATGGTAGCTGGCAGAGGACTCTGGGAATTTAGACTAGATGACGGAGAAGGTGAAGATTTCTCTGTTGGTGCTGAATTACCAGTTGATATTTTTTCGGAAGGACAGTTTATCAATGTTCAAGGAACCAGTATTGGTAAAGGCTTTGCCGGAGGTGTAAAGCGTTATAACTTCAGCATGCAGGATGCAACTCACGGTAACTCCTTATCGCACAGAGTATTAGGATCTATTGGCCAAAACCAAACTCCCGGACGAGTATTCAAAGGGAAAAAAATGGCAGGTCAAATGGGAGCAGTCACGCGGACCGTTGATAATCTGAAGATTCATAAAATTGACAAAGAAAGAAATCTTATCTTGGTCAAGGGTGCGGTTCCTGGCGCAAAAGGTGGGGATGTAATAATTACTCCCGCTGTCAAAAAGCGTAATAAGGTTTAAAACATGGCTTTAAATATACCAGCATTAAATAATCAGGATTCAGCAGGTTCAGTAGAAGTAACTGAAGCTATATTCGGTCAGGAATATAACGAAACATTAGTTCATCAGTTAATAACAAAATACTTGGCAGGCGCTAGACAAGGTACCAAAGCTCAGAAAACTCGTGCCGAAGTAAGCGGTGGAGGAGCAAAACCTTGGCGTCAAAAAGGAACAGGCAGAGCGAGATCGGGCACAACAAGAAGTCCTATATGGAGAACTGGTGGTGTTACATTTGCTGCAAAACCGCGTTCTTTTGATCAGAAACTTAATAGAAAAATGTTTCGGGTCGGAGTCAGAAGTATTTTGTCAGAACTTATAAGACAAAATCGATTGGTTGTAAGTAATGATATTTTGCCTACAACGCCAAAAACCAAAGAATTAGTCGCAAAACTTAAAGACTTGGATTGCAGAAAAATTTTGATCATTACCGATGAGATCGATTTCAACTTGGCTTTGTCAGCAAGAAATATTCCCAACGTTAATGTGATTTCATCTGAGAATATAAATCCTGTTTCTTTGATAGCTGCAGATAAAGTGATTATTACTTCTAAAGCCTTACAACAATTAGAAGAGAGATTAGCATGAGTATGTTGAATTACACTCTAGCAAGCGTGCTGCAGGCACCGATTATTTCCGAGAAAAGTACGGTAGCGGCTGAATCAAATAAACAGTTTGCGTTTAAAGTTCAAAAGAATGCGACAAAGACACAAATCAAGAAAGCTGTAGAACTGATGTTTCAGGTTCAGGTTGATTCTGTCAGAGTCTTGAATGTTAAAGGTAAAAGTAAAAGATTTGGACAGATTTTAGGAAAGCGTTCAGACTGGAAAAAAGCTTATGTAAAGCTTAAAGAAGGTCATGACATAGATTTCTCTGCTGCTTAATAAAGTTTAAGAATTAAAGATCAATAGGAAACGGTAGAAAACATGGCTATTGTAAAATCAAAACCTACATCAGCTGGATCTAGGTTTGTAGTACGTGTCAAGAACGATGAATTACATAAAGGTAAGCCATTCGCTCCATTGCTAGATAAAAACAGCAAGAACGGTGGACGTAATAATCAGGGGCGTATAACAACACGTCATGTCGGTGGAGGTCATAAACACCACTACCGAATTATTGATTTCAAAAGAAATAAATCTGATATACCTGGTGTTGTTGAGCGTCTTGAGTACGATCCCAATAGAACAGCAAATATAGCTTTAATCCTGTTTAAGGATGGAGAAAGAAGATATATTATCGCGCCTAAGGGGATGACTGTAGGGCAAGAGGTGCTTTCAGCTGAAACGACAGCAGTCAAGCCCGGTAATTGTATGCCATTGCGTAACATGCCTTTAGGTACAACCATTCACTGCTTGGAGCTAAAACCTGGAAAAGGTGCTCAGATAGCCAGAAGCGCTGGTGCATCTGCACAATTGGTAGCTAGAGATGGTGCGCATGTAACGGTGAGATTAAGATCCGGAGAAATGCGAAAAATAATGGCTGATTGCAGAGCTGTAGTCGGTGAGGTTTCAAATTCGGAACATAACCTGACTTCGCTAGGTAAAGCCGGTGCCAAGCGCTGGAGAGGTGTAAGGCCAACTGTTCGTGGTGTTGCAATGAACCCTGTAGATCACCCGCATGGTGGTGGTGAAGGAAGAACATCAGGCGGTAGGCACCCTGTTTCACCATGGGGAACACCGACCAAGGGTTACAAAACAAGAAAAAACAAACGTACAGACAATATGATTGTCAGACGCCGTAAGCAGAAATAGAGAGGAATTAGCGTGCCACGTTCAATTAAAAAAGGTCCTTTTATAGATCATCATCTTCATAATAAAGTAGAAGATGCCGTAAAGACAAATAATAGGAAACCGATTAAAACTTGGTCTAGAAGATCAATGATCGTCCCTGAAATGCTTGGCTTGACAATAGCTATTCATAACGGGCGTCAGCACGTACCTGTCTTGATATCTGAGAACATGATAGGTCATAAGTTGGGGGAGTTCGCTCCAACAAGAACTTACAAAGGCCATGTTGCCGATAAGAAATCAAGGTAGGGGCGAATTATGGAAATTTCAGCGAAATTAAAGAATGCGCCATTATCTGCCCAAAAAGCTAGGTTAGTCGGTGATCAGATACGTGGTTTACCCGTAGAAAAAGCATTGTCAACTTTGACTTTCAGTACGAAAAAAGCAGCCGCGATAATTAAAAAAATTCTAGAGTCTGCAATCGCAAATGCTGAACACAATGATAGTGCGGATATAGATGAGCTACGTGTGACAACAGTATTTGTAAATGAAGGGCGAACCATGAAACGGTTCAAAGCCAGAGCTAAAGGACGAGCTAATCATATATTGAAAAGAACTTGTCATATAACAATCAAAGTTGCAGAACACCAATAGAGGCGAAAATGGGACAAAAGGTACATCCAACAGGTATCCGTTTAGGAATTGTAAAAGATTGGAATTCCAGATGGTACGCGAATAGTCATGATTACCCTTTATTTCTGCATCAAGATTTGACGGTAAGAGAATTCCTAAGAAAAAAACTGGCTCATGCTTCTATTAGTAGAATTCAAATTAATAGACCAGCCAGCAATGCTCACATAACGGTCCATACTGCACGTCCAGGGATAGTGATAGGAAAGAAAGGCGAGGATATCGATAAATTGAGACAAGAAATTTCTGCAATGATCGGTGTTCCAGTACAACTGAACGTTGAAGAAATAAGAAAGCCGGAGTTGGATGCTCAACTGGTTGCCGAGAGCATAGCTCAGCAGCTGGAAAAACGGATTATGTACAGGCGGGCAATGAAAAGAGCCGTTACGAATACCATGCGCTTGGGCGCTGAAGGTATAAAAATCAACGTTGCTGGTCGTTTGAACGGTGCCGAAATTGCGCGTACCGAGTGGTATAGAGAAGGCCGGGTGCCATTGCACACACTTCGAGCAGATATAGATTATGGCACGGCAGAAGCCAATACTACTTATGGAATAATCGGCATAAAAGTCTGGATATTCAAAGGTGAAGTATTTGATATCGAAAGCCATAAGGCAACCATTAATCAAGAACCTAAGAAATAGGTGAAGGGAATTAGTCATGCTTCAGCCTAAAAGAACAAAATTTCGTAAACAACATAAGGGCCGAAATAATGGAATAGCCGTTCGCGGTTCATCTGTTAGCTTTGGTGAATTTGGATTAAAAGCGACATCAAGGGGCAGATTAACAGCCCGTCAAATTGAAGCCGCTAGAAGAGCAATAACACGTCATGTAAAACGTGGCGGTAAAATATGGATAAGAATCTTCCCTGACAAGCCCATTACAAAAAAACCTTTAGAAGTTCGTATGGGTAAAGGGAAAGGTAGTGTAGAATATTGGGTTGCACAAATTAGACCAGGTACAATGTTGTATGAAATACAAGGCGTGCCTGAAGAATTAGCCAGAGAGGCCTTCGCGCTTGCCTCTGCAAAATTGCCTATAACGACAACTTTTACCGCTCGGACGATAATGTAATGAAAGCTAGTGAATTGCGTCAAAAAACAAAAGACGATCTGATCGCTGTTTTAGTTGAACTGTCTAAGGAACAGTTCAATTTAAGAATGCAAAAAGGGACTGGTCAGTTAGCTAAACCTAATGAAATAAAAAGAGTAAGACGCGAAATTGCTCGTGTTAAAACAATTATCAACGAAAGCGCGAGTGCAGCAGTATGACAGAGCAAAATACCAAGGTACGCACGCTCAGTGGGAAAGTAGTCAGTAATAAAATGGATAAGACAATTACTGTACTAGTTGAGCGGATCGTAAAGCATCCTGTATATGGAAAATATATAAAGCGATCAACTAAGTTGTTAGCACATGATGAATCTAACCGGTGTCAAGAAGGCGATATTGTCTCGATTACTCCATCAAGGCCGATATCAAAAAGAAAGACGTTTATGCTTGTTGATATCCTAGAAAGTGCGAACAAATAAATACAATTGAAATAACTGAAATAATTGGGAATTAATCATGATTCAGATGCAAACTAACCTTGACGTTGCCGATAATAGCGGCGCAAAAAAGGTCATGTGTATCAAAGTGCTGGGCGGCTCACATAGACGCTACGCTAACATTGGAGACATTATAAAAGTCAGTGTCAAGGATGCAATTCCGAGAGGAAGAGTAAAAAAGGGTGAAGTTTATAATGCTTTGGTAGTTCGTACCCGTAAGGGTGTTAGAAGAGCAGATGGATCTGTTATTCGTTTTGATGGCAACGCTGCTGTCATACTTAATAACCAATTACAACCATTGGGTACCCGTATTTTTGGCCCAGTAACTCGTGAACTTAGGGGTGAAAAATTTATGAAAATTATTTCACTAGCTCCTGAAGTTTTGTAAGAGAGGGTCAAAATGCAAAAGATAAAACAAGGCGATGAAGTTTTAGTTCGTACCGGAAAAGATAAAGGAAAGCGCGGAAAAGTAATTAAAGTGCTTTCAAATGAAAAAGTTTTGGTAGAAGGCGTAAATCAAGTTAAAAAACATCAAAAAGGTAATCCTAATGCAGGGGTTTCCGGTGGTATCGTTGAAAAAGATATGCCAATTCATATTTCCAATATTGGTTTGTATAACCCAGCAACACAAAAAGCAGATCGTATCGGCTTAAAGTTTCTAGATGATGGAAAAAAAGTCAGGTTTTTTAAATCAACAAAAGAAGTTGTTGACGCATAAGGAGCATTAAAATGGCTAGACTAGAAACTGTATATAAAGAAAAAGTATTGCCTGCATTGATGGAGCAATATAACTATAAGTCCGTTATGGAAGTCCCCCGTATTACAAAAATAACATTAAATATGGGTGTAGGCGAAGCTGTTGCTGATAAGAAAATATTGCAATCAGCTGTTGGTGATATGCAAAAAATTTCAGGCCAAAAACCTATAGTAACCTTAGCTAGAAAATCAATTGCCGGGTTTAAGATTCGCGACGACATGCCAATTGGTTGTAAGGTTACATTGAGAAGTGCAAGGATGTATGAGTTTTTGGACAGATTAATCAGTATCTCTATTCCGAGAATTAGAGATTTTAGAGGCATGAGCTCAAAAAGCTTTGATGGAAGAGGAAACTATTCCATGGGCGTCAAGGAACAAATCATTTTTCCTGAAATTGATTATGACAAGATTGACGCTTTACGTGGGTTAGATATCACTATAACTACAACAGCAAAGACAAACGAAGAAGGTTTGGCCTTGTTAAAGTTATTTAACTTTCCATTTAAGAATTAAGGGCACCCTAAAATGGCTAAAAAATCAATGATTGCGAGGGAAGACAAGCGCACTAAGCTTGTAAAAAAATATTCCCAAAAAAGAGAGTTATTAAGAGAAATCATCAGAGATCCAAAAACAACTGATGAACAAAAAGAGTTAGCTCATATCCAGCTGCAAAAATTACCAAGAGATTCCAGTGCCTCAAGACAACGTAACCGTTGTAACATCACTGGTAGACCGCATGGTTTTTACAGAAAGTTTGGCTTATCCCGAAATAAGTTACGTGAAGCAACCATGCGTGGTGATGTCCCGGGCTTATCAAAGGCAAGCTGGTAGAAATCTTTTGGAATGAAATCGGAGTTAAAGATATGAGTATGACAGACCCAATAGCGGATATGTTGACCAGAATAAGAAATGGTCAGTCTGCTAAAAAAGAATACGTAAAACTACCTTCTTCCAAGCTGAAAATTGCCATTGCAAAAGTACTTAAAGAAGAAGGCTATATCACAGAATATAGTACTGAAACAAAAGGTAGTCATACGGAAATGACTGTTGTTCTTAAATACCATAACGGTGTGCCTGTAATTGAGCAGGTGAAAAGGATTAGCAAGCCTGGTCTAAGAATTTATAAATCTAAAGACGAATTGCCTAAGGTACTTGGTGGTTTGGGGATCGCGATTGTTTCTACTTCTAAAGGTGTCATGACAGATAGAGCTGCTAGAGCGATAGGTCATGGCGGCGAAGTTGTATGCACTGTTTGCTAAATCGGGGATCACAATGTCAAGAATAGCAAAAGCACCCATTCAATTGCCAAGTGGCGTAGATATCAAGTTAGATGGTCAGTCTCTTACAGTAAAAGGAGCTAAAGGCGAATTAACGCTTGAGCTTCATAAAGCTATTAGTTTACAAGTGACTGATAATCTGGTCCAAATAGAATGGAACAAAGAAAATAAAATTGCACAGGCTCAAGCAGGAACAACTCGAGCAATAGTAAACAATATGGTTACTGGTGTCTCAGCTGGCTTTGAAAAAAGACTGACTCTCGTTGGTGTGGGTTATAGGGCCCAGGCAAAGGGCGAGACGTTGGGACTTTCTCTCGGTTTTTCGCACCCAGTAGATTATGTTGTCCCCGCTGGAATTACAATAGAAACGCCTTCTCAAACCGAAATCCTAATTAAAGGAAATGATAAGCAGAGAGTAGGTCAGGTTGCTGCAGAAATTAGGTCATATCGTCCACCTGAGCCCTATAAAGGTAAAGGCGTAAGATATTCAGACGAAAAAGTAGCGCGTAAAGAAGCCAAAAAGAAGTAAGGTAGAGTAATGGATAAGAAAGCATCTCGCTTAAAACGAGCATTAAAATTGCGTTGCAAAATCAAGAGCTCAGGCGCAAACCGGCTAACCATACACAAGTCTTCGCAGCATATTTATGCTCAAGTACTGAGTAAGGATGGTAAATCTACGATAGCTAGCGCATCGACCACTCAGAATACAATTAAATCAACTGTAAAAAATACAGGCAATATAGAAGCGGCAGCAGAAGTTGGAAAACAGATTGCTTTAAAAGCAATTGAAGCCGGCATAACTGTAGTAGCATTTGATCGTTCAGGTTTTAAATATCATGGACGAGTTAAAGCATTGGCAGATGCTGCGCGTGCAGCTGGTTTACAGTTCTAGGGGATTAAAATGGCAACAGCACCATCTCAAGGTAGTACAGACGGTTTACAGGAAAAATTAGTTTCCGTAAGGCGAGTAGCAAAAGTTGTTAAAGGCGGGAGAGTATTTGGTTTCGCAGCATTGACAGTTGTCGGTGATGGTGATGGCCGCATTGGCTATGGCGTCAGCAAAGCTCGTGAAGTTCCGATTGCAATACAAAAGTCGCTAGAGCAAGCTAGAAAAAACATGAGAAAAGTATCGTTAAAAGGCGACACTCTTCAATATCCAATTACTTCTACTGTTGGCGCTGCAAAAGTTTACATGCAACCTGCTTCGGAAGGTACAGGTATCATTGCTGGTGGTGCAATGAGAGCGGTATTTGAGGTAGTTGGGATTCACAACGTATTAGCAAAGTGCATAGGAACGAACAATCCTATTAATGTTGTGAGAGCCACAATTTCCGGTTTAACTAAGATGCATGATCCTAAATATATTGCTGCAAAACGTGGGTTATCCGTTGAGCAAATAAAAGGACAAGACAATGGCTGATAAAAAATTACTTGTCACATTAATTAAAAGTAAGAATGGTCGTTTGGCTAATCATCTTGCTTGTCTAAAAGGTCTAGGTTTGAGAAAAATTAATCATTCAGTCGAAGTAATTAATACTCCTGAAATACGAGGGATGATTAATAAGGTCTCATACATGTTGAAAGTTGAGGAAATATAAATGTTTCTAAATACCATTCAAGCGAGTAGTGGTTCCCGCAAAAAAGCAAAGCGTGTTGGTCGTGGTATTGGTTCAACATTAGGTAAGACAAGTGGTAGGGGTCATAAAGGGCAAAAGTCCAGAAGTGGCGGCTTCCATAAAGTCGGTTTCGAAGGTGGACAAATGCCTTTGCAAAGACGTCTTCCTAAAGTTGGCTTTAATTCCCGTACAAAGAAATTTACTGCTGAAGTTCGTTTAAGCGAAATTGAATCAATGACTGCTACAACAATTGATCTCAAATCTTTGATTGATGAAAATATTGTTCCAATATTTACCAAATCAGCAAAAATAATATTGTCAGGCAAAATTGAAAAGGCCGTAACTGTAGTGGGCATAAAGGTTACAGCAGGTGCAGCGCAATTAATAACTGCAGTTGGCGGAAAAGTTGAGGTATAAGTGAATACATCAAGGGCTCAAATGGCGGATAAAACAGGTTCAAACTCTGAGCTTAAATCTAGATTGCTTTTTGTACTGGGCGCTTTGTTTGTTTATAGAGTAGGTGCGCACATACCAGTACCAGGCATTGATCCAAAAGCACTGGCCCTTATGTTTGAACAGCAGAGCGGATCCATTTTGGACATGTTTAACATGTTTTCAGGTGGTGCCTTGATGCGTTTAAGTATTTTTGCTTTAGGTATTATGCCTTACATTTCTGCATCGATTATCATGCAATTGATGACGGTTGTCATACCTGCAATGGAGCAGTTAAAAAAAGAAGGCGAATCAGGAAGAAAAAGAATATCTCAATATACCCGTTACGGAACCGTTGTTTTAGCAACATTTCAATCTATAGGTATTTCCTTAGCTTTGCAGAACCAAACTGCTGGTGGATTGCCTGTTGTTATTTCTCCAGGCATGAGCTTTACCATGATTACTGCAATTACGCTGGTAACGGGAACAATCTTCTTGATGTGGCTAGGTGAACAGGTAACCGAAAGAGGTATTGGAAACGGAATTTCACTGATTATCTTCGCAGGTATCGTATCTGGTTTACCTTCTGCAATTGGCGGTACTTTGGAGTTGGCAAGAACAGGCGAAATGAATGGTGCTTTCATTATTCTTTTATTTCTTCTGGCTATTGCAGTTACTGCTTTGGTTGTTTTCGTAGAGCGAGGGCAGCGAAGGATAATTATCAATTATCCCAAAAGGCAGCAAGGAAGGCGGATGTATGCAGGGCAAAGCAGTTTTCTGCCACTTAAGTTAAATATGGCGGGTGTCATTCCTCCAATATTTGCATCGAGTATAATCCTGTTTCCTGCAACAGTCGCAGGTTGGTTTGGAAATGCTGAAGGTTTTAACTGGTTAAAGGATATAGCGACTATGTTATCACCTGGTCAACCGGTTTATGTACTGCTTTATGCTACAGCTATAATATTCTTCTGCTTTTTTTATACAGCATTAGTTTTCAATTCTAAAGAAACTGCTGATAATCTCAAAAAGTCAGGCGCTTACCTGCCAGGTATCCGTCCGGGAATTCAGACAAGCATCTACATCGACAAAGTGATGACTCGTTTAACCTTGATTGGTGCTTTCTATATAACCGGAGTTTGTTTGTTGCCCGAGTTTTTAATTGTGTATTGGAACGTACCTTTCTATTTTGGTGGCACTTCTTTACTGATCATTGTTGTTGTAGTAATGGATTTCATTTCCCAGATGCAGACACACTTAATGTCGCAGCAATATGAAGGGTTAATGAAAAAAGCAAATTTAAAAAGATAAATGATTTGGAGTAAAAAATGAAAGTACGAGCATCAATTAAAAAGATTTGTAGAAAGTGCAAGATTATACGTAGAAATGGTGTTGTTCGTGTCATCTGTGAGGACGGACGTCACAAACAAAGACAAGGATAATATATGTTGCGCCAAAAGTCAGACAATGTTACTATTCGGCGCTTAACTTTAGTGTGATTACTCAGGGGAGTATCTAAATGGCGCGTATTGCCGGAATAAATGTACCAGACCATAAGCATGCAGAAATAGCATTAACAGCTATTTATGGAATTGGTCGTCAAACAGCTAATAATATTTGTAAAGAGGTGGGGATCTTACCATCGTTAAAAATAAAAGAACTCACCGAAGAACAGCTTGAAACTGTTAGAGATGTTATCTCAAAGATGACAGTGGAAGGTGATCTACGTCGTGAAGTTTCAATGAATATTAAGCGATTGATGGATCTTGGTTGCTTTCGTGGTATCCGGCATAGAAGAGGTTTGCCTTTGAGAGGGCAAAGAACCAGAACGAACGCGAGGACTAGGAAAGGTCCACGTAAGCCAATAAGAAAATAAGATATTCCTAAGAGGTTTTATAAATGGCTAGTCCAAATCGTGCTAAAAAGCGCATTAAGAAAGAAGTTGCTGATGGTATTGCGCATGTGCATGCTTCGTTCAATAACACAATAATTACTATAACTGATAGAAAAGGGAATGCTCTATCTTGGGCAACATCTGGTGGATCTGGTTTTAGGGGGTCTAGAAAAAGTACTCCTTTCGCGGCTCAAGTAGCAGCAGAGAAAGCTGGATCAGTTGCTTTAGAATATGGAATGAAAAATCTCGATGTAATGATAAAAGGACCAGGCCCAGGAAGAGAGTCGGCTGTTCGTTCATTAAGTAATCTAGGTTTTAAGATAAGTAACATTGTTGATGTGACGCCAATACCGCACAATGGCTGTCGCCCCCCCAAAAAGCGTCGCGTATAAGATTTGGAGTAGTAATTTATGGCAAGGTATTTAGGGCCTACATGCAAGCTAAGCCGCCGAGAAGGTGCAGATCTTCTGTTGAAAAGCAGAGGAAAATCGTTGGAAAACAAATGCAAATTAGATCAACGTCCTGGTCAGCACGGTACAAAAAGAACCAGAACTTCTGATTATGCAAACCAGCTTAGAGCTAAGCAAAGGCTGAAAAGAATTTATGGATTGCTCGAAAAGCAATTTAGAAATTATTACAAGGTTGCAGATATGAAAAAAGGTGCAACCGGTGAAAACCTATTAAGTCTTTTGGAATCAAGATTGGATAACGTTGTTTATAGAATGGGATTCGCGTCAACTAGAGCTGAGGCGCGTCAATTGGTAAGCCATAAATCAATTATGATTAATCAAAAATTGATTAATATTCCTTCTTATCAAGTTGTACCAGGTGATTTAGTCTCTGTGAGGGAAAAATCAAAAAAGCAACAGAGAATACAAGATTCATTAACTGTGACCGAGCAGTATGGATTTCCTGTATGGGTTGAAGTTAATCCTAAAGAGATGTTAGGTACATTTAAATCGCTTCCAGATCGCGTTGATTTAGGAACTGATATAAATGAACAGCTCGTTGTGGAACTTTACTCGAAATAATAGTTAGCTTACGGGATATAGATGCATAATTGTATATCAGGCTTATTAAAACCACGATTAGTCGAGGTAGTCAGTAAATCTGCAAATCATTCAAGAATTGTAATTGAGCCACTCGAAAGAGGCTTCGGTCATTCCTTGGGCAATGCTTTGCGTCGAGTTTTATTATCTTCAATACCAGGATGTGCAGTTACTGATGTCGAAATAGATGGTGTACTGCATGAGTACACTACCATTGAAGGTGTGCAAGAAGATGTAATTGATATTCTTTTGAATTTAAAAAGTCTTGCTGTTGTTTTACATTCTAAGGATGAAGTGATTCTAACTTTAGAAAAAAACGGTCCAGGTATCGTAAGAGCACTGGATATTGAGCTTCCTCATGATGTGGAAATTCGCAACCCTGATTTAGTCATCGCAAATCTTACTCAAGCTGGTAAGTTAAAGATGAGAATCCGAGTTAAGCGTGGTCGTGGCTATGAGCCTGTTACCATGAGAAAACCAGCCGATGGCGACGTCGTCGGAGCTCTTCAGGTAGATGCTTCATTTAGCCCTGTGATGAAGGTTGCTTATAGTGTTGAAACAACAAGGGTTGAGCAAAGGACAAATTTAGATAAGCTTATTATCGAATTAGAAACAAATGGAACTGTTGACCCGGAAGAAACCATAAAGCATGCAGCTACCATTTTGCATGATCAGCTTTCGGTCTTTGTAGACTTTGAAAAAGTAACTGTACCCGCTATTCAAGTTGAGCCAACTGCTCCAACTGAAACAATTGATCCTATTTTATTAAGACCAGTTGATGATTTGGAATTAACAGTACGATCTGCTAATTGCTTAAAAGCAGAAAATATCTTTTATATAGGGGATCTCATACAAAGGACTGAAGTCGAGCTTCTTAAAACACCAAATCTTGGAAAGAAATCACTTACTGAGATAAAAGATGTTCTCGCTGTTAAAGGATTATCATTAGGAATGCGCCTGGAAAATTGGCCTCCTGAAAATTTAGATCAAAACCAAGCAATAATTTAACTGACATTAGGTCTTAAGTCATGAGACACCGTAAATCCGGAAGAAAATTTAATATAGATAGTAGTCACCGTAAGGCGCTTTTTAGCAACATGGTTGGCTCATTAATAAAGCATGAATTGATTAAAACCACTTTGCCAAAAGCAAAAGAATTAAGACGATATGCAGAGCCGTTAATTACTTTGTCTAAAGAGGACTCAGTTGCGAAGCGTAGAAATGCTTTCGCAAAATTAAGAGACCGTGATGCAGTAACAAAGCTTTTTAATGAGTTAGGCCCGCGTTATAAAAGTCGTCCTGGTGGTTACCTGCGCATAATGAAATGTGGATTTCGTTCAGGAGACGCAGCACCGATGGCTTATGTTGAGCTCGTTGATAGGCCTGATTTTGTTGAGTCCGATATTGATTAACTTCAATAAATTGAAGCATAAAAAAAGCCGGTAAAAAACCGGCTTTTTTTATGCTTGTTTACTTTTAAAATAAAATTTATTTTTCAAGTAATTCAATTTTATTCTGTTTTCCGTTCCAATCGTCAGCATCTGGTAATGGATCTTTAACTTCGCTGATTACAGGCCATTTCTTAGATAAATCAGCATTTAACTGTATAAAAATTTCCTGTCCTTCTGGGACTTCATCTTCAGCAAAAATTGCTTCTGCAGGGCATTCAGGTTCGCATAAAGTGCAATCTATACATTCATCCGGGTCAATCACTAAAAAATTGGGCCCCTCATGAAAACAGTCTACAGGGCAGACATCAACACAATCTGTAAATTTACATTTAATACAATTTTCTGTGACTACAAAAGTCATATTATTTACCAGTTATTATTAGTTAGGAAAAGCGTTCTGCGTTAATGATATCAGAAAGGTTTGAAGGTTTGAACCGGGTAATTTTACTCGCTTAAAGGAAATGTAGTTGTTAAATTTGCCCATGCTTTTTTAGGTAGGTTACTTCGGTCGTCATTTAATGTTTTAATTGATTTTAAAGCAATAGCTTTTATCTGGTTATCGGCAAAACTCTGATTTTGCCGTATAGGAAGCTCTAACGTTTTTTTCAGGTACTGAATGGCTTTAATCGGTTTATTTTGAGAAATTAAATAATCGGCGTAAAAATAATTGGCATCCAGGCTGTGTGGATTAATCTCCAACGCTTTTTTTAAAAAAAATTCAGCTTTATTTTTATCGCCAAAGCTAATGGGCCATCCAGGCGCTTGATAGTAAAGGGAGCCAAGCGTAACGTAAGCCGAACCTTGCATGGTATTGGGGTCTATTTCAATCGCCTTCAATAGTAATTTTCTAGCGGTTTCAATTGAAGTGAGAGCCTTCAATGGGTCTGAATGTTCGGCAGCACTTGAAATAACCACTGCTTCCCAAAATAGTAAATCGGCTGTTTTTGCATTTTGTTTTTTCAAAGTACGGGTTTTCTTCAATAATTTACAATAGCTTGATGCCTTATCTAAGCCCTTTGGCGAGTAATAGATCTTTGCCCATTCGCTCTCAAGATAATCAATTTGAGAAGCCACATTGTTGGAGTGGGCAGTATTTGTAAGTAGCATAAAAGCAACAAGTGTTACAATCTTCATGGTTTTAATTTAATTATTACAAGGATTGAAAGTATTAACTACTGAACTAACAGTCATTTAACTCCATTCTTTATAAGGATGCAATGATAAATTGTTGTTGTAATAACGCAAATCATGCGTGACTTCTGGTCCAAGCCAATCAGGTTTGAAAAACGCTTCATTTGAATCAGTAAGTTCAATTTCGGCAACAATTAAGCCATCATTGTCGCCTTCAAATTCATCAATTTCCCACGTATGTTTGCCTTGAGGAACATAATGTCTTGTTTTTTCAATTAATGGCTTCTTGCAAAGCGACGCTAAAATTTCATAGGCATCTTTTAATGGAATTTCATATTCATATTCCGCTCGCTGATTTCCAATGGTTGCACTTTTTATATTCAACCAGGCTTTGTGATCATCTGTTCTTACTCTGATTGAAGATGTGGGTGCTGAGCTTAAGTAGCCTTGTTTAATTTTTTTACTATGACTGACTTCATTTCGCCATAGTTCACTCATTAGTAAAAACTTGTGTTCAATTTCTATTGCCATCACTGTCCTCATTTTTTTATGTTAAGGGGTTGGATTGATTCAAATCGCTTGTTTTATCGATGTTTCATAATTAACGCAAACCAAGTACTTTCATTTTGTTATAGGCATGACTTTATTAAAGAGGCTGTCGGTGATAAAGTTAGATTCTTACAAATTTACTTGGTATATCGACTGGTCAGCGTTTTTGCTGTCCATTCAACTTAGAGGAGATGCAAATGGCTTACGAATTACCTGCGTTACCGTACGAAAAAGATGCGTTGGTTCCACACATATCCGTGGAAACTATTGATTTTCATTATGGCAAACATCATCAAACTTATGTGACAAACCTGAATAATTTGGTTCCAGGAACTGAATTTGACGGATTGTCATTGGAAGATATCATTAAAAAGTCTTCTGGTGGTATTTTCAACAATGCCGCTCAAATATGGAATCACACCTTTTACTGGAATAGCTTAAGTCCAAATGGTGGTGGCGAACCCACCGGTGGCTTGGCCAATGCCATTAATAGAACATTTGGTTCTTTCCAGGAGTTTAAAGAAGCCTTCACTAAGTGTGCAGTTACAACATTTGGTTCGGGTTGGGCGTGGTTGGTAAAAAATCCTGATGGTACCTTAGCGTTGGTCAGCACCAGCAATGCCGGATGCCCATTAACAGACGGTAAAGTACCTTTGTTAACGTGTGATGTTTGGGAACATGCGTATTACATTGATTATCGCAATGCCCGTCCTGCTTACTTGGAAGCATTCTGGGCTTTAGTCAATTGGGAATTTGCATCAGCAAATTACGAAGCGTAAGGCGGTCTTTATCAACCTGGATTCTGGCGGTATATTGCTGTCAGAGCCCAGGTTTTAATGATCGAATTTTGTTAGTTAGTATCAACACATGGGAATCAATTCTTTTCTGTTAAAAGCTGCAGAAAGAAGTTGATTAAAAAAGCGATAGATAATAAAAAAACGCCCAGGGCCAAGGCAAGCTCAAACTCTCCTCTGCTTGTTTCCAAAGCTATTGCTGTTGTCATTGTTCTCGTTACTCCTTGTATGTTACCTCCCAACATCATGGCGGCACCTACTTCGCCAATAGCCCTGCCGAATCCGTAAATCAGTGCTGCTACCAAGGTTTCCCTGAGTTCGCCGATTAACGGCATAATTTGCTGGTATTTGCTGGCTCCCAGAAATTGCAAGGTCATTTTCAAACGCTGGTCACTTGAATGAACGGCTCCAATTGTCAGGTTCATGATGATTGGAAAGATTAAGCATGCTTCTCCAATAATAACGGCCGGTTGAGTATAAAGTAGCCCCAACTCTCCCATCGGGCCTTTTCGGCTCAATAAACCGTAAAGAACGAGGCCAATCATAACGGTCGGCATTGCCATGAGTGTATTCAGGATATGCTGCAGTGTCCGTTTGAGCCGGAATTCGCTGATGCCGATATAAATGCCCGACACGATTGCAATGATGCCAGCCGTAGTTGTTGCAATAAGCGAAATCTTTAATGAGGTCCAGACGATTTGATAAATTGACGAGTCAAAGTGAATGATTAGCTTAAACGCTTCAATTAAAGATTCAGTAAAGAAACTCATAAGCGGTCAGTTATTCTGAAAGCGCTGCCAATGGCCGGATTGCCCCCCCATTTTTTCAAGCAACCTTACGCCTTGTATACACATTCCTCTGTCAACGGCTTTACACATGTCATAGATGGTTAATAATGCAATTTGCGTCGCATTCAGTGCCTCGATTTCAACGCCGGTTTGACCGGTTGTCTTGACCACAGTTTGGCAGCGTATGCAATGGCGCGGCTGATCGGGTTCAAAAAAGATTTCAACATGGCTGATAGGTAACGGATGACATAGAGGAATCAGTTCAGCAGTTTTTTTACTGGCCATGATGCCCGCAATTCGGGCAATTCCTAGTACGTCGCCTTTTTTGTGATTACCCTTAAGAATTAAAGACAGTGTGCTGGGGCTCATTTCTATAAATCCTTCAACGACAGCGGTTCTATGGGTAATGTCTTTATGGCTGACATCCACCATATGCGCTTCGCCTGACTGATTGAAATGTGTAAGTTTTGACATGGCTAGATTCCAGAGTCGCAATGCCCAGTTTCATTGGGCAAGTTTCGTTCAAAAAGAATAGTTATTCGGTTATAGTGACTCATTATGTAATCTTTTGTATTTCGCGTGAATAGCTATGTCGATTAAGGTCAAGTATTTTGGCAGTTTAAAACTATGGGTGGGACGCTCAGAAGATGAGCTCAACTTTAGTGTCCGCATCTCGGTAAAGGAGGCCTGGCAACAGGTGAATAGCGATAAGCCCATGCCGGTTAATACGCTGTCGTCAGTTAATTTTGACTACGTTGATATTGATTATATGTTGAATGATGGTGATGAGTTGGCTTTCTTTCCACCGGTAACAGGGGGGTGAACGGATGATTCAAATTCGCGAGCATAGCTTTGATCCCTGGACCGAACTGGTCAATTATCAAACCGGGAATAGGAATTTACTGAGTCAGGCCGGGGCTACCTGTGTTTTTGTCGGGACAATGCGTGATTTTAATGATGGCAACAGTGTCAGGAGTATGCGGTTAGAGCATTATTCCGGTATGACAGAAAAGCAACTGGCCAACATCATCGATGCAGCAAAACAGCAATGGCTATTTTCGGATGTATTGCTTATTCACAGGACCGGTGAAATTGAGCCTTCGGAAACCATTGTCCTACTGGCAACTTGGGCTGCGCATCGTGGCGATGCCTATGATGCCAACCGCTATATTATGGAATCATTAAAGTCGAAGGCGCCATTTTGGAAAAAAGAAATATTGGCGGACGGCAAGGCCAGGTGGGTCGATAAAAACACCGATGGGTATTTACAAAAATCAAAGTAAATCATTTTC
The DNA here is from genome assembly GCF_009828925.2 of Methylicorpusculum oleiharenae. Classification (NCBI taxonomy): domain Bacteria; kingdom Pseudomonadati; phylum Pseudomonadota; class Gammaproteobacteria; order Methylococcales; family Methylococcaceae; genus Methylicorpusculum; species Methylicorpusculum oleiharenae. Next base: position 1,459,847 of record NZ_WUTY02000001.1, read on the forward strand.
TCCATGCCAAACTGGGGTCGATCAAGCTGGTAATAACCGGTTAATCATTGGCCAAGTGCATTTATCGCATCCAAGGCTTCCAATTTAAAACGGCAAAATCAATGTTGGGCATTCTAAAAAAAATGAAAACGGAGCTGGCTGAGCCGGTTAATTATCAGTTGTGTCTGGGTGATCAGTTGCTCAATCTCAATGATAATTTAGGCAAACAGGTCAACTTGCGTTTTACAGGCAAAATATCGTGTATTCATTGTGGGCGGGCGACCAAAAAAAGTTTTAGCCAGGGCTATTGTTATCCTTGTTTCATTTCATTGGCGCAATGTGATATGTGCATCATGAAGCCTGAAACCTGTCACTACGATAAAGGGACTTGCAGAGAGCCTGATTGGGGTGAGGCGTTTTGTTATCAGACTCATTATGTGTATCTGGCCAACTCTTCCGGAATTAAAGTAGGTATTACTCGGCAAACACAAATTCCGACTCGCTGGATTGATCAGGGAGCCGTTCAGGCGCTGCCGATTCTGAAGGTGCAGTCGCGGCATATATCCGGTGTGGCCGAGATAGCATTGGCAAAATTGGTCAGCGATAAAACCAGCTGGCAGAAAATGCTGAAAAACGAGAATGAACCGGTTGATCTGATCGCCAAACGCGATGAGCTGATTGAACAGTGTCGGGAGGATTTTACTGAAATAACCCGCCGGTTTGGCGATCAGGCAATCGAGTATCTGCCTGATCAACAGGATATCAGGATACATTACCCCGTTCTTCGCTATCCGGCTAAGGTGACCTCATTTAATTTGGATAAAAATCCAAATGTGAGTGGAGTGCTGCAAGGTATTAAAGGCCAGTATCTGCTATTGGATACCGGTGTGATCAATATCCGAAAATTTACCGGTTACGAGTGCGAATTTGTGCCGGATTCTGCTGCCTGAATGTCTGTAAACTTATCAATCCGGTAACGTTCGGTTGATTGATAATATTCATCAAATCCGACAATGCGGGTCAGTTCGGAAAAGTTTAAAATAGGCGGAGCTGCCGTGCCTGATTTGAGGGCATTTAGGGAGGCCTGCATTGAAACAATGGAGGCGTTCAGTAAAGTTAATGGATAAACTGCAACTTTATAGCCCATGGCCTCTAATTGATCATGAGGTAATAAGGGGGTTTTCCCATACTCAATCAAGTTGGCAACCTTATATCCCGGTACTTCACGGCAATAACGTTCCATTTCGGCTGTACTTTCCGGAGCTTCCAGGAAATTGATGTCGGCGCCGATTACGTCAAAAATCCTGGCGCGATCTATAGCTTCATCAATGCCGTGCGTGGCTCTGGCATCGGTCCTTGCCATGATAAGGATATCTGCGCCTTCATTGCGAGCATCAACTGCAGCCTGTATGCGCATGAAAGCTTCGTTTCTATCGACAACCGATTTACCTTGGGTGTGACCGCAGCGTTTTGGGGCGACTTGATCTTCCAGCATGATGCACGCAAACCCGGCCTGCGCGTAGCCTTTGACGGTCCGTTTAATGTTTGCTGCATTTCCAAAGCCGGTATCACCATCGCCCCAAATCGGAATGGAAACTGAGTTACAGATATTTTGCCCTTGATTTAATATTTCGGCATAAGAAATCAATCCCGTGTCCGGTAGGCCCAGTCGGCTGGCAGATACAGCGAAGCCGCTCATGAAGGCGGTTTCAAAGCCCGCCATTTCGCATAATCTGGCTGATAGGGCGTCATGGCATCCTGGCATGACTAAAATGCCCGGACGGTCAAGGAGCTGGCGAAGTTTGGCGGCGGGCGAAAGTGTGAACATATTCATGATTGGCGAGTAAATTATTTTAATCAATAAAGTTTGGGATATGTAAAACTCAGGAGAAATGACTTGCCATGTTGGATTCAAAAGTCGCAAACTTTGCAAAGATAAGTCTATTTTCCAAAATATTCAAGAATATCAATTTAAAAAGGCCTTATTATGCTTGACGAATTCAGGCAAAACCATTAGGTTATCTAACCTTTTTGAAAAAAAACCTAGTAATTTAGTCATGAATTCGCCAAGGCTATAAATCAGCTAAAAACGAATTGCTTCAGTCAGTTAATTTGAGGGTAAGAGTGTGGAGCTAAACGGCGCACAAATTGTAGTTCAGAGCCTGATCGATGAAGGCGTGGAATATATTTTCGGTTATCCGGGTGGAGCAGTGCTGCATCTTTATGATGCCATTTTCCAGCAGAAAGACCTGAAACATATTCTCGTGCGGCATGAACAAGGCGCAACCCATGCGGCAGATGCCTACGCACGCGCAACCGGAAAAGCAGGCGTTGTTCTGGTAACCTCCGGACCCGGCGCGACCAATGCGATAACAGGAATTGCAACTGCCTACATGGACTCCATACCGATGGTGGTCATTTCCGGTCAAGTGCCGTCGCCAGTGATTGGCAGCGATGCTTTCCAGGAAGTCGATATGATCGGCATCAGCCGCCCCTGCGTAAAGCACAACTTTCTGGTCAAAGACGTCACCAAAATTGCCGAAACGATGAAAAAAGCGTTTCATGTTGCAATGACTGGCCGCCCCGGACCCGTTGTCATAGATGTGCCAAAGGATATTACCGACCCGCGTATAAAAGTCCCTTACAAATATCCTCGTAAAGTGACGATGCGTTCTTATAATCCCGCCGTTATGGGCCATAAGGGGCAAATCAAAAAAGCGGTCGAATTATTGCTGTCAGCCCAACGGCCCATGATTTATTCAGGCGGTGGCGTTATCCTGGGTGAGGCCAGTGATGAACTGACTGAAATGACCCGTTTATTAGGTTATCCGATTACAAATACGTTGATGGGCTTGGGCGCGTTTCCTGCTACTGATCCGCAATTTGTCGGCATGTTGGGGATGCATGGAACCTACGAAGCCAACATGGGGATGCATGAAAGCGATGTGATTTTAGCCGTAGGCGCGCGCTTCGATGACCGTGTAACCGGTAAACTGGCCGAATTTTGTCCGCATGCCCGCATTATTCATATTGATGTAGATCCTGCCTCCATTTCAAAAACTGTTAGAGTCGACATTCCTATTGTGGGCCAGGTCAAGCCGGTTCTTGAGCAAATGATCGAGCTTATCAAAGACAGTAAATCCAAGCCATCCAAAAAAGCTCTGGAAGCCTGGTGGGAGCAAATCGACAAGTGGCGTTCAATAAAATGCCTGGAATATGATAGAAACAGTCCGTTGATCAAGCCGCAATATGTTATCGAGCAATTGTATGAAGTGACCAAAGGAAATGCTTATGTCACTTCCGATGTGGGACAGCATCAAATGTATGCTGCTCAATATTATCATTTTGACAAGCCTCGCCGGTGGATAAACTCCGGTGGTCTCGGTACCATGGGGTTTGGTTTGCCGGCGGCTATTGGTGTTAAACTGGCGTTTCCGGATGCTGATGTTGCTTGCGTAACCGGTGAAGCCAGCATCCAGATGTGTATTCAGGAATTGTCGACTGCGCTGCAATACAAAACTCCGGTTAAAATTATCAACTTGAATAACCGATATATGGGGATGGTCAGACAGTGGCAGGAGTTTTCTTATGAAAGCCGCTATTCACATTCCTACATGGATACGATTCCTGACTTTGTCAAGCTGGCGGAAGCCTATGGGCATGTCGGTATGTATATTGATAAACCGGAAGATGTCAGACCGGCACTTGAAGAGGCCTTTGCAATGAAAGATCGTACCGTATTTATGGATATCATTACTGATCGTACAGAAAATGTTTATCCCATGATTGAATCCGGAAAAGGCCATCATGACATGAAATTAAGAGTTGCGTTAGGCACACCAACAGACAGGGAGTTGGCATAAATGAGACATATCATTTCCATATTGATCGAAAATGAATCGGGAGCATTATCGCGTGTGGCCGGTCTTTTTTCTGCTCGTGGTTATAATATTGAATCGCTGACCGTTGCGCCAACTGAAGACGAAAGTCTTTCCCGTATGACAATTGTTACCTGCGGCAGTGAAGAAATCATTGAGCAAATTACCAAGCAACTCAATAAACTGATTGATGTTGTCAAGCTGATCGATTTGGCCGGGGCGCCTCATGTCGAGCGGGAATTGATGCTGTTGAAAGTTAAAACAACTGATCATGAACGCGGAGAAATAAAACGGATTGCCGATATTTTCAGAGGCCGTATCATTGATGTGACGTCTACGACCTATGTTATTGAAATGACAGGTCCATCCGATAAACTGGATGCATTCATTGACGCGCTGGACAAAGATAAAATCATTGAAGTGGTGCGTTCCGGTCCAACCGGCATTTCCAGAGGTGAGAAAGGTCTGCACCTTTAATGTTTCACAATGCCTTAAAAATTGACGATCGATAAAAATAAGACAAAAAATGTAACTCTGTCAAAGACCGTGTATCGAGTCATCAGGCAGCACACTTAGAATTACCAGGCAGCCGTTATCGGCGGTCTCACATTTATAAATAACAAGAAACGAGAGAAAACATGCAAGTTTATTACGATAAAGACGCCGACCTTTCAGTCATCAGAGCAAAAAAAGTAGCCATTATCGGTTACGGTTCACAAGGTCATGCCCACGCTAATAACCTGAAAGAGTCTGGTGTAGATGTTGTTGTCGGATTACGAGCGAGTTCACCTTCTGTTGCCAAGGCCGAAGGGGCTGGATTAACCGTAAAGTCGGTTCCTGAAGCTGTTGCCAGCGCCGATGTCATCATGATTCTGACGCCTGACGAGTTTCAGTCGCAACTGTATAAAGCCGAAATCGAACCTAACCTTAAAAAAGGTGCGGCACTGGCTTTTGCTCACGGCTTTTCAATTTTGTTTAATCAAGTTGTTCCGCGCGCCGATTTGGACGTCATCATGATTGCACCTAAAGCACCTGGCCATACTGTTCGTTCGGAATTCGTTCGTGGAGGCGGCGTTCCTGACCTGATCGCAATCCATCAGGATTCCTCCGGTATGGCGAAAAGTATTTGTTTATCTTATGCCTCTGCAATTGGCGGCGGTCGTTCAGGCATTATTGAAACGACTTTCCGCGATGAAACCGAAACCGATTTGTTCGGTGAGCAGGCGGTATTATGCGGTGGTGCGGTAGAACTGATCAAAGCCGGTTTCGAAACACTGGTTGAAGCCGGTTATGAGCCGGAAATGGCTTATTTCGAATGCTTGCACGAGCTGAAATTGATCGTCGACCTGATGTATGAAGGCGGCATAGCCAACATGAACTATTCAATTTCGAACAATGCCGAATACGGTGAATATGTAACAGGCCCTAAAATCATCAACGAAGAAAGCCGTTACGCGATGCGTGAAGCGCTGGAAAACATTCAAAAAGGCGAGTATGCGAAAAAGTTTATTCTCGAAGGTTTGACCGGTTATCCGGAAATGACAGCGAGACGCCGCCTCAATGCTGAACACCCGATTGAAGTGGTAGGTGAAAAACTGCGCAGCATGATGCCATGGATTAAAGCGAACCAAATCGTCGATAAATCCAAAAACTAAAGCCGCCCTAAAAGCAGCACTTTAAAACTAAGGCCCTTAATTGGGCCTTAGTTGTTTCTGAACTGGCCTAAACCGTTTTTTTAATGGCCACGATTCAATAACAAATATGACGGCGGTCTTTTTCGAACAAGTCTATTCTGATGACGGAAAGAGGCGTGGTAACCTCGATACTTTGAACTGGGCAACAAAGCGGCCTGATTTGACAAACCGAATGCGCATGGTAAAGCATAAAAAACAATCGTTTGTTTTGTATCGTTTTGTTGTACCCCGCATCGAATTTTCACCAGCATAAAACGAAGCAGGGGAGTTAGATAACGGAAATTAAATTGTAGAGGTAAACATGCAACTGGAAAATGGCTATCTAAACCATGCTAATCATGAAGCTGTTTCTGCGATACTTAAGGCTATCGATAGTGATGTCGAGCGCGGAGAAGATGTGTTGATGTTCGGCTTTTGCGCCGTTTTATTATCGTCCACTGCCGCGCCAATTGCACCGCCAATCGTGCTTTTACCCATCGTAGCTATTGTATTCGCCTGCTCCGCCTCATGGGCCAGATTCAATTATCATAAAATGGCCCAAAAACTGTCAGTAGCTATGCAAGAGCTCAAGCCCAGAGAACGCGCTTTATTACAGCCGTTAGCTGATCTTTTTATAAAAAACCCCATGGAATCTTTAACAGATTCGTTTAATCCGTTTAAAAATCTAAAGCGGATCTATAAGAGTATTTTGGGGGGAATATTGATCAATCCTCTCTGGATACCCATTTTCTATACGATGGGAATTCAGATGACTGAAGAAAAAAATCTTATTGAATTAAACAGAGCCATTATCGGTATTGAACAGCAAATTGCTCCTTATTTGAAATTGCAGGAACAGCAACCGGACATTCCTAACTGAAGGTGTTTAGCGGAATCATAGGCACGTATTCGAGGAAATATTCCTCTTTAATCAAGCCTTCTCGCATGCTGTCACGGTCGATAGTATTTTCAATGCAGGGAAATCGAAATGAAAGTTAAGCGATAAGACATTTTTCGCCCCCTCGTCCTGTGTGTACATCCTATCTCCATGCTTGATTGATTCATCTAGATTACGCACTAGCTAAAAGTATACTTTAATCCTTCGCTGTTGTTGCTTATTGAGCGCCAGTGCTTACCGGTAGTGAAGCCATAGCTATGAATCAAAGGCGCCGTACCAATAAGGTACTAATTTCGTCATCAGTCAGTATTATCGGGTTGGTCTGCATACTGCTTCCACGGCTGTTGGCGACAATGAGCGGAAAATCAGTTTCTGTAATGCCGTAGTTGCTGAGGCGGGGCAATTGCAGTTTTTCGCTCCACTCGGTTAATAGCGAGATTAATGATATGCGCGCCTCGGAATCATCCATTTCTGTCTGCCCTGTCAGTAAACGTCCTACCTGCGCATATTTGGGGAGAGCCGGATTGTCGGGGGAGCGCGCTAGCATGGCCTGGATATTGATATCGGTTGCAGCTGCCACCAATGTGCCGCAAACGACGCCGTGAGGAATAGGAAAGTAGGCACCCAAGGGCGGTGCCAGACCATGCACTGATCCTAATCCCACTTGCGCCAGGGTGATGCCGGAAAGCAAAGCTGCATAGGCCATTGCCGCGCGACCCTGACCGGCAGTTGGTTCAGTGCCTTCCCAAGCGGCAAAAAAACCGTCCTTGAAAGCACTCATGCCGCTCCAGGCCAGGGCGTCGATAAAAGGATTTGCTTTGAGTGAGACGAAAGATTCCAGCAGTTGCGTAAACGCATCCATGCCATCAGCAGCAACGAGTTCGCGTGGGCAACTCGCGAGCAGATCGGGGTCGATCACCGCGTATTCCGGTATCAAACACTCATCACGAAAAGATTTTTTGAAGCCTTCGGGACCTCGCTCGCTCAATACGGCGTTTTTAGTTGCCTCGCTGCCAGTGCCCGCGGTAGTCGGAACGGCAATAAAAGGTTTGCTGGGCCCGCGATAGGTGATGTTTTTGCCGACACCTTCCAGATGATCCATGACCGAATTGCCGTGGGGCAAAAGTCCTGCTATCGCTTTGGCGGCATCAAGCACGCTGCCGCCGCCAATTGCTATGACAACGTCTATCGCTTCGCTGCGAAACCGGCTGACTGTTTGGTCGACCAGTTCCGGTGAGGGTTCGCCTGAAACAGTCACATGCAGCCAGTGCATGCCCTTCGCTTCCAGCGATCCGGTGAAAGATGGCCAGCGGGGTGTGCTGCAAAATGAATGTTTACCGGTTATCAGCAAGGCTGTTTGACCATAGCCCGCGGCTAATCCAGGGACTTCGTTGATACGTCCGCTTCCGAAGATAATGCGCGGTAACCGGGAAATTGAAAATGAAGAGAATTGCATAGGAGTTACTCTTGAGGGAAAAGGCCATCGTAACGGATACCTTGACGAGGTTCAGCCATCCAGTCAGCTACTTGATCGCGCCAGGTTAGGTAGTGAGCAGTTTGCTTGTGAGCCGCCGCATCTTCGGCAGACGCATAGGCTTCATACAGAATAAACTGCCCCGGATTTTCGGGTGATTGCAGCACATCAAATCGCCGGTTACCGGCTTCGCCGATGGATGCTTCATGATTGAGGCGCGTAGCGGCGATAAATTCATCAATATGACCGGGTTTTACTTGTACATGAACCAACGTAACGTGCATAAAGACTCCTTATAAACGAGTGATAGTGCTCGCATTATACTGTATGCAGCATCGTTTCAGGTTGACTGGACATCGGCTTGATAATCGATAAATTCAAAATCATCACGTCATTAATTTGTATGCTATAAAGCTGTTTTTTTCGTTTAACCTTCATTTCCCGAAGCGCATCTTACTTATGGATACATCCGTCAGCGATAAAGACTCTCAGTTACTTGATATCCAGGCAGCCAGGGCAGAAATTACCCTGAATGCCCAGTTTGACAAGGCCTTTATTATTATGAATGCGCTAGCAGCGATCATTGCATCATACGGCTTGTTGGCAGACAGTTCATCCGGAGTTATTGGCGCCATGCTGGTCGCCATGCTGTTAGGTCCTATTGCGGGCTTGTCCTTATCATTAGTTGATGGTAATCATGCGCTATTACGTCAGTCTTTGCTGTCATTACTTGGAGGTACCGGAATTGTAGTGTTGTGTGCCTTCATCATCGGTGTTTTGCATACCGATATTCCTGCTGGTAATGAATTGATAGGCAGAACGCATCCCAATTATCTCGATTTGATGATCGCTTTAGCGGGTGGCGCGGTTGGCGCTTATGCTGTCATCACGCCACGCATTGTAAACGCGGTTGTTGGCGTCGCCATTGCCACGGCGTTGGTTCCGCCTTTGTGTACGGGCACAATTTTTTTAGCAAGAGGCGAGCTGGACAATGCTTTCGGGGCCTACCTTTTGGCTTTTGCCAATATTGTCGCCATTCAGTTTTCTTTCTCAATCGTGCTCTGGCTGTGCGGGTTTCGTAAAGCCACGGATGAGTTTTTTCGCAGTAAAAAAGTTGTCTGGTTAAACGGTGTCTCCCTTGTGTTGATGATTTTGTTGTTTGCTGTGCTGGGAGCAAATACCAAAGAGGTGGTAGGCAATATGCTGTTTGAAACCAATGCCCGTAAAATTTTGCTGGACGAATTAAAAGCTTATCAAGGTGCACAATTGCTTTCCTTACGGATAGACAATGATGACGGCAAAAATATTATTCGAGCTCAAGTAAACAGTCCATTGGATTTTACCGCCCAGGATGTTGCCAAGTTTGAATCCAAGTTTCCTGTTGCTCCAAACAATTTGCCCAGTGAGTTACGGTTACGCCATGTAAGAGTTAAGGTGATGACCAGAAGCGGAGATAGGTACGATATACAACTGAGTCAAAAAGATGGAGCTACAGATAACTCACCCTGAGTCTTTACCTGCATAAGCAGTCGGCGCTCCGAACTTCATTTTGGGGCAAATAAACAGACGTGCACTAAAAGGGAACTGCGTTTCTGTCAATACGCTGCAAACAAGCCATCTCATAATGCGTTTCAGGTTTAGCGAAGCCTACTCTCATCCTTATTCATGGCCTTGCTTCGATGTTGGTTCAATTATTGCTGATTTTTGATCGATTGATCCAATAATGTCTCTAAAGGTAACTAAGTATGACTGGAAATGCCGCACGTCTTCACGCCGTTCAAAATATCACCAACCGCCAGCCTTTCCCTCATAAAGCTCCTGAACCGCTGAGTAATTTATGGGCAAGTGATGTGTTTACGCTCAGTAAAATGAAGGAAAGTCTTCCTAAAGAAGTTTTTAAATCAGTAAAGAAAACCATTGAAACCAGTGCTGAACTGGATGTTTCGATTGCTGATGTAGTGGCATTGGCGATGAAAGACTGGGCCTTGTCCAAGGGCGCGCTGTATTATGCCCATGTATTTTATCCGTTAACTAACGCTACAGCGGAGAAGCACGATGGCTTCATTTCTGTTCAAAGCGATGGTTCTGTTATCTCTGAATTCAGCGGTAAAGTGTTGGTGCAAGGCGAGCCGGATGGTTCATCGTTTCCTAATGGAGGCATCCGTTCTACATTTGAAGCAAGGGGTTATACTGCCTGGGATGTCAGCAGCCCGGCTTACATCATGGCGACCGATAATGGTGCAACGCTCTGTATTCCGACCGTTTTTATATCATGGACCGGAGAGGCCTTAGATAAAAAAACTCCGTTATTACGTGCCAATGCCGCCATGAACAAAGCGGCGCAACGGGTTTTATCTCTAATGGGAAACACGGATATCGCTCCCGTAAATTCCAGTTGCGGTGCTGAACAGGAATATTTTCTGGTTGATACCAACTTTGTCAATAGTCGCCCGGACTTGCTTTTGGCTGGCAGAACGCTGTTTGGGGCGCCCGCCGCTAAAGGCCAGCAATTTGATGACCATTACTTTGGCGCGATACCTGAACGCATCCAGGTTTATATGCAGGATGTTGAGGAGCAGTTATACCGATTGGGTATTCCTGCCAAAACCCGGCATAACGAAGTGGCGCCCGGACAATTTGAAATTGCTCCTTTTTTTGAATCCGCCAACGTTGCGACTGACCATCAGCAATTATTGATGACCGTATTAAAAAACACCGCCAAACGCCACGGTCTGGTTTGTCTTTTACACGAAAAACCTTTTAAGGGCATTAACGGTTCCGGTAAGCATGTCAACTGGTCAGTCGGAAACGTTACTCAGGGAAATTTACTGGATCCAGGCTCAACACCGCACTCCAATACCCAATTTTTGTTGTTTTGCGGCGCAGTAATCCGTGGTGTACATAAATACGGACCCTTGCTGAGAGCCGCCGTGGCTACCGCCAGCAATGATCACAGACTGGGAGCGAATGAAGCACCACCGGCGATCATGTCCGTTTATTTGGGCACACAACTCGATAATGTTTTCGAGCAAATCAAGGACGGCAAAATTACCGGATCACTAAATGCCGGCGTTATGAATCTGGGGATAAATACCATACCCGTGTTTAATAAAGATGCGGGTGATCGAAATCGCACTTCGCCTTTTGCCTTTACCGGTAATCGTTTTGAATTCCGGGCGGTGGGTTCCGGGCAATCTGTAGCCGGTCCGTTAGTGACCATGAACACCATTTTGGCGGACTCTTTGAACTGGGTTGCAGATTCCCTGGAAAGTTTGCTGTCCAGCGGTTCAGATCTGGATACTGCCATCCTGAAAACCCTAAAAGAAATCATCGATCAACACGGTGCGGTGGTCTTTGGTGGTAACGGCTATTCCTCTGAATGGCACAAAATGGCAGTTGAAGAACGCGGACTGGCGAATCTTAAAACTGCAGCCGATGCTTTGCCGGTTTTAAAAGAGCCGCATATTGAGGCTTTGTTTGACAAACTGGGCGTCTTATCACCCGTTGAACTTGCCAGCCGTTTTGAAATTTATGCCGAGCAATACATTCTTGCCATTGAAGTAGAGGCCAAGCTTGTGGTCAGCATGGCTAAAACCGGCATCTATCCAGGTGCGATCAAGTATTTGTCCGAAATTTCTGCGACTATCAGCAGTTTGAAAAGTAATGGCACAGAGCTCTGTAATAAACGATTGGTAGAGATTTCAACGCTGGTCAATTCAATGATGGAAGCCGTGGATAAATTAAGTGCGGCTATTGGACAGCATGACTTTGATAACGCGGAAGAACACATGCAGTTTTGTGCCAAGACTATCCGTCCAATAATGGATGAAGTTCGAAAATTTGCTGATCTTCTGGAAGGTGAAATCGCTAACGAATTGTGGCCCTATCCAACGTATCAGGAAATGCTGTTTGTTAAATAGCTGCGCGAGACGTGATAAAAAACCGGCTCATAGCACAATGGCTGCATCAGTTAATGCAGCCATTTCCTTCGTTTTTTCAATTTAAGTACCGTCCTATTCCCAGCGGATAAACCTGCATGACTGCCGCTATGGCGGCAGTCATGACGGCCAATAGAAAAAACAACGACAACCCTGATGACGTTCTTGCCACGATTTCAATAGGGTCGGTTAGTTTCATTTGTGTTAGAGGCGCGAAAGTGGCGGCTAACATTCCGGAAAGGGTCGCCAATCCAGTTGCCAGAACGCCCGTTATCATCGATGCACACCAGGGGCAGGTGTGTTCAGCATGGGGTTTGTAATAATTACACCCGTCATCCAGTCCTAGCCAGGGCCAATTACAGCCGCATTGAAACAGAAAACCGCAAAGCGGTGTGATGGTAATGAGCGAAATGAGACAGGTCAGCGTGGCGGCAATCAATTTGTTCCTGAACGGTTGTTGAATGGTCATTTGCTTCACGATGCCCGTTTTGTTATTGCAAACCTTGCTTCATATCCACCTTGCTGTAGCCTAACAAGGTGCCTGTGGCGTAAGCCAGATCGATGAGCGCAACCTGATAATCAGCAATGGCTTTGACTTCTTTGGTTTGCGCATCGCCCAGTTTGGTTAACGTTTCCAGCACTTCGGTCATGGTTCTGATGCCTTCGTTAAATTGTTTCAGTTCAGCATCATAGTTTGAGCCCGCCAGTACCACATTTTGCCGGTTGGCGATAATCCGTTGCCAGTTTTGGTCGACTTGATCAAGCGCGTCATAAATTTCCCTGCGTACCGTTAATTCCTTCAGATCGCGTGTGGTCAAGCGTTGCAAGCGCTGCTGGACCGCGCGGTTCAACCGTGATTTACGTAATTCGTTGGTTAATGGTATTTCGACTTTTAAACCAATAGACCAGTCATCATATTGCCCCCCAAACGCATCCGAATAAGCGTTACCAAAATCATCGTTGCGGCCTTGTGAGCCATAGCTGTAATCCAGCATGAACATCGGTAGGGTCTGGTTTTCCAGATAATCAATCTTGGTTGAATCGGCGGCCAGTTTGAGTTCCATCTCCAGTAATTCCAGACGGCCTTCCAGGGCTTTTTTTGCCAATTCATTTCTGTCGAAATCAAAACTTAACAGGGTTGGCGGGGTCGCGGGAACCAAAACTGTGGCGGTATCCAGGTCGTAGCGGCTGTCATTTAAAAACTGCAACAGTTTGCGCTGACTCAATTTGAGTTTGGTTTTTGCAACAATCAAAGTCTCCATGCGTTCGGCAACGCCTATTTCGGCTCTGTTCGTTTCAATTGCAGCGGTCAGTCCCTCGGCAACCCGGCGTCTGACCATCACCAAATTCTGGCTGGCAATTTCATATTGCTGACGGCGGATGTCCAACTCGCCCCAGGCCGCATAAAGAGACCAGTAGGCTTTATCGATAGCGGCCAATACCCGAATACTTTGCAGCCGGGTTTTAAGATCGGTAATGTCCTGTTCATAACGGGCGATGCGAATGCCGGCCACATTGGTTGCAATTCCTGCATCGCGCAACAGCGGCTGGCTCATTGAAAAGCGTAACGCCCCCAGGTATTGATCCGATGGCACATAACGGCTGGTATCTTTATTGTTGAGCGGACTGGACAGCGTTATTTTTCCACCAGTGCGCAACGGAATAATTACCCCGGCTTCAATGTCCAGTTGTTCGGTATCCTGCGGCAACATATTCAGCTTGGCTATTTCATTCTTCAGCGGCGAGTTTTTATCCACCGGTTTGAAACTGACGACATCGCCGTCAAGTAACGGCGTACTCTTGTTGGCATATTTGGCATTGGCAAAAATCAGATCATCAAACTTGGCTTTTTCTTCGCTGACATAGGTCGCGGCAATAGACGGCTCTATTAGCGCGATTTTCAAGTCCAGATTGTTTTCCAGCGCCATACTGCGGGCTTCGGCGATGGATAATTGCTTGTTTTCCTCGCCGGAGCCAGTTTTCGTTTTTTCTAAAATAACGGGCGGTGCCTCCAGTTTCAGCGTTTGCTGCCTGGATTTGGCTTCTGTGATGGCTGTTTCCATCGTTTTAGGCGGTGTTTTAGACAACTCGGGCAGCGGTAGACTTTCATCGTTTTGCATGCGGCGCTCGACTTTTTGGGAAAGATCGGCTTTAGGCCCGGTATCGAAATACGCAGTACAGCCTGATAATAAAACCAGGGTGCAAGCAGTCACATAACCTGAAAGCGATTTATCGGTAGGCATAGGTGATGTTGTATTTCTAATTTTAAAAGGCATGATCTGTTAGCAGGCTATTTGGACGGTTTTCTGCCAAGGTCTTTATAAGGATGCTCCGGTGTCAGCATGGGCGGGAAGCCGTTCAGCTGCCGCCATATTTCATAACCGATACTGACTTGTTCCAGCAAAATCCAGGCTTTTACCGCGCCGCCCTGACGCAGAAACCGCTCGGAAGGCCAGAGATGATCATGCTCATCCGGCACTATCAGTACGCGAAATTTTCCTTGACCGTTATCACTCGCATCGACAAAAGCAACCGTGCCTCCAAATGTCCCTACCGCCACTTCCGGCCAGCCGACAAACTGAACAGCCGGCCAGCCTTCAAACATCAGCCGGGCATGATGACCCGGCAAAATCAGTGGCGCATCATTGCCGGTGACCCAGACTTCAACGGCGCGATCTGAAGTATGGGGCACTAAAATCATCAGCGGATCGCCTTGTTTGACATAGTGTCCCTGCGGATTCATCAACAAGCGCAGAACACTGCCATCTTGCGTGGCGGTGATTTTCTGTGCGTTTTGCCGTGAAATAGTAACGTCGTTGCTGACCAGACTGTTTCGAATATCGGCCAATTCACTGCTTACTTTGCTGATCGAAGCGGTGGTCGAATCGATTTTGGCCTGCGCATCGGCGCGGATTTGATTGATATCGGCTTGGGCGGCGCTTTGTTCGGCTTGGGCCGATTGTAATGCGGCTTGTGCGCTGTTCAGTGAGCGTCTGGCTATAATCGAATCACGCTCGGCCACTTCGAAATCTCTTTGCGAAACAAGGCCGTCATTGAGCAGACGTGTCAACCGGTTTTGCTGCTGTGCCGCTGTTTCCTGTGTAGCTTGTGCGGAAGCCAGCGATTCGTTTGCCGAGAGTGCTTTTTGTCTGGCCATGTCCATTTTGTATTGGGCCGTGATGACTTTCATGTCACGGACGGTTTCCAGTTGTTCGATCTGAACCTGGTAGGCATCAAATTCACGTTGTTTGGCGACTAATTTTGCCTCGTTGGCCTCTCGTTGCCGTCTCAATCGTTCCGGTAATTGCGGATCGATGTCGCTGACTTCGACCAGTAAATCGCCTTTCTTGACTTTTGCGCCTTCTTTAACGTGCCAGCGCATGATACGTCCTGAAACCGGTGATTCAATCGTTTGCTGCCGTTCTACCGGCATAAACGCAGAGACTACGCCTGACCCGTTGATGTTTTGCTGCCAGGGCAGAAACAACGTGAAAACCGGAACCAGGATGAACAGCCAGGCAAAGATAAAAACAATGCGTCCGACCAGTCGGGGTGTTTGGCTGGCGCTGATCACCGAAAGTTGCGAGGTATTATCAGACATGTTCGTCATCCGTTAGCGGGTTGAAGACTTATGACGCGCTGGCAAAGCTGCATGATGGTCTCGGAACCGGTCAGTACCAACAAGGTCCAGGTTGCATCGGCACTGAACAATATTTGTTTGGCCTCGCTGCTGCCGAAGTTATGCCAATCATCCAGAAGGCCATCGATGATCAACAGCCCGGGATTGCTTATGACGGCTCTGGCAATCATGAGATGCTTGACCTGAGAAGAGGACAGCGGCGAGCCGGTTGGACTTAGCTGGGTATAGAGTCCTGCCGGGAATTGGGTGATTTCGGACATGAGCTGCAAGCGGTTTAAAAGGCTGCGCACCTGTGTAACGGTAATTTCCGGCCGACCCAAACGAATGTTTTCCAGAATCGTATCTTCAATGATTTCATTATGTCCAATCACGGCAATCTGCTTGCGAACGCTTTCGAGTTTAATTTCGCGTAAATCCAATTGGTTGATTTCAATACGGCCTTTGATGGGCTGGCGTAATCCGGTCAATAAGTCCGCTAACGTGGATTTGCCTGCGCCCAATTTTCCTGTAAGTGCTACGGTCTCTCCGGCGCTGACTGTAAAAGTTAAGTGCTGTATCGGTATGTGACCGTTGGGATAGGCATAAGTCAAATCGTGTACTGCTATTGAAATCGGCCCAGACCCCGACCATGCCATGGTTTCTCCTGATTCACGTTCAACCGGCAAGTCGAGCAAATGACCTAACTTATCGACACCGGCCATCAAGTCGTAATAGCTTTCCAACTGCTTTTTTAATTTCGAAAACGACAACAGCACGCCCGAAACGATCAGTTCTGCTGCAACCAGTTGACCTAAACTGAGTTGCCCTTCCATCACCAGCAAACCGCCAACAGCCAGTAAAGCCGTGCCTGCTACCGCATATAGCGCATAAAGACTGATATGCTGATTGAGTAAAATCCGATAATGCGATTTGCGTGCATTCAGGTAGTCGTAAGCCAGTTTATCGGTCCGTTCTTTTGCCAATTCCGGGCCGCCGGAAAATTTAAACATTTGGCCGTTTCTGGCAAGGGTTTCCAGCCAGCCGACGACCTCATATTTAGTCACTGATTCCTGAATAGAGGTATCGACGCCTTTCCTGCCCTGGATAAAAATGACAATGACTAACCAGCCCACCACCAGCCCATCAAACAGCATCAGCATCGGATGATAAGCCGCCAGCACCAAGAGTCCGATGATACTTTGCAGAGCCATAGCGAACCCTTCCAGCATTAAAAGTGCACCGGCTTTTTGCACGGTCAATACATCAAAAAAACGGTTGACCAGTTCAGCACCATTTTTTTCATCGTAGACTGACCACTTTACCCGGGGCAGGCGATAAGCCAAATCCGCTGCCATTCTGACAAATACGCGGCGTTGGATCAGCTCTACAATATAAGACTGTAAAATTGAAACGGCGCCGTAAAAGGTCAGAAAGATAAACAGCATGAACGATAAAACGGTTAAAGGCTGCATCATGCCGCCCAGGGCAACCGTATTAACCAGTGATTGAACAGCGGCCGGCGTTGCCAAGCTCAGTAATCCGGAGGCACCGGCTAAGAGCACGACTCGCCATAAATCGTGTTTTTCGACTTTTACCATCGCAACAAGACGCCGCAGGGGAGGCATATGGTGTTCACCATGATGAGATGATGCTTCGATGGGCGACTTAAGCTCAACGGCAAACCATTCCAGCAGTCGCTCGGGCGTGGTTTTCAGCAAGGTTTGCAGTTCATTGAGATTGACCAGACGCCGGTTGACCTCGGTTTCGTTGATTAAGGTAATTTTTATCCGGCCGCGGCTGAATCCCGAGATTACCAGCCACTCATTATTTTCCATGGGTTTGATCAACGGCGTCAGATTGCCTGAGCCGTCAACGGCTTGTTCACAGCTTAACAAACACTCTTTGATGTCCAGCCCCAGTGTGGCGGCTGTTTCGGCCAGGCCTTCCAATAAATTGACGGAAGTCAGTTCATAATCATGACGAAGTCCTTTTTCATGCGCGGAGCTGCCCATTTCGGAGAGAAGCACATCGAACAGCGTCCAAAATACGGGGGATCTGGTTTGAGACATAGTGAATTGAGTGTGACGGTCGTCTTAAGCTATCTGAGAGAAGGTATTATGCGTTATCTTGGGTTTATGTCTCGTAAATCAAATAAAGCGTCGCAGTTAAGGATTTGACCAATACTGAAAAAGCTATTTCAAACCCTATCCTGATATCTTGAACAAGATACCTCAAGCGGCTTTCATTTTCCTTACGAACGGATATTGCCCTGAGTATTGATTCTACCGTATGTCGCCTCTGCAAATGCACTCATTTTACCATCGAGATTTGGATAACAAAGGTCTTGCCGAGTGGTATTGTGACTTCGGGAAGTTCTTTTTGGCGGACCCCTAAACATCTTTAGCTAAAAGGGGGCACGCGCATTGTAAGAACCACGCAAAAGATCAAGTAAATAATATTTTACCCGTGACTTGATATCGGCCTTGCCCGTTTATAGGAGGGTCAATTACCATAACCGGTTGAGCATCCTTAGATTTTCCTCCAAATGAACATAAAACGCCCCTCTGACAATTCCGACCTGTCCCAAACTGCCCTGGAGCAACAAGCATCGGTTCACTTTTTGTCGCATCGCTTTAAAGAAGCCAGCGATCTTTATAAAGAGTTGCTCAAGCATTCGGATAATGTTTACTGGCGGCAGCAATTAGCGCAATGCTATTTACAAAGAGCACTGAGTTTTGCGGTAAAAGGGCAGATTAAGGAAGCCGTCATTTTATGGGAAAATTACGCTGAGTTGGCCGAGCCCCCACTGGCAAATTTTGATGACTACATCGTCTGGTTGTTGTCGACCAAAAATATCAAGAAAGCCCTGGCGGCTATTGCTCTGCTAACCAAGGAACAGCTGGATCAGCAGTATCCCGGGTTGGCTGTCTGGCTGGGTTTTCTTTGTCTGGCTGATCAGCCTGAAATTGCGGAGCAATTGCCGCAGGACTCGGTTTTTATCTCGCACTTGGGATTAATCCGCGAAGCTTTGAAGGCTTGCCGTGAAAACAATTCTGAACAGCTCAATGACATTTTAAAAAAACTGCCGTTCCGCTCGGCATTCCGTGATTTACGGCCATTACTGAAAGTACTAATGTCCATTCCCTCGTCAATTGAACAGGCCCGGGAATTGTTATACAGGCTGCCTGAAAAGTCGCCGTATCGTGCCGCTGCCGTTGCTTTGCTGGCTTATACGCAAGAGGGTAAAGACTTTACCGATACAGCACTCCAACTCGAGCCCCTGCAACGAAAAATCATTGCTAAGGCGAAAGGGTTGAGCAATAAGCAACTCGAATTGCTTGATGCGCTGTGCCAAAATCACAACCGTCTGACGGACAAATTGCAATTCGATTTGGCGATTCGCTATCGCGACCTGTTTGGAGCTGATTCCGTACAACGATTTTGCCAGGCCATGCTCTTGAACTATCCGGCGGGACGCAAGGATTACCTGAAACATTTCGGCTCCGGCAATCCGTTTGAAGAACACCGCATTAAGGCATTATTGTGCGAACATAACCAAAGGAAGGATGATGCAGCGTTTCACTGGCTGCAATGCATTGAGACGTTAAAAAATCAAGGCCATCAGAATGATCGTAAAATAGCCCTGATTCTGAGGCATATGACGGTCGTGGCGCTGCCTGAAAACGCAGTCACGCTGCTAATTGAGAGTCTGGATTACGATCCGGATGACAGGGACAGTTTTCTGAAAATCTTGAAATACTATGATGAGCATAATCCGGATCCTGCCGAATATCAGCGCTGGCTGGATGTCTGCCTCAAGCAGTTTCCGGAGGATACCGATTTTTTAACCTTTGCAATTAAAGCTTCAACGCGAAAAAATGCGTTTAAAAAAGCCTCTCAGTACGCAAAGGAGTTGTTAAAAATCGATCCGGTCAACACGCTGGCCAAGCAATCACTGGTCAGCAGTCATCTTGCGCATGCCCGCAAGCTGATCAAAACCAAGAAATATCATCTGGTAGACAAGGAAATTCAATCTGCCGGGAACTTGTTGGCCGATAAAAAAATGCGCGCTCAGGCCGAGTTGATGCGTGGATTTTTTGAGTTTGCTGCGGAAGATAAGCAGCTGGGATTGCAAAAGATTGCCGATGCCCTGCAAAAGTTGAATGCCGAACCGCTTGCCATGCATTTTAAAGCAACGATTGAAGCCTTGTTATTGGATTTGCCAGTCGCGACGATCACCAGACAACTGCCGTCTGTAAAGGATTATTTGCTGCCGGCGCAAGGCCTGTCCCGGTTGATCGGTTTGATCAGGCAATATGACGAGCAAGGCTGTGATCGCAAGATCCTGATTAAAGCATTGGATAAATTCAAAGCGCTGATAAAAAAATCGGTGCAGCAGCAAGATTACACCGAGGCATTGTTATTGGAGTGGAGCCAGGTACTGGATAGCCTTCAGCATTACGAGTTGTTGAGGCACTGCGCCAAATTGGCTTTAGGGCAATGGAATAAACCGGTTTGGAGATTTTATAAGATTTATGCGGGAGCCGATGGTGATCCCGCGCGCGTTGATCTGCTCGATTTTTACCGGCTGAATGAGAGTCATGATGAAGCGCTAAGGGCAAACGACCAGCGGACCGCTCATTTAATCCGCCGTTTCAACAGCGGAATTGAACAGTTTTTAAATCCATTGAACTTTATTGATGATCTCGTTGAGCAATATGAGCACGATGTTCAAGGCGATATTCAGGATGATGCCATCATGCACTTGTTCGGCCATTTGCCGGATTCGAATCTACAAAAAATCAATAAAAGACTGGCTTTGATTATGAAGCAAAAAACGCCGGATCAGGTTTTAGCGATCTGTTTTAGCTTATGCCGGAAAAAAATCAGCCCGAAAATACAAGACTTTTTGATGGGTGATCAATTGTTCGTGACATGCGCCGCGCTATTTTATGCCGCTTATGAATTGCAGATGGATGTAGAAATAACGATGGATGACATTGTGGCCTATTTCGACGAAAGTGATTTGCCGAAATCCTCGTTTCCATTCTTTTAAGCAAAGCGGTTAACACATGACATCACCTTTTGAGATACTTGAAGTTGCCGAGCAAGCAACCGATGCAGAAATTAAACACGCCTATCTGCAAAAAGTCAGAAGCAATCCGCCGGACAGGGATCAGGCCGTTTTTCAGCAGATTCAGGAAGCGTATGAAACCATCAAAGATGAAAACAGTCGTTTAAACTACGCACTCTTCAATTTGCATCCGGCGGATTTCGACGGTTTGTTGAACCGTGCTTTCCGCCAGCAAAACCCCTGGCAGCCGTTTTCAATGGACGATTTCTTCAAATTGTTAACTGCAGGTCATTTGGAAAAAATATCCTAAACGCTCTTTTGCCTAAAAAATCATGACTACTGATACTTCCCAAAGCGAGTTGCTCGATACCTTGCAACACTATCTGGAACAAACCGATTTTGCTCATTTGACAGCTGTAGATCAGCCGGACCTGGCCGGCTTGTTTAGCGATCTGGCCGGATTAAAAAGTGAAGTCAAAGCCGAATCACGCCAGTTTAAAGCAACGCTGGATACGTTGAGTGAGGCCTTGACGACACTGCAAACCGATAATCAGGCGATGGCGGCTCAACTCTCTGCGGTTGCCGAAAGGATGCTGCAACAAAAGCGGGATGTGCAACGCGCCCTGCTTTTGGACATCATAGATATCTATGACCGGCTGACTGAAGGTTACCGTATTTTGCAAAACTATAAGCCGGTGGACGCGCTGTTTAAGCATTCCAAAAAACAGGATGTTCGCTTTATCAAAAGTTTTGGGCAAGGCCAGGAAATCACGCTGAAGCGCTTTGAGCAATGGCTGCAAAGGCAACGTGTTTATCCTATAGAATGTGCCGGTAAGCAGTTTGACGCCCATACCATGCGCACCTTGGAAATCGGGCATGATGCCGCGCTCGAAAACGGCGTCGTGCTTGAGGAACTGCGCAAAGGTTTTCTGTTTGAAGACCAGGTCTTGCGGCTGGCGGAAGTCAAAGTCAATAAACTCTAAAAAATCACTCCTAAATTATTTATGAACGAAATTATTATCGGGATCGACCTGGGAACCACTAACTCCGAAGTGGCCATTGTAGAAAACGGAAAAGTGCATGTGATCGCCGAGGCAGGCAAAAAAATAGTGCCGTCATTTGTCGGCATCGGTGATAACGGTGAAATTTTGACCGGCGAAACGGCGCGTAATCAGTACCTGATCTATCCGGAGCGCACCGTTAAATCGATAAAGCGTTTAATGGGGCAGGATACCCGGGTTGAGATGGCCGGTAACCCTTATTCTCCTCAGGAAATTTCTGCAATTATCCTGAAACGCCTTAAAACAATCGCCGAACAGTATGTTGGACACGCCATTAGTAAAGCGGTGATTACGGTTCCTGCCTATTTTTCCGATGCCCAGCGCCAAGCCACGCGTGAAGCAGGCGAAATTGCCGGACTTGATGTGGTGCGTATGATCAATGAACCGACAGCGGCAGCGCTGACCTACGGCGCCGATCAAAGCGAGCCCAAGCGCATGCTGGTTTACGATCTGGGCGGAGGTACCTTTGATGTCTCGGTTGTCAATGTTCAATCGGGTGTCGTGGAAGTCTTATCCAGCCACGGGGACAATCATCTCGGCGGCGATGATTTCGATCAGCAGATTATCGGCTATATCCAGGATCATATTCGCCAACAGCACGGCATCGAAATCGCAGAACATAGCAAGGCTTCTGCGCGGATTAACCGGGCCGCCGAAAATGCCAAAATGCAGTTGTCCGATGAGCCCTATGCCCAGATCAATGAGGAATATTTACTCGAACATCAAGGCTCAGCGATCCATCTGACGCTGGAATTATCCAGGATGGACTACGAGGACATGATCGAAGACTACATCAACGCGACCATCAATGCTGTTCATATCGCACTCAAAGGCGCAAAACTCACGGTATCGGATATTGATGAAATCATTCTGGTCGGTGGGTCTACGCGAACGCCTTGTGTACGCGAACGTCTATTTGATGAATTTGGTTTCGAACCGCACAGTGAAGTGGATCCCGATTTATGCGTTGCGATGGGTGCCGCGATTCAGGCCGCGATGATCAACGGCCAGCAAGTTGAAACCGTGCTGGTCGATGTCACGCCTTATACCTATGGAACCAGTGCGCTGGGTTATTTGGATGGCGAAGTTTACCCTTATCAGTTCATCCCAATCATTCATAAGAACAGCGTGCTGCCTGTCAGGAAGTCCGAAGCCTTTATGACCTATCAGGATGGTCAGAAAATGGTTGAGGTTACCGTTTACCAGGGTGAAGATCCGGATGCGCTGAACAACATCAAAATCGGGGAATTTATGGTAGAGGATCTACAAAATGTTCCTGCGGGGAATATCATCACGCTGACTTTGGCGCTGGATCTCAATGGCATGTTGCAGGTTTCTGCACAGGAAAAAGCCACCGGACGGGAAAAGTCAATTACGATCAACAACGTAATTTCCCGGTTTGCGGCCGAGGAGTTGACCAGTGCCAGACAACGTATCTCTGACTTATTCGGACAAAGCGATGCTGAATACACCTCTGTAGAAACAGTGTCGGACTCCGAGTCCATCGCGGCGGCCCGTAAGCTGATTAAAAAAGCCGAAGCTCTGTTTGATTCGGTTTCGGCTGAAGACAAAGAAGACATGATCGATTTGATCGAAAAAATCGGGGGCTGTATCGATGCCGGCGATGAGGCGGGCTTGCAGGAACCGGTAGAGCAACTGAGTGACATTATCTATTATCTGGAATCGTAATGCAGCGGTGTCCCTGCTGTAATGCACGCTTGAGCCGTGCCTCCGGCTGTTCGCGCTGTGGAGCCGATCTAGGCCGGGTCATGAGCTGCGAACAGTTAGCCGGGGAATGGCTGTCTACCGCTTGGCGGTTGATGTGCGCCAATAAACCGGATATTGCCGCACAAGCGATCAACCGGTCGTTAAGTTTTAAGCAGACCCAGGCGGCTCAGATTTTTCGGCAATTTTTAGTCCACCATCAATACCGGGCGCTCTATGAGGGTCTGGCTCAACACAACTGGCAAAACGCACGCCGAACGCTTGGCGTTTTGCGCGCATTGCATGGCGACAATGAATCCCTTTCAAGATTTCAGGATTTGATTGATTTTTTATCGGTCGGGGATGCTGGGACCGTGCAGGATTGGCAAGGCTGATCATCGTTATAAAAATCTCCGAAATTCCAGCTCACCTTCTGTGCGATAAATGACCGGTAGGTCTTCTTAGAGCCGCGTTTCCCCATAAGCTTTCCATGATGGTATTGGCTTTAATCGCTAAGCTTTTGGGTGTTTATTCGAATGGGTATTCAAATAAGGTGGTACCCTTCAGGAACAGTGTGTGAATTTAAGCCGATTCCGGAATTACAATAAGCAATACTGGAGGCGTTGAGCGAAGCCAGGGGCTAAACAAGGCTTATCAGGAAACTTTGTAATTTTTCAGCGGATCAACAAAACGAAGGTGATGCGGCGGGTAGATTGGGTTACATGCTTTTCGCAACCCAACAATTAACGCCATGGCCTTGAAATGTTGGATTGGCTTTCGCCAACCGCAACCTACGGAATATGCTTGGCTGATTATGTCGGGTTTTGCACATTACCGGGTTTTAATGAAAACGGGGCATGCCGATTTGAATTATTTGGCTTGGTTGAACTGTCCCGCATAGGTTTGGGTTAGCCCGGAGCGCCAGACCCAACGCTGAATTTAAGAAACTTTAACTCTATCAGGAGAAACGTCGTGATTACATTATATGGTTTTGCCATCAGCAATTATTACAATAAAATCAAGTTCGCGTTGCTGGAAAAAGAGATTGCTTTTGTGGAGGAATTTGTAGCACCCAGCCAGGACGAAGCGTTGTTGAAGATGTCTCCGTTGGGCAAGATTCCGTTTATTAAAACAGAGCATGGATATTTGTCGGAGTCCCAGGCGATTTTGGAGTTTCTTGAAGATTATTTTCCTGAGAATCCGCTTTATCCAAAAGATGCCTATGAGCGAGCCAAATGCCGGGAACTGATTCACCATATTGAATTAAATGTGGAGTTGCAGGCACGAAGACTTTACGGCGAAGCGCTTTTTGGCGCCACCGCCTCGGATGAAACAAAAGCAGAAGTTAAAGCCAAAGTCGAGGCAGGCTTAAAAGGCCTGACAAAGCTGATGAAGTTGGCGCCTTATGCGTTGGGCGATCAATTCAGCGCTGCCGATGTGGTGGCGTGGCCGCATTTGCAACTGGTTTCATTTGCGACACAGAAGGTCTATGGGCAGGATCTGGTTGCCGCGCACGTCCCAGGAATTGAGGCTTTTATCCACGCGGTGGAAAGTCGTTCGCATGCGCAAGCGGTCAGCAAGGACAGAGCCGTTGCTTTGGCTCAGTTTTTCGCGAAAACAGCAAAGTAGTGTGAAGGGGGTATTAGGGCGCTTATACCCCTCATTGATTTTCAGGATCAAGTAATGAAACAAAACAGATTAACAGGCCAGCCCCTCATGTTGGCTTTATGGCTGAGCTTCTTTTTAGTACCTGTCAATGTGCAGGCAGAACTAAATGAATGGACGTATCAACAGGAAAAAGACCGGTTAACCAACCTCGCCTATAGCTTTGTCAGGTCGCCCATACCTCAGCGCGGCTTGAGCGACAACATCAGGCTGGAAATAATGTGCAAGCAAAACAAACTGCAATTTGTCGTGGATGGCAATGCCTTGATCGCGTCGCAAAACAGGCCTTTTGATATGGATTATCAGATAGACCAGCGTTCCCCCGTTGCTCTTAAAATGAAAACATTTAATGATTCCAAGCAACGGGGTTATACGGATGAAAATGTCGCCATCATTATTGATGATATGTTATCCGGCCAGACTATCTTTGTTCGCATAACCACCCTGATCAAAAAAGTCCTGGCGGGTTCAATCAGTTTAAGCGGCGCAGAAGTCCCCATCAAGCGAGTGCTGTCTGATTGCGGTATTTCGGAATTAAAGCAGCAAATGACGGCAGATGATTATTCGAAGGCTCAGTTTGAAGAAGACTTCGGTAAATTGACCCTGGAACTGCAGCAGCAAGTGTTGCAGAAGCTGAAAGTGATTATGCAAGAATTGAAATAACGTTTCGCAGCCCGAGTTTTTGCCGTGCTGGATGAAGTGGCGCAGCCGGCAGGTTCACATGATTTTCCGGTTGCTGATTGATTCGGTTTTTAAAATTCCCTCAATCGCGCTTTATTCCTTTCCTGCTGAAATATCTTGACCTGGTTAAAAGTGCAGGATGTGCATGGCGAGAATCGTCGTGAACCCGCCGTTCCTTTAGTACTCTGCAATATCCCCGTTGCAGAAGCCATTTTAATCACCCACCTACAGCCAATAAAATGGGAGGGTGAGCAAAAACAAAAAAGATGAATGGTGAAGTTAGATAAAAAATATTAGAATAACAGCGACATACAGGTTGTTTCTAATAAACTTTTTAGAAAGTTATTTCATCGCTTCAGTAAAGGGGCGAACCATTCATTTTTTGTAACTACTCGCCCGCTTTGAATTAAGGGTGTAGGTGCTTGATTTCAAAGGACGCATCAATTCGTCCCTGTAGCTCTCTGCAACATCCCTGTTGCAGAAGCCTTTTCAATCAACCACCTACACCCACTAAAATTGGAGGGGGTGAGCAGATACCCTTTTTTAATGATTTTGTTTATTGGATCAACGTTTGACTCCTACCGATCTGCGGTCGTTGATTAAAAACAGCGCCTTGAATCATCAATTAACGAAGAGGTTTTATGACTGACCCAAAAATATCATTTGGCAATTTGCCTGGCGAGAAAGAGTTGGATCTTGATTTGGATGGCGGAGCTGGCGCTTTTTCTAAAAAAGAGCCCAAAATGAAATGGGAGATGGATGCGCCGGTATTTAATACCGTGGCAAAGAACGACCCTCATCCTGTCTCGTTAGATCACAAGCCTATTGAGAATAAAGAAAAAACTCAACCGGTGGTTGAGTTTAATGAAAAAGAAGCGCTTCTGAAAGAATTGCTTAAAGAGAAAGATAAAACGATTGAAGCGATGAAAGAAATCATTGATGTGCAAAGAAAATTGATCGAGCAATTACAGGAAAACCGGAGTTAACGAAACGTTGGGCAAAGAAACCGGTCTTTGCTTTTATTGAATAATCGTAAATCCGAATGCCCGCATTATTGGAAATTTGTTGATGCTTGTTTTAATGAGCGAAAGATTGCGCTAAAATAAGTTTCGATACGAAACAAAAATACAAAAAACGACCTTTACTGAGGGGGTACCTGCCATGAAAAATAAGCTGCCTAGCTTGTTGTTGACATTAGTGTTGACAGCTATTGGATTCAGCCAAATCGGATTTGCCTTAGCGCAAGACCCCGATTTTGAACAAATCAAGAAAAATTATTATGACTCCCACCCGGGTAAAGGTTCTAACGGGAAGTATTGGGAGCCGATTCCTATCCAGAAATACTGGAATCCCAAAGATTTTTATACGCCACCCAAAACGGTACAAGGCGAATTCGATCGCGACAGCTGTATCGGTTGCCACCAAGCAACGACCCCCGGCGCTTATCATGCCTGGAAAAGCAGCAGTCATAGTGACTTGAATGCAATCCGCAATCTGCCTGACAGTAACGTCAAGGCTTATAAAAAACAAAAACTTGCGGATGTGGAAGCCAATCTGGTTAAACAAGGCGTGCTAGCAAGCGGTCAGCAGTTGAGCCAGGTCGGCTGCATCGACTGTCATGGCGGCGTTGGCAAAGACAAGATCAATCACTCTGAAAATCTGGTAATGCCGGATCGCGCGGCTTGCGGTACGTGCCATGTCGGCGAATTTGCCGAAGCCGAATCTGAAAAAGAACAGGAGTGGCCGCAAAAGCAATGGGGTAAAGGTCATCCTTCCCATGCCGTTGATTGGGATGCGAATGTCGAGAACACCATCTGGGCCGCGATGTCCCAGCGTGAAGTCGCCCAAGGTTGTGACATGTGTCACTACCAGCAAAACAAATGCGACGGCTGTCATACCCGGCATACATTCTCTGCCGCTGAAGCCAGACAACCTGAAGCCTGTGCCACTTGTCATAACGGTGCAGATCACAACGAATTCGAAAATTTCATGACGTCCAAGCACGGTACCCAGTATCAAACCTTGGGTAAAGCGAATTGGAATTTTGAAGTGCCTTTAAAAGATGCCATTACCAAAGGCGGCTATACGGCCCCGACTTGTCAGTTGTGCCATTTTGAATACAAAGGTGAGTTTTCTCATAACCTGGTTCGCAAAGTGCGCTGGGCCTTCAATCCAACACCAGCTATTGCCGATAATTTGAGCCATCCCTGGTTTGAACAGCGCAAACAGGCTTGGGTGGAAAGCTGTTCTACCTGTCACTCGGCCAGTTTCGCAAAAGCCTATTTGGATGCGGCTGACAAAGGCACGATACAAGGTTTGGAAGTTGAGCAAGAAGCCAAGAAAGTCGTAGAAAAACTGTATAAAGACGGCTTGCTGACGGGTCAAAAAACCAACCGTCCGGTACCTCCTGCGCCTGAAAAAGATGCGGCAGGCGGCTTCTTCCAGTTATTCTGGGCCAAAGGCAATAACCCGAGTCATGTGGAAAGAGTGTATGCCAATATGTGGGAGCATGATGTTATCAAGCACTACAAAGGTATTTTCCATGCTAATCCCGGAGGCTTTACCTATACCGAAGGATGGTCGGAGTTACTGAGCGAT
This sequence comes from Methylicorpusculum oleiharenae, assembly GCF_009828925.2. NCBI lineage: Bacteria > Pseudomonadati > Pseudomonadota > Gammaproteobacteria > Methylococcales > Methylococcaceae > Methylicorpusculum > Methylicorpusculum oleiharenae. The sequence continues at coordinate 1,488,089 of NZ_WUTY02000001.1, forward strand.
TATGCTGAGATAATGGATGAGGACACGCGCTTAAGAGAAGCGGCGGCCGCTAAAACTATTGCTCCTGATAAAGGGACTGCTACGGCTGCCTCTTCAAATGGATCAAACAGCGGTAATAATGTCCTGATGAGTGCCATTTTACTGATCGTCCTGGGACTGGGTGTGGCCTATATCGTTCTTAAGCCTGCCCGTACCCAAGAAGACGAGACGGTTGAAGAAAAAACATCGGAAACTGACAAAGATTCCGTCTAATGAAAAAGCAAACAAGGACTGTTTCACTTATAGGCTTAAGCTTGGCGTTGCTGGTCTCCGGCAGCGCCCTGCTTTATAAGGAACTGTCAACATCCAGGGAGAGCCTCAATCAGGACGCTCTATCATTTATTCAAACACCGGAAACCGGAGTGGATCTCAAGGGGAAATTTCCGGCCGATGCAGTTAATCGTTTTACATTTAAGGAAGATGGCAAGGATGCCTTCAATCTTTTAGTGGCTCAATATAAAGATCAGGGCGGCGCGGCACAAAGCGCGGTCCTGTTTCCCGAGGAAAAGAGCGCGTCCGAGGTTGTAACGACGCAAACCGGGGTAAGGCAGAAGATTTGGCAGGCAGCGGCTGAGGTTATTGCACGTCATGCAGAAGATGATGCCTTGATAGTCAGTTGGTGGGATGACGGACAGCGTGTTCATTTTCTTAGCGGAAAGGACGCCTGGATTCGAAAGCCGGGCAAAGAAACGTTCAAAAGCCCTGTCTGGAAAGCCGTTAAAGATCGTCTGGTTGAGGCCAATCAGGACGAGCAACTGCGATTAACCAAAATGGCAGGCTGGTTGACGATGGACAGCCAAAAGGCCTTGGCTGAAATGGCTGATTACTTTGGGAAAAAGCGGCCTGTCTATATCGTTGTGAGCAATGATCTGTTGTTAAGACAAGCCGAATTTGCCGACTATGGCGGAACCCGAATTCCTTTAATCGTCAAAAACTTCCCGGTGGGTGATAACCTGCATGGGGATATTGCTCAGGTTAAACGCTGGTCTCAAGATGAAGGCGAAGGAAATTATCTTGCTCAAAAAGAAAACCGGTTTTATCGAGTTTGGACGGTTAAAAAAGAGAACGGTGCAGACAACAGCTTATTGGTCAGGCTATTGCCCTTTGTGGATTCATTAAAAAAACTGCCGGACGGTGTAAATTTAATTTATCAAACAACGTGGGGCGGTTTTTTGTCGGTTTATCAACTGGATCAGGACGCTATCAAAAGCACGAATACAGCGCATTAGGTCTCATTGCAAGCCACAGTAATTTTAAAAACGCACTGCCATTTTGCTAGGGCTGCAGGAATTATTGATAGGGTTGCGTATACAGTGGCAATCCCTGCCGGAACGACGGCAACTATTAATGCAAACACAGTTCCCTAAAAAGCCTGGACAACCCTATAAAAACTTGGAAACTTCAGTTTGTAATTATTCAGCGGGCAACAAAAAACCAAGGTTGATACACCGCGTAGGTTGGCAGTATCTGTTTTTAAAAAGAGTTAATGCAGAATGATTCGACTTCTCTATTTTAGTCACGCCACGCCCGGGCTATCGGATGCTCAGGTACAGAACATCCTTCAGTCGTCACGAAAAAACAACCCAATCATAGGCGTCACTGGCGTTCTTATCTACGGTGGTGACATGTTCATGCAGGTCTTGGAAGGTCATGAACAAGCTGTGCTCAGGTTATATGTTAAGATCCTGGATGATCGAAGGCATAGCAACAGCCAGATCGTGCAAATGTCATACGCGAAGGAAAGGATGTTTAAAAACTGGTCCATGGGCGTTATCAAGACCAACCCCTTGAAATTTGAGCACATCAAAAAACTGCTGGATCACCGGCTTGAATCCGTTCATGCGGAGGTTTTTGCTGAAACGATGCGCGATTTTGTTAAGCGATTGAATGCCGAGCATTAATCCTCAACCCGTGTCTATCGAATAAGTGAAAAAGTCCTTATCGATACGCTTCCTCGCTTTCAATTCTTACTGACTTTTAAACTTAGGTTCTTAATAATTTCTTCTAAAGGCACCAGATTCAGTTTGATTCTGAACAGAATTTCCTGATTATCCAGCACGCCATAACATTCGTAAGTGCGCAACATGATGCTGGTGTTATTCAGCGTATTATTCTTGGATTCCGGCAGTTGCTTGACCAGAATATAGACTTTATCGTTATTTTTGAGCTGTTTGATCAAAAAACGGTCAACCGAAATATCATGCGAGGTGTACACCATCGGGTTTGCCTTGAAATCGTGATTCTCAAGCTGGGCTTTTTCCAATAGAACGCCCGAAGTCAAACTGCAGGGGAATATTTCAGGGTAGTGGGCAATATGGGCCAGTTCGTCAAAATAATCGGATTGCTCAACCAATGATCCGGACAGAAAATTTTTGACATTTCCATTCTGCAGCCATTTACGAATCAAAAAATAATCCGTGCCCGGCACCAGCGTTTTATCAGCAACCGTATTCAGATCCGGTAAATTGCTTAAATCGGTATCGCCAAGAAACAGCGGCGTTTGGGTTTCTTTTTTATAGCCCAGCAATATGGTTTTGTTTTGTGATTTGATCATGACACGGTTAGTCAGAGTCAAATGAGGAATGGTGGTGATCAGGGTTTTTTTGATTTCAAGTGAGAGTTCCTGGCGCGGCCTCAAAGCGTTGACAAAAATCGTCTGATAATTACTGAATCGCAGTTGCTTGTCCGCAATGATCTGGTCTTCATAATGCGCTTCGCGGTACAAGCGCATCTGATATTCGATCAGCGTATTTAACTGAAAACCCAGCACAATCGGTCCTTTAAACGGATTATGAGTAATCTGCAACCATTTGTGCTTGTCGTGAAACAGGTTAAAGTCATCCGAAGCATTTCGTGCAACCTCAATGTGGATTTGTTCAAAAGTAAACAACTGCTCTTTCATTCGTATAGTGTCGCTGTAATTTGAGGGGCAACTGCTTCAGTTGCCTGGATGTTAATCAGTGGAAATGGCGATTTATGCAGTTAATTCACTCGCAATCATCTCAGCCTGTTTCAACACGGTTTCTGTAGCAAGTAATTGTATATCAGGTGGATACCCATAAAACCTCAGAGTCCGCCTGATGATGACTTTTAATTTGGCTCTGACGCTTTCTTTAATCGTCCAGTCAATAGAAGCGTTTTCGCGCACTTTTTGCGTCAGGACAACTGCCAACTCCCGCAGCTGCTCATGTTGCATCAGTTCTCTGGCGCTATCGTTATTCGCAACAGCGGTATAAAAGGCATATTCAAAATCCGTCAGCCCCATGTTTCTGGTATTGTCATCAGAGGCGACAATTTCCTTACTAATCTTGATAAGCTCTTCTATAACCTCAGCAGCAGTCAATATTTTGTTTTGATATTTCTTGATGGGGTTTTCCAGCATTTCCATCAATGAACGGCTTTGGATCAAATTCTTTTTGGCACGGGCTTTAATTTCTTCGTTCAACAGTTTTTTTAATACTTCCAGTGCGAAGTTTTTGTATTGATGGTTTTTCAGCTCCTCCAAAAACTCATCAGACAAAATGGATATGTCCGGCTTCTTAATACCTGCTGCATCAAAAATGTCTACAACGTGTTCGGAGACTAATGCTTGATCTATTACTTGGCGGATGGTGGTTTCAGTTTCATCGTTATTGATACCTTCACCTGTGCCATCAAACTTGGCCAGTCTGGCTTTAACGGCTTGAAAAAACGCCACTTCATCTTTTACGTCCATCGCTTGTTCATGCGGAATAGCGATAGCAAACGCTTGAGATAGCGCCTTCAGTTCGTTGATATAGCGTTTACGACCATCATCCAACCCCAACACATGCTCTTCTGCGGCCAGTATCAACGAAAGCTTTTGCGATGTATCCGCATCAAAGTAATGCTCATAAGCAAAGCCGTAATACATGCCGGAAAGCACTTCCAATTTCTCCAGCATAAGATGTACCGCTTGCTCTTGCGCTAAGGTCGGATGACCTTTACCACCCTCATCGGAGTAAAACGATAACGCTTCATTTAGATCAGCGGCGATACCTAAATAATCAACGATCAAACCACCCGGTTTATCTTTGTAAACCCGATTGACCCGCGCAATGGCTTGCATCAAATTGTGGCCTTTCATTGGTTTGTCTATATACAGCGTGTTCAAACTCGGTGCGTCAAAGCAGGTTAGCCACATGTCAACGACAATAACCAAGCGTAGAGACGCAAAATTTTGCGTCTTTACCAAAGGTTCTTTCATGCGTTCCGCTAATTGTTTACGCTGCTGTTTGCTGGTGTGATGTTTGGCTAATTCCGGGCCATCACTGGACGCAGCCGTCATAACGACTTTAATTACACCTTTGTTCAAATCATCGGAATGCCATTCGGGTTTCAGCAGGATGATTTCTTGATACAGTTCCGCCGCAATCCGCCGCGACATGGAAACGATCATACCTTTACCGGCAAACACTTCTTGCCGTGCTTCAAAATGACTGACAATATCTTTTGCTAAGTTTCTGATGCGTTGACTACTGCCTATCAACGCTTCCATCTTAGTCCACTTCGCTTTGGCTTTTTGGGTGGCCGGTAGAGACGCAAAATCTTGCGTCTCTACATCCAATTCAGAGATCAGTTTTTTGCCTTCCTCACTGAGTCCCACTTTCGCTAAACGGCTTTCGTAATAAATCCGCACCGTAGAACCGTCTTCAACTGCCTGAGCAATATCGTAAATGTCTACATAGTTGCCAAACACAGCCGGTGTATTCACATCGGTTTTTTCAATCGGTGTGCCGGTAAAGCCTAAGTAGGTGGCATTCGGTAACGCATCGCGCAAATACTTTGCAAATCCGTACACCACCATGCTACCGATTTCGTTACCGTCTTTATCCTTCTCCCTGATGGTTTTGGCGCTGAAGCCATATTGAGTACGATGCGCTTCATCTGCGATCACCACAATATTGTGTCTGTCCGATAACTGCTCGTAAACATTGCCTTCATCAGGCTGGAATTTTTGGATGGTGGAAAACACCACACCACCGGAACCAACACGCAACAACTCTTTTAATTGCTGACGACTCTCCGCTTGTATCGGGTCTTGACGTAATAACTGACTAGACGAAGCAAAAGTATCAAACAACTGGTCGTCCAAATCATTACGATCAGTAATGACCAGCACTGTTGGATTATCCATCGTCAACACGATTTTGCCGGTGTAAAACACCATACACAGCGATTTACCGGAACCTTGCGTATGCCATACCACACCGGCTTTTTTATCACCGCGCGGTTGTTGCGTGACACCCGGTAAACCATAACTGGCGAAATTTTCCTGAATGGTTGCTGTAGAGACGCAAGATTTTGCGTCTCTACCCTCAAATCCGGCAGCGCGTAAGGTAGAGGCGACAGCGGCATTGACCGCGTAATACGGATGATAGGCAGCCACTTTTTTGACCGTGTGAATACTGATCACACCGGTTTCGGGATCTTCGCGTTTGCTCTTTTCAAACACGATAAAGTGACGAACCAAATCCAGCAATGTCGATTTATTCAGCATGCCTTTAATCAGCGTTTCCAACTGACTGACCAAATGCGACGCTTCCACTTTGCCATCCGCGGTTTTCCAAGCCATAAAACGCGAATAACCGGCCGACAAAGAACCTGCTTTCGCTTCCAAACCATCGGTAATCACTAACAACGCATTGGAAGTAAACAAACAAGGAATGGTGTGTTTATAAGTTTCCAGCTGTTTATAGGCAGACTTGATCGTCGCGTTTTTTAACTCAATGATGACCAGCGGTATGCCGTTTACAAACAACAGCAAATCCGGCCGCTTGTTCTGATGGATTTCAATCACAGTAAATTGATTGACGACGACAAAATCATTGTTGTCAGGATTAGCAAAATCTATCAACGACACTAAACCGCCGCGCTCAGCGCCATCTTGCTGATAACTGACTTTGACGCCTTCGGTCAGCAAACGATGGAAGGTTTCATTATTCGCCAACAAGTCGGGTGAGTGGACGCGTTGCACATCTTTTAATGCCGCTTGTAATATATCGTGCGATACAGTTGGATTGATGCGTTTTAGCGCCGCTTGCAAACGACCAACTAATAACACCGCATCGTAATGCTGCCGTTCCTGATGCTCACCGTCCGGCGCAATATTAGGGCCATAAAGATAGCTATAGCCAAGCTGTTGAAACGGATCAAGAGCAAATGCTTCAATGGCGGATTCAGTGAGTTTAGACATAATAGGTATCTTCCAGCCATCGCTGTGGATTGGTTTGAATGTATTCGGCGATTTTCAAATAATTCTCTTCACTGCGGATAACATGATCGTGAAATCGCGCTTGCCATGCGAAATTGATTCCCTGATTTTTAGCGCATTTGCTAACACCGATTTTATAGCCTCTGATAATCGAAGCCAAATTCTGCGATTGTGGGCCAAAGCGATTTTGCCGTTCCTGTAGAGACGCAAGATTTTGCGTCTCTACAGGTTTATCGATAGCCAAGATGCCATGAACATGATTGGGCATCACCACAAATTCATGTAAAACAACAAAAGGGAAATGATTTGGAATATCCAGCCAGCAACGTTCAGCACAGCGACCCAATTCCGATAAGCTCATTATTTGATTCTCAATCGAGCCAAAATGACAAATTCGGCCTGCGGTGCAAATAGTGACAAAATAAGCCGCATTCCAGCCGTAATTCCAATATGGCAGGCGGGTTGACTGAACACGGTATTTATTTTTATATTTTTCCACGGCACTCTTTAATCTGTATCGGTTGCCTTGGTAGAGACGCGATATTTTGCGTCTCTAAAGGTCGTAATCATCCAGCACCGCCAATGCATGGCTGTATTTTTCCTGGATCGCTAAAATGCCTTGCGATTGCAGCTTTTGCTCATTTAGCGCGTAGCCCTGAATCAGGTATCGTTTGAGTATATTGCTGGCCCAGATTCGGAATTGGCTGCCTCGTTGAGATTTCACCCGATAGCCCACCGAGATGATCACGTCCAGGTTGTAAACCTTAACCGGCTTATCCGAACCCGCAATGTGCAAAATTTGCACATTGCTTTTTTCATCCAATTCGCCTTCGGCAAACACATTATTGATGTGTTTGGTAATAACCGAGCGTTCACGTCCGAATAACACGCTCATTTGTTCTTGGCGCAACCAAACAGTTTCTTGTTCTAAGCAAACCTCAATCTGAATTTGGCCGTCAGCGGATTGATAAATGGCAATTTGTTCATTTTCGATTGTCACAACATTTTCCATATTCCAATTTCAGTAGAGACGCAAAATATTGCGTCTCTACTTATTAGTCTGTGCCATCAACAACCGAGTATTTATCGGTAGTTGAATTATTGCATGTTTTGCAACAGTTCAAAGTGATGTTTTAACCCGCACTTCGCCGCTCATTAGTTTGGGTAACAGGGTGTTTCGGAGTTCACCAACTACATGGTTAATAAGTAAATATGTAAAAAATAACAATTATCAACTTTTGGAAGCACTCCATAATTTGATTCACTATAAGTCATTGGTTTGGATAGCAACGCATATTTCCCAACTGTTCCTCTTGCCGAAATGACAGTTGCAAATTTTGGTAGTAATTTTGCTGAACTATTATTTAAACCATCCTCAGTTATAGTTTTTTCTGAAGAAATAACAAATGATTTGTGACTTGAGGCAATATCGCCTCCAGATAACCAAGGTATTTCTCCGTCCCAATATTCTGGTGTTGATGTTTTCGGTGTTCCTCCGCCTATCAACTCAACAACATCAAGCAAACTCATTTCTTCCCAACCCTCCTTAGCTTCTTCAATAAACCACTGCCGAAACAACTTTTCCGCCATGGCTTCAAGGATTTTATTTTGCCGGTGCAACAGGTCAATTTTGTCATCAAGGCTGCTGAGTAAGGTGGCGATGGCTTTTTGTTCTTCTAGGAGGCTGTCCGAGAATTGAATTAGTATGATACAAGTTCATATCATACCCTGGGAACGAAACGCAAGATCTGGATGTCTTTATGTCATATTATTTAACAATATCAACAAGATAAGGTATAATTATTAAAAATAACAGACCTTTGCGCAGCGATGACGATTCCCTTCAAATCCCGACCGGTTGAGTTTCATCAATACCAATTATTTCCCGGCAATGTGTTTGACCTCCTGCCGGAGGGTCATGAATGCTTTCTCTACGGCGAACTGTTCGAGCAGTTGGATACTGCTAGCGTTGAGCGGACCTATAGCCGGAAAGGCCAGCACGCCTATCACCCGAAGTTGATGGTTTCGATTCTGATCTATGCCTACAGCCGCGGCGTATTCAGTTCCCGGCAAATCGAGCGGCGCTGCCGCGAAGACTTGTCGTTCCTGTTCATCGCGCAAAATCACTGTCCGAACTTTCGAGTCTTGAGTGACTTTCGAAAAGACCATGCCGCGTTCTTTCAAACCTGCTTCAAGCAGACCGTCCAATTAGCCTTGGCGTTAAAGCTGGCCTCGTTGGTTCATATCAGTTTGGACGGCTCGAAATTCAAAGCGAATACGTCCAAGCACAAAGCGATGAGCTATCAGCACCTCAAGGAACAGGAACGCCAGTTAACCGACGAGATCGAAGCGCTGATCGCCCAAGCGGCGCGTTGCGATCAGGAAGAAGATCAGCGCTACCACGACCAAACCGGTTATGAACTACCGGCCGACTTACAGTTCAAACAAGGCCGACTGAGCAAGATCAAAGCCGCCAAACAAGCGCTCGAAGCCCGGGAAGCCGAGCTCAATCCGGACCAGCCGATCGATGGCAAAAAACAAATCAGCTTTGCCGATACCGATGCACGCATCATGGGCAAAAAGGGTGACTTTCACTACCGCTACAATGGCCAAATCAGCGTCGATGCTGACCAGCAAATCATTGTTGCCCAACACCTGAGTCTTAATGCCAACGACCAGCAAGAAGTCGAGCCGGCCTTAACCGCGCTCCAAGACAGCACGGGGCGCCTGCCCGATCAGTTGAGTGCCGATAACGGCTATTTCTCCGGCAATAATTTAGAGGCCTTCGCGCAACAGGGTGTCGATGCTTATCTGGCGCCCGGAAAAGGTGAAACCACGCCGTTAAGCCCCTTGGTCACGTCCGAGCGGAAACTGGTCAAAGCCGACTTCACCTACCACGAGGCGGACGACACCTATACCTGTCCTGGCGAACAAACCCTCACCGTGGTTCGGCACAGTGCCGAAGGGCAGAAGATCTATCAAGGCCACGCCTCGGTCTGCGCCGAATGCCCTTACTTCAAACGCTGCTGTCAGTCCCAAAAAGGCGAAGCGCGGACGCTGAGCTCCGACGCCCAAGAGCCGTTGCGGCAACAGATGCGCGAAAAAATGCGGCAACCGGCTGCGAAGGCCGTTTACCGGCAACGCAAAGTCATTGTCGAACCGGTCTTCGGGCAGATCAAGAACAGCGGTTTCCGGGGCTTCAGTGTCAGAGGCAAAGACAAAGTCGCCGGCGAATTCTCGCTGGTCTGCGCCACGCACAACCTTAAAAAAATGGTCAAAGCGATGGGTACGGGATTAGTGCGCCCAAATTTTGGGAAATGGGCATTAAATCCCGCCACATAGGCAAAAACAGAAAGCATTAGCAAGACAAGAAGCTCGTTTATGCGCTAAAAGGTGCAAAATTCGGGAACAACACATGAATATTCGAATGCTCTAATGAATATTCAAAAAATAGGGACTCTCGCTATGCTATTCTCGGACAGGCTCCTAGTGGAGGCAAGGACAAAACCATTTTGCGAAGTTGTCCCAGATTGAAGCCTGGGACAGCAGCACCAATGCCATTATTTATGATTTCTTGCTGTTTCTCTGGCGATGAAAATAGGTAATACAGAAAGAGAGAATCAGTTTTCTCTGTATCTGGAGTTAGCTTCATTTGCTTGTTTGAGATGATGTATTCAGAATACTTAGACTTTTTATCAATCAAGCCAATTTGATTGATAGTACCCCGGCAAGTAAAAACAATATCACCTTCGCGAACAGTTGATCGTGTAAATTCGGAAGCTTTTTCTTCTGTAACGAAGACAAAGCAATCGTCAATTATTCGGGTACCTATTTCGGTACTCAGATTCCCTCCACGAATAACAGGAACACCAGTGTCAACAAAGTATTTTGAACTGATAGCTGAGCCAAAAGGCCCTGTGGAAAGAGAATTCTTCCCAGGCATAGCTATTTCTTCCACTATACATTCTTGCCACTCGCTCATATTTTTACCCTTGCCAAATTTTCAGCAATGGCCTGATTGAGTAGAGCTTCTTCCTGCAACTGCGCCTCAAACTCCGCTTTCAACGCCGCAAAACGTTCAGCAAAATTAAAATCGTCCTCTTCATCCGGTAAACCGACATAGCGACCAGGTGTTAAAACGTAATCCAGTTCAACGACACGTTCTAACGGCACTGAGGCGCAAAAACCTTTTATATCTTCGTAAGGTGTTTCTCGAGTCCGCCAGGCATGATAAGAATCCGCAATTTGCTGAATGTCCTCATGTGATAGTTCACGAGTACGACGGTTGATTAAATGTCCTAGATTTCGCGCATCTATAAACAGAATTTCGTTTTGCCGATTGTTTGGATGTTGGTCTGTAGAGACGCAAAATTTTGCGTCTCCACGAAATTTTGCGTCTCTACGATCCCGCCTCATAAACCACAATGCAGCAGGAATTTGCGTATTTAAAAACAGCTTGGCTGGACAATTGACGATACAGTCAATCAAGTTGCCATCAGCGATCAGATTTTTCCGAATCACGCCTTCACCGCTGGTTTTACTGGTCAATGCGCCTTTGGCTAAAACCACACCGGCTTTGCCGGTCGGTGATAAGTGATGAATAAAATGTTGCAGCCAAGCAAAGTTGGCATTGCCTGCGGGCGGTGTGCCGTATTGCCAGCGGCCATCGGTACGCAAGAGTTCACCGCTCCAATCGCTGATGTTGAACGGTGGATTGGCGATGATGAAATCGGCTTTCAGGTCTTTATGCGCGTCGTTTAAAAACGAGCCTTCGTTGTTCCATAACCATTTGCAAGTAAGCATGTTCTCATGTTGTCGATCTCGTTCCGGATAGCTTCGTTAAGAGCCATTTCCTGCGACTCGTTAATTTAGGCTCTGCTACATAATTTAAAATCATTGATTTTTTGACGGGCTTTGGATTTTGTCTGATTGAGCCGATTAAAAGCTGCCCTTTGGCTATACTCTTGAACTCAAGAAGGAAAATACAGGTCTACCCGCAACTTGGCTAGACGTTATGGAGTGTATGGTTAAGAAGCGTTTAAATAAATCAATCAAAAGAGTATTGAAATGGCAAGACGAAGCGAGCACAGTCAGGAAGAAATAAAAGATATGGTGTTGAAAGCCGCCGAAAATATTGTGATTGAGGACGGTTATGGCGAATTGAAGGTTCGCAAAATCGCGATGGACATTGGCTATACCGTCGGTAGCGTCTACATGGTTTTCGACAACATGGCCGACCTGATCATGCACCTTCAAGCGCGAACCCTGGATTCGATTGCTGAGGCGCTGACACAAGGTAATCAGGAGCTGCAAGCGGATCAAAAAGTGATCGCATTAGCTAAAGCTTATTTGACTTTTGCCAGTGAGAATTTCAATCGCTGGGCCATGTTATTCGAGCATCGTTTGTCGGAAAGCGAAACACTGCCGGATTGGTACACCGTTAAAATCGAGAGACTGTTTCAAATTCTGGAAGAGCCTATGCGGCAAATGGCGGCTGGATTGACTGAGCATCAGATCAAACAGGCGGCCAGAGCTTTATGGGGTGGTATCCATGGCGTCTGTTTGCTGGCCCTGACAGGTAAAATGGATACCGTGGGTGTAGAAGATGCCGAAGAAGCCTTGTTGTTATTGGTTGAGAATTTCATCCTAGGCTGGGAAGCCAGCGCCGTAAAATAAGGCCTGTCTTCTAAGTTTTCTGAGGCAAACGGATAGACACAAGAAACGTCACAATAAACACCAGCACACCCAGCCAGGCCATGGCCAAAACCGGGCTGATATTCAAAGAGGCGGCATAGGTGTAACCGCCCACCGCAAGCAGCATCGCCGCATTCTGAAAAAATCCTTGTAACGCCACCGCGCTGCCGCTGCCTATGCTTTGTTGCCCCATTTCCTGCAATGCGGCATTGACAGGCACGATAAACATTCCTCCGGACATGCCGATCAGGAAAAGAAAGGATCGTGATTCCCACAGGCCGTCCATAAAGCTTAATCCCAAAATGAACAAGGCCATTAAATAGGCCGGAATTCGCGCTCGGCGCAGGTATTCCAGAGGAATTATCCTGGGAACCAAAGCCGAACCGGCAACGATACCTATCGCCAGAAAAAGGGTGAGTTCGGCGATTTCAGTCGCATTTTTTGAGAGTAAAACCAGCGGCGCCCAAGCGACCAGAATGACCCGTAAGGTTGCTGCTGCCGCCCAGAACATTGAAGCGCCGAGAATAGCGAATCGCGACCGGGGCGTATCAAAAAAGGTGATAATTTGTTTGCCGAAGAGCACGATTTTTGAGCCTGGAATTTTTGGATGTGCCGTTGTGACAGGGAGCCATAAAGTAACCACAGCAGACGTCACAAAAAGCGCAATGGTGCCGCTTAATGCCCAAACGGTAGAAAAATCAGCTACTTTGGCACCTACAATCATGCCGGTCAGGATGGCCAGAATCGTGGAGCCTTCAATCCAACTGTTGGCTTTGACCAATTGTGCGTGACCGGCCAGTTCCGGCAGTATTCCGTATTTGGCAGGGCTATAGATTGCGGCTCCGGCACCGACGACGCAATAGGCAATCAACGGTTCAAAGTTGAATAGCAGTAAACCCGCTCCGGCTGCTTTAATCAAATTGGCAATGATCAAGACTCTGGATTTGGCTTGGGTATCGGCAAAATTTCCGGCCCACGGCGCCAATACCACGAAGGCAACAATAAATACGCTTTGTAAGGCCGGTACATACCAGCTTGGCAGTTCCGTCGAGTGCATCACCATGGCAATGACGGTAAATAAAATCGCATTATCGGCAAAAGCCGAAAGAAACTGCGCAATCAGCAAAGGATAAATTTGTTTATGCATGGTGAGGTGCCGATGGTGACATTAAAATTAAAGAGTCGAATTGGAATCGATTATGCGGTAAGCCAGATCAGTGACTGCCGGATAATTCACCTTTCCGGTCGCCATAACCGGAATAGCATCGACGATAAAAATTTTCCTGGGCAAGGCGATTTTTGCCACACCTGCTGCCACGGCTTCAATGTCCTGGATAACGGCATTTTTTTGCGTCGTTAACAAAAGAATCTGCTCGCCTTTTTTGGGGTCGGGAATGCTGACGGCTGCATGCAAGGCGCCCGGCCATGCTTTGGAGGCAAGTTGCTCGACAGCGGTAAGAGAAACCATTTCCCCGCCGATCTTGGCGAAACGTTTACTGCGCCCGCGAATGCTGATAAAGCCTTCTTCATCTATATGGACGATGTCGCCGGTGTCATACCAGCCTTTGCCGTATATCGACTCGGGCGGAACGAGTGTGCCCGGATTATCGGCCAGCAAATAGCCCAGCATGATATTCGGACCTGAGACATGCAACTTGCCGCCTTCTTCGATACCGGGAATGGCTTCCAAATGATAATTCATGTCCGGCATGATCCGGCCGACTGTACCTGGTTTGCAATCCATGGGCGTGTTGACTGAGGTTACCGGTGCGGTTTCGGTTGCGCCGTAGCCCTCCAGGATGCGGATGCCGAATTTATCGGACCATAATTGACGAGTGCCTTCCTGTAATTTTTCCGCGCCCGCAACGACATAGCGAATACTGTAAAAATCATAAGGATGGGCTTTCTTGCCATAAGCGGAGAGAAATGTATTGGTGCCGAACATGATGGTTGCGTTGATCTCGTAAGCAATTTCAGGAATGACCGCGTAATGCAATGGCGAAGGGTAGAAAAAGGTCGTCATGCCGCTCATGATGGGCAGCATCGTACCGACGGTGAAACCAAACGAGTGAAACATCGGCAGAAAATTAAGCACGACATCCTGCGCATTGAAATTAATCCGCGATTGTATTTGCTTGTGATTGGCCAAAATATTGGAATGGGATAAAACCACGCCTTTGGGAGTGCCTTCCGAACCGGAAGTAAACAAGATGACGGCGGGACTGTCCGCGCTGTATCGTGTGTGTTTATACCAATAACTGGCCGTTTTGCATTTGACATACGCTTTCGCTTTAGTGAATAAGTTCAGAGCACTTGCGATGTCTTCCAGGTAAACCAGTGTCATTTGCTGGCTTAATTGATCAGCCTCATTTTGAAATTTACCCAGTTCGATAAAGCGGCGAGAGGTCAGCACTGTTTTTACCTGGGCGGTGTTACACGCTGACAACATGCCGGACGAACCGGTTGAATAATTCAGCATCGCAGGGGTGCGGCCATGCAATTGCAAACCCAGAACAACGCATAACGTTTTAGTGGAATTGGGCAAAAACACACCGACATTTTCGCCTTCACGGGTGATGTCGCGGATCAGATCGCCAATCAGGATAGAACGGGTAATCAGCGCGTCATAAGAGAGTGGTTTGCGCTCCAGGTCTTCTGCCACTGTATGTGAGCAGCCATGAATTTTTCTAGCTTCCAGCAATCCTGAAAAAAGTGTTTGCCGGTAATGGCTGGTGGCAAACATCATTTCAGTCATGATGTCTGTCAAAACATGGCCGCTGAATTTACGCCGATTTTTACCGCGTAAGCTATCAGGTGCTTTGATTTGCGTGGGCGAAAGAATCCTGATAGTAATTTTAGGAAACAGGCGCAACCGGACGGAGTTTCTGAGTCTGGAAAAATGCGTATATTCAGCGCCGTCGATGCGTATCGGTAAAATCATTGCTTCGGATTTGTCCGCAACCATCCCGGGGCCGTCATAAATCTTCATTAACGAGCCGGTAACGGTAATCCTGCCTTCAGGGAAAATAACGGTTTTGGTGTCTTTCTTTAAATGGTTGATCAACTCTTTCAGCGACAACGGATGTGTTGGGTCCATCGGAAACACTTGGGATAATTTCAAAAACGGTTTTAACCACCACCGTTCCGAAATTTGGGTGTTGATTGCGAACGTAATGTCGTCAGGAAGAAATGCTCCCAGCAGCAAAGGATCCAGAAACGAGGTGTGATTAGATATGATAAGGACTCGATTGCCCGCTTTTTGATAGTTATCAAGACCCTTGACTTCGACTTTGTAGACGAAGGTCAACAACTTGCGTAAGATTTTTTTTAACATGAAATTCCTCCTGTAGGCATCTTAACAAACATTGTCAGACGCATTGCCGGAAAACTATAATCAATAATTGAACGGTGTTCAATTAAAAATTTAATCGGACATATTATAGCTTTTTGGATGATCACTTTTTTTGTCCTGGAGTCTGTCCATCGATGAACAAGGATAGTCACGATGCTCTAAAATGACGAGGCGCTATCGGATATTCATCGCAATGAGTCGTTTCAACTAAAAGCAGTCGTAAAGCCGCGTTCAAAATCAAAAAACTGCTGTTGCATAGAGGTGAGCTTATGGATTGCTTTTACCCCTATCTGAATCAAGGTTTCCTTTTTCCTGATTAGCAAGATGTTTCAGCTAAATCCATAAATTCGTGATGCCCGTCTGGAAACGGGCATTCAGTGCCAAGGGGGGTAAGCTTCGAGCTATTCATGGGGTCTGGATTTCGGTAATCCCTACCGAAATGACGCTGCCGCCAAGTTCCCATGGATGGGTTTACCGCGTTCCGCGCAAGGCTTACGCCAACTCTCAAAGCTACATTCACAGTTCAAACTGGGAATTACTGTTACCTGAAGGCTTATGCGCGCGCAGCTAGCGGCATGTGATAAAGTAAGCAAAATTTTGCATTTGCATTTTAACTGTAATAGTAAGAACAGGAATGGAGCAGTAAGTGAACGGGATGGCATAACTGAAGAACCAAGCTCCTGACCGACAGGGCTTTTTTGGGTTGTTGATGTTATAACACTCACGTTTTTTGGCTTTAATTCAATCGCATCAATGAGTAACGGTAGCATTATGAAGAGGCGCAACTTTATCAAATCGGCAGGCATAGCCTCCTTGGCGGCTGGTGCCGTGTCGGTTTCCGCTCCCCGTGCCGCAATGGCACAGGCGGAGTTCAATTGGAAAATGGTGACTACGTGGCCGAAAAATTTTCCTGTGCTGGGAACGAATGCCAATTTGTTGGCCGGTTTAATTGGTGAAATGAGTGGCGGCAGGATACAGGTAAAAGTATACGGTGCCGCGGAAATGGTTCCTGCGTTTGAAGTGTTCGATGCCGTTTCCAAAGGAACTGCAGAGCTGGGTCATTCCGGCGCTTATTACTGGAAAGGCAAATCGGAAGCGGCCCAATTTTTTTCCGCCGTACCCTTTGGTCTGACTGCGCAGGAAATGAACGCCTGGCTGTATTACGGCGGCGGTTTGGAATTATGGCGGGAATTGTATAAACCCTTCGGCATTATTCCGGCGCCTACCGGTAATACCGGTGTGCAAATGGCCGGCTGGTTCAACCGTGAAATAAAGACGGTGGATGACCTCAAGGGTTTGAAAATGCGGATTCCCGGATTAGGCGGTGAAGTGCTGAGCCGGGCCGGAGGCACTACGGTCAATATGCCGGGCGCAGAACTGTTTACAGCGATGCAGTCAGGTACGTTGGATGCCACCGAATGGGTGGGGCCTTATAACGATTTGGCTTTTGGTTTATACAAAGTCGCCAAATTTTACTACTATCCGGGTTGGCATGAGCCGGGTTCGACGATTGAGGCCTTGATCAATGAAAAAGCGTTTAACACCTTGCCCAAAGATTTACAGCAGATTGTGTTAACGGCGTGCAAGGCGGCCAATATGGATATGATTGCTGAATTTACTGCGCGTAATAACCAGGCTTTGGATACGCTGATTAACAAACACAGCGTCAAAGTGCTGCCATTGCCGGATGAAGTGCTGAAAACATTGAAAGGTATTTCTGAAGAAGTCGTCACCGAATTAGCCGAGAAGGATGCCGCTTCTAAAAAAGTATTCGAATCGGTCATGACGTTTAAAAAACAAGTCATACGCTGGGGAGATATTTCAGAACTGGCTTATTTGAAGGCCAGGGCGCTTTAACTTTAAAACTCAATAGAGGATAAAAAATCCTGAACTTATGAATTGGGATCCTATTACTCAACACCTTGAAGCTGCCATTGGCCAGCCGTTCAGAATCCGTCGCGTGCTGTCCGTTATCGGAGGCGACATTAACGCGGCTTACCGGCTGCAAGGTGAAGAGACGTCTTATTTTGTCAAATTGAATCGACCTGAGCGCGAGGCCATGTTTGCGGCTGAATTTGCCGGGCTAGCCGCGATGGCCGCGACGCGGAGTGTCAGAGTGCCTGCGCCGGTTACTTACGGCAAGACAAAGGAATCTGCATTCATTGTGCTGGAATATCTGGATCTCAATCATAAATCGAAACAAGCCGATGAACGGTTGGGTCTGCAACTCGCAACCCTGCATTTGCAGCGGCAAGCCTATTACGGCTGGCATCTGGATAATACGATAGGCAGCACGCCGCAACTGAACGGGCAGTTCTCAGACTGGATTACTTTTTGGCGAGAGCGCCGTTTGGGTTTTCAATTGCGTTTGGCCGCTGAAAACGGATATTCAGGTAGTCTGCAACAAAAAGGCGAAAAATTAAGTGCGTCATTACCGGTTTTCTTTGAGTCTTACCAGCCCAAACCATCGTTATTACATGGCGATTTGTGGGGGGGCAATGCGTCGGCTGACAATCTGGGGCAGCCTGTTTTGTATGATCCTGCCTGTTATTTTGGGGATCATGAAGCCGATCTGGCCATGACTGAGTTATTCGGCGGTTTCAGCGCCGGTTTTTACGCGGCGTATCGTGAAACATTTCCAGTGGATGCAGGTTACGCTCAGCGAAAGATTCTCTATAATCTTTACCACATTCTCAATCATCTCAATTTATTTGGTGCCGGTTACTTGAGTCAGGCCGAATCAATGATGTCGCAGCTGCTAGCTGAACTTAAATAAAGGAATTTTGCAGCTGATGACGGTTTTACCCTTGCGAGCTAAAAATAATCGTAGCTATCAACGTGAATAGCTACTCTACAAATAATCTTGTGTTCGCTGACGATTAAATAATGCAAAGTTAGTTAAGTCAGGTGATTCACAGACCATTTCCCCCCACTCATTTTTATTACAAGATTACTGTTTTAATCAACCATGAATGAATTTATTCCCGGCCAGCGCTGGATTAGCAACACCGAGTCAGAATTAGGTTTAGGTATCGTCGAAGAGGCTGCATACAATCGTGTCAGTTTATTGTTTCTCGCCACCGGCGAAAAGCGGCTCTATGCTCAGGATAATGCGCCATTGACGCGCGTTAAATTCAGTGTGGGCGATGTCGTAGAGTCCGCAGAAGGTCAAAAAATGACCATCACCGGTCTGACTGAAAAAGGTGGATTGATCACTTACTTTGGCCGTGATGACGGTCATCAGGAAATTGAACTGGAAGAAATAGAATTAAGCCATCATATCCAGTTCAATAAACCCCAAGATCGTTTGTTTACCGGACAATTTGATCCCAGCAACTGGTTTCATCTACGCTATGAAACCTGGCGGCATTTGCAGCAGCAGCAACAATCTCCGGTTAAAGGCTTGCAAGGGGCCAGAGCTTCGTTGATTGCACATCAGCTTTATATTGCGCATGAGGCTGCCGGACGCGCTTCCCCCAGAATTATGTTGGCTGATGAAGTGGGATTGGGTAAAACGATTGAAGCCAGCCTGATTTTACATCATCGTCTGGTCAATGGTTTGAGCCGGCGTGTGCTGATTATCGTGCCGGACAGTCTGCTGCATCAATGGCTGGTGGAAATGGTGCGGCGGTTTAATTTGCGTTTCAGTTTGTTCGATGAAGAACGTTGCCTTGAAACGCATGAAGACAATCCGTTTATGACGGAACAGCTTGTTCTGTGCAGTCAGGACTTTTTTTCAGCTTATCCAAAACGCCAGCAACAGGCGCTGGACGTCGAATGGGATATGGTGATTGTTGATGAAGCGCATCATCTTGAATGGAGCGAGGATGCGCCTAGCCAGGATTACCTGTTTGTCGAACAATTAGGGCGCATTTCACCTTCCCTGATTTTACTGACGGCAACGCCTGAACAATTGGGTAAGCAAAGCCATTTTGCCCGGTTACGTTTGCTGGATCCCGATCGTTTTTATAGCTTTACCGCGTTTTTGGAAGAAGAGAAGCAGTTCGAGCCGGTTGCAGAAGCAGCGAAGTTATTGATCGAGGCTCAGCCCTTATCAGAACAGGCGAGGGAAAATTTAAGCCGCTTACTTCAGAATGACAATGCCGGCAATCTGGTAAAACAATTGGATGATCCCGATCAGGCTGATACAGCACGGGCCGAACTATTGAAAATCCTGTTAGATCATCACGGCACGGGGCGGATTTTATTTAGAAACTCCAGACAAACGGTCAAGGGCTTTCCGGAACGCCAATGTCAGGGCTATCCGCTGGAAGGTCAAGCTACCGAGAAAATGGAAAATGATCCTCGCTATTTATGGCTGGTCGACACCATCAAATCGTTGCGCGGTCGGAAAGCGCTTCTAATCTGTAAAAAAGCTCAAACGGCCATTGAGCTTGAGCAAAGTTTAAAAACCCGTGCAGGAATTGCGGCGGCTGTGTTTCATGAAGGCATGAGTATTATCGAACGCGACCGGGCGGCGGCCTATTTTGCGGATGAAGAAAGTGCTGCGAGGCTTTTGATTTGTTCGGAAATAGGAAGTGAGGGACGTAATTTTCAGTTTTTGCATCATCTGATTCTTTTTGATTTGCCGACAAATCCGGACTTATTGCAACAGCGTATCGGTCGTTTGGACAGGATTGGTCAACAACACGTGATACAGATCCATATTCCTTATATCAAAGATACACAAGATCATTTTTTGTACCGATGGTATGACGAAGGCTTGAATGCATTTCGAGTCAATTGTCACGCAGCGCAGCAGGTCGCAGCTATTCTTACCAAGGAATTGATTGCGGTTTTACAATCGCTGAATCAGGCAGAGCTGGAGCAATTGATCGCCAAAACTCAGATATTGGCCAGGGAGATAGATATAGAGCTTCATAATGGCAGGGATTTGTTACTGGAGTTGAACTCCTGCCGGAAAGAATCCGCTCATCAGCTTATCGATCAGTTGCAAGCCATCGATAATGAAGGAACGCTATGGCCATATCTGGAGGCTGTTTTTGATTGTTACGGCGTGGATATAGAATTTCATTCCAACGATTGCCATATCCTGCGGCCCAGTGAACATCTGCGCCTGGCCCATTTCCCGGGGCTTCCTGATGATGGCATTACCCTGACGACCAGCCGGGTTATTGGTCTGGCGCGCGAAGATTTGCAGTTTGTGACCTGGGAGCATCCCATGGTGACTGCGTCTATGGATATGGTGTTATCCAGTGAAACAGGTAATGCAGCCGTCAGTGTGGTCAAGCTCGATCAAGTCAAAGCAGGACGGTTTTTTCTGGAATGCCTGTTTGTAGTGGAATGCAGCGCGCCTGATTCGCTGCAGGTGAGGCGGTTTTTGCCCTCAGCGCCTATTCGCGTGTTGATCGATCAAAATAAAAATGATGTGACCAACATTATTCAGCACGAACAGATTGTCGATTCCGGCGTTAAATTTGATAAAAGACAAATCGTCGCATTTCTCAATAATCAACGTTTGCCCATTACGCATTTGCTGAATCTGGCGGAACAAAAAGCAACTCATGAAATGAACTCAATGATTGAGAAGGCAACTTTTCTGATGTTGACTACCTTGACGTCTGAGATAAAAAGGCTGGTCAGGTTGAGAAAAGTGAATCCCTCTATTCGGGAAGAAGAAATTGAGCAGTTAAAAGACTTTACCGAATTGTTACATGAGCATATTCAAGAGGCGAAAATCAAGCTGGATGCAGTTCGTTTTGTAATTACAAGCTAAGCTTACGCAGTCATTGTATTTTGACAGGTAAATGTAAATCCGTTTTTCTGAGTTTGTATCAGGATGGCCGGATTTACTCTTAGCCTATTTAAGGCGAGGCATCTATACTGACTTATTACGGGCCAGGATTTAAGCCGGTTTCTATTGTTGCGGCCGGGTTGATAACCTTTCTATTTTCTTTTTACTGGAACAGTGTGTGTATAGATGACGATTATTGGCTCGCTTAATGACCAATTTCCAAGACGATTACTTGAAAAAATCGGTCTTGCTGCCTTTAAGATGTAGGGTTAACAGTATTTAAGGCCGTTTATGGAAAATAATCCTATAGCAGAACACATTGCGCATCATCTGAGAATTCCGGTGTTACCCAATTCTGCTTTGCAACTGATAAAAGCGCTAACCAGCGAAGATATCGGTTTCCGGGAATTATCTATTGTTGTCAATCAACACCCCAGTATTGCCGCGCGTTTGCTGGCTTTAGCCAATTCAGCCTGGGCTGCGCCGGTAATACCGGTTCTGACGGTTGAAAATGCATGCGCGCGCTTAGGCTTAAATGTTGTACGTAGCGTCAGTCTGGGCTTGGCCATTATTGCGCCGTTTAATACAGCCAATTGTCCCGCATTTAACTTAAAGCAATTTTGGGCCAGTAGCATGCTGGTAGCGGAAGGTTCCGGTTTATTAGCCGCAGGTGTCTTGGGCTACGAACATAACGCGATGTTTCATCAAACGGCCCAGACAGCGGGTCTTCTCCACAACTTGGGCTTGCTGTGTTTGGCCGACGTGATGCCCAAAGAAACGCATGAAGCTTTTCAGGCAGTCAGTCATGATCATCTGACCATTATGGAGGCGTTGCGGCTTAAGGCAAAAACAGACTACTGTGAAATCGGTTCTCTGGTCGGCAATGCATGGGGATTGCCAAAAGTGTTTGTGGTTGCTATGGGACACCATCACGAAGCCGCTTATCACGAGGAATTTTGGCAGGTTTCAACGCTGGTGGGTTGCGTTGTTCAGGCGGTGCAGCATTTGTTTGATGGCCAGGAAACTTTGCCCGATGAGCCTCGCCTTACGGAATTGGCTGTCGATCCCCACTATTTTAATGAGGTCTACGAAAATCTGGGGGCAAAATTCAATAAATTCCTGACTATGGCCAATGACTTATTTTGAGGCTATTCAATCTTCGGACATTGTCTGAAGCCCACTCCCTGATTTATTTGAGCGCATGCACGCCTTTTTCGAATAAGTGATGCCTGCTCTAAATACCGGACACTCTTCATCATAAAAGAGCAAGTCAATCGCTTATTGTTTTCCTGGTTATAAAGTACCTTCAGCTAAACCGGAATCCTGCGGCATGCCGGCCGGTACTCACTATCTCTTGATTAGAACTTCAATACTCTTTTTTCCGCAATCAATAATTGGCTCAATCTTCATTATAGTTTAATTATATGCTTCAATGCGGGTGCGTAATACATTGTTTTTAAATAAGTTTATTAGAGTTTTTTTACATACTGAATTATGTCATATAACTTAAATTGTCTAACGTTTTGAGTGATATGCCCTATGGTTTTTTAAGTTTGATCAAACAAGGGAAGATTTAAATTGCCTCTAAAAAAATTTATACCTTTCGCACTTCAAATTTCGGCAGTGCCTAAGGAGGCAACGGGTTGTTCGGCAAAGGCTTTGCCAGCAGGGATACTGGCATAGAGCCTACAGGGATGGTTTTACGGCGTCCTTTGACGGGCACCCCGGTGCCGAATTTCGATCTACGATGGGTCTAGTAATCGGGACGTTATTTCAAGTCTGTATCGCTGATAGCCATAATTCCCAATTTGACACCAAAGAAGGGGTAAGGTGAGTTTGGCGAGGATGTCGATAGCAGGATTGCTATCGTCAAGCCCCCAGGGGGGCGGCGTGCCTCGCCAAACTTGCCTTGCCCCCTAAACGACGATAAAAAGCTCTAATAGCCAGTCAATTGAGTTTTGACCGGTTGTAGTAAAAGAGCCGTTTGTGGCTTGTCCTTCGACAAACTCAGTAAAAACGGATTATTCAATGTGAAAATCCGCGTGAGTGACGTCAATAGAGTCGATTAAGCGCATGCTTATAGACGGACGTGTTGATTGGCAAGGCTTTGGCCTATAGATTGCTTAAAAAGCCAGCAAACTGTTGGGTGGTCCGGACTCAGGATTGGTTGAAGTAGAAGTGATATTGTTAAGAAAGGTGAGGCATCATCAAATGGCCTTGCGTAGACTTTTGAGAATCGTCTGTCTTGTCGACCGCTCACTTAGAAGAATTAGCGTCATTGCTGTGATACGAACGCTATTCAGCTGATTTGAATTATATGTCAGGCATGGATGACGTTGTCGTTTGCTTGTTCCCAAGCCATAGTCATACGCACAAAATAATGAACCGTGACCGAAGTAATGGCGCTGATTTTTGGATCAATTCCACCGGTTTTCTTCACTTTTCGACCGCCCCCCACCCTAAATTATGACCAAAAATAAATCTGCCAAGTCTGCATTTGCGATTTCAAATCAGCAGACCTGTTCACCAGGACTCAATAAAGCCATTTTGTTTTCAACCGTTACGATCAGCGGGGGAGCAGTAATGATTTTGGAGCTTCTTGGTACACGTATTATCGCGCCTTTTTACGGAGTCAGTCTCTATGTCTGGTCCTCTTTGATCACGGTAACCATGATTGCTCTGGCGATCGGTTATTATCTCGGGGGATATTGCGCTGACCGTTTCCAGCGCTTGCGTTTGTCGCATGTAGCCATGATTGCCGCTTTTGCCACAGTCATCATTCCGTTTATCAGTGGACCGGTACTGACGATGACAAATCCATTGGGTTTGCGTGCCGGTGCGTTCGTTTCTTCTTTTATCTTGTTTGGGACGCCCTTGACGGCCTTAGCCATGTTTGGGCCCTTCGTCATCAAAATGGCTACCAGGGATTTGAAGGGGGTAGGCACTGCTGCAGGTTCAGTCTATGCCGTAAGTACTGTCGGCAGCGTACTGGGAACAGTCTTGCTTGGCTTTTATCTGTTGCCGCAATTTGGCTCACGAACAATTGTGTTCAGTCTAAGTCTGGTGTTACTGATGCTGGCTGCATTTTGGGTGGTGCTGGATAATCGCCAGAAAAAACAATCCTCCGGTTCTATCCTGCCACTGGCTATTATCGCTGTAATCTCTGTTGTCATGGCTACAAACGGTTTTGCAAAATCTGAAGGGAAGACGTCGGGCTTCAATATGCTGCATGAGGAGGAGAGTATCTATGGCTGGGTTCGGGTGGTCGAAGATGTCAACAAGGGGTACCGGATGTTGTTGTCAGATGCGTCGGTATTGAGTGCTGTTGACAAGCGTAGCGGTCACAGTTTGTTGAGTTATCAATGGGTTTTGGGTGGTTTGCAGCAATTTCGACCCAAGGCAGAACAGGCGCTGCTGATTGGTTTAGGCGGCGGCCATGTGGCCAAGGAGCTAAAATCAAAAGGCGTTACAACTGATACCATCGAGATTGATTCGGCAGTGGCTCAAGCTTCGCTGGATTATTTCAATTTTAAACCTACCGGAGATTTCATTGTAGGCGATGCAAGATATGAAATCCGTCAGTTACACAAGCGCTATGATTTTATTATCCATGACTGCTTTACCGGCGGTTCCGAGCCTACACATCTGTTAACTCAGGAAATGTTGACTCAGTTGCGTGGTTTGCTGACCAAGTCCGGGATTCTGGCGTTGAACTATGTCGGTTTCACCAAGGGCGAGGGGTCCGATGCGGTTCAATCAGTTTATAAAACGCTGCAGACAGTGCTGCCCAATATCCGAGTGTTCATTACTGATAAAGAAGAATTCACCGATTTTATTTTTTTAGCCTCGGCTGAACCTTTATTATTGGACAGAAATAGCAGCGAATTTAGGGTGAGTTGGCTGCTCGATCATGAATATCATTTTAAAGACTCTCCAACTGCCATCGTATTCACTGACGATTACAATCCGGTAGAAAGTATGCAATTACGCAAGGCGGAAAATTATCGTGAAGTGTTTATACAGCGAGTTGCCCCGGAATTGTTGCAAATTCTGTAGTGATGCATAGAAACATTGCCGTCTGATTTTCATGTTTCACGCCTCCATGGATTATCTCCAGGCGGCTGTCTGGAGTTGGTTGCTGCAGCTTCTGAGGCTTTTCCAGCTGAAGGGGGGCAAAACAGTGATTTTTTTGCTTTGCCTAGTTTTGATTTTTCCCGGCTCAGTCCTTTCGTCATAAGCTCCCGCTTACCTGCGATCCTGTATTCCTTCATAATTTGCTTCAGTCTTTTGCGTTAAGCAGCAACTGGACTTCCTGCAGCAATTTCCTGTTTGAACTTTTAATGTGGCTTTGAGGGTTGGCGCAAGCCTTACGAGGAATGCCGTAGACCCATCCATGGGGGCTTGACGGTTGCCGTCAAGCCCGCAAAGCTTAAGCCTCTCCCTCTTAATCATCAAACCGGGAATTGCGGGGATTTCCTGTGCAGATTGCTATTATTTTGATTTAGAGGCTTTTACCGCTACCGCGGGAAATGGGTATCAGCCGGCTTGTCATTGGGACAGCAGGGATGCTTAAATCTTTACATAAACACACGGATATATCGCCAATTGGGCACGTTATTTAACACAGTTTAATTAGAAGACGGTCACATTTTTTATTGGTATGGTGGCAATAAGTAATTGATATTGAATTGTTTGTGTTGTTTGGCATAAAAAGTGTTATGTATAAGTCTGTAGAAATTATTATTGCTTTACTTGTATCAAAAGCTATACGGACGTGTTCTACAAAAAATAAAAAACACAATCAAAACATTACCAGTTTAAAAGGGGATTTTATATGGTTAACAGAATACACCTGCTTAAAGCAGTTTCAGCGGTAAGTTTGGCTCTTTTTACTAACTTGGCTTCTGCACATGTCGGTTACGGAACCGCGTTGTACGATCAAGCCACCAATACCTATGCAGGCGCCGGTTCCGGTGGCTTAAATCCGACAGCATCGAGTAACGCAGGCTGGATATCCGGCTTGAGCGATAACGGTGTTAACCGGACCGAGGCTCTGGACACCTTCGGCGATACCCACAACAACCGTTTTCGTTTCTTTACTCTGACTCAGCAGTCGGCTGTAAATTTCACAGTGAGTGGCGGCATTAACAGCAACGGAGCTTCAATTTTAAATCCTGGCGTGTCTATTTATAGCGGTCTGGTGCCAGCTTCTTCTCATGATGGAGTGGGCGATACCAATGGCTTGTCTCCTGATGCAATTACAGCTTTGCAAACACCAGCAAATAATGCTTACCTGGCAGCTCACCCCGGCTATGCTTCCTGGTCACCTTTCTATGATGCCAACGACGAAATCGTTGCCAACGGCGGCGGCTCCAGCTTTGATAAATGGGGTGTATTCAAATCCGACGGTAACTTTGAAATGGGCAACAATAATGGCCTGGTAAGCGGCGTTACATTTATTGATGCCGTTGCCGATATGGCCAGCGGAGCGTATGCCGATGGTAACGTCGATAACAGCGTAAGCTGGAATGGTATTCTCGGTCCAGGCACTTATACGCTGACAATCGGCGGTGCCAGTCTGAATGATCTGAACAGCCTATTCACTGCGGTTCAATTGGGGGTCCCTGGCCCAAATTCCACTTCCTGTGCCTTTAACGGCGATCCAGGATGCAACGGCACTGCGTGGCCAGGTGATGCAACTATCGAAGGTGCCTATGCCAACCTGCGTCTCGCCCGCAATATCAACATTGCCATGGATGTGCAGCCAGTCCCGGTTCCCGGTGCCGTATGGCTATTAGGCAGTGCCATGGTTGGCTTGATCGGCTTAGGTCGCAAGAAAGCGGTTGCAGCTTAACTTTGGACGAACTTAGTTAACGGTTTTTCTCATTGGAGAACAATCGCGGCCAAGGAAGGCCGGGAGCAGGGATGCTCCTTTTTCTATTTCCGCTGTCCGGTGATTTTAGTTCAGAAGTACGGACGGTGAGGTAATAGACGCACCGGCACTTCTTATAACTATAACCGGAACCAGGATATGAACAAATTTCAACGATTGATACTCATTTTTTGCGGCCTTTGGTTTAGCCAAATCGCGCAGGCCCATATCTCCTTTACAGACATGGGAACTGATCCCACTACCACGTTTTCGCACACCTTGAATGGCTATAAAGCTTATGGCTGGGTGGACGGCACTGATGCCGATTTGGGCGACAGCCATGCTATAGGCGGCGTATCGGCACGCTGGTATCGTTTCACATTGACACAAGCGGCAAACGTTGACATCCGCTTTATTCAAAACACAGCGGGTCTGGATCCCGCGTTCACACTCTATAAAGGTTCTTTTTTTACCGGTTCGCACGACTGGGCGGAGTTTGATGAAACCAATCCCGTTGACGAAAACTTTAATTATATAGCCAGTCCTACTGATACTGACCCGAGTGGCCTTTATCTGAAACATTCAGGCTATCGGGATACGGCGAACATTGTTTATGAGGGTCAGTTCGATGCGTTTGGTGACTGGAGTATGGCGAATTTCGCCGAGCAATGGGTAAAGCTACAGTATGTGATTGCCGTTTCCGGCACGTCGGATTCTGATCCGGGTCGTGGCCTGATTTGGGGAGGGAATGGTAATCATGATACCGCTGCGGGCACAGGGGAAATATTATCCAATTATTTTCTGTCCCCCGGAACCTATTCAATCGCAGCGGGTGGAGAAAGATGTAACACGGATGCCTCATCATGCATCAGCCCATTTTATAGTGGCACAATGTCATTAAGCGTTCAGCCCGTGCCTCTGCCGGCAGCGATCTGGTTGTTCGGAAGCGCATTGGCAGGCTTCGGTTTCATTCGTGCCAGACAGGCTAGTGTTAGTTAATGGGTCGCCGTCGTTTAATCAATTTCCATAACACCTAACCGTTGAGACCTATCTGATGCAATCGAGACACTCGCTGACCAAATTGTTTTTACCCTGTGCTGTCCTTTTAGCCGGCATTGCCGATGCAAAGGCTGATACCAGTCCCTTTGACCCTTACAATCCGTTTCCGGAAGCGATTGGTAAGGGATCTATTCATGTTAACTTGCAACAAGTGGCTTCCGGATTGACGGCGCCCAATTTATTAACTCATGCCGGTGACGGAAGCGACAGATTGTTTGTCGCCGACCAAAAAGGCACTGTGCGGATGATCAAAAATGGCGCATTGCAAGATGACCCCTTTCTTGATCTTAGCTCGCATATGGTGACGCTGAATCCTAACTATGATGAGCGAGGACTCCTGGGTTTGGCATTTCATCCTGATTATGCAACTCAAGGCAGTGCCGGTTTCGGCAAAATTTACACTTACACCAGTGAGCCGCGTATTGCGGGGGCTGCTGATTTTACTGTCCCATCAACTGCGTATAATCACCAGTCTGTGGTAACCGAGTGGCAGGTTGATGCGCTCAACCCGGATATCATCAATACCAGTTCGCGCCGTGAGCTGATGCGGATAGATCAGCCGCAATCGAATCATAACGGAGGTATGTTGGCATTTGGACCGGATACGCAGTTGTATATTTCTCTAGGGGATGGCGGGGCGGGCAACGATGTCGGAAACGGCCACGGTACCCAAGGTAACGGTCAAAATGCCGGAAACGTTCTCGGTAGTATTCTGCGAATCGATCCTAACGGTAGTAATAGTGCCAATGGCAAGTACGGTATTCCGTCAGACAATCCGCTTATCAGCGATCCCAGTAAAGCTGGTGAGATATTTGCTTACGGCTTACGTAATACCTGGCGTTTTAGTTTCGATACCCAGAATGGCCAGTTGGTTGCCGCCGATGTTGGTCAGAACTCTGTTGAAGAGGTCAATATCATTTCTGTTGGGGGTAATTATGGATGGAATCTTAAGGAAGGGCAGTTTAAATTCGATCCTGCTTCAGGCTTGGTAAGTGACGATCTCGCCGGTTTACCGTCTGGATTGGTTGATCCGGTATTGCAATATGATCATACCGAAGGGTTTTCGATAACCGGTGGTTTTGTATATCGTGGCTCTGACATACCTGGTCTGGAAGGTAAATATGTTTTCGGTGACTGGGGTTCGTTCGGCTTTCCGAGTGGCAGGCTGTTCGCTGGTGATCTGACTAAAGGCACGATCGAAGAGCTGAATATCGGAAATATGGATTTGTCGATGTGGATTCTTGGTTTTGGCCAGGATGCGGCAGGTGAGCTTTATGTCTTAGGGAGTAGTCAAAGAGGGCCTGGAGGCGCCACCGGTCAAATCTTCAAGTTTGCGGCACCTGTGCCGTTGCCTTCTGCGTTTTGGCTTTTTGGCAGTGGTTTGCTGCTCTTCAGCCGAAGAGGCTTCTTTAGAAAAATCAGCTGCTAATCTGTTTTTGCTATTAAAAACCTACCCTGTTTACTGAAAGTGTGAGCAGGGTGGTTATCATTCTGTGGTAACTTGTTAAATCCTTCAGATGCCCTGCCTGTCGTGATGTCCATTAGCGGTAGTCAGCAAGAATGTTGCCCGCAATAATTTTCCAAGTACATCATTCAGGTCGAATAAAGACACTCCTGCAGGAAATTTAATATCTTAATCAACTCCAGAAAATTCCGGCTTTAGTTTCATGTGAAGAAAGCGAGTAAAAGTATTCCCGATGTGTGGCATATCTGGCATCGGGAATTTGGATTTCGCGTTAAGTCTTCTGTTTGCTGAAATTACGGCGGCGGCCGACAGTGATCAAGCCTGCAAGAACACTG
Source organism: Methylicorpusculum oleiharenae (assembly GCF_009828925.2). Classification (NCBI taxonomy): domain Bacteria; kingdom Pseudomonadati; phylum Pseudomonadota; class Gammaproteobacteria; order Methylococcales; family Methylococcaceae; genus Methylicorpusculum; species Methylicorpusculum oleiharenae. Next base: position 1,517,892 of record NZ_WUTY02000001.1, read on the forward strand.
CCCATCAATCCTATAGCCGAGGGCAATGGCACAGGTGTAGGGTTGAATGACATAGTGCCGCTCAACAAGGCATTAACGCTGGAACTGCTTGCTCCTGCTGCGGCGATGGTATAGCTGCCGGTTTTCAGAAAATAATTTAGGGTTTCAACAGCGCCTGCATTCGACAGCGAATTGTCGTTCATATGGATAAGGTATTCAATTTCGCTCCATGAACCATCATCGTTGGCCATGCTCCAGCTTCCAAGTGCGTTAAACTGGCCTTCCCGAATGTTATTGCTGTTCCAGTAATGGGAATCCGTTGGGTGGGGAACCGGCTCAAAGTTACTGTCTACAGCATTTAAGGGATCGGTTGCTGAGTCGTCATGAGCTTCATCGGGCAAAAGTCCTTTGTAGAGGCTGAATGCAGGGTCCAGTCCAGTTTGGTTTGAAGTGAAAGTGAGGGACACGTTCGAGTCCTGGTCCAGCGTAAATTTGAAGAACTGCAACTGATGGCTATCTCCCAAGCATTGCGCAGTCCCGTCAAGATTACAGCCATTTGTTGGGTTATCTGTTCCACGGAACCAGCCAATTCTTGAAAAAGTATTGGTCTGCGTAGAGAAGGCGTTCAAGTCGGCGTAATCAACGTGAGCGAATGCCGAACCTGACATGGCTAGAAAAATGCCAATCGAGGTAGTAAAAGACTTTGTTTTTTTCATATTGATAACCATTAAGTGTCGATCAATTAATAAAATTAAGAGTTGAAACTGAAAAATCGGCTAGGTGCAAATCATCTGTATTTTTTACAAAATCCCAATCTTGCTGATGAACTTAGCTCGGTTTTACGGATTAACAGCATTCAACGATTTGGTTTGTTGTTATATTTATTCGGAGTAAATTCCCAGCAAATAATGCGCCATATAAAAAGACGTTTAAAAACAATGATATAAAATAGGATGGATTGATTTTATAGAGTCATATCACTGTGTTGCATGTGATATGACGCATTTTTATTCGACTGTTTATACCTTTCGCACTTCAAATTTCGGCAGTGCCTAAGGAGGCAACGGGTTGTTCGGCAAAGGCTTTGCCAGCATGGATGCTGGCATAGAACCTACCTAGATGTATTTACGGCGTCCTTTGACGGGCACCCCGGTGCCGAATTTCGATCTACGATGGGTATAACAATTGACCGTGCTTTTTAGAATATAGAGTAGGTTGAGAACAGCAAACCCCCGTTTGAAGATCAAGGGGAGAGGCGTAAGCTTTGCGGGGATGTTGCCGTCAAGCCCCCCTGGAGGGGTCTACGGCGTTCCTCGCAAGCCATACGCTTCACCTCAAAGCCACATAAAAGTTCAAACGGGGAATTGCTGAGGTCAGGAGAGTGTCTGAAAGGCTTTGAGTTTTAAAGCAGTTGAGAAGGATGGTGGGTAAAGTGTTTGAGCTATACCTTTCGCACTTCAAATTTCGGCAGTGCCTAAGGAGGCAACGGGTTGTTCGGCAAAGAGCCTACAGGGATGGTTTTACGGCGTCCTTTGACGGGCACCCCGGTGCCGAATTTCGATCTACGAGGGTATTTGGCTTACTGTTAAACCAATAGCTAAAAATGATACGTTTTAGTGACTAGCCGGTTTAAACCTGATTGTTGAACGGTTCAATATCAACATAAAATCAATTCCATTCCAAAATTTTCCACTGATTGATATTGATGCCTTCACGGTCCAAATCAGTTCCTCGCACATCCATATTGCCATCACGATCGGTATCGATCAGATAATAAGCCGGTCCAATATCAGGTATTACTTTAACCATGTAAAGCTGACCGTTTATGCGGTATTCTTGTATCGTTTTTTTTCCCTTACGAATAATCGTAATATCCGGTTCCATGACTTCACCACTTTCAACCGGCATGGGCGGTTCGGGCGGTTCCGGGACAGAGTCCAGAATAGGCGGTGGCTCCGCCAGCAGAAAAGCCGGATAGACAAGCAGACTTAACAAGATCAAGGGGCGCATAGCATTCAATCGTCAGGGTGAGTTTGTGCACATATTATTACAGTTTGATCTCTTATGCTTAATAAAAATCAGGAAATTGAGATGATAAAACTGAGTTACTTGGGCTATGGTGCCGGTTTGTTATTGGGGCTGGTCGTGGTCTTGAATTCTTATACGACAGTAGAGCCCGGACATAATAAAGTCGCAACATTGTTTGGCCGGGTTCAGCCGGAACCTTACGGTGAAGGCTTGCATATCGTTAATCCTTTATTGAATTTTGTCAGTTTTGATTTGCGGCAATTAACGTATACCTGGGAAAAGGTTCAGGTGCCCTCTCAGGATAAGTTGAAAACCTCCATGGATATTTCAATCACTTTCCAGTTGCAGGCTCAAAAAACGCCTGAAATTTTGCAGGAAACAGGGCAATTGAATGATGTCGTTGATAAACATATTTCGCCCAAAGTTCGTTCATTATTACGAGAGGCAGGTAAAACCGTAACGCAATCACAGGATTTTTATCAGGATAATGTTCAGCAAGCTTTACAGAGCTATATGGAAGAGGGGCTAAAAGAGTACCTTGAGCCCAAAGGTCTGGTTATCAAAGCGGTTTTGTTTCGGGATATTACGCTGCCGGATGTAGTGACAATAGCCGTCATACAAACCAAGGAACGTCAGGAACAGCTGGAACGGGAAAAAGCCCAGTTAAAAATTGTTGAGCAACAGGCTCAGCAAGAGGTTAAAAAAGCGGAGGCCAGAGAGATGGCAGCCATTGCTGATGCGAATGCCAAACGGACAGAAGCCGATGCAGAAGCGTATCGGATTATCAAGGAAGCTCATGCGCAGGCTGAGGCCAACCAATTGTTAGCAAAATCGGTCACGACGGAATTGATTCGTTATAATGCAGTTCAAAAATGGGACGGCGCTTATCCTCAAACATTTATGGGGGATAAAACGGACGGACTGATTCTAAATTTACCCAATGCAGGTAAATGATTTAGGGGGAGCGATGACTGACACAAATGAAGGCAGACATAAAATCGTAATTGTGGGTGGCGGCGCGGGCGGTCTTGAGTTGGCTACCCGTTTGGGTCAAAAATTAGGCAAAAAAGGGCTGGCTGAAATATATCTGATCGATGCTTCTTCGACGCACATCTGGAAACCGTTGTTACATGAAGTCGCGGCCGGAACCCTGGATGAAACTGAACAAGTCGAATATTTGGCGCAGGCGCATCGCAACGGCTTTCGTTTCCGGTTGGGCAGAATGGAAGGCTTAAACCGCGAAAAAAAGGAAGTATATGTCAGCCCAACTTTCAGTCAGAGTGGTGAAGAACTGATACCGAGCCGGACATTCACCTACGATACGCTGGTCATGGCGGTGGGCAGTGTCAGCAATACCTTTAATATCAAAGGCGTGGATGAGCATTGCATGTTTCTGGATTCGACCTCGCAAGCGTTCAGATTCCAGAAACAATTGGTCGAACTCTACATTCGCCGCCATGTCAGTCGCAGCGCCTCAATTGATAAACCGTTGTCCATAGCCATCGTAGGTGCCGGTGCTACAGGCGTGGAACTCTCGGCAGAATTGCACGAAGTGACGCACTTGCTCGCCGTGTATGGAATGGATCAGGCTGGCGCCGTTAAAATTACGATTATTGAAGCAGCGACACAATTGCTGCCCGCATTACCACCCAAACTGGCCATTTCAACGCAGCAGCAACTGGTCAAATTGAATATTGATCTGAAACTGGGCCGGCGTGTAGTTGAGGTTACCAAGGACGGGATTGAAACGCACGACGGTGAGTTTATAGCTGCAGATATGAAAGTCTGGGCGGCCGGTATCAAGGCGCCTGACTGGATGCATCAACTGGATGGCCTGGAAACAAACCGGATCAATCAGCTGATTGTCGATGAGTATTTGCAGTCGTCTGATACTGATATTTTTGCACTGGGCGATTGTGCGGCCTGTCCTTGGGCCGGTCATGAGCATAATGTTCCTCCGCGTGCTCAGGCGGCTCATCAGCAGGCAACAACGCTGGCTAAAACCATCATCAACCGCCTACAAGGCAAGCCGCCGGTCAAGTATGTCTATCTGGATTACGGCTCACTGGTTTCGTTGGGAAAATATTCTACGGTAGGCAACCTGATGGGCAATCTCATCGGCTCGGTGACCATCGGCGGCTTTATAGCGAGGCTGGTTTATTTGTCCTTGTATAAAATGCATCAAGTCGCGATTCACGGCTATTTCAGAACCGCCATGCTGACTTTATCGAATCTGTTTCGCCGCGGTGCTCATGCCAAAATCAAAATGCATTGAGGCGCCACTGATCACGCCGCGGTTTTTCTGTTCGCAGCGATGAACTGCCTCATAATCAGTCAGCCTCTCGTAAAAAACCGCTTTTTATTTGGATCAACGCTGATAGGCTAAAGCCTGGATGCGATTTTCTTTGTTACTAATTGAACTTTTAACTTTATATAAACACACTCATGTTTGAAATCGAATACGAATTCCGGGAGGAAGATTTAATCCACTTCAATGAAATGCAATATTTGAACTCCGATGACATTCAACATAACTTGAAAAAGAACCGGCTCATAGTGCCCGGTGTTATGTTCATCATAGGGGCTTTTTATTACTTTTATTACGGTGATATCCGGGCGGCTTCCTACGTCGTCGTTTTGGCTATTTTGTGGGCCTGGTTGTCACCCAAGATTTTGTTGCTGGATTTTCGCCGCCAGATTCTCACCAATTACACCTATAAAGAGAAATCGCGGATGTTTGGCACTTATACCTTGACGCTGGATCCTAAAGGACTGCTTGAAAAGTCGCCCAGCGGCAAAAATACCATGCCTTGGGATGAGATAGTGAGGGTGGAAAAGAGCGACCGTTATGTGTTTATTTATATTGGATTGAATACCGCATTGGTCATTCCCAGAGAAACGGTAAAAAAAGGCAATCTGGATGAATTCGCCGAACAAGCTGAAAAAATGCTCGATCGTTTAGGATAAGGCGAATTATGTTTGATTGTTTTGCTGTGCCTGAAACGGTAACGATATGCTGAATTTTAGAAATGTGGCTCTAAGACGGGGCGCGCGAGTCTTGTTTTCCGGTGCCTCTTTTACTCTGCATCGTGGTCAGAAGATTGGTTTGACCGGTGCCAACGGGGTGGGTAAGTCCAGTTTATTTGCTTTGCTTAGAGACGAGCTGCATCCGGATGAGGGCGATTTTTCGATGCCGCCAAATCTGGAAATAGCGCATGTGGCTCAGGAAACGCCAGGCGTCAGTTCTTCGGCGATCGATTATGTCATCGACGGCGATAAAGAATTACGGCGGTTAGAAAAGCGGTTGGCTGAAGCCGAGCAAGTTAACGACGGCATCAAGCTGGCAGAACTGCACGGCGCGCTGGATCATATCGGCGGTTATACCGCTCAGGTGCGCGCCTCGCGGCTGATGAACGGCCTGGGCTTTTTACCCGGGCAGCTTAATAATCCGGTCAGTTCGTTTTCCGGTGGCTGGCGGATGAGACTGAATCTGGCACAGGCGCTGATGTGCCGGTCGGACCTGTTGTTATTGGACGAACCCACCAACCATCTGGATCTGGATGCCGTGATTTGGCTGCAGGACTGGCTGTGTAAATATCCGGGGACTCTAGTGCTGATTTCCCATGACCGGGATTTTCTGGACAGCATCACCGATCACATTATTCATATCGAAAGCAATAAAGCTGAAATTTATACTGGCAATTATTCTGATTTTGAACGCATGCGGGCGGAAAAATTATCCCAGCAGCAAGCAGCTTTTGAAAAACAACAGCGGGAAATTGCCCATATCCAGAGTTTTGTTGACCGTTTCAGAGCCCAGGCGACCAAGGCCAAACAGGCGCAAAGCCGGATCAAGTCGCTGGAGCGAATGGAGCTGATTGCTCAAGCGCATGTGGATTCACCGTTCCATTTTACGTTTGCCAAACCCGATAAAATGCCCAATCCGCTGATCAATCTGAAGCAGGCAAATATTGGTTACGGCGATAAAATCATTATCGAAAATGTTGATTTAACCCTTTCTCCCGGCGACCGCATCGGTTTGTTGGGACCTAACGGAGCCGGTAAATCAAGTTTGATTAAAGTGCTGGCCGGCCAAATGCAGACGGTAGCAGGGCAATTGCTGATCTCGGACATGCTCAAAATAGGCTATTTTGCCCAGCATCAACTCGAGCAATTGCGCGTGGATCAGAGTCCGCTATGGCATTTACAAGCGCTGGATAAGCGCGCGACAGAGAAAGAGCTGCGCAATTATCTGGGCGGCTTCGATTTTCAGGGCGATAAAGTCATGGAAGCGGTAGAGCCGTTTTCCGGAGGGGAAAAGGCGCGTTTGGTGCTGGCTCTTCTGGTTTATCAAAATCCAAATCTGCTGCTGCTGGACGAGCCTACCAACCATTTGGATCTGGAAATGCGCCATGCCCTGAGTGTCGCCTTGCAGGATTATCAGGGTGCCATGGTCATCGTCTCGCATGACCGTCATTTGCTGCGCTCGGTCACTGACTCTCTGCTGTTGGTGGCCAATGGTGCTGTGCAGGCTTTTGATGGAGATCTGGACGACTATCGTCAATGGCTGACGGATCAGAAAAAAGGCGAGGAAGAGCCTTCGCAGGCAGGCAATGTCGTTAATGTTTCCAGAAAAGATCAAAGAAAACAGGACGCCGAGCGCCGGCACAAGCTCAAGCCATTAGTCGATGCCATAAAACGGACGGAACAGGCGGTAGAAAAATTGCATCAACAGCAATTTCTGATTGAACAGCAATTGGCCGATCCTGCAATTTACCAGGAGACTGAAAAAAATCGTTTAAAGCAGTTGTTGGAACAAAAAGCGCAGGTCGACAGAGATTTGTCGCGTGCGGAGGAAGCCTGGTTGACGGCGGAAAGTAAACTTGAAGAGGCGCAAGAGGCATGTACGAGTGGTTAAAGCTGTTGTTCAATATTGCCCTGCTTAAAAAGGGACCACAGGATATTCCTTATACCCGAGGATTGTTATTCTATTTGATCCTGTTTTACTCGGTTGTCAGCTTTCTCGTTTTGAGAATCAACGAGACGTTCAGTGATTCACTGCTGCAAATACTGTTAGGTGTTTTTTTAATACTCGTCTTCAGTAAAGCCCTGTTGTTTTTTTGGGGTAAACCTGAACGCTTTGAACAAACGGCGTGCGCGCTATTAGGCGTCGACGCCGTTATCAGTTTTCTTGCATTACCCAGCATTGCGACCATGGCGTCAGGGTATATTACTCTCCTGTCACTGTTTACTCTGGTGTTATTCATCGTTTGGCATTGGCTGGCGAGTGGCCACATTTTTCGCCATGCGCTCTCTCAATCATTGTTATTCGGATTAGGTGTTTCTTTTCTTTATCTGCTGGCTTCTTACCAGCTGGTTGGGTTTCTTTTCCCTGAAGCGCCCCCCGCCACTCTCTAGGAGGCATGATGCAAAACTACGCTCATATATTATTAGCCACTGATTTTTCGGACAACAGTAACTTGATTGCCGATCGCGCGAAAGCGCTGGCCGACAGTTTTAAAGCCAAACTGAGTCTGCTGCATGTAGTAGACAATTTGCCGATAATGGATACTGCCTATGGACCGGATATTCCTTTTGATATCGATTTGACTGAAGAATTGATGAAAGCGGCCAAAATCAGGCTGACAAAATTAGCCGGCCAGCTGGGCGTGCCCGCTTCCAGTCAGTGGCTGGAATTCGGCAGTCCGAAACTCGAAATAGTGCGTGTTGCTGAAGAAAATGAGGTGGACTTGATCGTGGTGGGTTCGCACGGACGGCATGGTCTGGCTTTACTGTTGGGCTCTACAGCCAACGGCGTGCTGCATTATGCAAAATGTGATGTGCTGGCTGTTCGCCTTAAAGACGATTAGGCGTGGTGACTCTGATTTTAGGGGGCGCGCGTTCCGGTAAAAGCCGTTATGCCGAGCAATGTGCCGGGGATTCAGGTAAGCAGGTGGTTTACTGTGCGACGGCTACCGCAGGTGATCATGAAATGCAGGCGCGTATTGCAAGGCATCGGTCTGATCGCCCGCAACACTGGAAAACAGTTGAAGAGCCGATTAGATTGGCCGATGTTCTAAAAGAGCAGGCAGACTCTGAACATTGTATTTTGGTCGATTGCCTGACCTTATGGTTAAGCAATATCTTGTTTGATGATAAAGGCACTGTGCAGAGGACCCTTTTTGAGCAACAAGTCAACGCGTTGATCGAGTGTGTTGACAAACTGCCGGGCGATTTGATTCTGGTCAGTAACGAGGTCGGTTCGGGCATTATTCCGCTCGGTGAAGGCACGCGCCGGTTTGTCGATGAAGCAGGGCGTCTGCATCAGCAGCTCGCGCAACTTTGCGATAAGGTTGTCCTGGTTACGGCGGGTTTGCCGCAGGTATTGAAATGGACTGGCTAAACGCGCCCATTCAGCCTGCAGGCGAAGCCTTTGCCGAGCAGGCCAGAATCAGACAGACAACATTAACCAAACCTCCCGGTTCTTTAGGTTTTTTGGAAGATATTGCCGTTCGTCTGGCCTCATTACAGCAAACCGGACGTCCGATGATCGAATCGGTTCAGGTCACGGTTTTTGCTGCCGATCACGGAATTGCCGAAGCCGGCGTGTCGGCTTTCCCTCAGGAAGTGACGGGGCAAATGGTGACTAATTTTGTGAACGGCGGCGCGACAGCCAACGTGTTGGCTCGTCATTTGGGGGCTTGTTTTGAAGTTGTCGATACAGGACTGCGTGCTCCCCTGGATCTGACCGGATTAATCGTGGACAGGGCGGGTCCGGGGACGGCAAATTTTGCGGTGCAACCGGCCATGACGCAGGCGCAATTGGAATTGGCACTAAACGCCGGAAAAAGTGCAGTAGACAGAGCGGTTCTCCGGCAAGTGCATTTGTTCATAGGCGGCGAAATGGGCATAGGTAACACGACCAGTGCCAGTGCTCTGGCAGCTGCGGTGTTAAAGATCAGTCCGCACGAGTTGACAGGGGCGGGAACCGGCTTGGATGCTGCAGGTATCCAAAGAAAAGCCGCACTGATAGCTGAAGCATTGGCACTTCATCTGCCGGCATTACATTCTCCTTTCGATATGTTGAGATGTTTGGGTGGTTTTGAGATTGCCGCATTGACCGGAGCCTACATAAGTGCGGCTCAACAGCGTATGCCTGTATTGGTTGACGGGTTTATCAGCACGGTTGCCGCATTGATCGCCATTGAAATGGCTCCGGAGTGTGCGGAATGGTTTTTTTACGGACATGTTTCGCAGGAACGCGGGCATCAGCGAGTATTGGCATTTTTGAATGCACGGCCTCTGCTGAATTTGGATATGCGTTTGGGAGAGGGCAGCGGCGCTTTGGTTGCGGTGCCCGTTTTACAAATGGCTTGCAAGCTGCATAATGAAATGGCAACTTTTGAGCAGGCTGGTATCTGTGCAGAGTAAACCGGCTTTTGCGCTGAAACAGATACCGAAGCAGATCATTTACAGATAACGTTAATAATTATAAAAAGAAGGTAAAACGAACCATGATAGGACACATAGAAAGCTTTGATTTAGGCAGGCAAACAGGCGTTATCAAAAGTGATGATTCATTTTATGAATTTCATTTGGACCAATGGACTTCACCTGCTGAGCCCGAAACCGGTGACGATGTGATGTTTGAGCAAACGGATGGAACCGTCACTACGGTTGGGCTGGTAGGGGCTTATCTGGAAAATAAAGCGGTGAAATCCCGTAAGATAGCGATTTTTCTAGCGTTCTTTTTGGGATTATTTGGGCTTCACCGGTTTTATTTGGGTTTTTACCTGATCGGTTTATGTCAGATTGTGGTGACTTTTTTGACCGGCGGTTATGGCGTATTGTGGGGGTTTCTCGAGTTTGCCCTGCTGCTCAGCAAAAACATGGATAAAGATGCCAAAGGGCGTCCGTTAAAGTAACGCGATGTTTTGCGGGAAAGACGCGAATAAACGCGGATCAATCTCGATAACCCATCAAAAGGCGATCAAAGAATCGCCTTTTTTATTTAACATGCCATGCATTCATTACTATTAGCCCTACAGTTTTTAACCCGGATTCCGCTGCCTGTCTATTTTGAACCCAGCGAGCGCCAATGGGGGCATTCGGTTTTGTTTTATCCGTTTGTCGGTTTATTGATCGGTTTGATGCTGGTTTTGGCATTGGGTCTTTTGGGAACAGAACAGCCAGCACTTAAAGCGGCAATGCTTTTGATTCTGTGGGTAGGGATTACCGGCGGACTTCATCTGGATGGACTCGCTGATTGCGCCGATGCCTGGGCGGGCGGGATGAGCAGTCCTGAACGCAGTCTGGCAATTATGAAAGATCCGGCAGCCGGGCCAATCGCTGTCATTTGGCTGATTCTGGTGTTGATGGTGAAATGGGCGGCCTTGGTTGAAATCGTCAAACAATCTGACGCTGAGGCATTATTGATGGTACCGATGCTGGGCCGGTTGGCTATCATGGCGTTGATGTTGACTGCGCCTTATGTCCGTCCGGGCGGGTTGGGAGAAAAAATGATCGTCAATTTACCCGTCACCCTCGCTAGATTAAGTCTTGCCGCTTGGCTGATCTGTGCAATATGGTTTGCTGGCTGGATGCCAGTGCTGGTTGCCTTATTGGTTTGGCTGGCAATACGCTATCTCGCGCTTCGTCGTTTAGGGGGGGTAACCGGTGATGTTTATGGGGCTGCCGTGGAATTGTCGGAGGCCGCTGTTCTGGCGGCGGTGGCAATGTATGTCTGAGCATCGTTTTAGTGACGCTGAAATAGCGGCGGTTTACCGGGCGATTTCAGCGCGACGCGACATGCGCCACTTTTTGTCGGAGCCGGTTGATGAAGCAATACTGACAAAGCTTTTACAAGCGGCTCATCAAGCGGGGAGCGTCGGTTTGATGCAGCCCTGGCGATTTATCAGAATTACCGATGTTGCATTGCGGCGAAAAATTCATGCGCTGGTTGAGCAGGAACGGCTGCAGACAGCGCTGGCTATGGGTGAACGCAATGACGCGTTCATGAAACTCAAAGTCGAAGGCATCCTGGATTGCGGGGAATTGCTGGTTGTCGCCTTGCAGGATCAGCGCGAAAAACATATTTTCGGCAGGCGCACGTTGCCGGAAATGGATTTAGCGTCGGCGGCCTGCGCCATACAAAATTTGTGGCTGGCCGCCAGAGCCGAGGGTTTGGGGCTGGGCTGGGTGTCTTTATTCGATCCCATGGCCCTGGCAAAATTGCTTGCAATTCCTGAAGGAGGCAGCCCCATTGCAGTCTTGTGTCTTGGGCATGTCGAGGCCTTTTACGAAAAACCCATGCTGGAATTGGAGGCCTGGGCCAAAGCGCGACCCTTAGCCGATTTTGTCTCCGAAAATAGCTGGCGTGATGGTTTTTAACGCGATATCCAGCCGCTCCCATTGCATTTCATCTTTGGGAAGGCCGAATCGCACGCTGCTGGGTGTTTCGAATAATCGGGTCAGAATGCCCTGGCGGGCAAGACGTTCGTGCAATGCCTGCGCCTGCAGGATTTTACACCAGACGAACAAGTCTGTATGGCCGTCCGGATTGAGTCCATGCGATTCCAGCAATAGCCTCAATCGTTGTGACTGCAGTTTTAGTGCCAGACTGGTGCGTTCTTGCCAAGCACGGTCGCATAAGGCTTGCTTTGCTACATAACGGCAAGGATGGCTAAGTGTCCACGGGCCTAATTGTTCATTCAAATTACTAAGTAGCGCCTCGTCTGCCAGAACGAATCCGCATCGGGCTCCTGCCAAACCGAAAAACTTCCCCAGTGAGCGCAAAATAATCAGGCCGGGTCTGGGTAAATGGGCCGCCAGACTGCATTCCTGGGTCGTATCGATAAACGCTTCATCGACAATCAGCCAGCCGCCGCGCGCCTGTAAGTTTTCGTGCCAGGCTAGCAGCTGCGCTTGACTGAAGCGCCAACCGGTAGGGTTGTTCGGGTTAATCAAGACTAATACATCCAGTTTGCCGATCACTTCGCTGAGGGTATCCGGATGCAAATTTATCAGGGTATGGCCGACTTTTTGCCAGTTGGCGGCGTGCTCTGCATAGGCGGGGCTCAACATGCCGGTGACAGACGCGGACCGTAATAATGGTAAGGCCTGAATGGCTGCCTGGGAGCCGGCTACCGGTAAAATATGAGGCGATTGATAATAGCGCCTGGCGGCCTCAACAAGACCATCGTCTGCTTCGGGTAATCTTACCCAGCATTCGCCCGGTATGGCAGGAATCGGCCAACCATTGGGATTGATGCCGGTCGATAAATCTATCCATTGGTCCAGCGGAATCTGATAACGCGTTGCGGCATTGCGCAGTTTACCCCCATGTTCCAGCAAGTGCTTCTCCTGATGTAATTAACACGATCCATATCCACAGGGTTTTATCAATCAGCCGGTTTGCTTTGATAATGTCATGATCGGCGGGCTCGTTGTTTCCGCCAAAATACGGCTTGTTTTTGAGTTTGCCGTGATAGACAGCAGGTCCGCCTAATTTGATATTGAGCGTTCCGGCGCCGGAACTCATCACCGGTCCTGCATTCGGACTTTCCAGCAGAGTCGAGTATCTGCGCCAACTGTTCAAGGCTTTTCGGGTTTGGCCCAGTAAAGCGTAACTGCAGGCGGTCAATCGCGCCGGCAAGTAGTTCAAGCCGTCATCCAGTCTTGCAGCGGCCCAGCCAAAGCGGTTATAGCGTTCATTTTTATAGCCCCATAATGCGTCCAACGTATTCACTAGCCGGTAAAAAACAGCACCGGCAGGGCCTGCAACTATAAACCAGAATAACGGGGCAAAAATGGCATCCGCACCGTTTTCAAGAACCGATTCTATAGCCGCCCGGCGGACCGCCAATGCGTCCATGTTAGCGGTTTCACGGCTGACGATCAGGGCAACCTGATGCCTTGCCTGAAGTATGTTTTGTCCGTCAAGCGCGGCAAAAACACGCTCCGAATGTTGCTTGAGGCTTGTTGCACCTATGCAAAAGTATAATAAGACCGGGTGAATCAGGGCGTCAGCATGCATGAAGCGCTCTAATCCGTAAATAAGCAGTGTGATAGGGATGACGGCTAATATCAGGGCGATCAAACCCACAAAACGGCTCGCATTTGCATGCCATAAACGTTGTTCGATGAAGTTTGCAAAAGCGCCGAAGCCAACCAGAGGGTGGAAGCGTTGTGGCTCCCCCAAACACCGGTCGATAAGAACTGCCGACAGGATATAGAGCGTTAAACTCATTTAAGAAAATCTGTTTTTATGTAGCGCATTGCGATCGGCATGTTTTAATACTCTCTTCTTACTCAATAATCGTTCAAGTATGTTTGGTGTGGAGTATGCCTATCGAGGAACGCCGTGAACCCGTCCATGGGGGCTTGCGGCAGCTCCCTGCTGCCGACATCCTCGCTAGGCATACCCCACACCTTCCCATTCCTAGACGTTTTTTCGGTCAAAAGGGAGTAATGAAAGTATTCAACCCAATGATTCCAGATGAAATTCAAAACCCTTATGATTCAAGGCACTACATCGGACGCCGGCAAAAGCACGCTGGTGACCGGCTTATGCCGCTACTATTATCGCAAAGGGATTAGCGTGGTGCCATTCAAACCGCAGAATATGGCGCTGAACAGTGCAGTAACCATCGATGGCGGCGAGATTGGCAGGGCGCAAGCGGTTCAGGCGGCAGCATGCGGCCTGGCTTCGCACAGCGACATGAATCCCGTTTTGCTTAAACCTACAACCGATCGGACGGCACAAGTCATCATTCACGGGAAGGCATTGGAAAATCAGGATGCCAAAACCTATCATGATTATAAAGCGACCGCTTTTAATGCTGTGCTTGAGTCATACGGGCGGCTTTCGAATCAGTATCAGATGATGATTGTTGAAGGCGCGGGCAGCCCTGCCGAAATAAACCTGCGTCAGGGCGATATCGCCAATATGGGCTTTGCCGAACAGGTCGACTGTCCCGTGTTACTGATCGCCGACATTGATAGGGGCGGCGTGTTTGCGCATATCATCGGAACCCTGGCTTGTCTGTCTGAGAGTGAGCGCCGCCGTATTTTGGGCTTTGTGATCAATCGTTTTCGGGGCGACATCGATTTGTTAACACCGGGATTAACCTGGCTGGAACAAGAAACCGGCAAGCCGGTATTGGGAGTTTTGCCGTATTTAACCTCGCTGTATCTGGATGCCGAGGATGCCATATCGGCCAATCCAGCGAATCGAAATGCCGATTTCAGGATAGTCGTGCCGTGTTTGCCCAGAATCAGCAACCATACCGATTTTGATCCGCTGTTACACCATCCCGACGTAACCCTGGCGTTTTTACATGATCCTCTGCAAATGAAAGGTGCCGATTTGCTGATACTGCCGGGCAGTAAATCAGTAAGAGACGATTTGGCGTGGTTGAAACAGCAGAATTGGGATAAGGCCATTGAGCGGCATTTGCGATATGGCGGCAAGCTGATAGGTGTCTGCGGCGGTTTTCAGATGTTGGGTCGGCAGATTCATGATCCTTTGGGGCTTGAAGGGCGGCCCGGATCCAGTGACGGGTTGGGGTATTTCGATATGGAAACCACCTTAAACAAGGACAAGCGGCTTTGTCAGGTATCCGGTGTGTTGAGTCTGGGTAACGTTCCCGTTCAAGGCTATGAGATTCACGCCGGCCTATCGCAGGGTCCGGCGCTGGCAAGGCCTTTGGTTACCAGTGATGAAGGCGGTGATGGAGCCTGTTCTGTTGATGATCAAATTACCGGAACGTATCTGCATGGTCTGTTCGATCAGGCTGCTGCTTGTGATGCTCTGCTGGCTTGGGCCGGTTTAAATAAACAAAATTCCCTTTCAATTGATTTGGGGCAGCGCCGTGAGCAGGGGATTGATCTTATCGCCGACACAGTGGCAACGCATATCAACTTTTCATTACTTGACCGGCTTTGGGATGGCTATGTAAAGTCATAAGGTACCTGATTACGTATAAGCTTCAGCCAAAACTGAAATAGTGCGATCCTATGAGTTCTAAAGGTGGCGTCGCCCCGGCATACCCTCTGGGGCACAAGTGGAATGCCGGGGTCCAAACTGCATGGATGCGAGCAGGGGGAATCACTCCAGGCAAAAAGGGGTCAGGTCTTGTATTTTGCAAATACGTGCTTGCATAAACAAGACTTGATGCAAATTACAAGACCTGACCCTAGTCTTTCGCCATTCAATTGCCGCATCCCTTTGGAGAGATTGCCCTCAAGGGTTTCTACTATCAAATGGTAATGGTTTGTCATCAGGCAATAGCCGTGACAAAGCCAATTGAAATCAGCAACAACCTTGCCCAGCAGGGTCAGAAAAATAAGCCTGTCTTCTGCGTCTTCGTAGATATCTTCTCGCCGATCACCGCGGGAAGTGATGTGGTAGAGCGCATTTGGAAATTCGAGTCTAAGAGGTCTGGTCATGGCGTTAACTGTAGCTCAAAACTGGGAATTCTTAATTCGAGACCTGACCCTATTCTACGTGTTAGCGTTTTCTTAATTTGCACAAACTAAAAATCGCTTTTATCTACAGCTGATTTTTTTACGGCCTCCAGGAGCTTCTCTGTTTTCTTTTTGCCATTGTATGTCGCGCTTGAGAAATTAATTGGAACAATGTTTCCGAATAGATTACTGGTTGTGTTTTTATCCATGTTCTTTCTGACGCTTATTGATGTGCCATTGGCAAATAACCAGTAATACTGTTCTACTGTGTATCCCATTAATGATACATATTTATGCACTTTAGGATTGCCTAAAGACTTTGAAAATAGCTCCTTCATTTTGTCTGGTGTAACATCAATAGTCACATCTATGCTGTTCACCTTATTTTCTTCTATGTTTACACTTACTCGCGCCTCCTGAGAGAAGAGCGTATATTCCTTTTTAACGCCATCGCCTAGTTTGCACGTCCCATCCGTGCATTCGTAGCCAAGGCTTGTTAGTTCTTTGACAGATAGATCGAATTTGATTTCTTTAAAGCCATCAAGGTTAGCTTTCCCATCCGCTACCGCTAGCTGCGGAAACAATGCAACAAGGATAGTTAAATATAGGCTGATGCATACAAATAACGTTTTCATAGCTGATGTTCCTTAGATATGTTTTTACTGGTCAGTGTATGTTGGTTTCAATATGGATTTACAGAAACACTCGAGCCATACGAGTTCTCTTTTATCATCAAGCTCGTTATCAGCCATATCAAAGGTGACAGGTAACCACTGAAGGTAAATGTTTGCGTTCATATATTCTTCCTTGATTTGTTCCGCTCCTCTCCCAGTTTGTTTTGCGACCTTGCCTAAAAGAGCATTCTTTTGAGACGGCTGGAAGTGTTGACACAATCGTTTGTATAGACTCCAGCCGTTTTCACTTATCGCTGCTTTTCCGACATAGATTGATGTCCGTTGGCAATCATGACCTTGATAGAAATGGTAAATACCTGAGCAAAGTTTAAGCTCTTCAACATCGCCCATAGGCCAATCTGAATACTTTATAGCTTGCGATGCAAGCAAATCATAAAGTAGCATCTGGTGCTTTCTCACAATCTCCTGATACTGTTCTGTCACTTTGATACCACTCCAAGTAAAGGGGTCAAGCGCAAAAAGGGGTCAGGTCTTGTATTTTGCAAATACGTGCTTGCATAAACGAGACTTGATGCAAATTACAAGACCTGACCCTACTAGTCCACAATTGCCGCATCCCTTTGGAGAGATTGCCCTCAAGGGTTTCTACTATCAAATGGTAATGGTTTGTCATCAGGCAATAGCCGTGACAAAGCCAATTGAAATCAGCAACAACCTTGCCCAGCAGGCTCAGAAAAATAACCCTGTCGTCTTCGTAGATATCTTCTCGCCGATCACCGCGGGAAGTGATGTGGTAGAGCGCATTTGGAAATTCAAGTCTAAGAGGTCTGGTCATGGCGTTAACTGTAGCTCAAAACTGGGAATTCTTAATTCGAGACCTGACCCTATTGCTATTCCCTCGACCTGACCCCTATTGTCTCTCGACTTTATCGCGCAGCGTCCCTTGGAGCGCAGTGTTAGGCAAATGCCGTCCCGCCAGCGCCGACTTTTTCAAATCCTGCTCCCGGGCCTTGGCTACCAATAGACACAGAGAAATATCAGCTGTATTACCGCCATTCATAATCAATATCAGGGCAACCTAGCCCGCCTAGGTTGGAGGCGGAAACCTCGCTACTGCTAATATAAAACCTGCAACTTCTGGTTTCATTTGGCGCAATTTTCATACAGTCGAGAACGCCGTAATGGCCGAAGGTTCGGTTTGGAATGCTTTTGTTTTTTACGTACAAGTCTGGAAAGAAGTTTTGAGTGCTATTGGTCTTATTGGTAACTACCACGCCGGCCAATCTACAGCCTGAGTTCTGAACCTTAATATCCCATGTGCTATTGCTGTAGCTTTTGACTTGGTTCGATACGCACCCGGTGGCAATGAGCGACGAGCAAATTGCAACAAAAATGAAAACTTTGTCTTTCATGTCGTTCCTATCCTAAATTGCAAATTGAATTATTTCAGCACTTCGTACGTGTGATGATTATTTGTTTTCTTTTTGCATAATTTGATACTGGAAAGCAGGCCTGCGACCACAGTTGCTTTAAATTTCATGCCGAAGGATGTCGGACTTTGAACCGAATCCCAAAGGTCGCCATAAATATCACGTAGTTCATAAATGCCGGCCCTTGTGTTGTTGATGATGGCCTGTGCCTCGTCGATTTGCGACTGTGAGAGTGCTTTCAAAGTGAGATTGCTCCTAGAGAGAGACTTCAATTGCCCAACAAGTTATTAAGCTGTTAACAGTATATCGACCATGAAACCAGAGTCGCAACAATAAATTTTTGATCTGCAAGGATTTTTCCCTTCCGTATATCATCCAAACTGAGCCAATAGGTGAAATTGGAGGTTGTCATGTTGATCGTTACCGCATCCTTAAGTCAGACGTTCGAGTCGCAGCTTTGCTTACGCAATATTCCGGATCAGCAACGCACTGATTTTCATAAGTGGCTTAGGTTTTATCTGGATTTTTGCAATAAGTACAGTTTGGACCCGAAGCTTACCGCTAGTTTTGCCGGGTTTGACGAAAAATTGCAGAGCAAGGGTTAATCCGATATGCAAAGACAACAGGCTCGCCGGTCTATTGCGATTTATTACCGAATGATCGGCACTATTCAATCGCCGCCGGCGCCTTCAGCCCGTAGGATGCGGTAAACAGCGTGCACCGCATCGGTCGTGATTGGTGCGGTTCGTAAACTCACCACACCCTACGGCTGCTTTTGGATGAACATTTGCCATATACGCTTTTGTTTCGTCGGTCGGGTTTTGGCCGTTTTTGACTGAGATCTTCTCGAAAAACTGTCGGTACGAATGTCAGGTATAACGGATTTCAACATTCGATAAGACCCAGATTAAAATTGGCTTTTCATTGGTTTCAACAAGAGATGTATTTTTTCATTCTGTTAAACTTTAACTTTTCATCGCCAAATTCCGAATAACCAAAATTTATTACTCTCCAGGAGATAACAATGGCTGCAACACCCTCAACTATGATGCCTTTGGGAACAATAGCCCCGGATTTTACGTTATTTGATACGATAACCGGTGAAATCAAGTCGCTTGGCGATCTGAAAGGAGCCGCCGGGACACTGGTTGTGTTTATGTGTAACCATTGTCCTTATGTATTGCACATCAAACCGCAATTAATCGCCATTGCTCAAGAGTATGCGTCGCAAGGCATCGCTACTGTTGCGATGAGTGCCAACGACATTCAAAATTATCCGGACGATGCGCCGGATAAAATGCACGCATTGATGGCGGAATGGGGCAATCCTTTCGCCGCTTATCTTTATGATGAAAGCCAGTCGGTTGCCAAAGCCTATCAGGCCGCTTGTACGCCCGATATATATTTGTTCGATGCGGATTTGGCGTGTGTGTATCGGGGGCGTCTGGACGGTGCGACACCTAAAAACGATGTTCCACTTACCGGCGAGGATCTGCGTCATGCACTGGATAATTTATTGGCCGGAAAGCCGATTGATACCAATCAATTGCCCAGTATCGGGTGCAACATAAAATGGAAAGAGGGTTGACGAGCGTTTATCCGGTGACGGCAAGCAAAGCAGATACAGCCTTTTGATCAGGCAAGCCTGTTCTGGCGCCGGTTCTTGTTGTGCATAAGGCGCCAGTCGCACTGGCATAACGCAACAATTCAAGCCAGGACATGGGTTGACATAAGCCAGCGGCAAATGCGCCATGAAAAGCATCCCCGGCACCGGTGGTATCGATAGCCTTGACTTGAAAAGCCGGTAAGCTGCCGGATTCCTGCCCCTGTTTCCAGATCAGGCCTTGTTCTCCCAGGGTAATCACTACAGAGGGGGCGAATTCGGCCAGACGGTTTAAAGCCAGAGCTGTGTCACCTGCATATTGCAGAGCGAATTTTTCGGAACAGACCAAATGGTCTACTATCGGCATCAAGCCTAACGTTCCTTCATGGACGGAGCCGGCGTCCAGAACCGAAGTGATGCTGGCTTTACGCGCTTGATGAGCCAGGGGTATAGACACGTGAGGTTCGTGACCGTCAAAAAGTATGACCCGCGGGCGGATCGTTGAAAAATTTATACTGTCGGCTGCGAGTGCTTGCGTATTGCCTTTAAAATTGATCAATGCTCTTGATCCGTCCGGTTTTACGATGACGGTCGATAAGGGCGTGGGATTAGTGCCTCTGATGATGAGGTCGGTATTGACGTGATTCTCTATCAATTCCTGCACATGCTTTTCGCCGTAAATATCATGACCCAAATAGCCGGCAAATCCGGCTTTTAAGCCGAGTAATGAAACGGTAATTGCCGCATTGGCAGCGGGGCCTCCTCCGCAACTGATCAAGCTGTCCGCAACCAGTTTTTCATCCGCCTTGGGATGGTGGGGAACGGAAAAAACCAGATCGTAACAGGCATGTCCGACGCAAAGAACATCAATTTCTATCGCAGTTTTAAGCATAGTAAGATTTTTTTGATCAACGGTTCAGTCTGATGAGCAATCGCGCGCTTTTAGGGTCTTTCACTTTCAAGTTACTCCTGTGCTGGTCAAAAATCGATCTGCAGTGAAAGGTGCGGGTGTGCCTGCCCAGTATCGCCGTGAACCCTTCCCGAGGGGATGTCGGCAACATCCTTGCTGCCGACATCCTCGTCTGACACATTCCGCACCTCCTGAAAACCAGACGGATTTTAGATCAGAAAGGAGTAATGAAAGAGACAGGAAGATGAGCCGGTTAATTTATGTATGGCCGGTAGCGTGAGCGTCTATTATAGATCACCATTATTTATTCTTCGATAAGGAGACAATTTCATGACCTACAGTGCAACGCTTTTACCTGATTTAATCAAAGCCATCGCCGATACCATTGATGCCAATGCTGAAGAAGTGACAGCATTGGATCAAGCTATCGGCGACGGCGATCATGTTATCAATTTACAGCGGGGCATAACTGCTTTGTTGGGGCAGGTTGAGGAATTATCGTTGCTGGATTGGCCGGGAGCCTGGCAGAAAATCGGCATGACACTGATGTCGACTATGGGCGGCGCTTCGGGTTCCTTGTTTGGAACGTTGTTCGTTGCAATGAGCAAAGCCTGCAATCAACATGCTTTGGATAGTCAGGGTTTTGCTGAAATATTTAATGAGGCGGTTAATGCCGTTAAAAAAAGAGGACGCGCCGAGGCGGGCGAAAAAACCATGCTTGATGTGTTAGTGCCTGTCGCCGATGCATTGACTGCGGCATCAGCAGAGAGCGATTTGGGCGAAGTGCTAAAAAAATTGGCGACAGCCGCTGAAACGGGTGTCGAATCAACGCGCGATATGATCGCAACCAAAGGCCGCGCTTCTTTTTTGGAAGAACGCAGCCGCGGTCATATTGATGCCGGTGCGAAAACCAGTCAATTGATGATATGCGCAGTGATTGACCGATTAGTGAAGGTCAGGTGATTCCTGTCATCAATATGGCAGCTTTCAAACTTACTAACATCCCCAGCGTAAGGCGGCTGTATGGACCGGCGCATCCCAAAGCCGGGTCAGTTCATCGTCAAGAAGGGTGAGAGTTAAAGAACAACCTGCCATATCCAGCGAAGTGGTGTAATTGCCAACTAATGAACGCGTTATTGCTATGCCGCGTTTTTCCCAATAACTGGCGGCCAGATCATACATCAGATGCAATTCTATCAGGGGTGTGGCGCCGAAACCGTTGACATGCAGCAAGACTTTTTGACCCTGTTTGGGTGCGAGTTCTTTATTAATGGCGTCTGCGAGTTGCTCGACTATAGCCTTCGCGCCGGCTAATGGTTGGGTGTCATGGCCCCGTTCACCATGGATGCCTACACCCATTTCCATTTCGTTTTCGCCTAATTCGAAAGTGGGCTTGCCTAAAGCGGGTGTGGTGCAACTGGTTAATGCGACGCCTATCGAAGCCGTGTTTTGACAGATACGGTCGCCCAGTAGCTTGCATGCCGCAAGATCGGCGCCTTGTTCTGCCGCAGCCCCCAGCATTTTTTCAACTATCAATGTGCCCGCGACGCCTCTTCGTCCAGTGCTGTGTGATTTGGGTAATGAAACATCATCACTAACAAGAACGGTCTGGTTTTCACACGTCACCATTTCTGATGCGATTTCAAAATTCATCACATCACCGGCATAATTTTTAACGATAAATAATACACCGCCTCCACTTTCGACGGCTTCAGCCGCTGCCATCATCTGATCGGGTGTGGGGGAAGTGAAAATCTGACCTGGGCAAGCCGCATCCAGCATGCCTTTGCCGACAAACCCGGTGTGCAATGGTTCATGCCCTGATCCCCCTCCTGAAATGAGAGTCACTTTGCCCGTGAAGGCCGGTGTCGTTCGTCTTATATAACGGGGATTTACCGAGAGCTGAACTATATCGGCATGGGCTTTGGCAAAACCGTTCAGGCTCTGATCGAGAAGACTGTCTGCGGTATCGATAAATTTTTTCATGGTAACAGCTCCTGTTTGAATTGGATTCCGCAATAAAGTAGCTAAAACAGCGATAAATGGTGGATTGCGGTGGGTTCAGTTATGCAGTGGCATTTAATGCGTCAGTAATATCCCGGATATCCTTCATCACCCAGGTGGGTTGATAGGCGCTGGTTTTAAGATCTTCCAGGGTAGAGACGCCGCTTAAAACCATAATGCTAGGTATTCCGGTGCGAACAGCTCCGAGAATATCCGTTTCCAGTCTATCGCCTATAGCAACGGTTCCGCCGGGATCGGCGCCTAAAATAGCCATGGCTTGTTGGTAAATGGTAGGTTCGGGTTTGCCGATGATGATAGGTACTTTACCGGTTGCCGTTTCTAGAGCGGCAAGAATGGCGCCGTTACCATGAATTAAACCAAATTCAGTGGGCAAGGTTGTATCTCCATTGGTCCCGTAAAAGGCTGCCCCGGCGCGGATGTTGATCGTAGCCGTAGCCAGTTTGTCCCAGGTAAGTGATCGGTCTTTGCCGCTGACCACTATGTCCGCGTTCAGTTGATATTTCGCCTCTTCCGGGTCGGTAAACTGACAAACGTCCGTCAAAATAAAGCCTTGATCGGCCAGAGACTGAACGGCGCCGTCTTCACCAATGACAAAAACACGCGTATCGGCCGGCGTGTATCGCTCGGCCAAATATGAAGCGGTAGCCATGGCCGACGTTAAGATCTCACGCAATCCAACTTTAACACCCATTTTCTCAAGTTTCGTGACGTATTGTTCAGGGGTGTGGCTGGCATTGTTTGTGGCTAGAACGAAAGTGATGCCTTTGTTACGCAGTGTATTGAAAAACTCGATCAGACCGGGAAAGGGGGCGTCGCCCTGCCATAAAACACCATCCATATCAATGATCAGTGAGCGTATGTTAGAAAAGTCGGCGGGTGCGTAAGTCATCAAGTTGGTTTGAGTTATAAGTGGATGGATGAGTCAAGAGTTGATGTTCCGGATTGATCAAACTGATTAATGGCACTTAGAAAAATTGTCTTGCAAGCATTACAGGGTTCAATAGTGTGCGCAAATTATACATTGAAGGAATGAATTTTATAGCGAAGACTCATCAACAATGACAAATGCTTGGTGAGGTGGTCAAGCCATCGGGGCGGCTATGAAATTTAAGATTTTTTGCAATAAAATAGGCAATGAGAAAGATTCGTTATAGCGTGGTGGTAAAAAGTAACGAAACTCATAAAACGTGGTTATAACAAACGCGAACACTACAGGTTTTGCACCGTAATTGGCATTGACACAGGAGCCTGTTCTAATTTACAGTATCGTTCGCAAAAACGAGTATGTAACCAACAATTAAAATAACCAATTCGGAGCACATATCATGGCAAAACCATTAATTCAAATGGCGTTAGATTCATTAGATTACAACCAAACTATCGCTCTGGCAGAAACAGTTGCGCCACATATCGATATTTTTGAAATCGGAACACCTTGCATTAAGCACAACGGCGTAAATTTGGTTAAGGACTTAAGAGCAAGATTCCCAGACAAATTAATTTTAGTTGATTTAAAAACTATGGATGCCGGCGAATATGAAGCCACTCCATTCTATGCTGCAGGCGCCGACATCTGTACAGTACTGGGTGTTTCCGGTCTTGCTACTTGCGTAGGTGTTATCAAGGCAGCTAATGCACACGGTGCAGAAGCTCAAATCGACTTGATCAACGTAGACGATAAAATTGCTGTTGCACGTGCTACAGCGGAAGCCGGCGCTCACATTATGGGTGTTCATACAGGTCTGGACGCACAAGCAGCGGGTCACACTCCTTTTGGTGATTTAAGCGACATCGCTGGTTTAGGTTTGAACATCAGAATTTCTGTAGCCGGCGGTATCAAGCAAACAACTGTTCAAGACGTAGTTCGTGCCGGTGCGAACATTATTGTTGTAGGTGCAGCTATTTACGGTGCGCCATCTCCTGCAGAAGCAGCGCGCGAAATTCGCGAACTTGTTGACGCTGTTTAAGGTAAAACCATGCATCAGCAGCTAATTCTAGACAAAGTGACCGGTATCCTTGAGGCTACTGACGACTCCTACGATGAAAAATTAACGAAAATGCTTGACCAGGCAAAGCGGATTTTTATCGCTGGTGCAGGTCGGTCAGGCTTGATTGGTAAGTTTTTTGCCATGAGACTGGTTCACAGTGGTTATGATGTCAGTGTTGTTGGTGAAATAGTCACCCCCAGTATCAAAAAGGGTGACTTGTTGATCATCATCTCTGGTTCCGGGGAAACTGAACAACTCATAGCATTTACTAAAAAAGCCAAAGAAATTGGCTCAGACATTATGCTGATATCTGCAAAAAGCAGTTCGACTATTGGCGATCTGGCAGATGGTGTATTCCAAATTGGTACTCCAGAACTTTACGGAAAAGTTGTGGGAATGCCTATGGGTACTGTATTTGAGTTGTCAACCTTGCTCTTTCTTGAGTCGACGATTTCTCACCTCATCCATGAGAAAGGTATTCCAGAAGAAATCATGAGAGAAAGACACGCGAACCTTGAGTAAAACAAGAGGACGAGTGGTTAATCCACTCGTTCGTGCTTTGTCGAATGTCAACAAACGAATGGCAATAATTAGCACTTGTTCAAGCCGTTAAACTTAACAATATAATAATTTAGAAACGAAGGAGAAGAATATGACTTCGCGTCGAGAACTAGCGAACGCCATACGCGCTTTAAGCATGGATGCCGTACAGAAAGCAAACTCTGGTCATCCAGGCGCCCCTATGGGTATGGCTGATATTGCTGAAGTATTATGGAATGACTTCATGCGGCACAACCCGAACAACCCGAAATGGTCAAATCGCGATCGCTTTGTATTGTCAAATGGTCACGGTTCAATGCTGATTTATTCCCTGTTGCATTTGACGGGTTATGCATTACCTATAGAAGAGTTGAAGAATTTTCGTCAGTTGCATTCTAAAACACCTGGACATCCGGAATACGGTTATGCTCCTGGTGTAGAGACAACAACCGGACCTTTAGGTCAGGGCATCACCAACGCTGTAGGTATGGCAATTGCTGAAAAAGCGTTAGCGGCTCAGTTTAATAAAGACGGTCACAAAATCGTTGATCACATGACCTATGTGTTCATGGGCGACGGCTGCTTGATGGAAGGTATTTCGCATGAAGCCTGTTCTTTAGCAGGAACTTTGGGCTTAGGTAATCTCGTTGCTTTCTGGGACGATAATGGAATTTCTATCGACGGCCATGTTGAAGGCTGGTTCACAGATAACACGCCGATGCGATTCGAAGCCTACGGTTGGCATGTTATAGCCGATGTAGACGGTCA
Organism: Methylicorpusculum oleiharenae; assembly: GCF_009828925.2. Classification (NCBI taxonomy): domain Bacteria; kingdom Pseudomonadati; phylum Pseudomonadota; class Gammaproteobacteria; order Methylococcales; family Methylococcaceae; genus Methylicorpusculum; species Methylicorpusculum oleiharenae. The sequence continues at coordinate 1,543,265 of NZ_WUTY02000001.1, forward strand.
CGATTCAAATGCTATTGCAAAAGCTATAGAAATGGCTAAAGCAATGACTGATAAGCCAACGCTGATTTGCTGTAAAACTACGATTGGTTTTGGCTCTCCGAATAAAGCAGGAACTCATGAATGTCATGGTGCCGCTCTTGGAGACGCAGAGGTTAACCTGACCAAAGCGGCTTTAGGCTGGGATCATGGTCCTTTTGAAATACCCGATAATGTTTATGCCGGTTGGGATGCAAAATCAAAAGGTGCTCGACTGGAAGCAGAATGGGATGCAAAATTTGCAGCTTACAAAGCGGCTCATCCTGAACTTGCTGCAGAATTTGAAAGAAGAATGGCAGGCGAGTTGCCCGCAAATTGGGCGGCAGATGCTCAGAAATTTGTAGATTCTGTCAATGAGCAAGCCAAAACGACGGCGACAAGACATTCTTCACTGGCCGCTATTGAGGGTTATGCGAAATTGTTGCCGGAAATATTTGGTGGATCAGCAGATTTAGGCTGTTCAAACATGACTGAATGGTCAACTTACAAACCCATGCGTGCCGACAAGCCCGATGCGAACTACATCAATTATGGTGTTCGCGAATTCGGTATGTCTGCAATCATGAATGGTGTAGCGCTTCACGGCGGTTTGATTCCATTTGGCGCGACATTCCTGATGTTCTCAGAATATGCAAGAAATGCATTAAGAATGTCCGCTCTGATGCAGATCAGAACATTATTTGTCTATACCCATGATTCAATTGGTCTGGGTGAAGATGGTCCTACCCATCAACCGGTTGAGCAAATAGCCACTTTGCGCCTGATTCCCAACATGCAGGTTTGGCGTCCATGTGATGCTGTTGAAACCGCAGTTTGCTGGAAAGCCGCCATTGAAAGAAGTAATGGTCCGTCTGTGTTGATTTTCTCTCGCCAAAACCTGGCTCATATGCCGCGTTCATCTGCACAAATCAGTGCAATTGAAAAAGGGGGATATGTGCTGAAGGACAGCGAAGGTCAGCCGGAAGTAATTCTTATTGCAACGGGCTCGGAAGTTGAGTTGGCTGTTAAAGCATGCGAAGAGTTGACTGCAAAAGGAAAAAAAGTCAGAGTTGTTTCAATGCCTTCAACGAATGTTTTTGATGCACAAGACGAAGCCTATAGAGAATCGGTTCTGCCTTCCAGCGTAACTAAGCGTGTTGCTGTAGAAGCTGGCGTTACCGATGGATGGTGGAAATATGTTGGAAGTAACGGAAGGGTTGTAGGACTTAACCGTTTCGGCGAATCGGCTCCAGCAGGCCAACTTTTCAAAGAGTTCGGGTTCACCGTTGAAAATGTAGTTAAGAACGTAGAAGCTGTTCTTTAATTTTCAAAGAAGATTTAACAGCTTTACATATTGTTTGCAAAATGCGGAAGGAGTGCTTTCAGGGACGAAAATAAATCGTTTTTGAAAGGCTCCTTAAGCTTGTTAAGACTCATAGGTGAAAAACGTGAAAATAAATAATTTGACGCAAAGTGTTTTTATAGGAATCTTAATCGCATCGCCGTTGGTTAATGCTGAATCAGACTACCCTGCCGCAGATTTCAAGCCAAAAGTTTTGTACAAAGACAGCGAATATAAATCGGCCGCTGTTGAAGAAGTAAAGTCCGCGTCTGAGTCAAGCGCAGCTGCTGTAGAATCAGAGGATAATTCAAAATTTCCGGCTGCTAACTTCAAGCCGGAAGTCCTTTACAAAGACGAAAATTACAAGCCACCTAAAATCGTAGATGCGCCTGCATCAAAAAACAATGCTGGCACAACTGAAGTTTGGAAAGAAGAAATAAAAGAAATTGCTAAAGAGTCATCTCAAGCAAAAAAAGAAAGCTCTTCTATGCCTTTGATTGCTTTGGTAGCTTTAGCAGTAGGCGGATTTTTGTTCTACAAAAACCGTGGAACAGCTTCTACTGGTTCAGTTGAAGCAAAAACGTACACAAGAGATCCAAGTGGTTTAACGGGTGTTGCACGATATCTTGATAAAAAGAACCCAAGATCATCAAGTGTTGCCAAATACATAGAAAAACTGGAAAGCACTCCAAAATCAAGTGTTGATAAATACCTCGCAAAAAAAGTAGTCGCCGATAAGTCAGATTCAGTCTCAAAGGCAACTGGAGTTGAAAAGTACCTGCGTGACCGGGGGTGATGAATGGACCAGAATTACTTGATCGATTTCTTCGCTGAAATATTTCCATTCGGCAAACGGTCTAAGGTTCAGGACATTCAAATTGAGCGTCCGGTTCATTCCTCGAAATCGACAGGAATGACCGGCGTATCCAGATACTTGAGTGCAATGCCGAAGGTAACTGGCGTAACAAAATATTTACAACAGTTTCCGGAACCGACAGGGGTAGAGAAATACCTTAAACATAATGATCGGTTACCAGCAACGGGTGTTAACAAATATCTTGTCAAGAAAGCGATTTCAGATAAAGACAAACCGTTAGTAAGTGGTGTATCTAAATACGTTGAAAAAAAAGAAAAAACAGATGCACCCTCCAGCAGCGTATCGAAATATCTTGCAAAGCAGGCGCTGACTCAAAAAGTCACTTTAAGCGGTGTTCAAAAATACCTGCTCAATCAGGAGCGGTTATTAAAAGCATCTGAGCAGCTGACGGGTGTAGCAAAATATGAGCTCGAAAAAGCAAAGCTGGAAAAGAAAAACGCTGCACAGATGTTAATTGATATGTATAAGGAAAAAGAAGCCAAGTCTGCAAGAGATGCTGCCCAAGCAGCTGAACTTAAAGCATTGATTGGCGAGCAGGAGTCAACTGAGCCAACCATTGAAGAGCCTTCACCGGCTACCGGTGTGGGTCGATATATACAGTTAAAAAAAAGTAAGCCAGCTGCATCAGGCGTTGCAAAATACATAGCGGGACAGATTATTCGTGAGCGTCAAAAACCCTCGCTTTCAAGTGTATCCAAATATCTGGCAAAACAAAAAGTAATTAACAAACCAGACATTAGGTTATCTACTGTCGAAAAGTATTTGCAATCAAAAGCTGATTTACCTGAAGTTAAAAAAGAAGTTACCGGAGTTGCAAAATACCTGGCAAAACAGGCTATTTTGGCAAAAGATAAGCCACCAGTAAGTAGCGTTACAAAATATCTAAGCAATCAAGCTCAATTAGAAAAGCAGAATCCAAGTTTGGGTAAAAAAATAACAAGAGCTGAACTCATTGCTATTTCGAGTGAAAAAACCGGTGTAGAAAAGTACTTGGAAGAACGGTTAGCCAATGCGAAAGAAACAATTACAGAAACTATAACCGGTGTAGAAAAGTACCTGGAACAACAAGCTAAAAATGCGAAAGTTGCATTAGAACATCTCGCTGAGCGTTGTCTTGAAGGGGAATTTATACCGGCATCGGAAGTCGTCGATGAAGAAGCTATCGAAACAGCTGAAGCTGAACCGGAAACTACCATTCATCAGAGAACAGGTGTGTCAAAATACCTTGACAGGCAAGCTCCTGATTTGAAAGAAGTCGTGCATTTGAAATTAACAGGTGTTGAAAGATACCTGGAACAACAAATTGCAAATAATAAAAAACTAAATTTAACCGGTGTTGAAAAATATCTGCTTGAAAAAGCATAATCCAAATTAAATAATATGGGCCCTGAGTAGAGCAGGCCCTAAAAATTTTAATTAGCGGAAAACAGTTTATTTTTCGATTACCAAATACATTCCCGTTGAAGAAGCGTTCCAGTTAATCTGGATGTTGACATTTAAAACCGGGTGTATTGTAGCTCTAGAATTTTTAATCTAACAATCTGAAGGTACCCTCATCATGGCAAGAAATTTATTAGAACAATTAAGGGAGATGACTGTCGTTGTGGCAGATACAGGCGATATTCAAGCTATCGAAAAATTCAAGCCACGCGATGCGACAACAAATCCTTCATTGATCACTGCAGCCGCTCAAATGCCGCAATATCAAGGTATCGTGGATGATACTTTGAAAGGCGCAAGAGCAACTTTAGGCGCTGGTGCATCTGCTTCTGAAGTAGCTTCGCTTGCTTTTGATCGTTTGGCGGTATCTTTTGGTTTGAAGATTCTAGAAATCATCCCCGGCCGCGTATCAACTGAAGTTGATGCAAGACTTTCATATGACACCGAAGCAACGATCGCGAAAGGCCGTGAATTGATTGCTCAATATGAAGCTCAAGGCGTATCTCGTGAACGCGTTCTCATTAAGATCGCTTCAACATGGGAAGGCATTCAAGCCGCTGCAGTATTAGAAAAAGAAAACATCGCTTGTAACCTGACTTTGTTGTTTGGCATTCACCAGGCGATTGCTTGTGCAGAAAACGGAATTACCCTGATATCTCCATTTGTCGGTCGAATTCTTGACTGGTATAAGAAAGACACAGGTCGCGATTCTTATGAACCAGCTGAAGATCCAGGTGTTGTATCTGTAACCAGTATTTACAATTACTATAAAAAATTCGGATATAAAACTGAAGTCATGGGTGCAAGTTTCCGTAACGTCGGCGAAATCACTGAATTGGCGGGTTGTGATTTATTGACGATAGCGCCTTCTTTGCTTGCTGAATTGCATGAGACTGAAGGTGAATTGCCTAGAAAGCTCGATCCAAAGCACGCTGCGAGCGAGTCTATTGAGAAGATTACAATGGATAAGGCAACATTCGACAGTATGCATCAAGAAAACAGAATGGCAAATGACAAGTTGGCTGAAGGTATCCTTGGTTTTGAAAAAGCATTAGAGAGCTTAGAAGCGCTCTTGGCAGAAAGATTAGCGGCTCTGGAAGCTTAAGTCTTAAATTCAATCCATAATTAAGTCTTTGTAATGATTGCAAAGACCAATGCTGGCTAAATGACAATTCGTATCTGCTTGAGGAAAAGCAGGTACGTTATTTAAAGAGATAATAGACGATATGTCACAAAAGATTTTAGACGTAGTAAAGCCGGGCGTAGTTACCGGTGAAGATGTTCAAAAAATATTCGCTATCTGCAAAGCAAATAAATTTGCTCTTCCCGCCGTTAACGCCATCAATACTGACTCTATCAATGCGACTTTAGAAGCTGCTGCCAAGGTTAGATCTCCCGTCATCGTTCAGTTTTCTAACGGCGGAGCACAATTTGTAGCTGGAAAAGGTTTGAAACTTGAAGGGCAAATGAATGCCATTTTAGGTGCTATAGCGGGTGCAAAACATGTTCATACAGTAGCTGAGTACTATGGTGTTCCTGTAATTCTTCATACAGATCATGCGGCTAAAAAGTTATTGCCCTGGATTGATGGTTTACTTGATGCCGGCGAAAAGCAATTTGCTGAAACAGGCAAGCCGCTTTTTAGTTCACATATGCTGGATCTGTCCGAAGAAAGTCTTGAAGAAAATATAGAAATTTGCGCCAAGTATTTAGAGCGTATGAGCAAAATGGATATGACGCTTGAAATTGAATTGGGCGTAACAGGCGGTGAAGAAGATGGTGTTGATAATACCGATGTCGACCATTCCTCTCTTTACACGCAACCTGAAGATGTAGCTTATGCTTACGAAAGATTAAGCAAAGTCAGCCACCGTTTTACAATTGCCGCATCATTTGGCAATGTTCATGGTGTTTATAAACCAGGCAATGTTAAATTAACTCCGAAGATTCTTGATAACTCTCAGAAGTATGTTTCCGAGAAATACGGAGTGCCTGCAAATACGTTAAATTTTGTTTTCCACGGTGGTTCAGGATCAACTCCTGAAGAGATTGAAGAATCAATCAGCTACGGTGTTGTCAAAATGAACATAGATACTGACACACAATGGGCGACCTGGAATGGAATCCGTGAATTCTATATTCAAAATGAAGGATATTTGCAAGGACAGATTGGCAATCCCGACGGTGATGACAAGCCAAATAAAAAATATTACGATCCTCGCGTCTGGCAAAGAGCCGGTGAAGTTGGAATGGTAATGCGTTTAGAGCAAGCATTTAAAGATCTTAACGCGGTAGATACTTTGTAATATTCAAGCAACACATGAGAAAAAGGCCGTCACTAGACGGCCTTTTTTTTGACCGGAATTTATACCCAATTAGTTGATAGTTATTCCTGCCAATATTGATTACTCTGCATTTCAATGAGTCTGGACACGGTCCTTTTAAGAAAAAATGCATTAAGATCCTGATTGTATAATTCATTTATGGCTACTTCAGCGCTGCAGATGAGCTTCACTTTATGAAAATACAACGCATCAATCAGCGTGGAAAATCGTTTGGCATCATCGTGCTTTTCCGGGACCAGTTTCGGAATATCTGAAAGAATCAGCGTTTTAAACGTAGTTGATATTTTTAGATAGTCACTCGGTCCTAGTGGCTGGCTACATAAATCCTGAAATGAACAAAGAGCTACAGAATGATGAGCGGCCAATAGCGGAATAGGATGGCCGAAGACAACAATAGACTGTGGCGTTATCGGTGCGTTGTTGGTCAGGCGATGAAAATGTGATTCCAGCTGTATTCTCGACGTTGCATCGTTAGGTGTTATATAAAAAGTGTCATCAGTCTGAGGATGATTTAGACGATAATCATATTCAGCTGATAATTTAAGAATGTCAGACTTTTCTTTAAGTAGTTTAATAAAGGCTGAAAACAGCTCAGGAGTGATTCCTCCCTGATACAAATCATCAGGATGACGGTTAGATGTTGATACGATAACGGTTCCTAGCCTATAAAGTTGGCTAAACAGCCTGTCCAGAATTACGGCATTAACAACATCAATGACATGAAATTCATCAAAACAAAGCAGACGCGTATTCTTGTTGATTTCATGTGCAAGTGCTGTTAACACATCGATTTTTTTATCAATACGCCAGCGGTGGGAATAGTCATGCACTTCGTGCATGAAGGTATGAAAGTGTACTCTTCTCTTTTGACGAATCGGGCAGTTGTCAAAAAACAAATCCATTAGCATGGACTTGCCGCGTCCTACATCCCCGTAAATATAAACACTTTTGATCGTATTCGGGTCATTTGAAGGTTTTCTGTAGAAGCGGGTTGTTGAAGCTTCATGGTTGTCATTTACAACGTGGTTTAGTAATTCCTGCAAATGTTGCAAAACTACTATTTGAGCAGGATCATGGTCAATCCGTTTGCCCGCAACCAATTCGTCGTATTTTTTTAAGAGCAGTCCCTCCAGTTTACCGGAGGGTTTGTTTTCCGTGACGGGGGATAACGGCATAAATCGTTTAAACATGGCCTGGTACCCGGCGGAAGTGATGTTATTTATTTCGATTTCAACAAGTCAGCAAGATTGGCAAACGGATTATGTGTTGCTTTAGTATCATTGTCCTTGGCTGAGCTGTTGTTAGTATTAAAATGCGCGTGTTCATAACGGGCGTGTTCATTGTCATGGCAGTAAAGACATAATAATTCCCAGTTGCTCCCATCGCCGGGGTTATTGTCATGATTATGATCGCGATGATGTACAGTCAGTTCGCGCAAGTTCGTATGAGTAAATTCTCTGGCACATCGCCCGCAAATCCATGGGTACAGTTTTAACGCTTGTTCTCTGTAACCTTTTTCACGATCTTCTTTCTGGCGGCGAGCGTCTGCGACTATTTTATCGAGCTTGTCTTTATCTAAGCTTTTTGCCTTTAACATTTTTTTACCTCCAAAGAAAAGGCCAGGAAAGGAATGATGTTTGAATTAAGCGAGTGAATCAAGGGTTGATGCAAAAGTATCAATGTCTTCTGATTGGGATAAATCCTGCGAGTCCGTCGTCTGCTCGTCCTTGAGCGATGATAGCGAAGTTAAATCGCTTTCCTTATCCTATCCAGAGCGTTTTCCAGATTTTTCATGCTGGTTGCAATCGATATGCGAATATGACCTTGGCAGCCGAAAGCAGAGCCGGGAACCAGGGCGACTCCGGCTTTTTCGATCAGGTATTCGGAAAACTCCAAATCATCATTTATGCCTTCGAGCCGTGAAATTAATTTTTCGACATTAGGGAATACGTAAAACGTTCCATCCGTTGGAATACACTCAATACCCTCAATCTTGTTTAATTCGGCGACGACATAGTCATGGCGTTTTTTAAACTCTGCCATCATGGTATCAATACAGCTTTGATCGCCATTTAAAGCAGTTTCAGCAGCTACTTGCGATATGGAGGTCGGATTGGAAGTGCTCTGGGACTGGATCGTACACATAGCTTCAATCAAATCAGCAGGGCCTCCCGCATAGCCGATACGCCAGCCTGTCATCGAATAGGCTTTTGATACGCCGTTCATTACGACAGTCCGGTCATAGAATTCAGGATAGGCATTCAAAATATTAACAAAGCTGCCTTTTTCCCAGATGATATGTTCGTACATATCGTCAGTTGCAATGATGATATTGGGAAAGTCTTTCAAAACACTGCCCAGTGCTTTGAGTTCGTCCAGCGTATAAGCAACACCGGTCGGATTGGAGGGACTGTTAATGAATATCAACCGGGTTTTATCAGTGATCGCGTTTCGTAATTGTTCCGGAGTTATTTTGAAATGCTGAGCTTGAGTGGTTTCAATAATGACCGGCACGCCTTCCGCTAATAACACCATATCCGGATACGAAACCCAGTAAGGAGCCGGAATGATGACTTCATCGCCCGGGTTGAGCAGGGCTTGCGTCAAATTGAAGGAACTTTGTTTGCCGCCACACGAAACTAAAATCTGTTTAGGTTCATAGGTCAGATTGTTATCGTTTTTGAATTTATTAATGATGGCTTTTTTTAGGCCGGGTGTGCCATCAACGGCAGTATATTTTGTAAAGCCGTTATCCAGCGCGGTAACCGCAGCTGCTTTGATATGATCAGGCGTGTCAAAGTCGGGTTCGCCCGCACCCAAGCCGATGATATCTTTTCCGGCAGCGCGCATCGCAGCCGCCCTGGCTGTGATTAACAGAGTCGGGGACGGCTTGACTGATTGGACTCTGTTTGAAAGTTTAATGCTCATAGTTTTCCGTTAATTGATGGTTTAAAACTGCTGGTAACGTATTGTTTATATATTTCAATAAGATAAGATGGTCTTAATCGATAAAAATAATAGACTCATAGAAATATAATAGAATTTTAGGTAATTATGGTGGTTCTAGGTTGGATCCAGGCTCTTAATGGTCCTATTATATAACCAGTTAGTGTTAAATTTAATCAATTGTTGGTGTGCATTGTGTGTTCAATATTGGAGCACAATAAACTTATCGTTTTAGTGATTCATCATTTTCTTTTATCAATTAAGATAAAAAAACTGTTTTCAAAAACCTAATTTATTAATGAGGGGGGCGTGAAACTCGCTCTCCTTTAGCAAGTGGGAAGAATCTGTGCGTTGATGAGGTTGGCATGATTATTGATTTTTTTGAAGCATAAAAACTGAAGGATTCTGAAATTTTACAGTCATACGTTAAAAACAAAACCGCGGATGGATTATCAAAGCCCCTCAATAATATGGCTTGAAATTGATTTCATAGATTTACTGTAAATGGAAATATAATGATTCAAGTATTAAAGTTTCTATCAATTTCTATTATATTTCTATGATCTCTATATACTTCCGCCTTGTAAAGCCATATATATAATAGCCTAAAGGGTTTTACCCAATCGTTTACAATAAACTAATGGTGATAATATTGGTGGGATTTATTAATTAACATTTGATTTTAAATGCCAGAATTGTTGGATTCAAATACGATGCCATGCAATTAAATACTTACAACTACAACATGCTCAAGATTCTTATTTTAGGCTAATTCTTTAGAGGTAGGTAAATGGAGATAAGTATAAGAAAAGTTTGAAGCAGAAAAAATAAGGTTTAATTCATTATAAAGTCACTTAAGGATTCAGTTGGGTCAAAATTGCTAGAATCGGAACTGGTGTTATTTTTTTGCTTTTGTTGATCATCATCCTCATTGGTATAAGTTGCACTTTGTACTGTCTTCAAGAACATGAATTCTTTTTCTGGATCCTGACCCTTTTGTAATTAAATTTAGTTTTGGTGTAGCGCTTTCCGCATAATAAAGCCAAACACGGCTTATAGGAAGATCATCAAACCAAACCTGCTTGGTGATTCTTGAAAACAGATGACTTAATAATGCTCCCAGCGGTTGGTCGTCCTGAGACTGCGGACTGCTATGCTGGCTTATCTATAATTTTAAACCGGACATCATGCCCCGATCGATTAGTAGTTCGTTTCATCAAAATGCTTACAATAAGAGAATCACCATTAGCTTGCTGTAGCTCATGTTTTCCAGGGCCTATGAGCCTCGATCAAATTTTCTAAAAAATGTAAATGTTTTATTGAAACGCACTATTAGTCGTTATTTCTTGTATAGCGGCCGTCTTCTTATAAGTTCAATCAGTTAGGTTACTTTGCCCCCTTTCAACGGCTCTTTCAGGATTAAATGCCGAGCAGGATTATTTACGGAAATAAGGCCATCAAGGCCATAAAAAGATAAACTAAGCCATTAATTTCAAACAAACGCACAGGCGCATGCCCGATACTACTTACGAACAAGCGGCCGGTCTCATTGAAGCGGCGGAAAAGATAAGCCACTTACCTGTCCGGGTGACATGGGACGACACCCTGACCGTCGGGGCGGTGCTGCATTTAAGCGAAGCGCAGTGGTCCAGCCAGTTAAGGATTTCAGTCAATCCCAAAAGACCCGACATCCCGTATCTCGTTGGCGTGCAATGCGCGCTGGCTATCCGCTATTATGAACAACGGGAGTCTAAGCACCTGTCCTCCCCGGCAAACTGCCTGGCTAAAACGGTAGCTGAGTTTGTAGCTCTGGGTTACGATGCCGACACTGCCAAAATGTTCGCTGACAAGATGTTGATGGGGCTGGGCAGTCAACTTCGCAGTGCGGCGCCGCTGATAAAGCTATCGGCACACATTCACAAAGACTATCCGGAGTTAAGGGATAGCCAGTTAACGCATTTTTTAGTGGAAAAAGACGCGGGCGAACAGTCTTTAAACATCGAGCCTGCAAAATTCCCTGATTGGCTGTTACACAGTCATCAAGCCATCAATGGGGCTACGGCTCTGGCTTCTGATTACTTGTTTAATCGCACCGATTTTTTTGAACCCTATAAGCACTGTGGCTTTGAAGCCGTCTGTACCGGACTGGTGGGTGACGTGACCGGCAGCAAGGCCGATGCCACCGATAGCGAACTCGTCAACGCGTGGCTCAAGCGCCTGGCTTTAACAGACCGTTTTGAATGGATAACCCCCTCACTATGAAAACCCCTGCCCCTGGCACCGTGTTGATCAAAATTTCCGAATATGATGTGTCGGCCTTGCCGGAAGCCTACCAAGATCGGCATGCGGAAGGGTTTAATGAATACCTTATAAAACACATCACCGAAGAGTCCAGTGTCGATGGTCTATTTCCCAAGGTCAGCATTGATCACGATACGTTGATCGTTACCGAAGACCTCGAGGCAAAAGCACAATCGGAGGCGGGTCTGGACGCCCTGCAGCGCGGCCTTTACCCAAAAGGCCACGCCATTTTTGAAGCGCTGTACGCTCAATACCCCGCCAACCCGATCGTGCTTTACAACCTGGGCATGGTTTACAGCGATGAGGGCAACTTTGCCAACGCTATCGAGCTATTGGCCAACCTGACCCGCATCAAACCGGACTATGTGCATGGCTGGGTTGCGCTTGCCGTTGCCTATCTGCGGCATGGGCAGATCATTGAAGCCAACCAAGCAGCACAAACGGGAGTCAAACTGGCGCCGAGCGATCCGTATGCCCTGAGAACCGCCGGTTATATTGCGTCAAAGCTCAACGAACCCGAAGCCGCTGCCTTGCTGGAAAATGCGGTCAGAGCGGGTCCTAATGACCCTATCGCGTTATTGGCACTGGCGGAAAACTTGTTGGCCATTCATAGCGACGAAGCGATTAAAAAACGGGTAGCGGCGTTGCTGACTCAAGTCATTGAAGCGGCACCCGGTTCGAAAGCGGCCGAGCGTGCTGAGGACATTTTGCGGGGCATTGCCTATGACCAATTCCGCCAAACCAAAGGCCTTAATCAAGCTGCCGTCAACTACTGTCTAAAAGCGCTGGAGACATTCAAAGATATGTCAGACCAGGAGATTTCCGGCGTAGCGCTCGAAACCGCAACGCTCGGGCAAAGCGGATTGGATGTGAACAATCCCAATAAAACCTACCCGCTCAGATCGATACCGGGGAATTACACCGGTCTTAATATCGTTTGCATCATGTATGCTGCGCTGGAACGCATCGCGCCGGGACAGGATGCCGGGTTTGATATTAAGGCTGAGTATGAAGCCGCTTTGAGGATTTTTAACCAAAATGGTTGAATGTCTGTATTGCTCAGTGCTGGATTTACACCCATCGCGCAAGAATCAGGTCAACCAAGCCTTGAAGGAATATTTGTGACATCACGCCTGAAAAATTGAGAAAATCACACAAGGCATAGCCGTTGATGGGAAAGAGCGTTTGAGTAAGGTAAAAGGAAAGATTACAAATACTCCACTGATGTGTATTCTAAATTATGGCCACCAGAGACACATTTACCGTCAGAACTGAACTCGATATCCTTCGTCAGCTCGACCATATTGCCGAATCACTTGACCGGCACTGATCGTGACGAACTGGTTGAAAAGGGTGATGTTATGCGCGAAATGGAAGAACTGATTGACCGGAGTCTAGAAGGTCGAGAGTGAAGCGCGTATGGGCCGAACCAACCAGGCAGGATTTACATTTTCGAATACATTGCTGAAGATAATCCTAAAGCAGCTCGTACCTTATGGACTGAGATCAAGGTAAAATGTAACCCAGCCACAATTGGGTCGTGTCGGTGCCTGAGTAGAAGGAACGCGCTAGCTCGTATTGACTGGTACCCACTACATACTCCCTTATCGCGTGAACAATCAAAATATACAGTTTCTGGCCGATTTTCATACGAAGAGAAAATGGCGGACTGTCTTAATATGACTAACAAATTGAAAACACAGATGATGAACTTGAATGTAACTCGACGTCAAAACAGATTTCGCGTCTAGAATGCTGCTGACAATGACTTTACAAAGTGACATTAGGACAAACTGCCGATAAGCCAGAAAAGGAATAAGAAATGCCGGAGTTAAACAGTCATACCACGGATGGTAAATACGATACCACGATAAATATCATTGGCGGGTTGAGTGATTGCGCTCTTATATATACAGCAATTGATTCCTTTTTTAGTCAGGGCGACTCTATCCGGGATTTGGCATCCAATAGAAATGAATTTAATCTTAGAACTGAAAAAAGCAGGACACGCGTAGAGTTGGCAGTAAGGCGGTCATTTCTTCAGTTCTATAACCAGGAACATAAAGATTTAATTCAGGCTATTTTTCAACATAATTTGCCCTTACCGGAAAGGGAGTTGATTCTATTCTGGCAATTTGCACTCAATAACCGGCTGTTTCGTGAAATTTCATCCCTGGTGTACATCAAGGCATACCTGTCGGGAAGAGCAGGTCTGTCGAAAGATGACATCACGGCCTATCTAAAAGAATTTGTAAGCCATAATAAGGCATTGAAGCTGAACTGGTCTGAAAGCACGATCAATACCTTATCGACAAAATACCTGAATTTAATGACCAAGTTAAACTTCCTTGAAGGCAAAAGAATAAAATCATTTAAGCCAATTAGGCCCACTGCTGAAGCATTGAGTCTTTTTCTCTACTTTGCAAAATTACACGATCCTCATACCAATAATATTTTGAAGAATGAGATGCTACCCCTATCGTTTATTGTTAGCGAGGATATCAGGGACCGGCTTAAGAAACTTTCGTTAAAAGGATTTTTTAATATGGATTTCAATGGTGTTGCATTGAACATCGAGTTAACTCACAGCTATAAAGGAATTTGCGATGTCTTATATAACAAACCATAAACAGCAATTCGAAGACCTTAAGTTTCAAATTGAAAATCAGGATCAACTGAGAAGACAGGCTAACGGCGGAAATAGCATCCTCTTTTCATACCTACCCAATGAGGAGCGTTTGTATATTGAAAAAGCCCGAGAGCTTTACCCGGACAATGTAGCATTCATAGATGTCAGCCAATTGTTTGTAAAGTTTATTGACGTGGAGGGTTGGGATTCATTCAGAGAATATTATCAACAGATGGATTTATCAGCGCATAAAGTTTTTCATGATGAAGATGCACAAGAGCATGATTTATTCGATCAGATCATTAGTGAAATAGAATTCGCCTGTCAAAACAATAAAATTCCGTTCTTAATCAGAACCGGCTGTCTCTATGGCACCGGTATAGAAAACGTTAACATTATGGAGCATCGGGCAGTGATGAACTTGCCGCACCCGTTAGTCATCTTTTACCCGTCCCGTTTTGAAGACGACAATCTGTACTTTATGAATTTTAAATTAGCATCGACATACCGCTGTACTTTGGTGAAATAAGGATTATTTGTGACAAAAATAAATGAAATATTAACGCTGGATCTCCAAGAAGATATCAAGAATGTCATTGACCTTGAAGATCGCTCGGAACTGGAAATTCAGCAGGAAATTGAGTCCTATATAGTCACCGAAGGCATTGGTCGTCACCTTTACGATTTTACTAACCAGTACACCTCAAACATTAAAGAAACGGGTGTTTGGCTATCCGGTTTCTATGGGTCCGGTAAATCCTACTTCGGTAAAATGCTGGGCTACATCATAGATAATCCTATGATTAACGGCACTCCAGCGAGAGAGCGCTTTATACCCCGGATTAAAGGTGTTACTGATGAAAGCCTGATTGAGAATGCGATACGCAAATTGGATTCCAGTAACAATAGGGTTGTCTTTTTAGATATCGCCAAACAAAACACAGATCGTGGCTTGGCATTTACCCTGTTTGCAAATTTGTTGAAAAACCTCGGATTCCGGGATGATATTTATGGTTACATGGAATTTGATCTCTATATTGACGGGAAATACAGCGCTTTCAAAGACAAAGTAAAAGAGCTGGAGGGTAAGGATTGGGAAGCGCTAAAAACCAGCAATAGACAAGTCGCCAAAGTGATGCGGAAAGTCTTTTCGGCCATGGGTTATAGCGAGGCCGACTATAACGATACCTACGCGGTCTACAGCGCTGCCATCAGTGATTTTTCCGCCAGCAAATTTAAGGGCGAGCTCGAAAAATACTTAACGTTTAAAACCGATGAGACCCTGGTATTTGTATTCGATGAAGCCAGCGAAGCGATCAGTCAGAAGAAATTTACGCTGCTTGACCTGGAAGGTATCAGCGAAGCGCTATCCAGCATCAGCCATAAAGTCTGGACCATTGCTATAGCACAGGAAAAGCTCGATGACGTTATCAATAATGCCAATGTTAATCGCAGCCAACTCACCAAAGTCACCGATCGGTTTAAGACAAAAATCCATCTCGAAGCCACAGAAGTGGACGTCATTATCCGCAGTCGCTTACTTCAGAAAAAAGAAACGTATTTCAATCAACTCCTGGATTATTACAAGAAAAACGAAGGCCTTGTTTCAGATGCAACGAATCTGAAGTCATCTTTTCCTACGAAAACGACAACGGCTCAGGAATTTGCGACTTATTATCCGTTTCATAAATATCAGTTTGATATTTTGCAAAAGTTCCTCTTCAGCTCCAACGCCTTAGTGGCAACACAAATTGCTGCGCGGGGCATGATTATTACCACGTTTGATGTACTCAGAAAGCAAATGCGCGATCAGGCGTTGTATGCTTTTACACCTGGGCATGCCATTTGTGTCGAAGCCCAGACAGCTCCGCCGGTGGGTCTGGTTAATAAATATGACACCGCGCGCAAGATTCTTGCTGAAAAAAACTTAAGTTTAGAGGGGGATAAACTCCTGAAAACGCTTCACCTGCTTGCTGATTCTGAAGTCGTTTCAGCGACAGTGGAGAATATTACCAAGAGTTACATCCAGGATATAACCACTTACTACGATATTAAACCGAAGATTGAAGAAGCCTTAAATTTACTGGTTGAAGCTAAAGTCCTTTTACTGGCTAACAACCACTATAAAATCACTTCAGATCTTGAAGGCAAGCTGCTTGAAGAAATGAAAGAATTTGATGTGGAGCTGTTCAGTAAAAAGCGCTCACTGATTAATTACCTCAAAGACTATAAAATTTTTACACCGATTGCCACTTTCAACGAGGGATCAGACACCTTCAAATTCAGTGTACTGTCAGACCAGGATGATGAACTGTGCAGTCCTGGCAGCAAGCAATTGAAATTGACGGCCTACAGCCTTTTTAACATCAGTGAAAACAGACAGGACTTTATTGAGCAGCTCAAACTGGAAACTCAATACAACAAAGACCTGATTACCCTGATTCCTGACAACAAAGATTTTTCTCAGATAGATAAGTTGATTGGCGAAATAAGCCGTTACACCTACATGGAACAAAAATTCTCCAATGAAACAGACCCCGCCAAGAGGCAGATCATTAGGGACTTTTCAATTATTAGAGAAGAGAAGGAAAAGAATCTGCGCATTAACATAGAGAATGCCTATAAAAATGCCGCATTGATTTATATGTTTGACGAGCACTTTCTCAATGCCGACACCTTTAAAGGCACCATTAGTGAAGTCCAAAGAAAACTGATTAAGAATATCTACACCAAGAGACTTGTTAATCAACTATCGGAAGCCTTAGTGCCTAAAATTTTCAGCTCCAGAAAAGAGAATCTCGGCGGTCTTTTTTCGGGAAATGACTTTAAATTTTATGATGCTCATGGCAATTTTACCGGGGATCACCTGAAGGTTGTCGAGGAGATCAACGCCAAAATAAAATCTCGTTTTGTGGATGGAAAATCATTGGAATCCGACCTTTCTGGAGCCCCCTGGGGCTATTCTTTCGGTACCCTTGTGACAACCTTGGCCGCACTTTTAAGAGCGGGCCGACTTGCTGTTAAATACAATGGCGATACCTGGTTCTCGCATGACCAGAAAGCAGTCCATGAGGCCTTCACCAATGCGACCAAGTTTAAATCAGCCTCCTTCAAGTCCATTACCGCAACCCTGACAGCAACGCAGAAAAACCAGGCTGTGCAGTTGTTACTGGATCTTGAAATAGAAGCCCATGCCAAGCGCAAAGTAGACTGGAACATTAATGACTTCGAATTGGCGGATGCGATCAAAGGCCTGGCCGATCATTTTGATGCGGCACTGACCACCTTAAATGAAAGCATTGATAACTTCGAGGTTCTTTTTCCGAATGTGGCTGCACAAAAAACAACGCTGCTCAATTATTCCAGCAAGGTGACCGAAAGCAATTACATTGAAAAAGTGGAATATCTTCTCACTACCGAAGAGGCTTTTAAAGAAGCAGTTCAAGCCATTCTCAAAGCCCAAAAATTTAATAAAAAGAATTTTTCTACGGTAAAAGACAGTAAGCGTTTTATCGAAAATGTTATAACGGAACTCAAGAAAGCCGATCGTGCTGATAACAGCATTAATGAAGCGAATGATGAATTCCTGCGGATTTACCAACAGGACATGGTGAAAAATTTTGCTCAGCTTCAGCAACAAGCACAGGTGGTAAAAGATAATTACTTCAAGTTCATCAAAAATGCCGCATCGGGAATGACGCACGAATATCAGTTACTTCTGGGCAAGGTGGATAGCGCGATACGTCAGCTGAAGCAACATTATCCAAGCGAATTAAATGTTCACAATCAGAAAAAACTGGATGATCTGAAACGCTATTGCACTGATAGAACGGTTGGCGAACCCAGTCTGGATTTTTCCATCACCTGTACCAAATGTGGTTATTCGCTTTCAGATATCCTCAACTATACCGCTCTGGCACCTGCCAAAGAGAATGAACTGCTGATTATTCAAAGCAGTTTTATTGCTGAAGCACCACCAGAACCTGAGCCAGACAGTGATCTGGAAAAACCCACGCCGCCAAAGCCACCACGAAAAATAAAGCTGCAAGTACCCGGTAAATTTATGACAGTCCAGGAATACAAATCCCTGTTGACGACCCAGTTAACCGCATTAGCTTCTGCTAGGTCTGACGAAAAAATCGAGCTGGCTATAGAAACGTTAGAAGGGTCGGTAAATTAATGAAACTGTCAGACCATGTCGATACACTTCGTAACCTGATTGAGGGGGCCTTTGACAAGCAATTTGCCCGACTGGGTATCGGTGCAAGCAAACAGCTTGAACTGGAAAAATTACCGTCCGAGTTACATGACAAACGTCAGCGTTTTGAAGAGATGCTGGAAAACCATGTAGGTGAGACGGGGTGTTATAAAAATGCTCGTGAAAAGTTGCTGGATGAACTGACCTTTACGCTTTTTAACCGCATTGCCGCGATAAAGGTCATGGAAGCAGCCAGCCTTTTTCCGCCGATCATCACCAAACAACCAGAGCATGGCGACCGTTCGTTTGGTCACAAAGCCTGGCTGGAAATGCGGCCAGATATGCGCAATGAAGAGCTTGAGGGCATCCGGGGATATATTAAGCATGCCTTTAACGAGTTGGGCGAAACCTTAACTCTATATAGCAAAGAGTTTCCTTATGCGCTGTTACCCGATGCGATTAGTCTTAACGATATTATCGATGCCTTTAATGCGGTAGAAAATGACCCGCAGGTGGAAGCCAACATCTGGCAGAGCGATGATATTCTCGGTTGGCTCTATGAGAGCTATAACAATACCAAAAAGCAAGCATTCAAAGACAGCGACGAAAAAACCGAATACGACAAGGTTTCACTGCAATCCCAAGTTTATACCCCGCGTTGGGTAGTGCGGTTTCTGGTCGAGAACTCATTGGGTAAGCTCTATCTGGAGATGTATCCTGATTCTGCCATCAAAACCCACTACAAAATTGCCAATGCCCCTAAAACGCAAGAGCGTAAACCAAAGCCTCTGCATGAAATCAAGCTGATTGATCCGGCCTGCGGATCGGGAAACTTTTTGCTTTATGCCTTTGATTTCTTTTATGCCTTATATCTGGATCAGATAGAAAACTACGGTGCCGATTACGCTGAGGCAGATATTCCAAAGCTGATCATCGAAAATAATCTGCACGGAATTGATCTGGATGACCGTGCCGTTCAGTTGGCGCAGCTTGGACTCTATATCAAAGCCAGGAAGAAGCGCCGCTCCATGGGTAATTTGAAATTCAATGTGGTTTCCTCCGACTTTTTTCTACCCGATTATGCAGAGAGCCGTCATATTTTTGAAGAGGGAACTAATCTTGATAAAAACCAGAAAGAATTGATTGCCGATATCTGGAGTGACCTACAGTATGCCTATAAGTTTGGCTCGCTGATTCGTTTGGATGAAAAACTGAAGGCAAAACTAAATAGCTTGGAAGCCAAGCAAGAATCAAAGCAAAATGATGTTTTTATATCTTCTGAAATATCAGAGCACAAAGGCTTCTCTGCCATTTTCTTTAATAATCTTAAAACTGCCGTGGAACAGTATGCCCAAGCACTACGTAATAATACCTTTCTTGCCAGTAAAACCAGAGATGCCATCACGTTCTTGGAACTACTCACCACTAAATATGATGTAGCCACTGCCAATCCACCTTATACAGACAGTTCCGACTTTGGGTCAGATTTAAAAACCTTTATAGAGAACAATTATAAAAAGCCTTATAAATTCAACACTAACCTTTACGCCACGTTTATTAAGCGGTGTTATGAGTTTGTGGGTGAGGATGGTTTTATTGCGATGTTACATCCTTTGACATTTATGTATATAAAGACTTTTGAAGATGTTAGAAAGTTTATTTTAGCAGAAACAAACATAAATCTACTTGCAGAACTCGGTTTAGGAGGTGTTTTTGCAAATTCGGATGTTCAGGTTGATGTGTGTATGTATGTTCTTAAAAAAGGTGATCAATCTGATAATGGTGTTTTTTTCGACCTAAAAACATATAAAAACCACAGCAATAAGCCAAATATTTTTTCTGAAATTTACATGAAATTTATACATGGAATTGAAGATAAGCATGTTTTTTCCACACCTCAGTTCAAGCTGAAAATAATCAAATCCTTCCCATTTATCTATTGGATTTCTGATGAGTTTCGGGAGAAATTTAAGAGAGCCGCACTTGAGAAAGAGGCTGATGTAATATCTGGGGTAAAAACAGGCAATAATAATGGAGCCCTTCGCTTTTGGTGGGAAATCAACTCCGATGATCTATATGACGGAGGGAACGAAATAAAATGGGTAAGATATACGAAAGGTGGTCCATTTAAAAAATGGTATGGGAATAATTGGTTGTGTGTAAATTATGAAAATAATGCAGCATATATTCGAAAACAAAATAGCTTTAATTTGGTACCTGATAAATACACTTATGTTGACGGAATTAGCTATTCTGGTAGTGGTTCAAAAGGTATTAATTTCAGATTTAAGTCAAAATATATTCTATATGACATGGGGGCGTCTGCTGTTTTCCCTAAAGCTGATCTTTATTACGCCATAGCAGCGTTAAACTCAAAATTGGTTTCTTACATCACTGATTGTCTAAACCCAACAGTCAACAAGCAGCCAAATGATGTAAAAAGAATACCTCTTCCGAAGCCAAATAAAAATGCCTTAGATTACATTTCACCATTTTCAAAAATAAATATCGATATCAATCAATTTTTGGAAAAATTTTCTGTGATAGAAATTGGTTTCCAAAAATCACCTTTTGTTGAATTTGCCACAGCTGGTGAAGTAAATAATCGTATTAGGTATTATTTCAACTATGAGAACCACCTCCTCACTCAAGTTCTACTCAATGAAGCCATTATCAACGAGAAAATCTTTGATGTTTATGATTTAACCGAAAGCGATAAAGCCTTGGTGCTTGCCAAAGAAGGCGAAAGTATCGGTGGACTGCCTGTGAGCGCAGAAGCCCGCACAGCCTATCTTGCCGAAGAAGAAGCAACAAAAGAATTCCCGCTGGATAATATTCGGAATTTTGCCGAAGCTCTGCCGGAGAAAGAGTTCACGGCAGAAGATCGGGAAGCGGTTGAAAGCGAGTTTTCAACATTATACCAAGGTAATAATACTCTGGAAGAATTCTGCATCCGCCATCAAATCAATCCCATCAATGTCTGGTATTGGTTTAAGCAGAGCAGTGTTATACCCAAACAGCGCATGAATATTTTGGCAATGGAATTTCTGGCAGACATAGTCCGTGAAATCCTGATGGAGGATGACGACGGCATCGTCTCGCTGGTTCCCAATGCCGGAGAAAAAATCCTGCTGGATCGTATCGAAGAGAAGTTCCGGGAAAAAGGCTTTTCTACAGCCCAATTTGCCAACTTTGATTCTGTGCTGGGACGACCGCTAAATGAATATCTAAACAAAGACTTCTTTGCAGAATTATCCGATCACCTAAAATTATTTAAGCAACTGCCAGCGACACCTTTTATCTGGCATCTTTCCAGCGGTCCGGAACAGGGCTTTGACTGCTACATCATCATCTACAAGTGGAGCCGCGATAAGCTGATGCGCCTACGCTCGGTCTATATAGAGCATCGGGAGAGAGCCTTGATGAATCGTCAAAGTGATCTGGCCAATAACGACAGCGCTGATGCTCAGAACGAGAAAGATAAAATCTTCAAGCAGCTCAAGGAGATTGACGCCTTCAAGGTGAAAATCGAGGAACTGCTGGCCGAAGGCTACAATCCCATCCTTGACGATGGCGTAGGTAAAAACATTGCGCCCTTACAGAAAAAGAAGATGATTCCCTACGAAGTATTAAATCCAGGGCAATTGAAAAAATACTTGAATGCCGACTGGTAAAATCAAACGCTTAGAGGACTAAAAGATGCCAACCATATCCATTTTTTACGGTATCCAAATCATGATGTATTTTTACGATAATGGAAAACACAACATGCCCCACATCCACGCTGAATATCAGGATGACGAGGCGGTGTTTTCAATACTGGATGGTGAGGTGATTTCGGGTAGTTTGCCACGTAAACAAACCCGCTTGGTTCAGGCCTGGATTGAGTTATATCAAGAATCTTTAATGATCGACTGGAAATTAGCCGTATCAGGCCAAGAACCCTTTCGCATTGAACCGTTAAGATAAGTTGAGGTGTTTATGAAATTGATTAAAGTAGAGCCGAAAGATAATTATATTTTGCGCATCTCTTTAGATGATGATTCGATAGTTGATTTTGATGTAAAGGCGGAATTGGATCGAATCCCCTGCTACAAACCACTTTATGACTCGGCCTTGTTTAAGTCGGTAAAGTTTAAAAATAAACGGATTTATTGGAGCGATCAGTTTGATTTTCATTTGGATCAAATTTTGGAACGCGGCCATTTTGTGAAAATTGCCGACCAAGAACCCGCGAAACTTTTAAATTAACTCATTAATTCGACAAGCATACTGTGCATCACGAATGGAGACATTCATAGGAAATGGACGATGATTGATACTTGGCTACAAAACGATCTGAATAATATTTTTGCAACGCATCCTGTAGCCGTTTTGATTGATGAGTCGGGTGACGCGAATTTCTTATTGCGAACACTTGAACAAATTTACACGGTTTTTTGCGCAAATTCGGAAGTCGAAGAATTGCATGTCAAGTATTTGATTGAACGTGAACAACCCTCGGCAAAGAAATACTTGATTTATACAAGTACGGCAAAGGATAAACTGAAATTTGTCCGGGAATACTGCGAAACCCACGGCAGTCTTGAAATTCGCACTCTGCAAAACTACATCAAAGACAAAGTTCATCAGACGTTGAATCTGAATATCAACTTGCCAAAAGAGGAGCTGATCACGGCTGCTAAAGTCAGTATCGGCAAAGACAAAGGTTACTGGTTTGATGTGTGCCACAAGGGCGCTACGGAAATCTTCGATCTTAAAAAAGAACTGTTGCCTTTTATTCATGATCCGGTGGCTTTTGAAGCCGATAAATATGATGCTCAACTGAGAGAGTCTTTCTATCGTAAGGTCAATGACTTACTGAAACAGGAATATATTCCAAAACCCGCGAAGACCCTGGCCGCCGAGGTTGTAAAGGCAATACTGGACGGCCTGGCTTGCGGAAAACCCATACCGATACTCGAAGCGGTCTATTACGACTGGCTGGATTCAGTCAGTTATCGCGATTCATTTTCCAATTATCTTAGCAACTATACACTGCCGTCCGATATGGATATCTGGTCTGTTAAATCATCTCATCCATTCCGATCAGTCGATGAACAATGGCTAAAGATTATCGGTGAACATATCGGCAATAAAGAATCTCTTCCTGATTATCTAAGCAAAATATCTCAGCGTAACCAGAGCAAACAGGCAAAGGCATTGGGTATCTCTTTTTGGAGTGATGTAAAGATACTGCTTGAATTTGATCCCAAAGATATTGCCTATCTCAGCTCATTCCCGGAGTGCGTTGAGTTTTATACCAAGCATTTTTATAAACTTGATACGGCCATCCGCAACCTTTACACGGAGTTTCTGAATAAGACAAATTTGCTGGAACCCTTTCAGGCGCATTACAAACAGTTGGTAGCCATTTTCCTGGATAAATGGTTTAAGTATTTTACTGGCTATCAGGAACAGCAAACTGGCATACTTCAACGGATTATTGATGAAAACAGCGTGAAAACGGCTGTTATTGTGGGCGATGGCGTGGCGTATGAAATGGCCTGTCAAGTGGCAGTAAAGGTCAATAACGGCTTTAAACTCAGCAAAAACAACTTGCTTGCAGATATTCCTTCCGAAACAGAAAACAACATGAGCCGAATTTACATGGCTAATGGAGTAACGGAAAAGGTGCAAAGTAACCGTGAAAAATATCTGCGCGATCAAAACCCCGGCACAGCCATCGATTTTATCAAACTTGATGAAGTTAATGAGGAACCAAGACCGGCGAACTACCTTATCTGCACTTATAAGGATATCGATGATATGGGTGAAAAATTGCAGCATAAAGCCTTGAAGTATTTCCCTGAAACCATTGATTATTTCGCTGCAAAGATTTCGATTCTGCTGAATAGCGGCTATGCAAAAGTTTATTTAATCACTGATCATGGCTTTGTTTTGACCGGGTTATTAAGTGAGTCCGATAAGATTTCAGTGGCACTTGATGGAGTTTCCGAAAAGGCAGAACGTTATATTCGGGTGGTTGAACAGCAGCCTACTTTAACGGGTAGCTACATTGAAGCGGGGAAAAAATACGGGCACTTTAATTACCTCTATTTTTCGACAACTATGAATCCGTTCAAAACACCGGGTGTTTATGGTTTTTCCCATGGCGGTGTTGCGCCACAAGAACTCATAACGCCTTATTTTTGTTGGGAGCGGGCTGACGATTCATCACAAACTCTGACAGTCACCATTCAAAATAAAGATGACCTGAAAAGTGTAACAGGTGAGCTCTTTCAATTGAAAATCCAGGCGGATAAGAGCGCTGGTGATTTATTCTCATTGAATCGGAAGGTGTACCTGGTTTTTTTCAGTCATAAAAAACAGATCAATAAAAGCGATGTGTTTACCATTCAGAGAGAAGAGCTGATTGCGAAAGAGTACGAGTTCGACAGAAACGCCGAAATAGAAGCCCATCTGCTGGATGCTCAAACAAAAGAGCTACTCGATAAGGTAATAATAAAACAAAACAAGGACCGGGATTTAGGCGGTCTGTTTTAACAGCTAAGGAAGTGTTATGGCAGTATTGAATGATTTAGATATCAAGCTTTTGGAGCATTTTAGAGGCTATGTGGTAAAAAAGGACCTGGTTCGCTCCTTAAAAGTAGGGGCCAATGTGCCCGTCTTTGTGCTTGAATACCTTATTGCCAATTCCTGCTCCACAGATGATGAAGAACAGATTCGCAAGGGCATGGATAATGTAAAAAAGATACTTTCTGAGCATTATGTAAATCCCGAAGAAAGCTCATTGATCCATTCCAAAATAAGGGAAAAAGGGCGTTACAAAATCATCGATAAAATATCGGTTGAGCTGGATTCCAAAAAAGATATGTACTGGGCAAAGCTTCAGAACAGTAATATCAAAAATGGGAATATCAGCGACAACCTTGTGAAGCAGCATGAAAAAATGTTGATGGGAGGAATCTGGGCGATTATAGATGTCGAATATGATCCGAGCATTATGATCGGGCAGGCTATCTTCCCGTTTGTAATCACAGAAATCAAACCGATTCAGCTTTCATCCTTTGATAACAGCAAGCTTATCAACAAACGCAAAGAGTTTACCAAAAATGAATGGTTGGATATTCTCCTGCGCAGTTGCGGTTATGAACCCAGTGCGGAAGATGTTTCTGAGCGTATCAAGATGCTCTTGCTGTCACGCTTAATACCCATGGTTGAATCGAACTTTAACTTTGTTGAACTCGGCCCCCGCTCAACGGGTAAATCCTTTGTTTATAAGGAGCTGACCCCTTATGCGGTATTGATATCGGGTGGGCAAGGTACTGTTGCCAAGCTTTTTGTCCATGGATCGACCGGTAAGGTGGGTGCGGTCGGACAATGGGACGCCATCTGTTTCGACGAAGCAACGGATAAAATATTTAAAGACAGGGATGCTATTCCGCTGATGAAGGATTATATGGAGTCCGGTTCATTTTCCAGAGCGGGTGCAGGAGGTGAAATTACCGGTGTAGCATCTATCATTCTGAACGGAAATATTAATCAGCCGGTAGAAACCGTTCTGCAAACCTCCCATCTTTTCAGTCCGCTATCAGATGAAGTCAATACCGATACCGCTTTTCTTGATCGTATTCACTTTTATCTTCCCGGTTGGGAAATGATCAAGTTTGCCCCTAAACACTTTACTTCGAATTTCGGTTTCAGTACGGATTATTTCTCAGAAGTGTTGAAATCATTACGACGTGTAACCTACACGGATGCGCTTGAGGAATATTTCTCTCTAGGGAGTCATCTGAAACAACGTGACACCAAGCCAGTGAAAAAGACTGTGTCTGGTCTCATTAAGCTCTTGCATCCAGATGGTGTTTATACAAAAGAGGATATCAGGGAATATCTTGTTGTTGCACTGGAAATGCGTCGACGTGTAAAAGAACAACTCAAACGCATAGGCGGAATGGAGTTTTGGGACACCAACTTTTCTTATATCGATAAAGAAACGCAGGAAGAGTTCTTTGTCGGCTTGCCGGAAGAAAAAGGTTCGCACATTATCGAAAACACACCACTTTCACCGGGCGTTTGTTACACCAGTACCAGCGATGGTGAAAATGTGGCACTTGTTCGGATTGAGACCGTTGCTGTCCTGGGATCTGGAAAACTGAATATAACAGGGACCAATACTACGGCTGTCAAAGAAAATATAAAAAATACTTATCAGTATATAAGGGCCAATGAGAAAACCATCTTGAGTGATAAACACTCGCTTAAAAATTATGACATTATGATTCAGGTGAGCAACCTGCTTGGTGGTGCCATATCTACAGGCATAGGCTCAGCTGTTTATATTGCTATCGTTTCGGCTCTTTACAAAAAGAACCTTAAAGCTGGTTTGGC
The DNA here is from genome assembly GCF_009828925.2 of Methylicorpusculum oleiharenae. Lineage (NCBI taxonomy): Bacteria > Pseudomonadati > Pseudomonadota > Gammaproteobacteria > Methylococcales > Methylococcaceae > Methylicorpusculum > Methylicorpusculum oleiharenae. The sequence continues at coordinate 1,569,752 of NZ_WUTY02000001.1, forward strand.
AGTACTGGGTAATATTTCAGTCGGTGGAGCCATCGAACGAGCAATCAATTTTGATGATAAAGTTACTATGCTGTCTGAAAATGGAGCCAAGGTTGTCATCGTACCAATGGATAATCTGTCTGAGTTAGCGAATATTCCGCCTTCAGTTCTTGGAAATACCGATATTCCTTTCTACCAGAACAATCAGATGTTAATGCAAAAAGCAATTTTATTGGATTGATCTTGGGGAATATTAATAAACAAAGTGTAATTAATTTGCGTAATGGAAGGTAGGTGTCTGTTTCGGTTTCAACCCATATTTTACCGACTGACAACAAGCCCACCAAAAGCAGTCAGACCATTCTAGCGAACCAGCTGACACGGCCCACCATTGCTAGTCATCTGCAAAGCCATTAAAGAGTTTTAAATAATCGCTTCAAATTTGATGACTAGTTTCGCATGCCAAAATATCCAGATTGGTATGTTGTTAAATTCTAATAAGCTATAAAGCTGGTTTAGGCCATAAATTCGTTTATTTATGAGGTAATAAACGAAAGCTTTACAATCTCTTGAAAGGCGATATTGAAATCGTGAATAACCCACAAAAAATGTTAAGGGTTCTGATATTGCTTTTCAATGGTCAAAAGAGCATATAAATCTATAAATCGACAAAAGGGACATCATTGTTAAACATAACGAACAAATCCGAAGTATCTAGTGAAAATTCTCATGGACATACTTTTTGTGTTATCAAATTAAAACCGGAAGAGTTTGACAGTCTTGTTTCAGAATTAGTTGATTTGTTGCCAACTCACTATGTTGCCCCAGAATCAATAGCGGACATTCTCAATCGGCTTGGCAAAGGTGCGGCTGCAAAAAAGCTAAGGGATAAAATACCTACGGTAAAGAATATACGTTCAGGTGATGTGGGTGAAGTAATGACAACTGACTACATTGAAGAATTTACCAATTTTAAAGTGCCAATTCGGAAACTTCGGTGGCGTGATCACCGCGATATGGCGATGCGAGGGGATGATGTTATTGGTATTTATGTTAACCAAGAAAATCAATCCGTGCGGTTTCTAAAAGCTGAAGCTAAAGCTAATAGGGGCTTAAATCGAGATGTTCTAGGTAAGGCTAGAAAAGAGCTTGATAATGATGAAGGATTGCCAGCACCTCATGCTCTTGGTTTTGTTATCGATAGGCTCAAAGAAAGTGGTAACAATCAATTAGCTGATCTTATTGAAAAAATGCAGCTCGTAAATGGTATTAGAGAAAATCAAGTTGAACACTTACTTTTTACATTTACCGCTTCAGATCCTGCAACTCTTCAAAAGGAGGCTTTTGAGTCTTATGACGGCAATATAAAACAGACTTCCGTGGGATTTCGAGTTAATAATCACCAGGAACTTATCTCGAAAGTTTATCAAGGAGTGATGGATGGCCTCGACGGTTGAGGAAATTGAAGCGATTGTCCGACAAGCGATCTCGACAGGTTTCAGAGGCAGATTACTTGAGCGTGGTCTAGCGCGTTCAATGATTTGGGTTGATGGTGTATTGCCTGATGGTGCTCCAAACTTTGCAGAAAAGCTAAGTTATGACCTTCTTTCTTATGGCTATTCACTACTGTCGCTCGGGATTCGGCTAAGGGAATTAAATGGCGATATTGATTTATGTCGGGCAGCGTTCGAAAAATCTGCCACAGCAATAACGGATGTTATACACAATGGCAACCCTAATGATTCAGAAAAAGGGTTTCATAAGATTTTGGCAGCCTCTGCATATCATTTAGGCCGATTTTCAGCCAAAGCGTATTCGTTGATTCATAGCGGTATTGAAAGCGAAAACTTAAGCCGTATGGAAAAAATGCTTTCATTACTGATTTTAAGGCAGTTTGATAAGCTGGAAACCTCGATTTTAGAATGGAAAACCTCTGGTCTTGGCTCAGATGTATCCTTAGCAGAAAAACTAGAATCTGAAATCAATCAATTTAACGAGAATATTAATATCGAGGGACAGTCTGAAGATTTTGGTATAGGTGCAATCGAATTGCCTGTAGTCGATCTAGCTATAACTGATAATTATTATTCCGCCATTTTTGAGTTTCTATTCGCACTGGAAACAGGTAACGCTGTATTACATGATGGTGCAATAAGCCGAATTGACAATAGTTTGTCTATTTGTAGTGAACTCAATATGCTGCCGCAGTGGTGGGTATTGAGGATAACCAAGCACCTGTTAAATGATTTATGGGAATCAAGCTTTCATAAGGTTATCCCTATCACACCTCATCAAGAGCATAGTCAAGATTGGGCATTGCTTCGTTGGTTATTTATAGCATCTTTGTTTAAGCGTAATAAGGCAGAAATTGATCTTTGGCCTTCTCAACTTGAAGGCGCTAGACGTGCAGTTGAAGACCTTGATGATCTTGTCGTTTCACTACCCACTAGTGCGGGCAAAACTCGCATCGCTGAACTATGTATTCTCCGCTGTTTGGCAATTGGAAAACGAGTCCTATTTATTACACCTCTCAGGGCATTATCAGCGCAAACGGAGACTTCATTGCGAAGAACATTTCTGCCTTTAGGTAAATCAGTTTCATCGCTTTATGGCAGTATTGGAACAAGCGACTTTGAGCAAGATGTATTAAGAACTCAAGACATAGTGGTGGGTACGCCAGAAAAATTAGATTTTGCTTTAAGAAATGATCCTTCGTTAATAGATGATGTTGGTCTAGTAGTTTTAGATGAAGGCCATATGATAGGCCTAAACGAACGAGAAATAAGTTATGAGGTGCAGATTCAGCGCCTGTTAAAACGTGCCGACGCAAATCAAAGAAGGATTGTTTGCCTTTCAGCGATTTTACCAGATGGCGATCAGTTTGATGATTTTGTTGGCTGGTTAAGGCAGGACAAGGAAGGTGGAGCTGTACAATCTGATTGGCGACCAACAGATTTAAGGTTCGGCGAGATTGTTTGGCAAGCGAACACAGGTCGAATCAATTTTACTATTGGCGAAGAAAAGCCTTTTATTCCTGGTTATATACAACCCTTTGTGCCGCCTTTACCCAATCCCGGAACCCTCAGTGTCAGGATAGTTGTCGCCTCTAAAATTTTATAGAGGTACAAAATGCAAACCCGTTATAGTGAAGAATTTAAACAGCAAGCCCTGAGTAAAGTATTGCAACGCGGTGATAAAAGTATTCAATCGATTGCCGATGAATTGACTATCAGTGTGTTTACTCTGAAAGGCTGGCTTAAACAGACACGATCCAAATCAACAACAAACACTATGAATCAACAACGTCCTAAAGACTGGACTCGGGAACAACGGTTTGAAGCCTTGCTAGCCAGCGCGGGCTTGGAAGGCGAAGCACTCAATGCCTTTTGCCGTGAACGAGGCTTGTTTACCCATCACCTGCAAACGTGGCAACAAGACTTTATTAAACCTCTTGAGGCCACCGAACCCAGCCAAGTCTCAAGGAAAGCCTTGAAACCCTTGGAGAACGAGATTGCACAACTGAAGAAAGACCTGCAACGCAAGGAGAAAGCCTTGGCAGAAGCCGCCGCTTTGTTGATTCTTCAAAAAAAGTGCCACGCGTTCTGGGAGGAAAAGGCGCCATGATCCCTCTTGCAGAACGCACCCATTTACTCACCTTATTTAACGAAGCGTTTGATCACGGAGCCCGTAAAGCCAAAGCTGCCGAGGTGATGGGGCTACCGCTACGCACATTACAACGTTGGCAACGTCCCGAAGCCGTGCCGGTTGACGGTCGCACGCGCCGTCAACACGTGCCTTGTAATCGTTTGAGTGACGAAGAACGCGCTCAGGTATTAGCCCTAGCCAACAGCGATGAGTTCAAAGACAAAACACCGCATCAGATCGTGCCGATGTTGGCCGAACGCGGCGAGTATTATGCCTCGGAGTCGACGATTTACCGCATTTTTCGCGAGGCGAAACAAGTCAAACACCGTCATGCCTGCCGTCCATCGGTCGAGCGTAGTAAGCCGAAAGCCCTCATCGCGACGGCACCGAAACAACTGGTGAGTTGGGATATCACCTATTTGACCAGCCTCATCAAAGGCCAGTTTTTCTATCTGTATCTGTTCATGGATATCTTCAGTCGCAAGATTGTCGGCTGGCAAGTTTATGAACAAGAAAACAGCGAACTGGCGGCCGATCTGATCACGGATCTCTGCCAACGAGAAGGGATTCCACCGCACCAGTTGGTGTTACATTCCGACAACGGCAGCCCGATGAAAGGGGCAACGCTGCTGGCAACCTTGCAGCAGCTTGGCGTCACACCCTCACGGAGTCGCCCGGCGGTGAGTAACGACAACCCGTATTCCGAGTCGTTGTTTAAAACGCTGAAATACGACGCCCAGTATCCGACCCAACCGTTTGCCTCGGTCACCGCCGCCAGGGACTGGGTAACCGACTTTGTCGCCTGGTACAACCATGAGCATCGGCATAGTGGCATTCAATTTGTAACGCCTGAGCAACGCCACAGGGGTGAAGATCGGGCGATCCTGAAGCAACGCAAGGCCGTTTACGAGGCCGCTAAAGCCAAAAAACCGGAGCGCTGGAGTCGTAATACCCGAAACTGGGAATGGCAGGCAGAAGTCTGTTTAAATCCCGATAAACCGAGCGATAGTGCGGTAAAAAATACCGACACTACCGTTCATTAATTTTCAACTCATGCGACAACTACGTTGACATTTACCGGGAATTAGACGGACAGCTTTTCCAAAAAACGCCCAAGAATTAACATTGGCTGCAACTTGGAGATTAATTAAGGATGATCATACCGTTCTAATTTATTGTCCACAAAGAGACTCTGTAAATGCTTTCGCGACAGCAATAATTGACCTCCATAAAAGAGGGGCGTTGGTCTCGGTATTAACTGTTCCAATGCAAAAGTTAGAGCTTGCTAAAGTGCTAGGCTGCGAGTGGCTTGGAGCTAATCATCCTATTGTAAAATGCTTGGATATAGGTGTTGCGATCCATCATGGTGCTTTACCAACCCCTTTCCGGAAGGAAATGGAAAAATTGCTAAGGGAAGGAATATTGAAGGTTACTGTATCTTCTCCTACTCTGGCTCAGGGGCTTAATTTAGCTGCAACCGCAGTCATAGTGCATTCTCTATACAGGGCCGGAGAGCAAATTGATACCGCCGAGTTTAAAAATGTTGTAGGTAGGGCTGGCCGAGCTTTCGTGGATACACATGGATTGGTACTTCATCCTATATTTGAGAGACATGAGTGGCGGAAACAACAATGGCGTAGTCTTGTAAAAGATGCAAATGCTAGAAATATGGAGAGTGGTTTAGCACTTCTAGTGCACTCACTGGTAAGCCGAATGGCAGAAAGTATAGGCAGTGCAGAAATTAACAATATTCTTGAATATGTTTTAAATAATGCTCAAGCATGGGATTTTCCAGATGTTGCTAATGAGTCCGCAGAGCAAGTAGAAGTGCAGCTGAGAATATGGAATAAGCATATCGTATGCCTAGATACTGCTCTTCTAAGTATGCTGGGAGAAGAAGAGGTTTCAATAATTGAGATCCCAAACGCACTTGATACGATCCTTCAATCATCATTGTGGGAAAGAAGGCTAAATCGCCGCAGCGAAGAGCTTAAGGCATTACTTAATTCAGTGTTAGCGCAACGAGCCAAATACATATGGAATGTTACAACCTCTCTTCAGCGCAAAGGGTATTTTCTTGCTGGAGTGGGTCTGGCGACTGGTCAGAGCCTAGATGCAATATCTCAACAAGCAAATCAACTACTAATAATCGCAAACCATTGTATAGACGTTAATGATCAACCACTGGCAATTTCGACAATAATACAATTAGCAGAGTTAGTATTCGATATAGCACCTTTTACGCCACGTAATTTACCTGATGATTGGAAATATATTCTGACTGCCTGGTTGAAAGGCGAAACACTTACGGACTGTAATTTCATCGACATTAATGAAGCCCTTCAGTTTATAGAAGACGGGTTGATCTACCGGTTGCCCTGGGGCTTGGAAGCGATAAGAGTTCGCGCTCAGGCTAATCAAGATGTAATAGCCGATGGGACGACGATAGAAAATAATGAGGTTGGACTGGTAGTTCCAGCTATTGAAAATGGGACTCTAAATCGAAGTGCAGCACTGTTAATGCAGGCGGGATTCAATTCTAGAAAAGCGGCTATATTAGCGGTTAGCTCAACAAATGCTACCTTCACAAATAATCGCCAATTTAAAAGATGGTTAAATTCTGATGAGGTTTTTAAACTTGAAATTGGTTTTGATTGGCCAACACCCGAAACATCCTCTTTATGGAGGAAATTTAGAGAGGAGTATCAGCCAGCAACTGAATCTACTTGGAATGTAGTAAATGAAAACATTCCAGTGGCTTGGTTATCAGATTATATTCCGCATGCTGGATCATTGGTAAAAATAATAAACCAAGATAGTGGTAAAACCCAAGTATTACGATCCGATGGGGAGAAAGTTGGGCTGCTTCAATTGCGTTATGATCTAATAAAAACAGGTATTTATCATTCAGTAATTGCCGAAAATACCGATTATTTGGATATTAGGTTTTGGGGGGCCGGTAACGCTCCATTTAAAGACACAAACTTGTAGATTGTAATGCCTATCAGCAGAGCTTGGGCCTTAAAGGGCGGCTATAAGGTCCATAATTGTTGTTACCTTTCTAAGGCTATTCGTCGCTTACTGGCCGATCACTCCCAGTGAGCACCTTCTTGTAATCATTAAAACATCCCCTCCAACACCCCCCCGAGTTAACGACTTCCCTCCCCCACCGGCGGTAAAGCTCAACTCCCCCGGCCTCAACCAAAACTGCACCATCACCTCGCCCCGGATCGCGGTCAGGTTCAGGTAATCATGCAAATCCTCCGCCTTCCCATCATGCACCTTAATAAGCCTGCACCACAAACTTCAACAATAACCTCGGCAGAATATCATCCAGATTGAGTACTTCATCATCGGTCAATTCAATCAAATTGAAATTGTATTTCTTGTAAATGGCCTGTTTTTCCTCTTTACGCGCCAGGTATTTAGAATCGTTATCGTAGCCCCAAAACTCGATGTATACTACATTCGACTGGTAAAGGAGAAAAAAATTGGCAGCCCTTATTTTCAAGACGAAAGGGATAATGAGGTTTTTATCCTTGAATCCGAGGTCTTGCAATCAAGCATCTATAGCTAAACTGGCAGGCTACTATCCATTCAAGTCTTGTTAAGCATGACAATTATCTAGCCGTCCGCAATTGGCAGAAACCCAGTGTTCAAAATGTGGCTGGGATTGTAGTGGAATAGATAGTGGATTTGTATAGTAAGCACACCCTCTTCCAGCTGACGTCAGATTCATTCCAATAACTACCTGTTAATTCGTCCTGGAGCGTCAGGTCGATTACTTCAAATTCTTGCTGGGCTTTTTAAATTTTTGCCTCATCTATTTTTCTTTATAACATGCCCATAGGCATCTTATAAAGATGCTGGAAGCCTCGTTATTACTGGTAGTGACATCAAGGTATCTTAAGGTATCTTTTATTAAAAAAAGTTTTTCCAAATTCGATTATAGATGGGTTATATTTTATAATAATCATTTTTTATATAAAAATCTTTTAAAAATAAAATGCCCAAAGATACCTTAATACCAAACCCATATAAATCATGTCTTCCTATGGTGTCTTATAATAAAAAAAGTATCTTATGAAGATACCTAAAATCAATAAAAAAGGCCAATAATAAGTATCACTGGCCTTTTTTCAAGCTTTCATCTAGTAGTAAAATATCACTAATTAAGCAATGGTGAATTAGGTGATTCACTATAACGAACGAAGTCATAAAAATCATCTTGATTCATATGTTGCCATATTGAATCGATTTCTTCACAAGGGGGCGGTAAATTACCTGATCCATCACAATTAATATTACCAACTTTCTGCACAACTGTTTTTATAGTTTGTTCATCTTCATATTCTTGTATTCCGTATTCACAAGCATACTCATAAAAACTAGTCAGATCTATTGCTGTGCCATGATTATTTTTTTTATAGTAATAGGATGAAGTGTCTGATTTATAACTTCCAGCCTTTATTCCATTTTTTACATAAAATATATTTTTGCATTTTTCACCTTCACATACAGCTCTTCCCCTATCAATTCCTTCAACCCACGTTTTTTCAATATACTTCTTTGCATCAAACCCAAACTTCTTAATCCCTATAACGTGCTTTGATTTATTTTTTTTACTGTATAATTCATAAACGGTATATAAATCACTCAGTTTAATATATTCAAAGTTTGGGTCATTGAATACATAATCTAATATAAGTTCAAAGCTGTCTTTTTGTGTTTCAATCATTTTAGAATAATATTCATTTTTTAAAGCTTTAGGTGTAGTCTTCTTGCCATGTTTTTCAATAATGTAAGCCAACCATTTAGCAACTTCATCAGCATGATCTAAAGTTACAGAAATAACCTCTCTCATTTCATCAACAATTTCATTATTTCTATTTACAATTTCCTGTTTATCCTTTTCATTCATAACATATTGATAATTATTTTTTTTCGCATACCAATACGGTAAATTATGATTAATTGTAAAAATACTAAAGCGTCTATCAGAAGACGATCCAGTAAGCTGCACGGACCCTTTCAAAGAATTAGATGCAAGCATATACATCGCGGTATTATCATATTCACCGCTGGCACCATACTTAGTATTAATCATGATTTTACGGTTACCTAACCACGCCTTGAGCTTATTTTGGTTATTACTACTTAATGATCCCTCGTCAATCATAACAATAGCTTTACCTCTCAGCTCACCATTGAATGTTCCAAAGACCGAAGTGTTCGGGACTCCTATCATATTGTCTGTAAAAATATGTTTTAATACTGTGGCAACAAAACAATTCTTCCCGGACTCGCCCTCCCCATTGAATGATAAGCAAGGGATCATGTAATCTTCAGGGTGAATATATTTTCGCGCAATACAATGCTCAATGTGATCTTTCGCTTCCTTATCTCCATCAGATAAAGAATCTAAAATTACATCAAACATATAATGATAATTTTTATCATCTGAGGGTTTTAACCAATTGTCCCGGCTTGTTAGGTTCAGATATTTTTCGTCATTGTTGGTAAATGAACTGATTAAATCTAATTTTTTTCTACCATGACGGTCTAAAACTTTCAGCAAGGTAAAACGATCTTCAAACTTTAATAAATTACCAAGTAAAAAATCACCCAAAGCTTCAGGCTTGTAATCAATAAAAACCGCGCCATTTGGTTGTTTTTGTGAGTTTTTTCTATGAATCTTACCATCCGATTGAAGCCAATAAATGTCTTCATTTTCTAATAATTTTTCAATTTTTAGTTCAGTATCGTCTTTAACATATTGGTAAAAATGATTTCTAACAATTGACGGATTAAATTTTCTTAAAATATCAACGCCATACAATAAGCCAAAAGGGGCTCTATTTTCGTCATATTCAGCCCATAATGAAGCAACAATATCAGGTGTAATAGATGTGTCTTCAGTAGGTCTAATATTAGTTACATTGGCTTTACAATCTTCTAATGTCCATATAGTGAACTTACGTACCCACCATGTTGTATTTCGCATACTTGTATAATCAAAATGATTGCCCCTGCTACGACTAATCATTTCGCAAGTTTCAGTCCAAATGGAGCCAAAATGCTCTATAAAGAGTCGTGTTGCCTCGTTTTCAGTGATGTATTCGTCTGAAATTTTCTTTTTGGAAGCTGTAGTGCTAGATTTAAACTTATTTTCACTTGATTCTATATTCCCCAATAGTTGCTTATTTTTTGCCGCTAATATTGCGTCTCCTTCATCCTTATTAACTAAATCCATTTCCTCTAAGGTTAATGGGCTTGGATTATAAGAATCTGCTTTATAGTTTGGATTAAAATAAGCCTCAGGGTCATGGCTGTAATAAGTCACTAAAAATATATTTTCATATGCACTTTTATCCTCGTTTGGTAGTAGTGTACTAAGTGCAAATTGCTCCAGTCCCTCCGATTCTATAAAAAGAGTCCCTTTAAACTTATTGATCATTGCATGATAAGCATTTTTATAGGCATTTTTAAAATTGGCTTCATTCTTTCGACTTAGGCCATCTTTAAGAAAGGCAAATTGTTTTAAGGTCGGTGATTTAAAAATTTCATTTAAATTAGTATCAATTATTATTTTAAAACCACCGCTAGGCGTTTTAAAATACATAACAACATATGGAATCTTTTTTATATATTCATGAGAGAGCTTATAATCAATATTAAAATCGTCATAATCAACCACCATTAAGCCTGTAAAATAATTATTAACAAGTCCTAATTTTGGCATGCTTACTGGTTTATAAGTTTGTATATAACAACCGCCTAGTTTAAGTTTTTGAAGCCTTTTATATAGACTTAGTTGGCCTAATTCATTCTTAATTTCTTCCGTTTCTTCCTTGTTCTTTAATTCATTGATTTTAGCTTGTATATCCCTAATTTCTTTGCAACTGTTAGAAATATTTACTTTATTTTCGATTTTATAACTCATGACCTTAAAATTAGGGTCAATTATTCTATTATAAAATTGTTCTAATGTAATAACATCATCTATGCAATTATCAGTGTTAATTGGTTGATTATAAGCTGATATTTCTTTTATTTTTGGTTTGATATCCTCTTTGTTTGTCATTTTTAAGTTTCCTTTCTTGCGCCAACATGTTTAACAGAATCTTCCATTAAAATATTGGTTATATATTGCCAATCGAATGGCTTTGTTCTAATTGCGTGATATTGATGACCTCGAAGGATAATAAATATAAGTAGCTTGGTTGGTTTCCTTACTCCTGTAGATCATTATTTAAAGTCATATTCACCAATGGCTTTTTTTGCCTTGTAATCACCTAACAATGTAGAATATTGGTTAAATTGCCTTGATAATTAGAGCTAACAATAGAATTATTGATTAATAGTCAAGGTCGTATCATTATATTCTTTATAATGAATATAATCAAGTATTAATGCTCCCGATTTTATAGAATTAAGATACAGGATCTTCTTCATAATATCCCATTATTTTAGATGTTATAAAGTAATTATATTTTCCTCATTTATAGGTTGGTAAATATAATTGGGCATTCTCGAAGGTTAAATCAATCATGGAATCAATAATGGGAGTTCAGAGGTTTCGATTATTCTTGCATATGTTAATGCTTTTAGAAATCTTGTTACTATTTCTTTAATTTAAATAGCTTCCAGATTATTTATAGTGGGCCTTAAAATCCGGACAGTAGTTTAAGCTATACCCTGTCGAAAATAAGAGGCAGGAAATGAGCGAAAGCAAACGGAAGATATTTACAGGCGCGCAAAAAGCCAAGGTTGCTTTGGAAGCGGTTAGAGGGACGAAGACGATCAATGAAATTGGCCAAGAGATAGTGTGCATCCCACCCAAGTCAGTCAATGGAAAAAGAAATTGCTAGATAATGCCGGTTAATGCGCATAACGATCCAGATCGTCTGTATGCCAAGATAGGGCGGCTGAATATGGAACTGGACTGGCTAAAAAAGTCTGGGATCAGCCTGTAGAGTTGCTTCAAACCTGAATAGCAGCCGATGACGAGATAGCGTTATCCACACAATGTCAATTGCTCAAGGTCACGCGTTTCGTGGTGTACGAGCAGAAAATGCGTTTGCTGAAAGCTATTGATGAAGATGAATGTCTGTTGCTGTGCTTGCTCGACGAAGAATATACGCTGCACCTTTTTTATGGTTCGCGGCGGATGACGAAGTACCTCTGTAGCTGCTGACATGTGGTGAACCGCAAACGGGTTCAGCGCTTGATGAGAACGCTGGGGTTGGCAGACATGGCGCCCGGCCCTAACACCAGCAAGCCGCATCCGCAACATAAGACTTATCCGTATCTATTGAGGGGCGTCGACATCATTCGGCCCAACCAGTCGTGGAGTGCCGACATCACCTATATTCGGTTGCCGCGCGGCTTTGTCTATCTGGTGGCGATCATCGACGGGTACAGCCGCAAGATGCTGTCATGGTGATTGTCGAACACGATGGATGCCGGGTTTTGCGTGGACTGTTTGGAAGAAGCCATCAAGGCCTATGGAATGCCCTAGATCTTCAATAGTGACCAGGGACACCAGTGACGCTTTCACTGGCGTACTGATCGAGCACGGTATTACTACGATCAGCATGGATGGACAAGGCCGGGCTCTGGACAATATTTTTGTCGAGCGGCTATGGCAACGGTGAAATACGAAGAAGTGTATTTGAAGCGGCACGGTAGCCATCAGGAATTGTTGATGGGCTTGGCTCGCTACTTCATGTTTTACAGCGAGAAGCGGCTGCATCAATCGTTGGCTTACAAAACGCCAGAGGTGGTGTATCGAACGGCCGCGGGCGGGGGTGCCAAGATTGTGGATAAATTTAACGAGGCGACGGAAGCGTCAGCTCTTGTGTAGAAGAATTGGGACAGCGCCTTCAGCTGGAGTGTGAACAGGGCTCTATCTTAAACGGAGTAATAATTTGTCTGGACAATGAGGGCACTTTAACAGCACGACTCATTGATTTAAATATTCAGCGCCAGCATGATTAAAACAACTTCAAAAATTGCCGGAAAATATTTTTTGGAGTAATGAACTATTGACAATTGTCGGAGTATTAAAAAGGATATCGGTGGGCTAATAACTTTGGTTTTAAATGATTCAGAATTGACTTATATCAATCACGGGGTATGTATATAAAACACCACTCCCTTGCTTCATGATTTTGCGAATGGGGTCTATTTTGATACCCTCTTTATTGATTTGTTATACTCTTATTAGTTATTGTTTTAATTTTATTTAAATCAATAAGTTGGGGTAAATAAGAGCTGTTATTTTGGTATGGTTAAGTATGTCGAAAACCTAGCATACAGATATAAACCACCATAATAATCAATACGAATTAATAACTTAGCGCTATGGTTGATTAGTGGTTGTCAATGTGTTATGTAAAGTAAGAATGACGATTATCAACACGAAGGTCGTAATTCCTGGTCGAGAAATTATCGATCAACCTACTTTGCTGGACGCGTGGCGAGTATTAAAACAGCCGCTGGGGTAGGGGCGCTCTCTTTTTTGCCGGTCGAGAGATTGCTTGCAAATCCCGCAAGTCTTATTTTAATATTTGCGTCATATACTTCGACTTTGGTCATGATGGCTGATTAATTTAAAATTGATTGCGCATCAAACATTACCTGCCATAACCTCATGTAAATATCGTGCCGATAGTTGCTTTTTACTGAGCTTTTAAAATTCGGATAATCTAGTGACTCAACAATCTCAGAAATTGCTTGTCTGACATCATTTCTAGGTAGAAAGGCCCTATAAAAATAATCAGCATCCGGAGTCTTTGTTACCTTTGCGTGTGGAAAAACGGCCTCAACATCTCCCTTCAATCTACCCCTCACTAACAAAGTTTCCTTGTTGGTTTGATCAGCAACAATAGACAAAAAAGAGTCTTTTTTAACAATCCACATCGTGTATTTTCCCGCTTTTCAGCATTAGCTCTTAAGAAAAGCCGTCAATCGACCTGGTAAAGTATTTTTCAGGTCTGGTTTTCCTTTGATTTCATCCATTGCCAGGTGTTAATTTAGCGATATGTTTCGTTTAGTACAGAACTTTTGGATCCATTGAATTGTAGTAAAATTAGAAATATCTGGGTGATTTCGCTTATCTATTGCACTATATTTTCCAATGCGTATTACATTACAGTATATTTTTTAAAGTACACGTCATGAGTAGGTAATAATTTCGGCAGTATAGAATTCAAACTTCTGCTCTATGCCATACAGGGCATTATTTTACTGCTATGCGAGAAAATATGGGCAACATGAATGCCCATTTTACTTTCAATATAAAGATCAAGCGATCGTTGGAATGTCACAAAAAATAATTAGCTTAAAAACTGAATCGGTGTTAGGTTGAGCCAGAATATGAATTATTAATGCTACTAACTATTCGCTTCATATTTTTTTATTATATCCAATACATTGTATATTATATTATTTATATAACTATATTCCTCAGCAGGCCTATCTAAGTATAATTTTCGATTTACTTCAATCATGATTGATTTTAAGTTATTTGTTACATTATAATGTAATATTGGCACTATGGTGCCTGAGAATGGGTTGTTGACATGTGTAATAAATTCTTTTTTTTCTAAATAATTCTTAATTGAATTTATTAATTCTACTGGCGTATGAAATTCATTCATCCCTATACAAAAATGTGGCCTATTAACATCTTGATCAAATTCATGTGGTAATGGTTCGTCAGAAAAGCTGTGGCAATCAACAATAACTACTTTATGATATAATTCTAATGATAAATTACACTTCTTATTTAATTCTTTGTGGTGAGGGATATAATAATGATTAAGTATATGTTCCCTTTCCTCATGAGATATATTTCTAAGCGGCCCGCCAAAACTATCAATCGTATAACAAATGCCGTGTCCTTTTTCTTCCATAGGTTCATTAACAATAAATCGCTCTACATCACAGAATAATCGTGAATATTTAAACATAATAATCTCTGATGCTTCATGACTAAATAAATCATCTGTGTGCCAATCTGTCATTCTTAACAAATCTTCTTCAATGCATTTTAAGAACTTAATGCTATCTGGGAATTTAATTGCACTATGTGGAATATGTAATATCATATTATTTGCCAAATTTGCACTTCGTTAAATCCTATTGATAATCTCTACTTTGTAGAAGAAGATGATTGTCATCACAATTTGATACATCCCTTTTATGTATTTACAAAAACCGCTGATCAACAAGAATTTGACTTAACACAAAGATCCTCTCTAACCACCCTTTGGGTAAATCCAATAGTCAAGCTCAATTTTTCGGGAATTTAACATCTTAAATACTTGTTAATCGATAGGGTTATTTTAAATAGATAATCGTCATAATATGTCGTTTATATAAACTAAGTTATAACTTTTCTTAAGCCCAATTTATTACGTCAGATGAGGTAATGCGTTATGAGTGATCAGTTTTACCGTAAACTGCAAATCCTCCAATGGATCCCTCGGTATCCAGGCCGTATTACCGTTGATCAGCTTGAACAAAAAATGCTTGATTACGGCGTTGAGGTTTCACTACGAACGCTGCAACGCGACATAGAAACGCTGAGTGTGCTGTTTACAGGTCTGATCAGCCAACGTTACAGAGATCACAGTGTTGGCTGGTATTGGTCGGTCGATGCGCCGTTGTTAACTTTGACGGGCATGACGATTCATCAAGCGCTATCGTTCAGCTTGATTAAAAAATTTCTCAGCCCTTTATTTCCCTCGACCACTTTGAATGAACTTCAGCCCTTTTTTGAGCAAGCTGAAGCATTATTGAACAATCTCAACGATAACCCTTTACGCAAATGGCCGAACAAAATTGCGGTTGTCCATCCGCCTCATCCAAGGACCTTGCCAACCGTTCAACCAGCGGTACACCAAGCAGTGTCGGAAGCCTTAATAACCGAACACCAACTCCAGATTATTTTCAAACGTACCGGCACCCTGAATAAAAGCTATCTATTAAATGCATTAGGCCTTCTTCTGCGCGGCTCAATACAATACTTAATTGCCACCAAGGTAGAGACGGGAGAAATAAGACTATTCCCGCTTCATCAAATCCTTGAGGCTACAGTCGAAAAAGCCCCCATCGACGGCCCTGCCGATTATGACTTAAACGCATTGATCGATGATAACGCGATGGATTATGATTGGATAGAAGGCGGTAGCGCCCCAAGGATACGGTTAAAACTGCGTATTAACCGCAGACTTGCCGATCACTTGATACTCATGCCTTTAACGCCCCATCAACTCATTGAGGACTATGACGCCTCTCATAAGCTATTGACTGCAAACCTCTATGTGACCGACTCGCTCAGGACATGGCTGATTCAGCATGCCGACCGTGCCGAGATAATCCACCCGCAAAAATTAAGAAACGAGATTATCAAAAAGATTCAGAACATGGCGAATCACTATGGGATTAACCGGTGAATCACACTTTGACAATCAAGAGCTGGCAAAACCCACCTTGTGTGAGTCAATTCACACACTAAAACAATTCATCTAACCCGCGATTATAAACGGCACAATATGTCGTTTACTGGCTTTACAATTTTTCAATGAGAGCACAAACCAACCCTTAATTCTGATTGGAGAACGTGATGAACACTAATAAGACCTATGTGGTAAAAATGATCCGCATCGACCATCATGCCGGCCCTAACGCAACGCTCTCGATTCAAGTGAGCGCACCCAACGACAGAACGGCAAAACTGATCGCAGAAAGCCAATGCCACGGCTATCGAGCCACGAGTGCTGGCCGTGCCTTGTAAGCTTAATTATTGATGATAAGCATCGAATACCTTAAATCTCGTTTTAAAATGGAGACAGATTTCGATATCTATTTCTCTAAGATTGCAAGTTTTGAAAGATGACTATAAACGGAGATAGAATAATCCTGCTGGTCATCATTCCTTAGGGCATTGTCATTTTTTTGGAGAAAACTCTGTGGCTAAATGGACTGAATTACAATTACAACACGCTCATCAACACAGCTTTAGGAATGAAGCAAGCATCAATTCTTCTTATATTTGCGGTTGTTTCCATTGCTTATCGATTTTTAAATCATCAAGTATTAATCCTGACGATATTATTCTTGAAAACGATGGTGTTGGTACTGTTTGGTGTCCAGAATGCGGTATTGATTCTGTAACTGGAGACAGTATTGGCATAAGAATAAACCTTGGCTTTTTAAACGCAATGGAAGCCTATTATTTTACCTCCAAAAACGATCCATGGGATCCTAATGCAGAATATTGAATGACTCGTTGGCTAAAAAATTACTTTAGTTTTGAGGGAAGTTTTCTAGCATTATGTGTTTATCGGTATTTCAAAATTTAGGAATTGGATTAATGGGCAAATTTCTTAATTAATTTAGTCATTGATATAAATATATAGATTTAATATACTTAAAATTAAGATTATATAAAATATAATTCAATATTTCAGAAAAACTATATTTCTGATTTTATCGCTTGTTTAGATGATAACTGATTTTTTAAGCTTTGAGTCTTTTCATTCTTCCAAAAATATAAACTAACTATTTAGCTGTCTCTCATTCAATAAATAATTCAAAAAATTATTTATTGAGAGCAGCAAGTTAAATTATTTTATTTAAAGTTAATATACTTAACCGTATATCTGAAAATGTGTCGGTAAGATGATCTACAGACCCCCGCCTACTTTGCATTTCTTGCTAAAATAACATGGTTTAATTATCAAATTCCTTACTTATGTTTGCAATTGTTCATCTTGCTATTTATAAGACATTAATATAGGGTATATAGGATAGTATTCAAAATGTAATATGACAACAGGTATATTAATAATATATAACTGAAGTTTCCCAATAATTTCAAAAACGGACAGTCATTATGCTTGGGCTGCAGGAATTATCGATGGAGTCTGTGTAAACGGTGGCAAACCTATTAAATATTAATAAAGCACTGTTCGCGTAAGGCTGAGGCGTCATTCCGGCAGGGATCGCCTGGTTCCAGGGTACAAGGACTTGCTACAGCTCTGCCTTCCATGGCTTCTGGTTTCCGGCAATCCCTGCCGGAATGACGGTAACTATATAATGCAAAAGAAGCTCTCTAACAAGCCTGAACAACCTTAAAAAACAGGGAAACTTCAGATTTATAATCCAATTATAATAAATAATGTGGTGCTTATCATGGCAATTTATAAGCGTGAGTCAGGTATATATTTTGTTCAATTTATGTACAAAGGGAAGAACTACATTCATTCAAGCCATAGTAAAGACAAAAAGGTCGCCGTGGCCCTTGAGCATAAACTTAAAAGTGATTTGATTAATCAGGATGTATTAGGGGTATTACCAAAAATACCCCTATATGATGCATTAGGTTTTTACATAAAAGAACGCCAAAATTCTTCCAACATTAAAACGTTGATATGCAATAACAATCATATTAAGTCTTACTTTGATAATAAAAATATTCACGAAATAACTAATGTTGACATTAATAAATTTAACGAAAAACTGAATCATTTATCCCCTGGAACAAGACGTAATATATTTTCAGTATTGAATGGTGCTGTTAAGAAGGCTGGACTATTAGGCTATAAAATACCTAATTTAATTATGCCTAGCTTACCAAAGCCTAAAGGCCGTTTAAGTATTTTAAGCAAGGAAGACGAAGTCAAGCTGTTAGAGTATTTGAATCCAAAGAACCGTGTGGGTAAGGGTAATCATTGGGGGGACATTCAAGATAATTATGATTTATGTTTGATTTTATTGGATACAGGCATGAGGTGGAATGAAGCTTGCAAACTCGAGTGGGCTTTCATTGATATTTCAAACAAACAGATACATTTATATCGTTCCAAGACTAATAATGAAACCACGCTGGGAATGACTGACAGGACGTTAGATATATTAACCAGACGGTTTGAAAATCGTTCAACGGCCTGGGTTTTTCCTAACAGAAGCTTAACAAGCCATAGAATTAATCCATCAGGTGCTATAAGACGTGCCTTAGACAATGCAGGGCTAACTAACGTATGTGTTCATTCCTTACGCCACACCTACGCTTCTAGGTTGGTTCAGAATGGTGGAAGTCTTCAGGAAGTTAGTTATCTATTGGGGCATTCAAATATTTCAACCACCATGATATACAGTCATTTAGATAAAAATGCTACCAGTTCTAAGGCTGCTAATATTATCAATCAATACAATCAAAAATAATCATTAAATCAGATGGTTAGAAAAGGTTAAAGAAGGTTGGTAGTGATAGAAAAAAGATAGAAATCTGGTGGTGATTATAGACATTTATAAGCAATTAAATACCTTAAGTATTTGATAAGTCTAATAAAAAAGTAAATAATGCTCCCGCTCATAGTTTTCCGTTAATTGATGGTTTAAAACTGCTGGTAACGTATTGTGTGAGTGTTGGGTGTTGAAAACCGCTTGCGAAGTCATTTTGCCTTGAGTTGATAAAATTGAGTATGACGATTAAGTCTTTGGGATCAAAGGTTATAAGTAAACAGTAAATCCTTGACTCAACTTACCCTTCATTAAGCGGCGATTATAACCCATGTATAATGGCTTGCTAACACATTATCCATTAAATAGCGCATGAGATTTTTAGTCCAGTGAGTAAAGCATTTCAAATAAAAAGCCGGTACAGTCCGGCAGGGGATCAGCCGGCGGCAATCGAGCGCTTGATCGAAGGGCTTGCTGATGGCGAAGTGCATCAGACTTTACTGGGTGTAACGGGTTCCGGTAAAACGTTCACTATTGCAAATGTCATAGACCGGGTGCAACGACCGGCGATGATCCTGGCGCCGAATAAAA
Source organism: Methylicorpusculum oleiharenae (assembly GCF_009828925.2). Classification (NCBI taxonomy): domain Bacteria; kingdom Pseudomonadati; phylum Pseudomonadota; class Gammaproteobacteria; order Methylococcales; family Methylococcaceae; genus Methylicorpusculum; species Methylicorpusculum oleiharenae. The sequence continues at coordinate 1,589,222 of NZ_WUTY02000001.1, forward strand.
CCTTGGCGGCGCAGCTCTATGGCGAGATGAAGGATTTTTTTCCGGAAAACAGTGTCGAGTATTTCGTTTCCTATTACGACTATTACCAGCCTGAGGCCTATGTGCCTGCTTCAGATACGTTTATTGATAAAGACGCTTCGCTTAACGAGCATATCGAACAGATGCGATTGTCGGCAACCAAGGCGTTGATTGAAAGACGGGATACCATTGTTGTTGCAACCGTTTCTGCTATTTACGGCCTGGGAGAACCGGAGTCCTATTTCAAAATGGTGCTGCATTTGGTTAAAGGTGATTTGATCAATCAGCGCACTATTCTTCGCCGCTTGGCTGAGATGCAATATACGCGTAATGATGTCGAACTGCGCAGAGCAACCTACCGGGTGCGCGGTGAAGTGATCGATATCTACCCTGCAGAATCCGAGCAAGAGGCCTTAAGGATTGAATTGTTCGATGATGAAATTGAGCGATTATCCCTTTTTGATCCGTTAACCGGAGAGGTGCTGCAGCGTATCGCCCGGTATACGGTTTACCCAAAAAGCCACTACGTTTCTCCCCGAGATCAGCTTTTGGCGGCAGTCGATTCCATCAAAATAGAGCTTAAAGATCGTTTGGCCCACTTCAATTCTGTCAACAAACTGGTCGAGGCCCAGCGTCTTGAGCAGCGCACGCTATTTGACATAGAGATGATTCTGGAAGTGGGATACTGTTCAGGTATTGAAAATTACTCGCGTTATCTGTCCGGGCGTGGGCCGGGAGAGGCGCCGCCGACGATGTTTGATTATTTGCCGAAAGACGCGCTGGTTATCGTGGATGAAAGCCATGTCACCATTCCGCAGATCGGCGCGATGTATAAGGGCGACCGGTCGCGCAAGGAAACGCTGGTCGAGTACGGTTTTAGATTACCCTCAGCATTGGACAATCGACCGTTAACTTTTGAAGAGTTTGAAGCAAGAGCAAGACAGCGAATTTACGTGTCGGCTACACCCGGCCCCTATGAAAAGAAATTTTCCGGCGTTTTTGTTGAGCAAGTCGTGCGACCAACCGGCTTGCTCGATCCGGAAGTTGAAGTCAGGCCTGCATCTACGCAGGTCGATGATTTATTATCGGAAATCAATAAACGTATCAAAGTCCATGAGCGTGTGCTGGTGACTACGCTGACCAAGCGGATGTCGGAAGATTTAACCGATTATCTGGCAGAGCACGACATCAAGGTACGTTACTTGCACTCGGATATTGATACGGTAGAGCGGGTCGAGATTATCCGTGACTTGAGGCTGGGTGAATTTGATGTGCTGGTGGGTATCAATTTGTTGAGAGAGGGGCTGGATATCCCGGAGGTTTCTCTGGTGGCCATTCTGGATGCCGATAAAGAGGGTTTTTTGCGTTCAGTGGTTTCGCTCGTTCAGACAATCGGCCGGGCCGCACGAAATGTCAATGGCAAGGCAATATTATACGGCGATAAGATCACGCGCTCCATGCAGCAAGCCATAGAGGAAACCGAGCGTAGGAGAGAGAAGCAGCGCTTGTTCAATTTGGAACGCGGCATCAAGCCGGCAACCATTTTCAAGTCCATAACGGATATTCTGGAAGTTTCAATTCCTGGTGCAGGCTTTCAAGCGATACCTAAAACAAAGGTTGCCGAGGTGGTTGGCGAGTATAATACCCTGACTACCAAGCAAAAAGCCAAAAAGTTAAAGCAGCTTGAGGAGCAAATGTATCAGCATGCCCGTAATCTTGAGTTTGAAGAAGCGGCCAAAATCAGGGATAAAATCCGGTTGTTGCAAGAAGAAGTGTGATAGCTTTGGGATCATTTTAGGCAAACGAATACAGGGCTGAAATTTACAGAGCAATTTATTCGTTGCAAAAAAAAAACAGCTGACTATAATGTGCGGACTGAACAAACAGACTTCAGGCGCGTAGCTCAGTTGGTTAGAGCACCACCTTGACATGGTGGGGGTCGTTGGTTCGAGTCCAATCGCGCCTACCAAATTCCAAAGCACCGTATATCGGTGCTTTTTTGTTATTGATTCCAGAACAGTTGATTTATCATGCCGGTCATTAGTCTCCCAGATGGATCTCAGCGAATTTTCGAACAGCCAGTGACTGTGCTCGAAGTTGCTCAATCGATTGGTTCGGGTTTGGCTAATGCAACGCTTGCAGCAAAAGTAAACGGTAACCTGGTCGATGCTTCGACTTTGCTGGAAACTGACGCCGCTTTACAGATTATTACCTCTAAAGACGCAGAAGGCATCGAAGTCATAAGACATTCGACGGCTCATTTAATGGCTCAGGCGGTTAAGCAGCTCTATCCGGATGCGCAAGTCACTATAGGCCCTGTTATAGAAAACGGCTTCTATTATGACTTTGCCTATCATCGGCCCTTCACGCCGGATGACCTCGCCGCTATCGAAGAAAAGATGCAGCAAATTGCGGCTGCAGACTTGCCGGTCAATAGAACTGTCGTTTCCAGAGACGAAGCGGTCCATTTTTTCAAGAATTTGGGCGAAGCCTATAAAGCCGAGATCATTGCCTCGATACCTGCAAATGAAGATTTGTCGTTGTATGCGCAAGGTGAATTCACCGATTTATGCCGTGGACCTCATGTTCCCAGTACCGGCAAGTTAAAAGCGTTCAAGCTGATGAAGATAGCCGGAGCCTACTGGCGCGGCAATTCTGAAAATGAAATGTTGCAGAGGATTTATGGTACTGCATGGGGTGATGTCAAATCATTGAAAGATTATTTGCATCGTCTGGAAGAAGCAGAGAAGCGGGATCACCGTAAACTAGCCAAAACGTTAGACCTTTTTCATTCTCAGGAAGAAGCGCCTGGGATGGTGTTTTGGCATGAAAAAGGCTGGGCCATTTATCAGCAGGTTGAACAATACATTCGCAACAAATTAAACGTCAACGGCTACGGGGAGGTTAAAACACCCCAGGTTGTCGATAGATCGTTATGGGAAAAATCAGGGCACTGGGATAAGTTCGGTGACATGATTTTTACCACCCATTCCGAGCGCCGCGATTACGCCATCAAGCCGATGAATTGTCCCTGCCATGTGCAGATTTTTAATCAGGGCATGAAAAGTTACCGTGACCTGCCGATTAGAATGGCGGAATTCGGCTCTTGTCATCGAAATGAGCCTTCCGGCACCTTGCACGGACTGATGCGAGTCAGAAGTTTTGTGCAAGATGATGCGCATATATTTTGTACCGAAGACCAGATACAGCAGGAAGTCTCCACTTTTATCGATCTGCTATTTGAGGTATATAAGGATTTTGGCTTTGACGATGTGCTGATCAAGCTTTCAACCCGGCCGGAAAATCGTGTGGGCGATGATGCTGTATGGGACAAAGCGGAGCTTGCGCTTGAAATAGCGCTAAACAATAAAGGCTTGAATTGGGAATTGCAGCCCGGAGAAGGTGCCTTTTATGGTCCAAAAATTGAATTTTCGCTAAAAGATTGCATAGGTCGTGTCTGGCAGTGTGGTACTATTCAGGTCGACTTCTCGATGCCCGGACGATTAGGTGCCAGTTATATAGCCGAGGATGGTTCCAAACAAACCCCTGTGATGCTTCACCGGGCTATACTGGGATCATTGGAGCGTTTCATTGGTATTTTGATCGAACAGCATGCGGGTACGTTTCCGGTTTGGCTGGCTCCAGTGCAGGTAGTGGTGTTAACTATCGCCGACAGACACACTGACTATGCAACTCAACTGATGAGAACCCTTGAAAAACACGGTGTTAGAATCAGAATTGACTTGAGAAATGAAAAAATTGGTTTTAAAATTCGCGAGCATTCGATGCAGCGAGTTCCTTTTTTGCTAATTATCGGCGACAAAGAGCTTGAAAACAGTTCAATCACTGTGCGGACGCAAAAAGGTGAGGATTTGGGTAGTCATACAATCGATCAATTCATCATGCGGCTGAATCAAACGGTTGAAGACAAAAAATAATATTGTTTTGGAGGGTTAGGGTATTTCTGCTAAAAAAGATGAAACACGACTGAATGATGCGATCACTACGAGAAGAGTGAGAGTCATAGGTCCAGAAGGGGAGGCCCTTGGAATAATCAATATTGAGGAAGCCAAGCAGCTCGCTTACAGTAAAGATCTTGATCTCGTTGAAATATCGCCCAATGCCGATCCTCCTGTCTGTAAAGTCATGGATTACGGTAAATTCCAGTTTGAACTCAATAAAAAACAACAAGCTGCCAAGAAAAAACAAAAACAGATCCAGGTTAAAGAAATAAAATTCAGACCGGGTACTGAAGAAGGCGACTACCAGGTTAAAATGAGAAGCCTGGTCAAGTTTCTCGAAGAGGGTAACAAAACAAAAATTACCCTGAGATTTCGTGGTCGTGAAATGGCACATAAAGAAATCGGCATGGATTTGCTGAAACGGATTGAAAAGGATTTGGAAGAAATCGCACTGGTCGAGCAATTTCCTAAATTGGAAGGCCGCCAGATGGTTATGGTCATGGGACCAAAAAAGAAAAAATAACAGGGTTTCCTCGAAAGTGAATGCTTTCAGACGGGATAGCCCTTTTTTGTTACCCGGGATGGGGTAATAAAATGCATCTTCGGATGCAATGTTATTCTTCAGGGCCATGCATTTTGCCTTGCTGAATTGAGTATGTCAGGGACGTTTTTTTTGATAATTGGAGAAAACAAATGCCAAAAATAAAAACTAACCGTGGAGCAGCCAAGCGTTTTAAACGTACTGGCGGTGGCGGTTTTAAGTGCAAGCAGTCACATCGCCGTCATATTTTGACCAAAAAATCCACTAAAAGAAAAAGACAGTTGCGCAAGGCAGCTTCTCTGCATCCGTCTGACGTGCGCATGGCTGCACGCATGATGCCGTATAGTTAATAGAATTGGAGAAGCGTTGTGGCAAGAGTTAAACGTGGCGTAACCGCCAGAGCAAGACATAAAAAAATATTAAAGCTGGCAAAAGGCTATTACGGTGCAAGAAGCCGTGTATACCGAGTTGCCAAACAAGCGGTAATTAAAGCCGGTCAATATGCTTATCGTGACCGCAAACAGAAAAAACGCCAGTTCAGAGCTTTATGGATTGTGCGTATCAATGCTGCTGCCCGCTTATGCGGAATGTCATATAGCCGCTTTATCAATGGCCTGAACAAAGCGAATGTCGCTGTTGACCGTAAAGTTTTGGCTGATATTGCTGTGCGTGACATGGATGCATTTGCCGAATTGGCAAAAATTGCGCAAGCCAATTGCAGTAAGCCTTAAGGTATCGTAAAAGGCAGTCGCCTTACGATATATTTGCCCTTTCCTAATTGGAGAGGGCAAAGCCCAGGCTGCCTCTGTAGCCTTTAATCGATTTTATAAATCCCATCCCAACCCTTACTAAAGCGAGCTGAGCAGTGTCGGCTACTCTCCAAGATATTCTGGCGCAAGCACTAAACGAACTTGCAAATGCCCAAGACTTAAATTCCTTAGATCAGGTCCGTGTTCATTATCTGGGTAAAAAGGGACTTTTTACTTCACAGATGAAAGAACTGGGCCGGCTTGATCCTGACCAGCGTCGAGAAGCCGGTCAAGTCATTAATGATGCTAAAAATAAATTCCAGGACAGTCTGGATTCAAGGAAATTTGAGCTTCAAAATGCCGCTTTAGAACAGCGTTTGGCGAGTGAAAGCATTGATGTGACATTGCCGGGCCGTGGTCTTCATGTGGGTGGCTTGCATCCCGTAACCGTGACACTCAGGCGGATATCCAGGATCTTTTCCAGCGTGGGATTCAAAGTTGTCGAAGGACCGGAAATTGAAGACGATTATCACAATTTTGGCGCATTGAATATTCCGGATCATCATCCTGCGCGTGCGATGCACGATACATTTTATTTTGATGCGCACACCGTACTCAGAACGCATACGTCTCCTGTACAAATCCGCGCCATGGAAGCTGAGAAGCCGCCATTGAAAGTGATTGCTCCGGGGCGCGTTTATCGTTGCGATTCCGATATTACCCACACTCCTATGTTTCATCAGGTTGAAGGCTTTCTGGTCGATACTCATGTGAGTTTTGCCGATCTGAAAGGTGTGGTCTATGAATTTTTACGTGCGTTCTTTGAGAAGGATATTCAAGTCCGTTTCAGGCCCTCCTATTTTCCCTTTACCGAACCCTCTGCGGAAGTCGATATCGAGTGTGTCATGTGCGACGGAAAGGGCTGTCGGGTCTGCGGACATACGGGTTGGCTGGAAGTCATGGGTTGCGGCATGATTCACCCTGAAGTATTTAAGTCAGTCGGAATTGATGCCGAGGTTTTTTCCGGTTTTGCTTTCGGAATGGGTGTTGAGAGACTGACGATGCTGCGTTATGGAATCAATGATTTAAGACTGTTTTTTGAAAACGATCTTAAATTTTTGCAGCAATTCAAATAGGGAGTGATAAGGCATGAAATTAAGCGAAGCGTGGTTGAGAGAGCGGGTAAATCCGGCGATAAGCACGGATGAATTAGTTGCACAGTTAACAATGGCCGGTCTTGAAGTGGATTCGGTTGAACCGGCGGCCGCAGTATTTAGCGGCGTCGTGGTCGGAGAAGTCGTTGCTATGGAACAGCACCCCGACGCAGACCGTTTAAGAGTGTGTACGGTTAACACCGGTGAGCAGGAGCCGCTGCAAATCGTATGCGGTGCTGCCAACGTACGGGTTGGGCTAAAAATTCCCGCCGCATTGGTGGGCGCTGTCTTGCCGGGCGACTTTAAAATTAAGAAATCAAAGCTGCGCGGTGTTGAATCGTTTGGCATGTTATGTTCCGAAAAAGAACTGGGTCTTGCTGAAGAGGCCAGCGGCTTAATGGAATTGGCGGCCGGAGCCCCTGTCGGAGTTGACATAAGAGATTATCTGACGCTCAACGACAACTTGATAGAAGTCGATTTGACGCCTAATAGAGCCGATTGCCTGAGTGTAGAAGGTATCGCCAGGGAAGTTTCGGTGCTGAATCAGATGGATTTGTCTGCGTTGCCGGTAGTTAAAGCGCCAATCACTCATTCGGACGAATTGCCTGTTTCTGTTGCTGCAGAAGAAGCCTGCCCGCGTTATCTGGGGCGATTAATTAAAGCCGTTGATGCAAAAGCTGAAACGCCCTTATGGATGCAAGAGCGTCTGCGCCGTTCAGGCTTGCGCAGCCTGGGACCTTTAGTCGATGTCACAAATTATGTGTTATTGGAAATCGGTCAACCTTTGCATGCGTTTGATCAGGCTAAATTGTCCGGCGGAATTCACGTTCGCTGGGCCCATAAAGATGAAACGCTGGAATTGTTGAACAACCAGTCGGTTCAATTGGATACGGATGCTTTGGTGATTGCCGACGAGCAGCGCGCTTTGGCGCTGGCCGGCATCATGGGTGGCAGCAGTTCGGCAGTTAACGATGAAACTCAAGATGTGTTTCTGGAATGCGCCTTTTTTACGCCTGACAAGATGATGGGTAAGGCGCGTAAATACGGTTTACATACCGATTCGTCCCATCGTTTTGAACGCGGTGTTGATCCTTTTCTACAAGAACGTGCAATTGAAAGAGCAACCCAACTGATTCTGGAAATAGCGGGAGGATCGGCCGGCCCTATTGCCGAGCGAGTTTCAACAGCGCATTTACCACAACGTCGACCGGTCACGTTACGCAGACAAAAGCTGGAAAGCATTCTGGCGGTAGCGCTGGACGATGCCGAGATCATCAAAATCTTTACTGGTCTGGGCATGACGGTCGAATCCTGTGATGAAGGCTGGCAGGTTACACCGCCCGGTTTCCGTTTTGATATTTCGATAGAAGCTGATTTGATAGAAGAACTGGCGCGTGTCTATGGTTACAATCGTTTGCCACAGACCAGTCTGCTGATGCGCTCGGAATTAAGCAAAGCACCCGAAACAGTTGTCGAGCTTGACACCGTAAAGGACGCCTTGGTCGCAAGAGATTATCAAGAAGTCATCACCTATAGTTTTGTTGATGAACAGCTGCAACAGGCAATTACCCCCGGTGAGGCGGTAGTCAGATTACAAAACCCCTTGTCATCGGAACTCGCTGTCATGCGCAGTTCATTATGGTGTGGACTCATACAGGCGGCTTTGTATAATATCAATCGTCAACAAGGCCGGATCAGATTGTTTGAAAGCGGCTTACGTTTTTTACAAAAACAAGACGAACTGGTTCAGCAGAAAATGCTGGCAGGTCTGGTGCTAGGCGAGGCTTATTCTGAACAATGGAGTGAGAGGCGCCGGAAAGCTGATTTTTTTGATATGAAAGCCGATGTTGAAGGTTTGTTCGCTTTAACCGGAAATGAAGTGAGCTTTGTCAAAAGTAATCACCCGGCTTTACATCCTGGTCAGACCGCTGAAATTAAGACTACCGATGGCGAGCATATCGGCTGGTTGGGTATGTTGCATCCAAAGTTGGAAGACGAGTGGGGCATAGGCACGCAAGTCTTTCTGTTTGAGCTCGATCAAACTTTGCTGTTGAAGAAAAAGATCCCGGCCTTTAGTCCTTTGTCCAAATTTCCATCAGTACGGAGAGATCTGGCTTTGCTGGTTAATGAAAGCTGTGCCGTTGCGAACATTGTCGGGCATATCAAAGATTGCTCCGAAGCGGCAATACAGGATGTCTTCGTCTTTGATATTTATCAGGGGCAAGGGATAGAGCCAGGCTATAAAAGTGTCGCTTTAGGTTTGATTTTACAGGATTTTTCACAAACGCTAACAGAACCGGAAATTGATGCTATAGTTAGCCGGGTGTTAGAAAAACTGACTACTGAGATTAGCGCAAAGTTGAGGGATTGATTCTATGGCATTAACGAAAGCTGATTTTGCGGAAAGATTGTTTGAAGAACTGGGTTTAAACAAACGTGAAGCAAAAGAGATAGTTGAACTCTTTTTTGAAGAAATCAAAGGCTCTCTTGAAAACGGAGAACAAGTCAAAATTTCCGGATTCGGAAAATTCGAGTTAAGAGATAAAAGTAGTCGGCCGGGAAGAAATCCCAAAACGGGAGAAGAAATTCCCATTACTGCCCGTCGTGTTGTGACGTTCAGATCAGGACAGAAACTCAAGGCACGGGTAGAAGCATATGCTGGAACCGAGTAATAATAACGAATTGCCGCCGATACCGGCAAAACGATACTTCACTATCGGTGAAGTCAGTGAATTATGTGGGGTAAAACCTCATGTGCTGCGTTACTGGGAACAAGAATTCACCGAGCTGGCTCCGGTTAAAAGAAGAGGTAACCGGCGCTATTACCAGCGGCACGATGTGTTGATGATTCGTCAGATCCGGGGTTTGCTCTATGAGCAGGGCTATACCATAGGCGGAGCTCGTGCGCATTTGTCCAGTGATAATGTCAAAGAAGATACAACCCGTTCCAAACAGCTGATTCACCAAATGATTGGCGAATTAGAAGATATTTTGGAATTGCTTAAATAGAGCGATTCAGTCAAAGCGGTGGACTGATGCATTAATCCGAAGTTAAATGGGTTTTCAGTTCACAAGCAGTCCAAAATACAGTATCATTCACATCCTTTCAAATAGTCGGGGCGTAGCGCAGCCTGGTAGCGCACTTGCATGGGGTGCAAGGGGTCGAAGGTTCAAATCCTTTCGTCCCGACCAATTTAATCAAAGGCTTAGAAGAATCTGTTTTTTAAAGAATTTGAAAAATAGAGTTTGGTGATACTTAATTTAGTGTATTCAAACACCTAAAGCAAATAATGCTCAAAATCCTTTAACGTTATAAGTCGCCTTAACCTCGCTTCCAGCAGAAGCCGCCTTGGTAACCAAAATCTATTCCGGAATAGTCAGATCCATCGAATCGTATGCGAGTCAGAGCCGATCTGAATCGATTGTGCTTTTATTGTCCCACCTTTACGAAGAAGGTGATATCCTCGAGTGGGACATCACGTTTGACGATGCTTTCATACGCGATTTTTAATTTCGCTCAAGAGATTAATTCGGCATTTCAAATCGCTTTCTGGGGAAGCGGATTAGGTTACGGCAGTTATGAATACGGCAACGATTCAGCTCAGCTAAAAGAAGCCTCCAGCTACTCAGGTGGCCATTATCAGAGTATGGCATTTAAATAGAATGCCTCGGACGGTGGAATGTCTGCAAATTTGATCAGCCAATCAAAATCGTCATGTTTTTTGTCTTCAAAAACTTCAAAACCGACAAGATCCGAGAACTGGGGCCAACACTCCTGAACCGCCAATCATTCTACCTCACCGGATCTCCAGTTGTAATATTCAACTTATTTTAGATGATACAGAATAGTAAAACATAATAAAATCAGAAATTTATTGTTGGTATAAAGGGTTTTATGGTACATGTACGGCCTATATATTTACTTGTTAGGCTTCGCGGGGGTAACGGAATGGTCTATTTTTAATGGGCGACTTCTTGTACGAGCAGAGCCGAAGATATGGGATCACGTCAGTTTCGTCATCAACCTCCCGGATGGAGGGGCAAACGCTAATGGACGACATATCTGGTCTAATGATCCGAGACAGCATACAGGATAAATCGAACAGCGAAGCTCTTGAGAAGCTCTTACGGCCTGCCGGGAACGAAAGGAAGTCGCGAAGCTACGTTCGAGAGCTGCCTCGCCTTCATGCAGGCAGCGGACAAGAACATCCAGGAACATCTGGCCGGATTTGCTACCGGCAACCACCGGCAGCGTCAGCAATCGATCACGGTGGAACTCCTCGACATCAGGGACAGTTTTTGGTTGGAACTTGGGGTCTTACCTCGTCTCGACCAGCCCGACTCATCTGCGCCACGTTCCTGTGCTGCGGCATCCTTGCGGTCAATCCAGTTTCTGCCCAACAGTTCTTTGGTAGCGAGGATAAACCGGTGTCTGCGAAAGCGCCTGATGGCAAACCCGAGCCCCCAGGTAAAGTCGAAGTCCAACCCGTCGCCAAGGATGACGAGATCATGCAACGAATCGCGGATATTCTAAAAACGACAAGCTGGTTCAGCGAGCCCAAAGTCACTGTCCAGGAAGGTGTTCGGCGACAATTATCCTGTCCGGTTGGCGTCAACTATCTTGACCGGTTGATCAATACCTAGGACAACGGTGGATTTCAATTTATTTGGAGTCAAACCCTTGCCTGGAAAACGTATCACTCGACATCAAGAGAGTTTATATATGAACAAACGTCAACGAGGACAAAGCCAAGAAGCCGCAGCAGCGCAGGCTGCTATATCTGAACGTTCCGGCCGCAGAATAGAAAAAGATCAGCGACTATCGATTCCCGGTGAACGCCATTGGCGCACACGCGAAGACCCGTTCGAGACTGTCTGGGAAAAGGAGTTGGTGCCTCTGTTAGAAAAAGAGCCTCAACTCACCGGCTTAACGCTTTGGGAATTTCTGGAAGATGAACGCGCTGGTCAATTTCCCTACCGTGTCTTGCGAACCCTACAGCGCCGGGTAAATCAGTGGAAAGCGACCCAAGGACCCGATAAAGTCGTTATCTTTCGCCAGGCTATGCCGGCCGGTCAGCAAGGCTTATCGGACTTCAGTCATCCGAATACGGCCATCACCATCCAGGGCAAAGACTTTACCCATCTTTTGTACCAGTTCCGCTTTGCCTATAGTGGCTGGCATTATGTCCAGCTCGTGTTGGGCGGGGAAAGTTATTCGGCCTTGGCCGATGGCTTGCAGCCTGCGCTAATGCTGGCCAGGATAATTGACGTCAAACCGGTAAAGATAATTGACGCCGGACAACTACGTTGCGGCTAATGTGCCAGGAGAATCGAAGATGTGGGATCACCTGAGTTTCGTTATCAAGCATTTCCGTGAGCGGTTATGGATCAAGCCACTCATCGTATGTGTGCTGTCCATTAGTGCGGTTTTTCTTGCTAATCTCATGGACATGACCGAAATCCGCCATTTCGTGCCGAAGATTTCGAAGGAATCGACCGAAACTTTGCTCAAGATCATGGCGTCGAACATGTTGATGATGGCTACGTTCGCGGTGGCCTCTATGGTGGCCGCTTATGCGTCGGCAAGCAGGTCCGCAACGCCCCGCTCTTTTCCGCTGATCATTGCAGATGGCGTTTCACAGAATGCGCTCTCGGCGTTCATCGGCGCGTTTATATACAGCGTGGTCGCGCTCGTTGCGCTGATGAACGGGCTTTACGGTGGAAGGGGTAGTCAGTTCATTCTGTTCTCACTGACAATAGTTGTGTTCGCAATCATCATTATCACCTTCATCCGGTGGGTCGATATCATCGCCCGCCTTGGCCGGCTGGAACATACGATTGACAAGGTGGAAGCGACAGCCGCGCAGGCTATTCGGAAGCGACAATCGGCGCCTCGCCTTGGGGGCGTTGCGGCGTTCAGTCCCCCAAATGGGAGTCGGGCGGTCTTCGGAAAAGCCATCGGTTACGTAGAAAGTGTTGACACCGCCGCGTTACAAGCGCGGGCGGTGGTGTCGCAACTGAGAATTGTTGTGGCGGCGTTGCCTGGCACCTTTTGCACGCCAAACCGCCCTGTTGCGTGGGTGATCCGGGAGGCGTCAGGCAGTGTGTCCGACGAGGACGCCGAAGCAATCGCTGCCACGTTCTTGATTGGCAACTCTAGGGTCTTTGATCAGGATCCGCGGTTCGGACTGCTGGTCCTTTCGGAGATCGCCAGTCGCGCGCTTTCACCTGCAGTCAATGATCCGGGGACCGCCATCTGCGTCACGGGCACACTTGTCCGCCTGTTCGTATTGTGGACCGAGTGTGGCAAGGCGGAGGACGTTTCCAAGGTGCAGTTCGACCGCGTTGCGGTGCCGGAATTGTCCGTAGCAGACATGTTCGACGACGCTTTTACCGGGATGGCCAGGGACGGGGCTGGCACTGTAGAAGTGGTTGTGCGGCTGCTCAAGGCCCTCGAATCGCTTGCCGCGACCGAGGACGCTGCGATGCACTACAACGCGCTACGGCACGCCCGTCTCGCGCTGGTTCGCGCCGAGAATGCACTGAAGATTCCCGAAGATCTCACAGCCGTACGAGAGGTAGCCAAGTTTGCGTGTGACGGGAAAGGCTGAAGCAAGCGGTGAACAGGAGTTATCGAAAATGCGACCTTGGAGTTCATAGTCTTCTGGCGGCGGCCCGGTTACCATCGCCAGTAAGGGGATTGGATAAAATATTTGAGAAGAATGCATTCATTTTGTTGGGTGCCATGTTTACCGCATTGATTGCTGGCTTTTTTGCGTTTACAAATTTGGTGACATCAAAAGAAAATAAAATATCTGAGTTCCGGCAGCAGTGGATAAATCCACTTCGAGATTCTATAGTTTGTTACATCTCATTTCTTAGATAATCACCTACCCTTAATATGCACTATTCGGCGCGTTCCGAAGAGTCAAATCACCCTAAAATTGTTTTCAGCAGTGCTTCAAACGATGGATCAATTTGAACGTAGGTTAAAAGCGCTCTCCAGGTTCGTTTTTGTGCGGGTTTATGATGTGTTCCTTTCGGCACGAACTGCGCCGTTTGTTCAGTTGATGTCGTTTCCATTGATAATTTCCGCTTGCGGCTTCGATTGCCAGTTTAGGCCTTATCAGGCAAAACCACCTACAACAGAACATGACAAATTAAGCTTCAGTGGAGCAACAGAGTTATTTAAATCCAGGAAGAAATCCACACGCCATGAGCGTTGTCAACAAAAAAAGACTACGTGCTCCTACGTATTTATTTTGTAATCGTCTTGGTTTAGTCTTTACGAAAATTAATAGAATTATCCGCGGGTTAAAGGCATGCAAACAGGGCGGGCATTTTTCACCAGGCTTGTTAAATTAATTAGTTGAATCGTTTTTCTTGTGTTTGAACTTCAGTAAAGGCAGTGGTCTACTTTTGTTACCAAAGTAGACTGTGAACAATAAATTTATTTCCTGCCTGCCTCTATACCTTTCGCACTTCAAATTTCGGCAGTGCCTTAGGAGGCAACGGGTTGTTCGTCAAAGGCTTTGCCAGCATGGATGCTGGCATAGAGCCTACATGGATAAATTTACGGCGTCCTTTGACGAGCACCCCGGTGCCGAATTTCGATCTACGATGGGTTTAATTTAACCGTAATTTTTGTTCGTGGATCCAAAATAAGTTTAGTTAGTCTTAAAGGTTATTAGCGACTGGAAGTCTAATATTTCACTCAAGCCGTTACGGAAAATTTGATGCCTGATCATAAAACCTTTATGCCATTCGAAAGCCATTCCATTTTATTCAATCTAAGCGCCCAACCCGTTTCAGTACGATATGGCCTGGCTTTTCTGGCTGTTACCGTCACGACGATCGCGACAATTTATATTCCGGTGATTGGCGAACGAGCTGCATTCCTGTTGTTTTTTTTTGGAATTATTCAGATCTCCTTCTGGCTCGGTCTCTATCCGGGTGTTCTTGCTGCGGGGTTGTCTTTAATTGCTGTCAATGCGCTTGTTTTGTTGCCGGCAGGAACCGAACCCTATGACATTCTGACATTGAATGCGGGCTTTTGTTTTGTCTCAATAGTCATGGTTGCCACAACCTACTTTCATAGAAGGGTTGCCAAAGCGTTGTGGGAAAGTCAGCAAGATTTGGATTATGCTCAAACTGTCGGACAGATCGGTAGCTGGCGTTTAAATGTGTCTTGTAATGAATTGATCTGGTCGAACGAAAATCACCGTATCTTCGGTATACCCATAGGTACCCCGATGAACTATGAGAAATTTCTATCCATTGTGCATCCGGATGACCGTGAATGTGTCGACAGGCTGTGGCAATCAGGTTTAAAGGGTGAGCCTTACGATATTGAACACCGCTTAGTGGTTGACGGCCAAGTAAAATGGGTGCGTGAAAAAGCCGTGCTGGAATTCGATAAAAAGGGCAGCCTGTTAGGAGGATTCGGCATCACGCAGGACATTACCGAACTTAAACGAAACGAGAAGGCATTGCTGGAAAGCCGGCGGCGTTATTCAGGCGTTTTCGAGTCGGCAATGGATGCCATTGTTACAATCGATAACCATCAACGTATTATATTATTTAACGCTGCAGCGGAAAGAATGTTCGGCTGTAAAGCCGATGATGCGATTGGCGTTTCTTTCGATCATTTTATTCCCGAGTGGTCATGTTCTTATGGCTCAAAGACAACGGGTTTCTGTTCGTCGGGTTCTCCGGATACTCAAGGTGGAGGTCGTTTTGCTATAAACGGATTGCGCGTCAATGGGGAGGCGTTTTCTATCGAAGCCTCAGTGTCTCAGTGCGATGTAGAGGGCGAGTCAACGTTTACGGTTATTCTGCGCGATGTGACGGAGGTCATGCGAGCCGAATTTGCTTTGAAAGAACGTATAGAATTACAGGATCAATTAACCAAAGTTGCCGCATCGGTACCCGGGCTGATTTGTTCTTTTCGTTTACGTCCCGATGGTTCGGTCAGCATGCCTTATGCCAGTCCATCCAGCGAATCCCTCTATGGATTCAGTCCTGAAGCGTTAGCTGACGATTTTAGTCCGGTTTTTGCGCTTATTCATCCCGATGATATAGAGCACATCCGTGCCACTATTGCCGAATCGGCTCGCACTCAGCACCCTTGGCGAGATACTTGGCGATACCAGCATCCAGCCAAGGGTGAAGTATGGCATGAAGGCTATTCCATGCCCTTACGCGAGATGGATGGCAGTATTCTCTGGCACGGTTATGTTCAGGACGTTACCGAACGAATTCAGGCTGAAAATGAACTTCAGGAACGCATAGAGCGATATGAGCTGGTGCTAGCGGGTGCTCAAGATGCTATCTGGGATTGGGATGTCATCAATAAGCGCGTGCATTATTCATCGCGCTGGAAGGCCTTGCGCGGCTTTTCTGAAGCCGATGATTGCAACGACGAGTCCTTATGGAGCACAAATATTCACCCGGATGATTTAACGCGCATCATGGCTGCCGTGCAAGCCCACTTCGACGGAAAAACCCCGGTATTTTGCGAGGAATACCGCATTCGTTGCAAAGACGGTTCGTGGAAATGGGTATTAGACCGCGGCCTGGCAAAAAAAAATAGTTCCGGAAAAGTACTCAGGATGGCCGGATCGGAAAGTGATATTACCGCACGTAAATTGGCCGAAGCTGCATTGCTTGAACGGGAAAACGAACTACGGCTAATCATGGACGCAACACCCGCACTCATATCCTATATCAATACCGATTTCCGCTATTTACGCGTCAATGCGACCTATGAAAACTGGTTCAATATCACCGCCGATCAAATCGTCGGTAAAAAAGCTCAGGATATTATCGGGAAAGAGGCCTGGCGAATCGTTCAACCTTATCTGGAACGGACGCGTGCAGGGGATACGGTGAATTTCGATCAGCAAATCCCTTATGGAAACGGCAAGCCGCGCTGGGTCCATGCCACTTATATTCCCTATAAGGATTCAAGCGGCAAAGTCAAGGGTATCGTTGTGCATATCGTCGATATCACAGACAGAAAGGAGGCTGAGAATAAGATCGCTACATTAAATCAAAATTTGTTGAATCGAATAGAGGAAATGGAGGTTATTTTCAATACGGTACCCATCGGACTGGCTATCACTAATGACGTGAACGGTTACCATATCAGGGGGAATCCGGCGAGTGAACGGATGTTCGGCTTACCGGAAGGCGCTGATCTTTCCAAGCACAGCGCTTCGATGGCGGCCGTCTGTATCATGCAAAATGAACGAGAGCTGACAATCAATGAGTTACCCATGCAACGAGCCGGTCGAGGAGAATTAGTCACCAATCTGGTTATGGATATCATTCGACCTGATGGTCAATGGATTAAAATTTTAAGCAATGCATCGCCTCTGTTCAACGAAAATGGCAAGCCGCGTGGAGCCGTTGGCGCTTTTCTGGATATTACAGCACTTAAAAAAGCGGAAGAATCTTTAGAAAAGAGTCAGTTGCAGCTTAGGCTGTTTGTCGAGCAGGCGCCTCTCAGCATAGCCATGTTGGATCGTGACATGAACTATTTGGTCACCAGCCACCGGTGGATAGAGGAGTTCGGCAGAGGATATGAAGAGTTGACCGGACGTAACCATTACGCGGTAAACCTGGATATACCTGCTGAATGGAAAGAGGTTTACCGGCGAGCACTGGCAGGCGAGTTTTTGCGAAGCGAGGATGATTTATGGATACGGGCCGACGGCAGCCAGCATTGGTCGCGCTGGGCGGTTTATCCCTGGACCAATCCGGCAGGCGAAATCGGGGGAATTATGATTTCTTCCGAAGATATCACCGCACGCCGCCAGGCCGAACAGGAATTACGTAATTCCGAAGCCCGGCTCGCTCTGGTCGTTGATCAGGTAAAAGCAGGGTATTGGGACTGGGATTTGCTGACCCAAAAGTTATTTTTATCGCCTGAATCAAAACGGCAACTCGGCTTTGAAGACAGCGAATTACTCGACAGGCGAGAGGAATGGATACATCGTTTGCATCCGGAAGACCGGACTTTTGTCCTGGGGATAATGGAAAAGTGCCTATCGGGGCTTCAGTCAAACTATGAACTGGAGTTTCGCCTGCGTCACAGGGATAACTCCTATCGTTGGATTCATTCGCGCGGCGTGTTGTTGAACGATCAAAACAATCAGGCTTATCGCATGCTGGGTATCAATTTGGACATTACCGACTACATGAAGCAAAGGGAACTCAGCGAGCGGCGCGATAAAATGGAAAAAGCGTTTCGCCAGCACGTTGCGGTCCAAACAGCCGCAGCGATTGCGCATGAATTGAACCAGCCACTGACCGCTATTTCGTCTTATGCGGATGTGGCGCTACACACCTTGCAAACCGGGGAACCGAATCTGCAAAAACTGGCTTTGTTAATGCAAAATTGTTCGCAGCAAGCGCAGCGTGCCGGCAAAGTAATAAGGCAATTATTGACCCTGTTACAAAAAGGCGAAATTGTTAGCGAGCCAATGGATATCAATGCCTCAGTCCATGAAGCGATAGACTTGATGAACGCTGACGGGTTGTTGAATGACTTTAACATTGAGCTTGATCTGGCTGCAGACTTGCCGCTAGTTAATGCCAATGCACTGCAAATACAAAAGGTATTGATCAATCTGTTGCGTAATGGTTTGGAGTCCCTGCAGGAACAGGATCTGAATGCCGGTAAAATCAATGTAACAACACGTGTTTACGAAGACGATCAGTCCATGTTGCTGATAACCGTGTGTGACAACGGAACCGGTGTTCCGGATGCGGCAGCGCTTAGAAAAATATTCCAGCCTTTCCATAGTACTAAACCTGCGGGTTTAGGTGTGGGCCTTGCGATTAGTCGATCCTTGATTGCGGCTCACGGTGGCAAAATGTGGGCGGAACAAAATGCCGGTAACGGCCTCAGTATTCACTTTACCTTGCCCCGCGTGATATGAATATTCAACCTTGTGTTTATATTGTCGATGACGATGATGCAGTACGCGACAGCCTCGGACATGTCATGGAAACGGCAGGCTTTTCGTATCAGACCTTTGAAAGTGCCGAACACTTTCTTCAAACTTTTTGCCCGGAAAAACCGGGTTGTCTGGTGCTGGACCTCAACATGCCGGATATGACCGGCGACGAATTGCAAGCCGAATTGATTCGCCGCAAGAGTTCTTTGCCAATTATTTTCCTAACCGGTTACGGTGACATCCCCACCTCAGTCCGGGTCATCAAGGCCGGAGCGGTGGATTTTTTGACCAAGCCCGTAGCCAGCAAGCTGCTGATTGAAAAGATTCAGGCTGTTCTGCTAGAGGAATCCCAAAGGCACGAGCAGGCAATTGTGGAAGAAGCGCTCTGTAAGCGCCTGAACAAGCTCACTGCTCGAGAATTGGATGTCATGTCATTGGTGGTTTCGGGCCTTTCCAATAAAGACATTGCCCATCAGTTGGGCATCAGTCATCGTACCGTTGAGGTGCACAGGGCGAGAATGATGAGGAAAACCGGTACATCCAGTCTCCTTGAATTAGCCCGTTTGTATGAAGCTTGCAAGTTTTCGTCGAGATCTGATCTGCCGTCGGCGGCAAAATAAATGCCAGTTTCAGGCTGTTTATCCTGATTCGCTGTAAGCCTTCATTTAGGCAGAGATTGCCTGAATCCGGATTGTGGCGAAGCGTGACGCTTGCTAATCAATAAGTGCGGTGATAATGTCCAATGGATTGGGTAAGCAATAACAGTCCATATTCAATTTCAGGGCGTTAGAGTTCGCCGCTGAAAAAATTTTATAGTCGGGACGTTATTCCAAGTACTGTCCATTGCCCTGATTTACTTAATTGCAGATATGACCCTAATAATCCATAAATGGGAGAGTCAAATCGCCCTCTCTTGTTTGCGTTTAGACTGATGGGATCGATTGCCGGTATCTTGCTGGCTGCGGGTGCCAGCCAACGTTTTGGTGCAGACAAACTGACCCAACGGTTGCCTGATGGCGACCTGATTGCGGTGCGTGCCTGCCGCAATTTATTAGCCGGAACCGATAGCGTACTGGCCGTTGTGCGTCCCGGATGCGAGGCACTGGCAGCTCAGTTACAGGGGGAAGGTGCTGAGGTTCGGATATGCGCAGAGGCCGGACAAGGTATGAGTGCAAGTCTTGTTTTCGGCATCCGGGCCCGTCCTGATGCGGCTGGCTGGCTGATTGCTTTGGCAGACATGCCCTGGATAGCGCCGTCAACCATCCGTAACGTAGCGGATACGCTTAGAATGGGTGCAATAATCGCCGCGCCCGTCTGGCAAGGCAAACGCGGGCATCCGGTTGGCTTTTCACAGATGTTATACCCGGATCTTCTGGCTTTGAGCGGCGATGCCGGCGCAAAGTCAGTTATTCAGTCTTATCAAAAGCAAATCCGGATTGTTGACTGTGATGATCCGGGAGTGCTTCAGGATATTGATAAACCGGAAGATTTGAACCTCATGACAAACTATAAAAAACGATTATGATCCCGGACATTCTTGATTTGCAGATCGAACTTCGC
The DNA here is from genome assembly GCF_009828925.2 of Methylicorpusculum oleiharenae. Classification (NCBI taxonomy): domain Bacteria; kingdom Pseudomonadati; phylum Pseudomonadota; class Gammaproteobacteria; order Methylococcales; family Methylococcaceae; genus Methylicorpusculum; species Methylicorpusculum oleiharenae. Next base: position 1,609,169 of record NZ_WUTY02000001.1, read on the forward strand.
AGAGAGCGCCGTCCCTATGCTTTAGCCACGGTAGTGGAAATACTGGGTTCATCCTCGGCCAAACCGGCAGCCAAGGCGCTGATCGATTTTTCGGGCAAGGTTATCGCAGGCTGGATTGGCGGTGGCTGTGCTCAATCGATGGTGTCCCAGGCTGCGCTTGAATGTTTTGAAATCGGAGAATCCTGCGTGATTGATATCGATCTTAATGACGAATTTTTCGGCGCGGGGATGCCGTGCGGGGGCAGTATGCGGGTCTACGTCGAGCCGGTAATGCCAAATCCTGTGCTTTGGCTAATGGGGCATGGAGGCATTGTGGAAAGTCTTTGCTACTTCGCCTGCCGGTTGGGCTTCGATGTCATCGTTAATGATTCAAAGGCTTCGACGGAAAATTTTCCCACTGCTCACTGTGTCATCAGCGACGATAGCCGCTACCAGCAATTGCAGCCAAATCCCGGCGATTTCGTTGTGATAGCCTCCCATCACAAGGGGGATTATGATTCCCTCACCCGTGCCTTGCAATCAGACGCCCTCTATATCGCGCTGGTTTCCAGCCGCAAACGGGCGGGTCTGGTATTGGCGCGATTAGAGAAAGAAGGCTTCACCGGGTCCAGTCTTGCCAGAGTGCGCACTCCTGCCGGACTGGATCTGGGAGCAAAGCTGCCGGAAGAAATCGCTTTGTCCATTGTCAGTGAAATGGTCATGGTAAGGCGGGGAGGGCACGGGCAACCTTTGAACAAGGGGTTGTCCGGCGTAACAGAACAATGAACACAGCGAGCGCTGATTTGGGTTGATTCGATTTAGGGTCGACCCGGCACAGGTTCAGGTTGCTAAGGATTTGCCCAACAATTTACAGCGATTTAATCCGGCCCCTAATCCTGAATCGGATGCCTTTACTGTCAGATAATGCCCGGGTAAGATGTCGAATGACACTCGTGCCACGATTAAACCCTGAGGCGTAACTGCCTTTTACTCCAAATTTTGGAGGGAGAAACAACCGATGACCACGCTTACTATCAACGGCAAGCCCATTAATATCGATTTGCCTGCGGACACCCCCCTCCTTTGGGCCTTACGCGACTTCGTGGGTTTAACCGGAACCAAATTTGGCTGCGGCATCGCATCATGCGGCGCTTGTAAAGTGCATCTCGATGGCGTGCCTACGCTTTCGTGCGTGACACCTATCTCGGCTGCCGTAGGAAAAAATATTGTGACGATAGAAGCCATCGCTCAGGATGAGACCGGAAAAAAGGTACAGGACGCCTGGATGTCGCTGGGTGTTCCGCAATGTGGTTATTGTCAGTCCGGCCAGATAATGGCGGCCACGGCCTTACTCAAACAAACGCCCAAACCCACCGATGCAGATATCGATAAGGCAATGAGCGGCAATATCTGCCGATGCGGGACTTATTGCCGTATACGCGCTGCAATCAAGCAGGCCGCGGGTATAACGGAGGTGACCGCATGAAAAAGTCATTGAATAGTTCTGAAGTGAGCACCGATTCCTTAAACGCAGACGACGGCAGTTTACAGATTGCCAATGTCAGCCGACGTGCCTTTCTCAAGGATATGGCTCTCACCGGATTTGTCCTGGCTGCCGGATTCCCTTCGCTGTCAAGAGCAGAAGAAACTGCCGTGTCGTCGGACCCCCAGAAATACGGCGCGGACGCCATGCCGCATGGCTGGGTAGATAATCCACTGGTGTTTGTAGCAATAGCAACCGACGGTACGGTTACCATTATTTGCCATCGGTCAGAAATGGGACAAGGTGTTCGCACCAGTCTCCCTATGGTGGTGGCCGACGAATTGGAAGCAGACTGGCAGCGTGTTCATGTTGAGCAGGCGCCTGGCGACGAAGTGCGTTACGGTAATCAGGATACTGACGGCTCCCGCAGCATGCGTCATTTCTTTATGCCCATGCGCAGAGTCGGCGCTGCAGCCCGCTCCATGCTGGAGGCGGCTGCGGCTGCTCAATGGCAAGTGCCGGTTCAGGAAGTCACTGCCAAGCAGCATCAAATTTTTCACCCAGCCTCCGGCAGAGTGCTCGATTATGGGCAACTGGCCGAAGCGGCGGCAAAATTACCGGTACCTGTCCGGGAAACCTTGCATCTGAAAAAACAGGAAGACTTCCGCTATATCGGCAAGGGTCAGGTCGGCATTTATGACGGCCAGGATATGGTTACCGGCAGAGCGCAATACGGCATCGACACCCGCCTCAAAGACATGTTTTATGCTGTAATCGCTCGCCCTCCCGTATTTGGCGGCAAGCTTTTAAGTTACGATGCCAACGAAGCACTCAAGGTGCCGGGTGTGGTCAAGGTGATCGAGCTTAAAAGCAGTCCTCCGCCTGCTGATTACAACCCGTTAGGTGGTATCGCGGTAATTGCCCGTAATACCTGGGCGGCCATCCAGGGGCGCAATGCGCTGAAGATTGAATGGGAAAAGGGTCCCCATGGAAGCTACGATTCTGTGGCGTATAAGGCGGAACTCGAGGCAGCTGCGCGTAAACCGGGCAAAGTGGTTCGCACCGAGGGCGATGTCGATGCTGCTTTGCAAAGTGCTGTCAAGCGTGTGGAAGCCGAATATTACGCCCCGCATCTCGCCCAGGCTCCGATGGAGCCTCCTGCAGCAACCGCGCAGATCATTGATGGAAAATGCGAAATTTGGGCCTGCACACAGGCTCCGCAGGTGTCTCGGGAACGCGTGGCCAAATGGCTCAAGCTGACGGAAGACAATGTTACTGTGCATGTCACGTTGTTGGGTGGGGGTTTCGGACGCAAATCCAAACCGGATTATGTCATCGAGGCGGCGCTATTATCGCAGGCGATGGATGGCAAACCGGTCAAGCTGACCTGGACCCGCGAAGACGATCTGCATCACTCTTATTTTCATACGGTTTCAGTTGAACGTCTGGAAGCCGGACTGGACCTTCAGGGCAAGCCGGTAGCCTGGTTGCACCGGACGGTAGCGCCGACCATTTCCTCGACTTTTGGTCCCGATAGCAAGCACCAAATGCCGACGGAACTGGGTATGGGGGTTATCAATGTGCCTTTTGCCATTGCTAATCTGCGCATTGAAAATCCGGAAGCCGAGGCGCATACGCGCATTGGCTGGTTTCGTTCAGTATCCAATATCCCCCATGCTTTCGCGATTCAGTCTTTCGTAGCCGAACTGGCTGCGGTGGCAGGACGCGACCCCAAGGAGTATCTGCTCGACCTGATCGGTCCGCCGCGCCGTATTGATCCGCGCACCCTTGGCGATACCTGGAATCAAGGCGAATCGCCGGTGTTGTATCCGGTCGACACCGGCCGTCTGCGCCGCGTGATAGAAACTGTTACCGATGCGGCCAATTGGGGAGGCAAGTTTTCCAAAGGCCGCGGATTAGGCCTTGCCGCTCATTATAGTTTCGTCACATACGTTGCGGTTGTGGTTGAAGTTGCCGTCAGTGAAGCTGGCAAATTGAGCATACCCCGCATTGATGTAGCCGTGGATTGTGGACCGCAGGTTAATCCGGAACGTATCCGTTCGCAAATTGAAGGAGCCTGCATTATGGGAGTCAGTTTAGCTACGCTGGGCGAAATCAGTTTCAAGGATGGCGCTGTGATGCAGGATAATTTTCATGCCTACCAGCTGACCCGTATAGATGATGCGCCGCGCGAAATCCGGGTCCATCTTCTTCCGGCTGCCGAGTATGACACGCCGTTAGGCGGGGTAGGTGAGCCGGGTGTGCCGCCCATCGCGCCGGCATTGTGCAATGCCATTTTTGCGGCAACCGGTCAACGTATTCGCCAGTTGCCTATCCGCGATCAATTGCGTAAAGACTGACCGGACGACGGCGAGCCGACAAAATCTAACCTTGTTCGTCAGGCCCGTCATAAATGGCGCATCCTACGGCCCTGTATTTATGCCAAAAATATCCCCAACAAATCTACAAAGCCAATAGGTACACTATGAACGCGGTCGTAATCAGCAACATGAGCTTGGAAGAGAAGCTCGCCACGATGGAACAAATATGGGACGATCACTGCCAGCACCAAAACGTGCAATCACCGGATTGGCATGGCGATGTTTTGCAAATCAGGGAAGAAAACCGACGGGCCGGACATGAACAATCTATGGACTGGCAAGATGCCAAAAATGCAATCCGTCAACGGACGCAATGAATATCAAAATTCTCCCGATAGCCAATGAAGATTGAGTCAATGGCTATCAATTCTATGAAAAACAATCGCAGGGATTAGGAAGTTATTTCCTGGATTCGTTATTTTCGGATATTGATTCCTTGCTCATCTATTACGGCATACATCAGCAGTTTTTCGGCAACTATTACCGATTACTCTCCAAACGCTTTCCTTTTGCGGTTTATTATGTCGTCGAAAAGCAGGGTATTATTGTTTATGCCGTGCTGGATTGCCGAAGAAGTCCGGCATGGCTGGCGGGAAGATTGGAAAAAGAGTAAGACCTAAACTTTCTCCTGATTAGTAAGCTGTTTCAGCTAAATCCACAAGCTCGTCATGCCCGTCCGGAAACGGGCATCCAGTGCCAAGGATGGTAAGCTTCGAGCTATCCATGCGGTCTGGATTTCGGCAATCCCTGCCGAAATGACACGGTCGGCTGGGGAAAAAGAGTTAGAGCTGAAGCCTCTTTATAATCAGGCACTTTCTAGAGTTTTTTCGAGCATTGAAGGGGGGCAGGTCGCTAATCAAGAAAAATAAGGCCGACGATTGGAGTTTTTTACAAAAATAAGAATTCTTTATCCTGAACCTTACCTGGTCGTGCTTTATTAAACTGCCGGTTGATCGAACATAGATCTTCTCTCAAAATGCTTGATGGCAGGAACCTGGCGCCATTGTTCTGTTGATCGCAAAATCTAACTTTATCTTAAGGCCCGTCATGAATTGTGCGCTTGTAGGATGCAGTGAGGAACAAGCCGCATCTTTCACGATTGATGCGGTTCCTATCGATACAGCATCCAACTGCCCGGCGCATTTAAGTAAAGAAATACTTGTTTGCAAGGCCTGACTCTGGCTTCTCGAAAGCCCCGGATTCCGCAAGCTCCATCCAGGCTACCCAGGTGTATGTTTTCAATAAATTTCATCATACAAAGATGTGCCGACGTAAGGATGTGCATCAATCATGAACGATGCGCTTCACGTTGTTCAGATCCTACGAACTGATGCGAATGCGTTATTTCACACACTAAAATAGGTGATTTCACCTTTTTTCTGCGTTTACTTCCGAATCGCTCTAAATAAAACCTTAGTTCATTGATATGTAGAGCATTATTTAGTTGGTCTAAATATTGCTTTAATACTATTAGATTGTAATCCTGACAACATCTTACGTTACTGGTTGAGCAAGTCAAATTAACGAAAATAATGAAATACTGATTGCAATGGGTTAATTATTTAGCGGCATCGAGTTTTTGATTTAAAAAAAATCAGTTTGGCAGGAAATAAAAATGGCTCAAATTGAAGCCTGTAATTAAGCATTGCATTAATTATCTATCTTTTAACCATAGGAACAACTATGACACCCTCAGTAGTTTCAGTATCAAAATTGGCAACCGCACTATCGTTGGCTACTATAAGTTTACTCGCGCCGTTATCTGCCAGTGCCACCACTTTGTATGCAAACAACGGCGGAGCCTTTACTTTTAACTTAGACAGTACCGCCTTAGGAAATTACGCGTTTGGCAGCTTTTTGGGCACTAATAACTACTACTTGTCTTCGTTTTCGAATACTGCTGCATCGGATCCTACTTTAGTCTCTGGCAGTGATTTTCGTGCAACTATTGGCCCGCATCAAATCTCGGCGACCAATCTTGTGCATGACCTTACTCCGGTGGGGACTAATCCTACTGGTCAACAGGCATCTCGACATGTGCAAGCGACTACTGCCGGTTTTAGTATTGACTCGGATACTCTGGCAGGTGTTTCCGGGGAAAAGCTTGGTATGACGGGGCTGCATGGATTTTATATACCCGAATTTAATGGCAAACCAAGTTATCTATCGAATGGAGATTTTTCCCTTGAATTTGACCCTGTTCGCACCAGCAACGGCAGATCCGGTTGGTATGTTAATAACAACTTTGGTTTCACATTGGATGTCTACGATTTGGCCAATTTAAATTTGACAGTCACCGATGCCAATAATTGGCTCTTGGCTGGTGATTTGTTTATGGCTCCTGGAAATGCGGGAATGTTAGGTGGGGCAGCATACACCGACGTGGGCGGCTTTAGTTTGGGCGTTGGTTCATATGCGGTATCTTCCGTTCCGGTACCAAGCGCAATTTGGTTAATGGGTAGCGGTTTAGTCGGTTTAGCGGGCATGGGGCGACGTAAGGGCGTTGTCGCTAAAGAACTGAAGTTTCCTAAAAATTCATTAGGCCACCATGCGTAGCAACACAGCTACCAGAGAATTTTTCGTGGGTTTGCCTGGTTTGGGGCAAACCCTATCAAAATCATCATTGAGTGCGGCCTCGGCGATAAGCCGCCGAACATCCGAAAAGGCAAAACTGGTTCGCCCCTTCACTTTATGCCGACGTTCCGGGTCGGCTTTCAAGCGATCCGCATAAAGCCAGGTGATCGTTGACGCCATCATACAAAAGTGTAGATGGTTGTTCACTGCCTGAGAAAACTCAGGGGGTCAAGTCTTGTAATCAACCATTAAAGACTAGGGTTAAATCACATCGTCTTTTCAAAATACATGCTCCAGCCTCATTGTGTGCTGCATTTTGTTATGGCGTTGCTTGACCATGGTTCCAAAGTTCGTACTCGCTGATATCAATCTCGCTATTCCAGGCCACAGCATATCCTCCTTGTTCAACTTTTACAGATTTGAATAAGGCTGGATTCATTAATAGGTAAAACATCTCCTTACTTAGCAATGGAGTGACATCATATTTTTTCTTTACGTTATTATCGAACTCAACAAGTAGAGTATGATCGTCAATTGCCGATGCTGATTTGACCTTTGGATATCGCATGACTTACTCCAATGGAGGTAATTTATGAAATTCCTGGGTATCCCACATTTTTTTCATTTCGCAGTAATAGCAGTCAATCTAGTGAATAACCGAACCCGCTTCAAGGCGCATTTTACGCGAAGTTAGTGAGGCCAAATCCTTAATAGTGGCCTGCGGTAAATGGATTCTCAAAGCTTTCCAATACTTTGATGTAGTTGATTCTTTCAAAAGCGCCGGGATCGGACACATTCTTTTTGCTCATGACGCCTTTAATTTCTTCCAGAGATAGATAGCCGCGAGCGGTTAACCAGTGTTCCAGTCCATCCACGAGTACCTGCAAAAATTGCGGCCCGTTTTTCATCAATGCGGAGGCCACCATGACCGTATCGGCTCCGGCGAGCAGATATTTGATAACTTCCACCGGCGAGTGCACGCCTCGGCTGGCAGCTAACGATGCCTTTAGCTGGCCATGCAATACGGCAATCCATAGCAGCGGCAGTCTGATTTCATCCGGACTGCTGTAGCTGGATCGAGGGTCAACCTGCAATTTATCCAAATCAAAATCCGGTTGATAAAAGCGGTTGAATAAAACCAGGGCGTCGGCTCCTGTCTCATCCAGGCGTTTTGCCATATTGCCGATGGCACTGAAAAAAGGGCTTAACTTAACCGCTACCGGTATTGTGACCGCTTTTTTGACGGATTTTAATATTTCAAAATAGCGTTGTTCAATTTCTTGAGCGGTTAAGTTGATATCCGTGGGTAAAAAGTAAATATTTAATTCCAGCGCGTGGGCGCCGGCATCTTGAATAAGCTTTGCATAATCAATCCAGCCACTGTTGGTGATGCCGTTCAGGCTCCCTATAATCGGAATATCGGTGCTTTCTACCGCTTTTCTGATATTGTTGAGGTAGCGGTCAGAATCTTTAGGGGCATCGGAAATATGCGGAAAAAAATTAAGTGATTCGGCAAAGCTGTCCGAGCCTGATTCCAGGAAAAAATCGAACGCATCGTTTTCCCGGCGAATCTGTTCTTCAAACAAGGAATGCAAGACAATAGCCGAGGCCCCTGAATCTTCGAGTGTCTTGATTCCGGCTAGAGAATCGGATAAAGGGCAGGAAGACACCACAATCGGGTGTTTTAAAGTTAGTCCCATGTAACGTGTGGATAAGTCCATACAGGTTGCCTCTACTCGGAAAAGGTGGCGTCGGGATGAAACTGGCTACCTTTGCGGGTTGCCATTTGTTCGTAAATATCCCATTTCTGGTTAACCAGCTGTTGGGCCAGTTCTAGCATCCTATCCGCTTCATCCGGATTGGTGCGTTGCAGCATTTTGTAGCGTAATTCATTGTAAGCATAATCTTTAAAAGCTCTGCGAGGTCTAGGCGAATCCAGTACGAAGGGGTTTTTATCCGCCTGCCTGAGTGCCGGGTTGTAACGGACTAATGGCCAATAGCCGGTAGCGGTGGCCAGCGCTTGTTGTTTCAAGCCGTTTTGCATGTTAATACCATGCGCAATGCAGTGGCTGTAAGCCAGAATCAATGAGGGCCCCGGATAAGCTTCCGCTTCACGCATGGCCAATAGTGTTTGTTGCGGATTGGCTCCCATTGCGATACGGGCAACATAGACATTGCCATAGGAGATGCCCTGCAGTGCGATATCCTTTTTGGCAACGGTCTTTCCGGCGGCGGCAAATTTTGCTACTGCGCCCAAGGGCGTGGATTTGGACATTTGGCCCCCGGTATTCGAATAAACTTCGGTGTCCATAACCAATACATTGACATCCCGGCCGCTGGCCAGAATATGATCGAGTCCCGCCGAGCCGATGTCATAAGCCCAGCCGTCGCCACCCACAATCCAGATGCTGCGGCGTACCAGATGATCGGCCACCGATAACAGATCACGAGCAGGCTCTGTATCCAGATGCAATAACACAGCTTTTAATTCAGCGACGCGTTCGCGTTGTAAGCGAATTTCAGATTCTGTTTTCTGTTTGGCGTTGGTGATGTCGCGGATAAATCCGGCGCCCAATTCCGCTTCAAACTGGCGGGTGAGTTGAACCGCAAGATCATGGTGTTTGTCCGCAGTCAACCGAAATCCGAAGCCGAATTCAGCGTTATCTTCAAATAATGAATTTGACCAGGCAGGGCCTCTGCCTTCATGATTTTTCGTCCAGGGTGTGGTCGGTAAATTCCCCCCGTAGATTGAAGAGCAGCCGGTCGCATTGGCTACGATCAGGCGGTCACCAAACAATTGCGAGATGAGTTTGACATAAGGGGTTTCTCCGCAGCCCGCACAGGCACCCGAGAATTCAAAAAGGGGTTCCAGGAATTGAGCGCCGCGTATGGAAGAAAAATCGACTCTGGCTCTATCGTTGACCGGTAAGGTTTCAAAAAAGCTGATGTTTTCTTTCTCAGACACCATGAGTGGTTCTTTATCTTTCATGTTGATCGCCTTAACGCCGCTCTCCTTAAGACTTAAGGCCGGGCAAACGCTGACGCAGAGATTGCAGCCGGTGCAATCTTCCAGATAGATTTGTAAGGTGTAGCGGGTTTCGGGAAAACCGCGCGCACTGATAGGCGCCGATTTGAAACTTGCCGGAGCTACATCCAGCGCGCTTTGATGATAAAACTTGGCTCGGATGACGGAATGTGGACAGACAAAACTGCAGTTGCCGCATTGTATGCAAAGTTCCGGTTTCCACTCAGGGACAAAATCGGAAACATTGCGTTTTTCCCAAGCCGTCGTGCCCGATGGGTAAGTGCCGTCTATCGGCATTTCGCTGACGGCCAGGTCATCCCCTAAACCGGCAATCATTTTTGCGGTAACGTTTTGCACAAATTCCGGTGCCTCGACAGGAATAATAGGCGGCATTGCCAGTGTGCTCGTCGCTGTCTCAGGAACCGTGACCTGATATAAATGCGCCAGTGTCTGGTCCACGGCGGCGTAGTTCTTTAAAACAATTTCCTCGCCTTTTCTGCTGTAGGTTTTTTTAATCGCTTCTTTAATTTTGGCGATGGCCTCAGTTCTGGGCAAAACCCCGGAAAGAGCAAAAAAACAGGTCTGCAGTATGGTGTTGACACGGCTGCCCATGCCGCTTTCGCGTGCTACGGTGGTGGCATCGATGACATAAAAGGACACTTTTTTGCCGATAATCTTGTCTTGCACATAGCGGGGCAAATGCTGCCAGACCTCTTCAGCAGAGAAAGGGCAATTTAAAAGAAAGACCGAGCCTTCTGCAGCTTTTGCCAAAATGTCAGTTTTGAACAGAAAATTGAATTGATGACACCCGATGAATTGTGCCGATTGGACAAGATAGGGCGCGTGAATCGGATCAGGGCCGAAACGTAAATGCGATACTGTTTGAGAGCCTGATTTCTTTGAATCATAGACAAAATAACCCTGAGCGAAAAAGTCAGGGATATCGCCGATGATTTTGATGGTGTTCTTATTGGCGCCAACCGTACCATCGGCACCCAAACCATAAAATAATGCCGAGATGACATTGTCCGGATCAATATTAAAACCCGGGTCATAGTCGAGGCTGGTATGGCCGACATCGTCGTTGATGCCTATCGTAAAGCGGTGCTTGGGCTTGTCTTTGCTAAGCTCGTCAAAAATGCCTTTCACCATGGCCGGAGTGAATTCTTTGGAGGACAGGCCATAACGGCCTCCGATGGTCCGGGGCAGGTTGGCTAATTCATCGGTAGTGAAGGCTTCTGTCAAGGTGTTAATAACATCATGAAGCAAAGGTTCACCGGTAGATCCGGGTGTTTTACAACGGTCCAGCACTGCAACTTTAAGGGTGGTGCCGGGTACAACCGCTAAAAACGCTTTCTCGTCAAAAGGCAGATAGAGGCGCACATGGATCACACCCACTTTTTCGCCGAGATTAACGAGAGCCTTGACGGTTTGTTTGACCGTTTCGGCGGCTGAACCCATGATCACGATAATGCGTTCGGCATCCTCTGCGCCGGAATATTCAAACAATTGATAGTGGCGGCCGGTTAATTCAGCGAATTTGTCCATGGTTTTTTGGACGATGGCCGGTGTTTGCTGATAAAAAGGATTAACCGTTTCACGCGCCTGAAAATAGACATCCGGGTTTTGCGCTGTTCCTCTGATAAACGGATTATCCGGATTCAAGCCTCTGGCTCTGTGTTCCCTGACTTTTATCGGGTCAATCATGGCGCGAATTTGCTGGTCGTCCAGCAATGCGATTTTATTAACTTCGTGAGAAGTACGAAAACCATCGAAAAAGTGAATGAAGGGAATCCGTGCTTCCAGGGTCGCAGCCTGGGCAATCAGAGCCATGTCGTGTGCTTCCTGAACCGAACTGGAGCCTAATTGGGCAAAGCCGGTGTCGCGGACAGCCATCACATCCGAATGGTCACCAAAAATCGACAAGCCTTGAGCGGCCAATGAACGGGCGGCAACATGAAAAACCGTCGAGGTCAGTTCCCCTGCGATCTTGTACATGTTCGGGATCATCAGCAATAAGCCTTGCGATGCGGTGTAAGTCGTCGTCAATGCGCCTGTTTGCAGCGCGCCGTGAACGGCTCCGGCGGCACCGCCTTCGCTCTGCATTTCGGCAATCAGCGGAATATTGCCCCAGATATTGGTTTTGCCTTCGCTCGCCCACTGATCAGCCCATTCGGCCATGGTCGACGAGGGCGTGATAGGATAGATCGCGCAGACTTCATTGGTTCTATAAGCCACATACGCAACCGCTTCATTGCCGTCGACAGTAACCAGTTGTTGTTCAGTCATTGCTTAAGCTCCCTGTTCAGATTGCATTTCTATGGCATGACACGGGCATTGTTCGTAACAGACGGCACACCCGGTACATTTTTCATAATCAAAGCGGTAACGATTTCCGGGGCCCAGTTTGACCACGGCAGTTTCAGGACACGAGCCGTAACAGCCGTCACATTCAAAGCAATTGCCGCAAGAATAGCAGCGCTGCGCTTCAAAAGTGGCATCGGCAGTCGTAAGTCCTGAGACAATTTCAGTGAAGCTTCCGGCGCGTTGCCCGGAGTCCAGAATGCCCTGGGCTTTTTGATCGGCATCCGTCGAATACCAGGTGTGGAGGTGCTCATGGCTGACCAAGTCATGTTTTGGTGGCTGGGTATAGCGGCTGTTGCTTAGCCAGGCATCAATGTGCCGGGCCGCTTTTTTGCCGTGTCCGACGGCGACCGTAACAGTCCGTTCGCTGGGCACCATGTCGCCGCCGGCAAAGATGCCGTTTGATCCGGTTTGCATGGTCGAATCCACGATAACGGTGCCGTCATCTTTATAATCAATTCCAGGCACGGCTTGTAAAAACCCCGTATCCGTTTCCTGTCCGACCGCCAGAATCAGTGAGTCGGCTTCCAATGTATCGTATTGCCCTGTCGGTTGCGGGCGGCCATTCTTGTCAATGGTCATGACCTCAACGGTCAATGATGTCTCATCCATTTCCTTGATCGTCCGCAGCCAGTTGATTTTGACGCCTTCTTCCAGCGCTTCATCCGCTTCGAAATCATGAGCTGGCATATGTTCGCGGTCGCGGCGATAGATAATCAAGGCTTCTTCTGCGCCAAGTCGTTTGGCGGTTCGGGCCGCATCCATTGCGGTATTACCGCCGCCGTATATAGCCACTTTACGGCCTATTTTGGGCGAATTTCCTGCGGCAACCTCACGTAAGAAAGTTACGGCATCCAGCATTTTTGAGGCTTCCCTGGCCGGTATGTCGACGCGTTTGCTTAAATGCGCACCGACAGCAACAAATACCGCGTCAAAATTGCCTTCCTTTTTATCGGCTAAAAGATTATTAACTTTGCGATTAAGGATGATTTCGACGCCTAAAGATTCTATGCGGGCAATTTCCTGATCCAGTTCTTTACGCGGTAAACGGTAGGTCGGAATTCCAAAGCGCATCATACCGCCGGCGACCGGGCCCGCTTCGTAAATGACCGCTTTATGTCCTTTTCTCGCCAAATGATAAGCGGCTGATAAGCCGCTGGGCCCGGCACCGATAATTAACACGCGTTTGCCGCTGGGTGCGGCCTCGGATTCAATGGTCCAGCCTTCGGCTACCGCCATATCGCCGAGAAAGCGTTCAACAGCATGAATGCTGACGGCGCTATCAAAATGTGAACGGTTGCAGCTGGTTTCGCAGGGATGATAGCAGACGCGGCCATGCACAGAGGGCAATGGATTGTCCTGCATGATGACCTGCCAGGCCTGCTTAAAATGACCGGCCTGTACTAAAGCAAGCCAGGCTTGAATGTTTTCACCCGCCGGGCAGGCATTGTTACAAGGTGGTAAAAAGTCTTTGTAAACAGGCCGTTGACTGCGAATGGCACCCGTACCCAATTCGTGACTTTGAAGATTAGCCGGACGCGTGACATCAGAAGGATTCTTGCTCATTAGGTCAGCTCATTTGTTTGATTTGGAGAAAGCAGCTTTAGGAAAAGATTCCATGAAATAGTTTGTTGCGGATAGGGCTAATCAAAGCTGAACCCGGTATTCATTGCCGGTGGACTCGCAATGTTCGATAATTCCCGCAATCAGAGGACCGCTTAAAGATCAACTGAAGAGCAGAAAAACGATAAATTCAGAGGAGAGTTTAATTCATACGAAATGGGAATGTAAGTAACATAAATTATAAGGTTACTTAATTGGACCGCGACTTGATCTGCACTGACGTAGTGTATTAACTTTTCGGCTAAAACAAAGGGTCACTTAGCAAAGGGTTTGCCTGGGTATCCAATTTAAAACAGAGGGGTATAAGTAGTTTGACAGATCAAAATGTCTGTCTATTTTTGTAGTCGATAAAGCAGTATCTCCCACCTGCGCCGTAACACGCTATCGTCCTTGAACCGACGGTTCAAGTGGGAACTCAATCTACTTATCAGGCTCCCCGAATAAACGGGTATGCACACCAATGTAGAAATCAGCTCCCCGGGTAAATATAGGTTCAGGAAACACCCAGCACATCCTCGAACGCTGTAGGAGATACATGGGGTTATTCTAGCGCGTTTCTGAATTTTCCAAAACGTTTTCTATTTTTCCGCTTAATTTGATAAGAGTTTCTGTGAGATTCCTCTCAAGCTCCCGGTTGCGGGTTTCTGCAATGTGTAATTCATGCGCCAGATTAAGGGCAGCCATTACGGCTATTCTGTCCGTACCGACCACTTTGCCGGAATCTCTGATTTTGCGCATCTGATTGTCGAGTTGCCGGGCTGACTCAAGCAGGCCGGTTTGTTCTTCAGGTGCGCAGGCAATTTTATATTCTTTGCTCAGAATGTTGATGGTAATTGCTGATACATTTTTGTTCATGCGCCGTGCTCCATTGCTTTTAACCGGGATATCATAGCTTCGACCCGGGTTCTGGCCAGGCTGGTTTTTTCGAGTAATTTGGCTTTTTGACGAACCAGTTCTTCTTGTTTGATTTTGAGCGAGTTATTTTCGTTTTTTAATGAATTGTATTGCTCTATTAGTTGATCCAGCTTGTCTTCCAGATCTTTCAATTCAAGAGACTGAACATTTTCAGGATGTGTCATGGCAGTGATTGTCTGTAAAGCTTGGAAAAAAAGTAATATACCGTCTCAATTACTACACGAGACTAATTCGGCACTCAAGCCGATCAAAGGAAGTCTATGGTAACAAAATTATGGCTTTTCAAGTATCATTCGTAAGAAAATCAAGTGCATTTTAGTTTAGCCCTACTGCCAATCACTACCTATGGATTATCACGTTTTTGAATCTCTTTTTGTCGCTTCCGGCACCCATTGCTCGGTCGCCGAGGCTCATGGCCTGGCAACCGGAATGTTATGTGTTGATGAGCGTGCGGACGCGGCCAATTGGTTAACCGAATTGTTTGATGCGGATGCAGACAGCGATTCTTCGGCTTTCAACAAATTTTTTGAAGCTACCCGCGCATCGATAACCAGCGACGACTACCGTTTTGACTTGTTGTTGCCGGATGACCTAGATGATCTTGAAGAACAGGTCGAGGCCCTACGCGATTGGTGTCAGGGTTTCTTGTTTGGCGTCGGTTATTCCGGAGGCTCAGGTGCCTGGCCTGGAGAAATCAGTGAAATTCTGAAGGATATTGTTGAAATTACCAAAATCGAAGCTGGACAATACAGCAGTGCTGATGCCGATCAAGAGGATCTGGACGCAAAAGCCGAAGAAGACAAGGCTGCTTTCATAGAAATTAACGAGTATCTTCGTGCCTCGGTTTATATGATACGCGAAGAATTTCTCAGTCGGGCTGAAAGCGCTACCCATTGAAGTAAGTCAGACGCTTGGTATTCTGCTGATACCCTGGATGAAACTCAGGCCGCTTGGCCGGACTTTATTCAGGAAAAACGACCGGATTATTACAGGTACCGTCATTAACCCCCCTCATGACAATTAACTAAATGAAACAAGTTGAATTTAAAAAACGCCGCAAGCATTTGATGAAGCGGATCGGTCAGGGAAATATCGGGCTGATAGGCAGTGCGTCCGAACAGAAACGCAATCGTGACGTCAGTTATCCATTTAGACAGGACAGTGATTTTTATTATTTGACGGGGTTCAATGAGCCTGAAGCCTTGGCGGTATTTATTCCCGGAAGACCGCAGGGGGAGTACATCTTGTTCTGCAGGGAATTTGACGAAAAGAAAGCCTTGTGGGAAGGCGCGCATGCCGGATTGATGGGCGCTACTAAAGATTATCAGGCCGATGATGCTTTTCCGATTGATGACATCGATGACATTTTGCCTGGATTGCTGGAAAACAAAGGCAAGGTTTTTTATCCGATGGGACGCGACAGCGACCTTGATCATAGCTTGATGGACTGGATCAATCATTTACGTGGTCAGACCCGGTCAGGCATCAGCGCACCCATGGAGCTGGTGTCGCTGGAACATATTGTTCATGAAATGCGGCTTATAAAAAGCCCTGCCGAGCTTAAGCTTATGCGAAAAGCGGCGGAAATTTCAGCGCAGGCTCATGTCAAGGCCATGCAATTAAGCCGTCCCGGATTATTCGAATATCAAGTCGAAGCTGAAATTGTTCATCATTTCATGATCAACGGTTTAAGAGCAGTGGCTTACCCTTCTATCGTCGCTGCAGGCAAGAATGCCTGCACCTTGCATTACACAGAAAATGCAGATTCGCTTAAAGCCGGCGATTTATTGCTGATCGATGCAGGGGCCGAGTGCGACCATTATGCGGCCGACATCACCCGGACATTCCCGGTGTCAGGGCAATTTAATGAGCCGCAAAAACAGTTGTATCAGTTGGTTTTGGATGCTCAGTATGCGGCCATTGCCGAGATCAAGCCGGGTAATCCCTGGAACATAGCCCATGAGGCTTCAGTCTCGGTCTTGACCAAAGGACTGGTTAAATTAGGCCTGCTTAAAGGCCGGACGGCCAAACTGATTAAAGATGAAGCCTACAAAGCTTTTTACATGCACCGGATCGGCCATTGGCTGGGTATGGATGTACACGATGTCGGCGATTATAAAATCAATGACGAATGGCGAATATTGGAACCGGGCATGGTCTTGACCATTGAGCCGGGTTTGTACATTCCCAGCGACTGCGCGACGGTAGATGAGCAGTGGCGAGGAATCGGCATCCGTATTGAAGACGATGTTTTAGTTACTGAAGACGGCCATGAAATTTTAACCAGTCTGGTGCCCAAGTCCGTTGAAGCGATTGAAGCGCTGATGCAGGCTGCCTGATGAGAAGCGATTACGATGTATTGATTGCCGGAGGGGGGTTAGCCGGTAATTGTCTAGCTCTGGCATTGAAAGATTCCGGCTTGAGTATCGCGATTATCGAGGCGCAAACCCGCAAACAGCTTCATGAATCACCTGCCGGTGACAGAGCGCTGGCGCTGGCGAGCGGAACGGTTGAATTGTTGGGTGACTTGGGCATTTGGCAAGGCATCAGTGAAATGGCCACGCCCATCGTTAATATTCATGTGTCGGATCAGGGGCATTTCGGAAAAACACGGCTGGCCGCTCAAAAAGAAAATGTAGCTGCGCTGGGCTATGTGATACAA
Organism: Methylicorpusculum oleiharenae; assembly: GCF_009828925.2. Taxonomy (NCBI): domain Bacteria; kingdom Pseudomonadati; phylum Pseudomonadota; class Gammaproteobacteria; order Methylococcales; family Methylococcaceae; genus Methylicorpusculum; species Methylicorpusculum oleiharenae. The sequence continues at coordinate 1,626,175 of NZ_WUTY02000001.1, forward strand.
GCAAGAGACATAGAAACCCATGTGGCCAAGCTGGTCGATGAGGCTGGTATCACCTTGATTTGCCCGGCACGCGTTGCCGGATTGATGAGCACTGATTTCGACATCGGCGTCAGTGTCAAAGCCGGTAACGAATCCCATGCGTTGACGGCTTCGTTACTGGTAGGCGCAGACGGTGGCAATTCTTCGGTACGCAAGTTGCTAGATATTGATCAAGACATCACCGAATATGGCCAGACCGCTCTGGTTGCCACGATAACCTGCAGTTTGCCGCATCAAAATATCGCCTTCGAACGCTTCACGTCTTCGGGCCCTTTGGCTTTATTGCCTATGAAAGGTCAAACTTGCGCTCTCGTCTGGACGCGCAAACACGAAGAAGCGGAATATCTTAAAGACTGCGGTGAGCAAGAATTTATCGAGCGCTTACACGATTGTTTCGGTTACCGACTGGGTGAATTTAGTTTGTCTGAACCGAGGCGGGCATTTCCGTTAAGCCTGATTCGTGCCGAAGCGATGGTTTCCGGGCGAGCAGTCATCATCGGCAATGCGGTTCATCAATTGCATCCTGTTGCGGGGCAGGGATTTAATCTGGGTTTGAGGGATGTGGTTCAGCTGGCTGACACGCTGCTACATCAAATTGAGATAAACGGAGATATCGGTGATCCGGACGTACTCAAGAAGTATGCGGATACCCGGCAGCAGGATTTATCAAAAGTGATCGGTTTTACCCACACGCTGGTCAGCGTTTTTTCAAATCAGTGGGCACCGTTAGCGCTGGTCAGAAATCTGGGCTTGGCTTTGCTTGATATTGCCCCTTCGGGAAAAAGCCTGTTGACCCGGCATGCGATGGGCCTGGCAAGTCAATTGCCCCGGCTGGGCAAAAACCGTTGAGCCTGACATGACCCGCAAAACGGGCTAATACCCCAGATTGCCGTTTTGTAGGATGTGGTGAAGATCGAGCCGCATCAAAAAACAATACCGCAAACAAAAACGGGCCCGGCAAACTGTAGGGCGTTTTCGCGATAGCAAAACGCCAACACTCTTTAAAGCTATGGCGGATTGCCTATCGGCGAATCCGCCTTACGGTTAGAGAGATCTGTTAGCGGCTTTTAGGCCAACGATTCGGATTTCGGGCATCATGCAATACCGCCAATACATGAACCAAATTGCTACGCACCACATAAAACAAACCGAATGGAAATCGTGGGATGAGTGCGCGGCGAACCCCTGGAATTATCTCAGCATAAAGTAATGGAGCTTGCTCCAGCCGTTTTAGCTGCAGTTCTATTGCGACAATAAATTCTTCGCCAAGTCCTGAGCTCTTTGACTCATACCATTCTTGGGCTTCGCCCGTTTCACGTAAGGCTCGTGCAGAAAACTTCAGGTGGTACGCCATGAGCCATCTTTTAGGCGTGATTTTACTTGATCCCACGAATAACCAGCCTCTGGGTTCTTCTCAAACTCAATCATGCGCAGTTCCAGTTCGGCTTTAAGCTCCGGTGATACTTCCAAAGCTTCAGGTACTGCGGCAACGCTGTCCCAAATAAGCTCAACGAGCCGAATGCGCTCCTGCACCGGAAGCTCAAGAATATCGGTAATAGAGATATTGTTCATGATAGATACTGTATTCTTTCGTTAAAAATCAAAAGCGAAGTTTACAAGCGACCCGACAACATAGGGTGTTTTCTCGATTGCAAAACGCCAACACTGTTTAAAGCAATGGCGGATTGCCTATCGGCGAATCCGCCTTACGGGTTTGTTAAACGGCTTTCGGTACACGGTCTGACTGACCCACTGATTTATTGAGCTCGCTGAGCTTAGTAAGTGAAATTTGAAATTGACCATTACTTGGTGGTCGTTTATCTTTAAATTGCTCCCATACCAGTGCTCCTGGGCCGTTGTAGACCTCCTCGAATGTTCCGTCAGGTAGTATCTTGATTATGATCGTATGCTGCGGCTGACTTCGGAACGCAACGGTTTTCGATTGCGTAGCCTTGATTTCTACTTGCAAGCCACTTTCTGAAACCGCGTCATGTCCTTTGTTTGATGCTGTTTTAAGTTTAAGATCGTATGCGTCGGCGACCAAACATTCACCCAAACTTCCAACCATGTGTCCATCAGGAGTGAAATGCCTTCCGGGGAACATCCCTTCTAGTTCTTTGACCGTGGCGTATAACTGCTTAACTAGGGCCTGAAATTTATCGTGATCGATCATATATCGTTTAAAAAGTAATTATCTAAGTTATTGCTAAAGTACGTTTCTTTTCGTCTTACTGTCAACAACAAGCTCCAACACCCGATTTTCTCAACCATTTAATTGACCTTTTACGCTCCTTAAACAGATCGGTATATCTTCAGAGAGAAAGGATGAGCAAAAAACCTCATCGTTCGCGTTATTCTCCAAGCAGATAACTTCGGAGGTTTCACCGTGAGCCATATCTTTTGCGGGCGCCTCCTTGCCCGATAATTTCAATCATTTCGACTATTTTGAAACGTTTTAACGGCGCTTTTCAGGTTGAAGTCTTTTTGATTGAGCATTTAAATTTTCCGTCTTGTTGGGCTTCTGGTATATTCCGCAGTGTTTGTAAGATTTATCAACCGGTTTCATAAAGGCAGCTTGGGCTCCCGGAAACGGTGTTGCTCTTACAGTAATTTAACGATAACTCTAATCAGGGGCGAACGATGGCGACCGGAATCTATTTGCTGACAACCGTTTTTGTCGGTTATGTAATTTATGAAGTTCTTGGCGATCAGATCAAAGAGCTTCTGAATAAATTTAAAAAATAATAATAATTAAATTCACGGGGGAACTATGACCGAGGTCTTATTTATACTCACTACTATTTATGTAGCGTACGTTGTTTATTTGGTTGTTGGCGAAAAAATGTCTGATAGTAAATCGGGTGCTGCTGAATCAATCAAATCCAAAGTATCTCAATTGTTTACAGAAAAAAGCGCAGTTCCATCTTCTGTAGCAGCTGATATTCAGCCTGCGGCACAAGTCAGCGAACCCAAGGAGCCCGAAGCGGCAAAAACTGAAAGCGTTGCCGTTGCAGCCAAAGCAGTTCCAACAGCAGAGCAGGTCGCTCCCACTCCAGAACCTGCACCTGCACCTAAAATCGAAGCCAAACCAAAAGCCGAAACCAGAAAACCGGCTACTGCGGCTAAAAAACCAGCGGCAGCAAAAGCCCCGTCTGAAGTGCGAAATCCTGAAACAGGCGAGGTTAATGCGCTGCCAAACAACTACCGTTTTGCAAAACGCTGGATGAAAGATGCTTTGGTTAAAGAGGGTCTTTTACCAAAAGTGTATAAGAATGATGAGTTGGATGAAAAAGCCAATAAAAAAATAAAAACCGCCTTCACTAAGTTCGCCAAACTGGAACAATACCGGGTTTGATTTTAAAAACCGGCCGCTGTTTTATGAGGATTCATGGGTGTTTTGGGTGCTTCCCAATAAGGTGAATCCTTATAGCCACAAGCCCGTTTGATCAGGATTATTCCATCCCCAGTTTTTTGAGGCGGTAGCGGAACGAACGAAAGGATAAACCCAATTGTTTGGCGGCTGCAGTCTTGTTCCAGCGGTTGGAGGTCAGGGCCATGGTAATGGCTTTGCGTTCGATATTTTCCAGATAGTTTTCAAGTGATGTTTCCGCCGGATCGAATTCGGGATAATCCGGTAACACATGTGCTTCTATAGGCAGGTTAAGATCGTCCTCGTCAATCAGTTTGCCGTCGCTTAAAGCAATGGCGCGTTCAATAATATTCTCCAGTTCACGCACATTGCCCGGAAAGGAATAATGCGTTAAGGCTGTGATGGCGGCATCCGAAATTTGGGGTTTCAAATCGCTGTTTTTGGTCAACGCCGTCAAGATAAAGCGCGTCAATTGCTCGATGTCTCCGCTACGCATTCTCAGCGGCGGAACATTAAGATCAATGACATTGATGCGGTAATACAGATCTTGCCGAAAAAGGCCTTCCTGAACCATGACAGCGAGATCGCGGTGGGTGGCGCTCAATAAGCGGATGTCGACGGCAATTTCCTGCTGTTCGCCAACCGGACGCACTTTCTTTTCCTGTATGGCGCGTAACAGTTTGACCTGTAATGCAGGCGGCAAATCAGCAACCTCATCTAAAAACAGCGTCCCGCCTTCGGCCGCCTGAAACAAGCCTATTTTGTCGGCAACTGCGCCGCTGAAACTGCCTTTTTTGTGGCCGAAGAATTCACTTTCCATCAGTTCGGGGGGAATTGCGCCGCAATTGACAGCAATGAAAGGCTTATCGCTGCGCGGGCTCTGTTTATGAATGAGCCTGGCAACCAGTTCTTTGCCGGAGCCTGATTCGCCGCTGATATAGACCGGCGCCTGACTGCGGGCCAGTTTGTCGATTTTGGTTCTTACTGCCCGCATGACAGCGGATTCGCCAATCAGGATTTCTCGGGTTCGTCTGTCTTTGGTGTTGGTTTCAGGGCTTAGCCGCAAAGCTTTGGTGACGATTTGCCTGAGTACAGATAAGTCCACCGGTTTGCTGATAAAGTCGAATGCGCCGGCTTTCATCGCTTTTATCGCTGTATCCATGCTGCCGTAAGCGGTTATCACCGCAATAGGTATGGGTTTTTCCGAGTTTTGCAAATATTCAACCAGTGCCAGACCGTTTCCATCAGGAAGCTTCATATCGGTCAAGCACAGGTCCAGCGTATTTTCTTTCAATGATTGTATGGCTGAGCTGATATTGTCACTGCATATCGTGTCGATGCCCATACGGTTAAGGGTGATGCTGAGCAGTTCGCGAATGTCCGGTTCATCATCAACAACAAGGGCAAGTGGTTTTTTCATATCTCGATTTGCGTGTGTTCTGCATTGAGAAGACTCAGGCGAAAGCAGGATTTTCCGCTTTCCGTTTGCCGGTAACTTAAATTGGCCTGATTGAGTTCGGCCAGTTCTCGCGATATATAGAGGCCAAGGCCCGTTCCGTCAGACGAGGTCGTGAAGAAAGGTTCAAACAAATGCATCTTGTCCCCTGGCGAAATACCGGCTCCCTGATCGATCACTTCTATTTGCCACATGTCATGATGAATGCCTATTTTTAATGTTATCTTGCCCAATTCAGGGCGTCCATATTTTAGGGCATTGAGACACAGATTATCCAAAATTTGTTTTAAATGTCCCGGATCAATCAATGCATTGGCTGGTTTTGTTTCAATGGCAATATGAAAAGCATCACCCTGGATGCCCTGTTCCAAAACAAAGTTTGCAAGGTAATCGTTAAGCCATTTGGACAGCTCGATTTTTTTGCGCAGCGAGGCGTTTCTTTTCGATAACTGAAGTATATCTTCTATGATCCGGTTTACCCGTTGGCTGTGCTGTTGGATGATTTCGGTCAAACGTTTGTCAACGGGAGGTAAATCGGGATTTTCCGACAGCAACTGGCCGGCATGGCTGATAGCGCCGAGAGGGTTACGGATTTCGTGTGCGATACTGGCGGTCAGTTGACCCAGCGAAGCCAGTTTGCTCTGTTGTAGCCGCTGGTTATATAAAGCGATGTCTTCCAGTATGATCATGTGAAAGGTTTCATGCTGGGTTGGCAACAGCATCAAACGGATCTGAATTTCGGTCTGGTTATCCATCATAATCAGGGCAAAGTCTTGTTCAGGATCGTCCAGCCAGTGTTCGTAAGCCTGTTTAAGTGATTCAGACAGATCATCCAGATGGTGAGGCATTTGCGTATGATGCGTGAGCTTTAAGGCGGCGCCGTTGCTCATCTGAATTTGCCGGTTGGTATCCATGATGATGATGCCGGACTGTAAATGCTGGATGATGTATCGATTGAGTTCTTCAAGGGTATGAATCGTCAGTTGTTGCTGATGGGCAAGCTGAACCGTTTTTTCGGTTCTTTGAGCCAGGATATAGGACAGTAAGGCGATGGTAAAAAATGAAGCGCCCAACATCCCTGCATAGGTATAGGAACTGGTTTCGGTAAAATGGGTTTGAACGGAATAAACCTGTTCTGCCAGCACGGCAAGACTGGCTATGGCGGCAAACAACATGGCGCAACGTCCGCCGATCAACAGTCCTCCGGATGCAATCGAGACAGCCAGCAGAACGCCCACGCCGCTGCTGATACCTCCGCAGGCATGCATGATCAGGGTTAACAGCACTATGTCAGTGAAAATTAAGATTTGCGCCTGAGCTGAGTATGCCGTCAGCCGCCTGAAAACGCAGATACCTGAGCCAACGGTGATAAACAGATAACAGAGACTGCTGTAGACAAACAATAATTGATCATGGGAGCCGAGTATGGAAGGTCCGACCCGGCTGTAAAACAGCATAATGAATACGCCGCCCAGAACAAAGCGATACACGAGATAAACTTTTAACAGTAGCCAGGCTTGCTGACTGGGTATGCCGTAGTTTTTTGAAAAAGGGCAGGGATAAATATTTTCTTGCGTATTTTCAGACATAAACTTTATAAAACATGGCGTTTTGCCGCGACTTGGTTAAAATAACGTTCATATTTTTCGAAAAGAAGCCAGAAGTAGGAGTAACAAATGATAAGCATGACAATTCTGTACTGATCATCAATAGTCAGAACATGCATCCTCCAACGTCCCTTAATATGAAGCGGCCTTGTTTGATCTTAGCGCTCAAATAGTGAAATCTGTACTGGGTAAATTGAGGTTATTGATTAATCGTATCAATAACCTATTGTTATTGCCTGCTTCTGCATCTTTAAAAAAGCCAGCCGCTGCTGACGCACAATTGTTTAATCATAGCACCGTTGTTTTAGAATGAGAGACTTCGGGCTATCCAAAGTTTTACCCAACCAGGAAATAAACTATGAATATTCATGAATATCAAGCCAAACAATTGTTCAAGCTTTACGGTATTGCCGTTCCTGATGGATTGCCGGCCGAATCACCTGTGCATGCCGAGCAAGTCGCACGGGAACTGGGCGGGAGTGCCTGGGCTGTCAAGGCGCAGGTTCATGCCGGAGGAAGGGGCAAAGCGGGTGGTGTCACGATAGCCAAAAGCTATGACGATATAGTCGAGTTCAGCCGTAAAATTCTGGGCACTCAGTTGGTGACTAAACAGACCGGACCCGAGGGTCTTCCGGTTGAAATGGTATTCGTTGAAAAAACCAGTCAAATTGACAAAGAATTTTACCTCAGTTGTCTGGTCGACAGAGGCAGCGAGCGGGTTATTTTTATTGCATCTTCTGCCGGAGGCATGGATATAGAAGAGGTGGCGGAAACGTCGCCGGATCAAATCGTGACCTTTGAGGTCAGTCCGGCCGCAGGGCTTCAGCCTTACCAATGCCGCAATGTAGCTTTTGCGTTCGGGTTTAAAGGGGATCAGCTCAAGAAACTCGAAAAAATCATGTCCGGCATGTACGCGCTGTTACTGGAAAAAGACGCAAATCAAATTGAAATCAATCCTCTGGTGACAACCGATACCGGCGACCTGCTGGCATTGGATGCCAAAATCAATTTTGATGACAATGCCCTGGCGGCTCATGCCGATATCACGGCGATGCGCGACGCAGGACAGGAAGATGAGAAAGAACATAAGGCTCAACAACATGGGCTCAATTACATCACCCTGGATGGGACTATCGGCTGTATGGTAAACGGTGCAGGACTGGCCATGGCCACCATGGATCTGGTCAAATTGAAAGGCGGGAAACCGGCCAACTTTCTGGATGTGGGCGGTGGCGCCAGCACTGAGCGGGTAGCCGAAGCGTTCAAACTTATTTTATCGGACAAAAATGTTAAAGCGGTTTTAGTGAACATTTTTGGCGGCATCGTCAAATGCGACATTATCGCTGAAGGTATTTTGGCGGCGGTTAAAGAAGTGGGAGTTAACGTGCCGGTTGTCGTCAGGCTGGAAGGCACCAACGCTCCGGCAGGAAGAAAAATACTCAGTGAATCAGGACTTAATCTAATCGCAGCCGAAGATCTTGCCGTTGCTGCAGAACAAATTGTCGCTTTGGCGGAGGGTGTATGAGCATATTAATCAATAAAGCAACAAAAGTTATCTGCCAGGGATTTACCGGTAAGCAAGGAACTTTTCACTCACAGCAGACGCTGGATTATGGGACTCAACTGGTCGGTGGTGTAACGCCGGGCCGTGGCGGGGACACTCACCTGGGCTTGCCGGTTTTCGACTCCGTTGAGCAAGCGGTGCAAACCACCGGTGCGGAAGCTAGCGTAATTTATGTGCCGCCTTTTTATGCGGCTGACGCGATTCTTGAAGCCTTTGATGCCGGTATCAAAGTCATTGTCTGTATCACCGAAGGCATACCGATGCTGCATATGTTACGCGTCAAAGCGGCTATGGCAGGAGCCGACACGGTTTTGATCGGGCCTAATTGTCCAGGTGTCATCACACCCGGCGAATGCAAAATCGGTATTATGCCGGGATTCATTCATCAGCCTGGTAAGGTCGGTATTGTTTCGCGTTCCGGAACATTGACTTACGAAGCGGTACATCAAACTACGCGTGAAGGTTTGGGGCAAAGTACCTGTGTCGGCATAGGCGGCGATCCCATTCATGGTATGAATTTCATTGACGTGATCAGCCGTTTTCAGGCCGATGATGCAACACAGGGTATTGTCATGGTTGGTGAAATCGGCGGTAGCGAAGAAGAAGATGCGGCCGAGTATATTAAAGCCCATGTCACCAAACCTGTTGTCGGCTATATTGCCGGCCAAACCGCGCCTCCCGGCAAACGCATGGGTCATGCAGGCGCTATCGTGACCGGCGGCAAAGGCACTGCCGGCGGTAAAATTGCTGCGATGAAAGCAGCCGGTGTCGACGTGGTCAGTTCGCCAACCGATATTGGTGTGGCAATGAAAAAAGCGTTGGGTTAAAAACGGTATCTTAGTAGTCCGAAAGCAATGAAGCGGAATCCGGGATCGGTTTTATTCCCCGGTTCTGCTTCAGGCAGACTACTTGTGTTGCAGGTTAATATAAAAACAGCCTGCAGGTTTCCAAGGCGTCAGTCGCGATCAAGGGATCGCTCTCACGAGAGCTTCTGTTTCCAGGGTTAAAAACAATTTTTTATGAGCGCTACGACGACTCTCAAACTAGCTATTGCGCAAACCAATTTTCTGGTTGGTGACATCAAGGCCAATACCGCTAAAATCATCCATCAGGCCTTGTATAGCCTCGATCGGCTTGATGCCGATGTCGTGATCTTTCCCGAGTTGTCGGTCACCGGCTATCCGCCCGAGGATTTGCTGCTGCGGCCGGATTTTATTGTCATGGCTCAACAGGCGTTAGAAAGGATTGCCGAACAGGTTAGCGGAATCGATGTGGTGGTGGGTTATCCCGAGCAAGTCGACGGCAAGCTCTACAATACTGCTGTGGTGTGCCGGTCGGGTGAAATAATCGCGCGTTACCGGAAAACCGCACTGCCCAATTACGGGGTATTCGACGAGCAGCGTTATTTTTCGGCCGGATCGGATACGGCATTGTTTACTGTAAAAGGCAGAGCATTGGCGTTGACGATTTGTGAAGATGTCTGGCAGCCTGGGTTGATTGCCAAAAACCGGCAGGCCGGTGCCGATATTATTCTGACTTTGAACGCTTCGCCGTTTCATGCCGGAAAAATTCATCAGCGGGAGCAGATTGTTTGCGATCAAATCAAAGCGGCCGGAATCCCTCTGGTTTATGTCAATCTGGTGGGCGGGCAGGATGAATTGATTTTTGACGGTGCTTCGTTCGTGGTTGATAGCGACGGTTCCGTCGTATTTCGCGCAGAAGAATTTCAGGAACAGCTCAGTGTGGTCGAATTTTCCGGCAATAAACCGCTGAGATCGGTTTGTGCACCGATTTATCAGCCGGTATCGAGTGAATATCAGGCCTTGGTGTTGGGTATTCGCGATTATGTCGCCAAAAATGGTTTTAAAGGCGCGCTGCTGGGATTGTCTGGTGGTATTGATTCGGCATTGGTGCTTGCTTTAGCCGTGGATGCGCTGGGCGCCGGTCAGGTCGAAGCGGTGTTGATGCCTTCGCGGTACACGCACATGATGAGTATTGAGGATGCCGAGCTGGAAGCGCAGGCCTTGGGGGTCAATTATCACGTTATTCCTATAGAACCTGCGGTCACCGCCTTTGCCCAAATGCTGGAACATGCCTTCGCCGGTAGCCCCAAAGATACAACCGAAGAAAATATCCAGGCCCGCTGCCGCGGAGTGGTGTTGATGGCGTTGTCGAACAAGCAAGGCAAATTATTGCTCACAACCGGAAATAAAAGCGAAATGAGCGTCGGGTATGCGACGCTTTACGGCGATATGGCCGGTGGTTTTGCGCCTATCAAGGATGTGCCCAAACTATTGGTCTACCAATTGGCTCGCTACCGTAACAGCGTCAGTCCGGTTATACCCGAGCGCGTGTTGATCCGGCCGCCTTCTGCCGAACTGGCACCCGATCAGGTAGATCAGGATTCCCTGCCGCCTTATGATCAACTGGATGCTATTTTGGAGCGTTATGTGGAGCGGGATCAGTCGGCCGAGGAGATCATGGCGGCAGGTTTTGCCAGGGACGATGTCTACCGGGCTATCAGCCTGGTAGACAGAAACGAATACAAACGCCGTCAATCGCCGCCCGGCATCAGGATCACTCCCAGGGCATTCGGACGGGATAGGCGTTACCCTATTACGTCGGGATACAAAGGCGTGAGCTAAAGGTTCATCAACCGGCTGATTTCCTGCCACAATGCCTGATAAGCCTGAACCGAGCGGGTGCTGTTTTTACTGAATGCAGCCAAAGGCATGCGCTCGCTGCCCATACGTTCTATATCGCTGGCATAAGGAATATAGGCGTCCAGCATTTCCGGGTGTTGAACGGGCAGGGTGAGCATGATATCCAGATGCATTTTTTTGCGTTTGTCCACCATCGAAAAAAACGGCATCAGCTTGAGTTTTTTCAGCTTTTTATCGTGCAAAAAAACTTTCAGCTGTTCCAGTGTGCGCTGCGACAAAGTGGTGGGGATCACCGGTGACAATAACACGTCTGCCGCCTCGAATATCGCTTCGGACAGCAGCGAGATGGTCGGTGGGCAGTCGAGAAAGATCAGGTCGTAGTCGTGCTTCAAAGGGGCCAGTAATTTCTGTAACCGTTCGGTGGGCTTCTTTTTACCGTCCAGGATCAGGTCCAGATTACGGAACGAAAAGTCGGCCGGTAGCAAATCCAGTCCTTCAAAATCAGTACCTTTGATCAAGTCATCCAGATCGAGTTGACCGGCTACCAGGTTTTTGCTGCCGCCTTTGATTTTTGGTTTGATTCTAAAGTAATAACTGCTGGCCCCCTGAGGATCAAGATCCCAAACCAGGGTTCGAAAGCCTTGTTTGCTGGCCAGAAATGCCAGATTGACGGCCGTGGAAGTTTTACCGACGCCCCCTTTAATGTTGAATGCCGCAATGGTTTTCATCGATCAAGCCGCTCCGCATTTAAAAAGGGTTTCGAAAATAGTGCGGTTATCCGCTTGATTAAATTCATTAAACCGCCCGTCAAACGCTGAACGCGTTTCAACTTTCTGTTTTTCCAAGGCCTCAATCAGCGCACCCATGGCTAAAAGGGTTTGAGGTGAATCAGTTTGACTGTACATTTCTTTGCCCAATTCTTTGAGCGTTTGTTGTTGTATTTCTAAATCCTGATAGGTACCCAAAATTTCCTGAAATTCTTTAAGTGAGCGAATCAGTATTTTTAGGGTTGTTTCAGGATAAAGGCTTTGGAAAAATTCCATCAGGTACCTCAATTTTTTGCAGGTTTTTCTTAATTCATGCAATTCTGAGGGTCTGGCGTCTTCTTTAATGGCACAGGCTTGTTTAATTACTTTTTTGTAGATGACCCAGATTCGTTGATCGGCCAGGGCTTTAACAGGGAGCAAGGCCTGTGTTTCATCAGGCTTTTTAATAGCCGCTGATCGTATGAAATCCTCCCATTCAATCAACGGGGCGTAATAATCGATGGACTTCAGTTTATCGCTCAGTCCGGCATGGACAGCTCGTTTTTTTTGCACCAGAAAATTATACAGCGGATCTAAATCAGCTTTCATGGCGTCCGGCAGATAGTTTTTAAAGGTATCAAAATGAAGCAGATAAATGTCCAAATCTCGCGGTTCACTGGTTATTTGCCCTAACCAGGAGAAATAGCGGGAGAAACGTTTGGTCTGGGCGACCGGTAAAACCTGTTTAAGCTGGGTCAGTCCTGTTCGGGTTCGTCTGACGGCAACCCTGAAGTCATGCAGGAATTCGCTGTCAAAATCGGCAATCACGCCTTGTTCATTGAGTTTGAGCGTCTTCAATAAATGGCTGTAAATATATTTGACGGCGATGTCGGCACGCATGTCCGAGGCCAGTTTGATATTTAATTTGGAGGAATAATCCTTGGGCTTTCGACCTTGTGTTTTCAGCGCGTCAACTAAAACAGGCTCTTGCGTCGGCATCAAACCCAGGTTAGATAAGAGCTTTGACATGCGTTTCAACGCTTTATCGTAGCCTTTGACGGGGTCAAGAATGACCCGGGATTGAATCGGATCATAATGTTCAAGAGTCATTTTCAGAACGGTTTTGGCATCACTGTTATGAATATGCAGCTGATAATGGGTATAGTCCAATGTTGTGATTTGCATTAGAGCGCGCATATCCAGTAAAGGGCGCAATAACTCACGAAGTTCAGCTTGAATGAAATCATCTGCAAAGGAAGGCACTTGATCAGCTTGAACTGATTGAACGATCTTGTCTGAATCCGCTTCTTTAATAAAAAGCGTCGACAAAAGGCGGGACTGATCATATTCGCAGATCAGATTTTTTCTGTATAAACGCCAGTCGAAACTGTCATAAAACGTTTTTAGGGCAAAATGTTGCGAGACCAGTTCTATGACGGTCTGTTTTTCAAGTTCCAGCAGCAATTTATCGATGCTCAGATGACCTGGTAATTTAAAATGTAAAGGCATGATAAGTGTGTTTAATGACTAAAAATAAACGTTTTGTAGGTTGTACCAAAACGGTTAATGTCATAAATTTGTGATTTTAGCAAGCTAATATTAAAAAACCATGACAAAGGGCCGGGTGTTTCTGTGTTACTTAGATGCATCCATTTTTTTAATCAAATGGGTAGGTATCTGCTCACCCCCTCCAATTTTAGTGGGTGTAGGTGGTTGATTGAAAAGGATTCTGCAACAGGAATGTTGTAGAGAGCTACAGGGACGTATTGATGCGTCCTTTGAAATCAAGCACCTACACCCTTAATTCAAAGTGGGTGAGTAGTTACATGGGTAGCCGGATAATGCAAAGAGAGTTATTGATATTAAGACATGCCAAGTCGGATTGGGGAATAGAAACGGATGATTTTAACCGTCCGTTGAAGAAAAAAGGCAAAAAAGCCGCGCTGCGAATGGGCTTATGGTTGAAGCAGGAAGATCTTATTCCCGATTGTATCATCACCTCACCCGCCGTCCGGGCGCTGAAAACGGCAGAATGGGTTTGTGAGGCCATGGCTATAGACAGGCGCTCAGTCATTAAAGATCCCCGGGTTTACGATGCCGAAGTGAATTCATTGTTGCATGTCCTGGCCGAACATTCGAAGGATTACCGAAGGGTTTTATTAGTCGGGCATAATCCTGATTTGGAAGCGCTGTTAACCTATCTCGCTGACAAGGTAGACGTGCCGCCGGACGGAAAATTATTCGCAACTGCCACACTGGCAAGGCTCCAGATGCCGAACGATTGGACTCAGTTAACCCGCTCATCTGCAAAGTTATTGTTACTTGTTCGAGCAGCTGATTTACGGTCTGAAGAGGATCCGGATTAAAGTCTGACTTGGCCAGTAGGAGCTATAAGGGCATGAAGAGTGCAATATTGCAAGACTTTGTGGGGCTTTTGAGGCTTATAATCGTGGTTTGCTTTTAAATGTGTATTGGATAAGAGGGCGGCGGATGAAATTCGACAAATTCAGACAGGTCAGCGGATTTTTTTTAGCCATGCTGGCTGCTCAGGCCAACGCTCTTCCGGTTATTGATCCCGGTATACCCGAGTATCAGCGAGTTGGCGGAATTTCCGGAAATCTTTCCAGCGTGGGTTCTGATACGCTGGGTAGCTTGATGGCACTTTGGGCGGAGGAATTCAGGCGGGTTTATCCCAATGTCAATATCCAGTTTCAATCGCTGGGTTCTTCCAGTGCTTCGCCTGCGTTGTCGGAAGGAACCGCTAATTTGGGGCCCATGAGCCGCAAAATGAAGGACAAAGAGCTGGAAGCTTTTGAAAAAAAATTCGGTTACAATCCGCTGGCAGTGCCAGTAGCTATCGATGCCTTGGCTATATTTGTCAATAAAGATAATCCAGTTAGAGCGTTAACACTTCCCCAGGTCGATGCGATGATGTCTTCAACCCGAAGATGTGGTCATTCCTCCGATATCATCCGATGGGGTCAGGTGGGGCTTGATGGAATCTGGCGGGGAAGATCGATACAGCTTTATGGGCGAAACTCAGTATCCGGAACTTATGGGTATTTTAAAGCGCAGGTCTTGTGTGACGGTGATTTCAAAAATAATGTCAATGAGCTTACGGGCTCAGCATCTGTCGTACAAGCCATTTCTGTTTCTTTAAACAGCATTGGCTATTCAGGGATTGGCTATGCAACATCGGGAGTAAAAAGTGTAGCTTTGGCAATTAAGCCCGGCATGAACTATGTTGAGGCCACGCCCGCTAATGCCGTTAACGGAACCTACCCTCTGTCTCGCTATTTGTATATTTATGTGAACAAGCACCCCAATAAACCGCTGGCGCCTATTGAACTTGAATTTTTGAAATTAGTATTATCCAGACGCGGGCAGGAGATGGTGATCAAGGACGGTTACATTCCTTTGCCTAAAGAGATGATAGAAAAGGTTTTTAATTCTCTTGAGTCAGGTGATAAGAGCTGATCCTGTTTTTACCCGGCAAAAAGGCTTATCTGAATCTGTGCTGTATTTTTGCTCAGTCATAACACGCTTTAATACGTGCAGGGTCGCGACACCTCATTTCCTTTTTTCATAGGCAGTCTGTTATCAAGATGATCCGGTTGAATTTCTGAGTCTCGGCATGACCGAAAAGCAAATTTCAAGGCCTGCCTTTTTAGCTTCCCGCATCAAAGCTTGTGGGGGCTGGTATGGCTTATGGCGAATGACAAAGGATGCACTGTTGCGTTATTGCGTTCATGCCGGCGGTTATGGCGTCATGCTGATGATTGCACTGATGTTCTTCTACCTGGTGGCGATGGTGATGCCCTTGTTTATTGGCGCTTCAATAACACAGGTTGGAAGGTACCCGGTGCCTGATTCCTCGGCAGGAAAAACATGGCTGCTGGGCATGGATGAGCAAAACAAGCTGGGCGTTCGGTTTACGGATAAAGGGCGCGTCATTTTTTTTGAGACAGAAACGGGTCGTATCATTAAAACGGAGTCAATTCCTCTTCCTGAAAATGTCACCATTACAGGCATTACCCATGAAGCAGGGTACCCGTCTTTGGTTGTTTATGGGCTTTCTGACGGCAAGGCCCTCCTGGTTCAGCCGCATTACGCGCTGACTTTTGAGCATGATCGGCGCACGATCATCCCTTCAATTGATTTCCCTTTCGGTAAAAAGCCTATCAAGCTGGATGAGTCCGGGAAAGCTTTATTCCGGCTGGCTGTTGCCAGCGAAGAGGGGCAGGCCAGTTTGGCGGCTATCACGGCATCGGGTCGTCTGGTGCTAACCAGGCTGGCGGCAAAAAGTTCTTCCCCGGGTGCTTCCGGCTTTGAACTGTTACGCAAAGAATACACGCTACCTATAGGATCCATTGAGCATCTGCTTTTGGACAAGGCCGGGCGGACTGTATATTTGGTTGAAGCATCGGGCATACTCAATTGGCTTAAGGTTGACCCGGCATTTGAGGTTTTATCCCAAGGTCGGCAAGACCTTGTCGGTCCCGGTCGAAAGTTGATTAGTGTAACGCTGTTAAACGGACATTTGTCGCTACTGGCCGGTGATGATGCCGGATCGGTTAATCAGTGGGCTTGGATGCTGGGCGCCCTGGGTCAGCCGGTTTTGCAACAATTAAGAACCTTTGAGG
Organism: Methylicorpusculum oleiharenae; assembly: GCF_009828925.2. Taxonomy (NCBI): domain Bacteria; kingdom Pseudomonadati; phylum Pseudomonadota; class Gammaproteobacteria; order Methylococcales; family Methylococcaceae; genus Methylicorpusculum; species Methylicorpusculum oleiharenae. The sequence continues at coordinate 1,642,263 of NZ_WUTY02000001.1, forward strand.
TATTCGGTCAAGCGGTCATGTCGATTGAATCCGAGCAACGGCGGAAAGGTTTTATTGCCCTTGATGCTGCAGGTCTAGCGGCACTTTTTTATTCAACCAGTGAACGGAAATTACTCGAAGTCCGCTTGTCCGAAAACAAAATACGGGCGATGGCTTTAGCGCCCCGAGCTACAGCGCTTTTAAGTGAGTCGGAAGACGGCAGCCTGTCCTTATGGCGACTAATCAATAACCATCCTGAAGTTTCGTTAAAGTCGTTGTGGCAAAAAATCAGGTATGAAAGCTATGCAAAACCGGATTATGTCTGGCAGTCATCATCGTCCGGCAGTGACTTTGAGCCCAAATACAGCTTGACCCCGCTTGTTTACGGCACATTGAAAGCTGCATTTTATGCTTTGTTATTTGCAGTGCCTCTAGCTTTGGCCGGTGCCGTTTATACCGCTTACTTTATGGCTCCTGCCATGCGGAAAATAGTAAAGCCCGGCATTGAAATTATGGAAGCGCTACCCACCGTTATTTTGGGCTTTCTGGCCGGGCTGTGGCTGGCGCCTTTTATCGAAGCGCACTTATTCGGCATTATCTTGACATTTTGGGTGACGCCAATCAGCGTTTTGCTGGCGGCTTACAGTTGGCAATATATGCCCTCTTCATGGCGTCACACACTACCTGACGGCTGGGAAGCGGCATTTTTAATGCCGTTGATCATGCTTGTGGTTTGGTTTTGTTTAAGTTTTGGCGGGCCGATGGAGGCTGTGTTTTTTGATGCGGGTATAAAAGACTGGTTATCTCAACAATGGGGTATCGAATATGATCAACGCAATGCCATGGTAGTGGGCATTGCTATGGGTTTTGCCGTGATTCCGGGCATTTTCTCGATTGCGGAAGATGCCATTTTTAATGTTCCCCGGCACCTGACTATCGGGTCACTGGCTTTAGGGGCAACACGATGGCAAACGATGATGAGAGTCGTGCTGTTAACGGCCAGTCCCGGTATTTTTTCAGCTGTTATCGTCGGTTTTGGCCGTGCGGTGGGAGAGACAATGATCGTGTTGATGGCTACTGGAAATACACCGATGATGGATTTTAATATTTTTCAGGGTATGCGAACATTGTCGGCAACCATTGCTATTGAAATGCCCGAATCCGAGGCTGGCGCCACCCATTCCCGGTTGTTGTTTCTGGCGGCATTGCTGCTCTTCTTGTTTACATTTGCAGTCAATACACTGTCAGAATGGATTCGTCAGCGATTACGCAAAAACTATAGCGCCTTGTGATGAAGTCCTGGCTGCGCACCGATAACCCCTGGATTTGGCTTAATGCGGCGGCTGTCAGCATCAGTCTGTTATTGGTGCTCGGGCTTTTGCTGTTGATTGCCATCCAGGGATTGGGTCATTTTTGGCCGAAAACGGTTACAGAAATGAGTTACCGGGATGAACAGGGCCAAGTTCGAATGATCATCGGCGAAATAGCCGGAACCAATCAACAAGGCGCGCTGATTGCCGGATCTGCAGATGCTGGAGATGAAACGGCCGGACGTGTTCCCTTTCAATATTTGATTAAATCCGGTAACCGGGATGTCAACGGGTTTGATTTTCACTGGGTGCCTGCCAACATGATAGAGCGCTGGCATTATCCTGATCAAGCGACGGTGATAGAGCGCAAGGAATGGGGTAATTATTACGGATTTATAGAAAGTATAAACGAACAGGGCCGCGTCATCGCCACCAATCTGGATGCGTGGCCTGTGTTATGGGCTAAACTGGACGAAACTTCAAAACGCGTTAAAAAAATTCAACAGATTGAAAAAGATGCCATAAGTAAAATCAGCCTGCAGCTTGAGCCATTAAAACTCAAAAAAAAGCGTTTGTTGAGGGAGAACGCTTCCCGGACGGAGGAATTGAGCCTGCTTGATGCTGAAATAACTGGCCTCGAACAGCAATACCAGCATTATCAGGATGAATTGGATCAATTGTACCCGTTGATTAAACAGTACAGCTTGGTCGCCAGGGATGCGAATGAGCAACGGCAAATAATCCCTTTGGCCAATATTGTACGAATTTATCAGCCCAACAGGCTGAGCGGTAGCGATAAAATCCGGATTTACTGGTCGCGGTTTACGGAGTTTGTAACAGGGGAGCCCCGGGAGGCCAACAGTGAAGGTGGTATTTTTCCGGCACTGTTCGGCACCGTGATGATGGTCATCGTGATGTCACTCGTCGTTGCGCCTTTAGGTGTTGTTGCCGCGATTTACCTTCAAGAATATGCCAAACAAGGCTTTTTCACGCGATTGATTCGAATCTCTGTGCATAATCTTGCGGGTGTTCCTTCTGTGGTGTTTGGCGTCTTTGGTTTGGGGTTTTTTGTGACTGTGCTGGGTGGTGAAATGGACCGCTTGTTTTATCCTGAAGCCTACCCGGTCCCTGTGTTTGCAACCCCAGGCTTACTTTGGGCGTCTCTGACGATGGCAATGTTGACGTTGCCGGTGGTGATCGTGTCTACTGAAGAGGGCTTGCTGCGTGTGCCCAGATCGATACGCGAGGGAAGTCTGGCGTTAGGTGCAACTCAGGCTGAGACATTGTGGCGGACAGTGTTGCCGTTAGTCAGTCCGGCGATGTTGACCGGATTGATTTTAGCCGTTGCCAGAGCGGCGGGTGAAGTGGCGCCCTTGATGCTTGTGGGGGTTGTCAAGTTGGCGCCTGCTTTGCCGGTGGACAGTTCGTTCCCTTTTGTGCATTTGGAAAGAAAGTTTATGCATCTAGGCTTTCATATATACGATGTAGGGTTTCAAAGCGCGCATATTGAAGCTGCAAGACCGCTGGTTTATGCCACGGCTTTGTTATTGGTCATAGTCATTATCAGTCTTAATCTGACGGCGGTGTGTATCAGGAATTATCTACGGAAAAAATACCAGGCGATGGAGGAATAAGCTCAATGAATGACTGTCTTATCAAGGTGGATAATTTATCACTATTTTATGGCGCCAAAAGAGCGCTTCATAAGATCAATATGGCCATTCCCAGGCAAAGAGTAACAGCATTCATTGGTCCAAGCGGATGCGGTAAATCCTCTTTGTTAAGATGCATAAATCGTCTCAATGATTTACTGGAAGATGTAAAAATTGACGGAAGCGTATTTCTCGATACTCAGGATATTTATGCCAGGTCATCAAACGTTCCGGCGCTACGCAGGCGCGTGGGGATGGTATTTCAACGGCCCAATCCCTTTCCCAAATCGACGTTTGAAAATGTGGCCTACGGGCTTAGAATTCAAGGTATTAATCAACGTAAGGCGCTGGATGAAAAAGTAGAATTGGCCCTGCGAAAAGCAGCTCTCTGGGATGAAGTCAAAAATCGCCTTTATGATAACGCATTGAATCTATCCAGCGGTCAGCAGCAAAGGCTGGTGATTGCCAGGGCGATTGCCATAGAGCCTGAAGTTTTGTTGCTGGATGAACCCGCCTCCGCGCTGGACCCTATTTCGACATTGAAAATAGAAGAATTAATCAGCGAGTTGCGAAATCAGTATACGATCATCATCGTCACGCATAATATGCAGCAAGCCGCCAGGGTATCTGACGTAACGGCATTTATGAATAAGGGCGAACTGATTGAGTTTGGCACTACCAGTCAATTATTTACCAACCCGTCGAAAAAACAGACGGAAGATTATTTAACCGGACGCTATCGCTAAAAGGAGCAATACGATGGATGTGAGCAAAATCGGGCATCATATTTCCCGTAAATTTAATGAAGAACTAGAAGATATTCGCAATAAAGTGATGATCATGGGTGGTCTTGTCGAAAACCAGATCGATCAGGCTGCCACAGCGCTGATGAACAGCGATTTGGAGCTGGCCGAAAAAGTCATACAACAAGACAGTCTGGTTAATCAGCTGGAAATGCAAATTGACAAGGAATGTACCCAAATCATGGCATTACGGCAACCTGCGGCTTTTGATTTACGCTTGCTGTTGTCGGTGATAAAAACCATAAATGATCTGGAACGTGCCGGTGATGAAGCGATAAAAATAGCGGAAATGGCTATTCACCTGAATGGCATGGATCATAAGCATAAGGGTGAAGATTACTACGAAATCCAGCATCTTGTGTCTATGGTGAAAGAGATGCTGCACGGCGCGCTGGATGCGTTTGCCCGAATGAATGTAGACCAGGTGGTTGCGATTACCGGCCAGGATCAGAAAGTGGACCGGGAATACAGCAGCATCATTCGGCAACTGATCTCCAGAATGATGGAAGATCCGCGCAATGTCAGCCGGGCACTCGATGTCTTATGGATGGCCAGAGCCTTGGAGCGTATCGGCGATCATGCCTGCAATATTTGCGAGCATGTGATTTACATGGTCAGGGGCGAAGATGTGCGGCACATCAGTCATGAAGAACTGGAGCGCAAGATACAAGGCTAATGCAGTTTTTAAGGACGAATGCCTGAAAAGAACAATTGAACAGGCTCATTCGTCCAGACCGATAAAATCCCACACTTTTCCGGCCATTGTGCTGGTGTCTTTAATAGGCACGGGCGGCCCATTCGGAAAGTTGAGGGTATAGACGCGATTAACGTTATTTGCCTGTTCTGTCAGACCCAGTTTGGTATAGCCCTCTTTCATGATCTCCAAAGCATAAGGAATCGCTGGTGTGCGCTGGTATTTTTCGATCACTTCTTTGGCTCGATTGATAGCAGCATTATAAGCTTTGCGTTTCAGGTAAAAGCGGCCTACGTGGACCTCATACATGGCCATGTTGTTTCGCAGGGCTATCATCCTTTGTTTCGCGTCGGATACATATTGGCTGTTGGGAAAGCGTGTCAGTAGTTCATTGAAATTATCGTAAGAATCTCTGGCGCTACCCGGATCTCTTTGAGTCGAATCAGTGGGAACGAACCTGTCCAGAAAGCCAATTCCCCGGTTGTAATTAACAAGACCTTTCAAATAGTATGCATAATCTACACTGGGATTACGCGGGTGAAGCTTGATAAACCGGTCTGCTGCAGCAATCGCAGCCTCAGGATCATCATTTTTGAAATAGGCATAAGCAATGTTCAGCTGTGCCTGAGCCGCAAAGTCGCCGAAAGGGTAACGCGATTCCAGGGTTTCATAAAGTTTGATGGCTTTTTGATAACCGCCTGATTCCATGGCTTCTTTTGCCGAGGTATGCAGTTGTTCTTCATTCCAGTCAGCGTATTCATCTGTTTCGCTATCGCTGCCGAAATTAAAGTTTTTTAAGGTCTCACACCCAGACTGTATAAGCCCGAGGCTGATGATGAGAAACAATTTTGCTAAAAATAATCGCATAGTGTTAACGACACGTTGTAATATGATCGGTTTTTTGCGCAAACGCAGTGAGTTGCTCTGCCGGATTGATAGCCGCAGCATTTAACTGCGCTTTTATGCGGCGAGTATAACTTATACGGTGGGTTAACCAGAAGATTTTGTTATGACTAGATTATCGTCAAATGTGCCCGATGAAATGGCGGGCATGAGGTTGGATCAGGTGTTGGCTGAGCTTTTTCCAGAGTATTCCCGAAGCAAGCTGCAGACCTGGGTAAAAGCAGGAAAAGTCACCGTCAATGGCCGGGTTTTAAAGCCTAAAGACCGGTTGGAAGGGGGTGAGGATGTTGAAGTGGATGCGGAGGCCGAGCGCGTTATCGAGTGCGTGGCCGAATCTATTCCGCTGGATATCGTTTATGAGGACGAGGCGCTGTTGATTATCAACAAGCCGGCCGGATTAGTCGTTCATCCTGCGGTGGGTAACTGGACCGGCACTTTGCAAAACGCTTTGCTAAGTCACTGTCCTGAACTGGATACTCTGCCCAGAGCCGGGCTGGTGCATCGCATCGATAAAGAAACCAGCGGTTTATTGATGGTGGCAAAAACCTTACCGGCTCATACTAGCCTGGTGAGGCAGTTGCAGGAAAGAGAGATAAACCGTGAATATCTTGCCGTTACCAAAGGACGAATGATAGCAGGAGGCACCGTCGACGAGCCGATTGGTCGTCATCCCCATGACAGAATACGGTATGTGGTCAGAATGAATGGCAAGGAGGCGATAACGCATTATCGTGTGGTTGAGCGTTTTTCTCGCAATACCCTGATCAGGGTTAAGCTGGAGACGGGTCGCACACATCAGATAAGGGTGCATATGGCTCATATTCATTTTCCATTAGTAGGCGATCAGGTTTACGGTGGCCGTTTCCAGATGCCGGCGCAATGCGGCGAGCGACTGGAGCGAATCCTTCGCAGCTTCAAGCGGCAGGCCCTACATGCCGAAAAACTGGGTTTGGTGCATCCGTTAACCGGTGAATATTGCGAATGGGTTCAGGAAATGCCTGAGGACATGAAAGAATTATTGGCGGCCTTTCGTGAAAATGATCAACAGTAAAAACTGGCTTACCCCCGAATGGCCTGTGCCCGGTAACGTATTTGCTGTGACCACATTGAGAACCGGTGGCTTCAGTGAAGGTGGTTATCAAAGTCTCAATCCAGCTCTGCATGTTGGGGATAATCCCGAAGTTGTCATGCGCAATAGAGCCAGGATTTCCGAACTGCTGGATCTGCCGGCTGAGCCAGTCTGGCTGCAGCAGGTGCATGGTAATACGGTCATCGATGCCGCACAAGCCGATGGCTTGAGTGCTGCCGATGCCAGTTTTACTAACCAGGCGGGCGTTGTCTGTGCCGTATTAACGGCAGATTGCCTGCCGGTTTTATTATGTTCCAGAGACGGGTTGAGCGTCGCGGCAGTGCACGCCGGTTGGCGGGGATTACTGGACGGAGTCATTACCAATACAGTTAACGTCCTGCACGGTAAAGATCTGTTGGTTTGGCTGGGTCCCGCGATAGGTTCTGCTGCATTTGAGGTTGGCGCAGAAGTCAGGAGCGCGTTTCTGGCGAAATCAATTCGCTTTGGCGCGGCTTTCACTGAAAGTCATGACGGAAAATGGCTGGCCGATATTTACGCGCTGGCGCGTATCGATCTGGCTTCCGTAGGAATCAATCAAGTCTATGGGGGCGGCTTTTGTACCGTGACGGATGCGGACCGTTTTTATTCCTTTAGAAGGGATAAGCAAACGGGGCGGATGGCCTCACTGATATGGCGGGCTTAAGGCGGCTATGAGTTTATTGTTATTAATTGTCATTTTTACAGCCATAGGCGGTGTCTTGAGCGTGCTTGCCGCGTCTGTATTCTTATTGTTATCGGAGAGCCAAAGAGCGCACGTGTTGCCTCACGGTATCAGTTTTGCGATAGGGGCATTGCTGGCGGCAGCTTTTTGGGGGCTGATTCCACACGCGTTTGAAGAGGTTGAAAAGGCTCAGTTTCAAGGGCTTTCCGCGACCATACTGGGCGGTATTCTGGTATTTTTTGTACTTGAAAAATTACTGATCTGGCGGCATTGTCATCACAGCGGTTACGAAGCCGGGGGTGATCATCACCACGATCATCAGCCTGCTGCGATCTTGATATTGTTAGGTGACGGTATCCATAATTTTGTTGATGGAATACTGATTGCTGCGGCATTTTTAACCGATGTCAAGCTGGGTATTGTTACCAGTCTTGCTGTTGCGGCGCATGAAATTCCTCAGGAAGTGGGGGATTTTGCGATCTTGTTACAAAGTGGCTACAGCAGGCGCAAAGCTCTCATTTACAACATGCTGGCCAGTCTCTCGACGGTTATCGGCGGCATTTTAGCCTTTTTCTGCCTGGAAGATTTACACGGGAGTCTGCCTTATTTTCTGGCGATGGCGGCATCCAGTTTTATCTATGTCGCGGTGGCTGATTTGATTCCCTCGTTACATGAAAAAACCGATACCAAAACGTCATTACAGCAAATCGCGTTGATTGCAACCGGTGTATTTTTGATCTGTTTTTTACATGATGTGGCTCATGATGTTGAATTGCAGTCAACTCAAGAAAAACTTGAAATGCCCGGCTCAAAAGAGTAGCGGTAAATGGTTTTGGCGTTCTGACGTTTGTTGGAAGGGTAATGCCGTACAGGTGCGAATGAATTCACACCTGTACGATTAAAGCCTTGCGGATTGAGGTCTGTGACCTGTGCTAATGAGCCTTAGGTAATGACGGTAGGTTCTGTTCTTCCTGTCCGTTTTTTAACTTCACCGAGCTTTTCTGCCAACTCTATCAAACCGCTAAGCGCTTCCTGAGCATCCTGGTCATGTTTGGAGGCGTCCGGTTCATAGCGTTCCAGATAAATTCTTAACGTGGCGCCAACCGTGCCGGTTCCTGACAAACGGAAGACTATGCGCGAGCCGTTTTCAAAGCCGATACGAATGCCCTGGTTTTTGCTTATACTGCCGTCAATGGGATCGGTATAGCTGAATTCATCGGCATATTTGACCGTGTATTCGCCAAACGTTTGTCCTTTTAAGCCTGGTAGCTGGTTTCTGAGATGATCCATGATCTCATTGCCGATTGCAGTCTCAACGGCTTCGTAATCGTGTCGGGCATAGATGTCACGGCCAAATGTTCGCCAATGATCCTTGACGATGTCAGCAACGGATTGTCTTTTTTTCGCGATCAAATTCAACCAGAAAAGTACAGCCCATAAGCCGTCTTTTTCACGGACATGGTCTGAACCGGTGCCGAAGCTCTCTTCTCCGCACAAGGTAATTTTTCCGGCATCCAGGAGATTGCCGAAAAACTTCCAGCCGGTGGGCGTTTCATAACAAGGCAGCTTGTATTTGGCTGCCACACGATCAATGGCCTGACTGGTGGGCATGGAACGGGCAACGCCGCTTAAACCTTTTGCATAAGCGGGTATCAGTTTGGCATTAGCGGCCATGATTGCCAGGCTATCGCTGGGCGTCACAAAAATTCCGGCGCCCATGATCATGTTGCGGTCCCCATCGCCATCCGATGCCGCCCCGAAAACAGGAGGGGCGGAACCCAACATTTCTTCCGTCAATTCATGAGCGTGCGCCATGTTAGGATCGGGATGGCCACCGCCGAAATCTTCCAGCGGCACGGCATTGATTGCTGAGCCTGGTTTAGCGCCTAATAGGTCTTCCAGTATGGTTTTGGCGTAAGGTCCGGTAATCGCATGCATAGCGTCAAAGCGCAAACTCAGATAGCCTGAGCCGATGCTTTGTTTTAGTAAATCAAAGTCAAAAATCGATTCCATTAATTCGGCATAGTCAGCGACCGGATCAATAATGTCGATGGTCAATTGATCGATTTGCTGCGTGCCCACTATATCCAGATTGATATCGGGCAGGTCAGCGATTTTGTAGGATGTTATTTCCTGGCTGTGGCGGTAAAATGCTTCTGTATATTTTTCCGGGGCTGGTCCGCCGTTACTGACGTTGTATTTGATACCAAAATCCTCATCAGGCCCGCCGGGATTATGGCTTGCTGAAAGCACAAGGCCGCCGTAAGCTTGGTATTTTCGTATGATATTTGATGCGGCAGGGGTTGATAATAGTCCGCCCTGTCCTATAATAAGCTTGGAAAAACCGTTAGCTGCGGCAATTTTTACAATTGTCTGAGTCGCTTGGCGGTTGAAATAACGGCCATCTCCCCCTATAACCAGCGTCTGGCCTGAGATGTTTTCAAGGGAATCGAAAATAGATTGTACAAAGTTTTCGAGATAGTTTGGTTCAGTGAATGTTTTTACTTTTTTTCTTAATCCTGATGTGCCTGGATTTTGACCTTCAAATGGGACAGTTGCGATCGTTGTAATTTGCATAAGTGTGCCTTGATGGGACAAAGAAAGACGAAATTTAACTTACAGTCATTTAGCGGTCAATTTTAATTAATTATGTTCAGAAAGTTTTTAGTACTATGTCTGTGCACTATTTCAGTAATGAGCAAGGCAGATAATGATATATGGTTACTGGTTGATACTCACGCGTTTACGCTTGAGGTTAAACAAGGTGAAAAAACGGTTGAACTGCTGGAAAATATCGCTATAGGCAGAAATGGCGCGGGTCTCAAGATGCACAGAGGTGATAATATTACGCCTATCGGGACTTACAAAATTGGCTGGATTAATCAAAGCAGCGCTTATTACCGGTTTTTCGGCTTGACTTATCCTTCGGTCGATGACGCCAGTATCGCTTTGAAACAGGGGGTGATTGATCCTTTTACGTTTGACTCAATTGCTTTTGCACACAATAATAATCGCGTGCCGCCTCAAAATACTTTGTTGGGCGGACAAATAGGAATCCATGGGCTAGGGCGTGGCAATGAAAAAATTCACAAAACAATGAATTGGACTCATGGCTGTATAGCTCTAACCAATCCTCAAATTGACAGGTTGAGTAAGTGGATAAAGAAGGAAGTGGTCGTTGAAGTTAGATAAAATAAAACTGGCATTTCTGAAAAAAAAACGTCATCATATGACATTCAAAATTAGTTTTAGTTGCAACTCTTACAGTAAATAAAAGGAAAAAATCATGAATAAATTAGCTAAATTATCAGTTGTTGCTCTTACAGCAAGTCTGGCTGTAGGTTGTGCTAGCACTTCTGACGTTGAAAACCTTCAATCTCAAATTGATGCGTTGAGCTCAAAAGTATCTAAAGCTTCTTCTGATGCTGCAAGCGCACAAAGTGCTGCTGCTGATGCATCTGCAAGAGCTGCTGCTGCTGAAGCTGCTGCAAACCGTGCTGCTAGCTATGCACAAGATGCAAACAGCAAATTGGATCGTTTGTTCAAAAAATCAATGATGAAATAATTTTTATTGATTCAATGAAATTTAAAAGCCCGCCTGGTTCGCCAGGCGGGCTTTTTTATTGGGCAGAAAGTAGAAAGGTTAACGCTTGTGGACATGACACCAAAAGCGTTTGCCTGTAACAATCAGGGATAGATGACTTTGGGCTCAAAGTACGCAGCAGGATATTTAGGATCAAAATTTGAGTTTGTGGATGATTTTTTTGCCGAATTGCCGTTCGATTTTGCTGTTTTAGTATCAGCGTCTTTATCCATATAAATAACTTTGGGCTGGAAATTAGTGGCTGGATATTTATCATCGCTCTCAGCGACAGCCATTTGAGTGATTAATAATCCCGATAAACTAAAAGTTAATAGTAGAGTTTTTCTCATTTTATTTTTCCTGTTGTCATTATTTACCCGATTTTTAAGGCGTCAGCTCAAAGTTGGGGCTTTGATTTATTGATGCGTAATTATTTTCTTTGTGGAACGCTAAATAAAACCATCTATGGATCATTTAACGGTCACCGGAAGAGAATCGTTAGTTTCCGGCTAAAAAATCAATCGTTTAACACAATCAATTTTGCAGCTCCTCCTTGTGCTGTCGGAAGCTTTGAAATTTCATCGCTTCCATTCAATCTTTAATTTACCAGACCAAGCTTACATAGTTCTTTGCTATAAGGTGATCACTGTAGAAATTGATTTCTCAAACGCCCATTTATAGCTTCTTAGCTGCTGCTTTAGTTAGCGATTAATGCTTTCCCTTTTCAATCAGGACTCATTTTATTCGCTAGGCCAAAAGGCGGCAAAAGTATCCGGTATTTTGTTCAAATTCGCAACAGATGCTGATTAAGCCACGATAAAGTTCACAGCAATGACCTGATTTCGGGATGGTTTTCCAGCAGACTTTGACGGAAAGCTTCAACTGCTTTTTCGTCGTTTCGTTCGCTTCTTGGTATAGGTACTTTTATTTCGCTGACGGCCGTCATGGGCGATTTGGATAAAAAAATCAGCCGGTCAGCCAAAGCAATGGCTTCTCTCAAGTCATGCGTCACAAAGAGAACCGTATGAGGCCGTTGCAGCCATAAGCTGATCAGCCATTGCCTGACCTGTCTGGCTGTGGGCGGGTCCAGCGACACAAAGGGCTCATCCATTAGCAGGATATCGGGATTAACGGCAAATGCGCGGATGATGGCGACACGACGGCTCATGCCCAGCGAAAGCCTTTCCGGGTAATCATCCTTGACGTCAGTCAATTGCAGGGTTTCGAGCATCACATCAATAGGCGCTGACCGATAACCGTCAGGTAACGCCAATAAGATATTTTCTCTTACGGTACGCCAGGGTAAAAGACGAGGGTTTTGAAATACATAGCCGATGCTGGGTTTCCGGTGTCGTTGGGAGAGTGTTACTTCACCTTCAAAATCGTCGTCCAGCCCTGCAATAATGTTGAGCAAGGTGCTTTTGCCGCAGCCGGAAGGGCCTACCAAGCAGATAAATTCGTGTTCAGCCAGCGAAAGCTGCAAATTGGCGATAGTCTGATTATGCACACGGCCATCGCCAAGGAAGGTTTTATTGGCAATGTTGATTTGAATGGCGCTCATCGGCGCCACCTGAGAGCTTTTTTATCCAGCGGTTTAAGAATTGAAAATTCGATGATCTGAATCACACACACAAACGCGATGCTGTAGGCCAGGATTCCTGCAACATCAAACAGCTGAAAAAATAGATGCAGTTGATAACCTACACCGTCACTTCGACCCAGCAACTCAACGACAAGAATAATTTTCCAGATCAGTGCGAGACCTGTTCGTGTTGCGCCCATGACAAAGGGATACAGTTGCGGCCAAATAACATGCAAAAAAGTTTTTCGTTTACTGAAATGGTAACTTTTAGCCATTTCCAACAGATCCCTGTCCAGGGTTCGGGTACCTTCGCGAATGGTGACTATCACATTCGGCAACTTGTTGATGACCACGGCGAGTATCGCGGCGTATTCGACCAGACCAAACCAGACGTAACATAAAATGATGGTGACGAGTGCCGGTATGTTTAGAAAAATAACCAGCCAATTGTCAAAAAAATGATTCAGTTTTTCATTTCTGCCCATTGCGATGCCGATTGCACAGCCCAACAGCATCGCGATTGAAAAGCTGAATGCCAGTCTCAGCAGCGTTACGCCAAGATGATAGGGTAATTGTCCGGAAAGCGTTTCAAGCCAAATCACGCGAGCAACAGCCAAAGGCGCAGGCAGCGTTGTACTGTCCAGATGAGACGCCAAAAGCTGCCACACCAGTAAAAATAATATAGAAGAAACAAGGCTTGCCAGCCGGGGGCTGTCGTAAAGAGAGCTAACTGTCATGATGTCTTTAATCAGCTGCCCAGAAAGTACCCGGTTGTAAATGCTCTGATCCACCGGTTAGGCGGTTGTTGCTCTCAGTTCTTAATAATTGATAAATACGTTCAGCAGCTTGCTGTTCTTTGGGGCCCCATTCGTTGACATTACCGGCGCAATAACGATTGCGTAATTGTGACCGTACCTGTTCATCCTGGTTTAGAATCAGCGCTGCGATGTTTTGCCATGCCTGATCCGATGTGCAAAGTTGATTTCTGGCTTGCCGGGTTCCGGATAAAAATTCAGATACGGATTGTTTATGCGCTTTACCCCAGCTTTCTTTGAAGACATAACCCAGCGTGGGCACTGATTCCGTTATGCCCAAGTCTTTGATAATCTGACGGCCATCCATTAATTGGCGATAGCCTTGTACTTCCAGTTCGGCAGCAAAATTCCAGTAGTTCATGGCGGCATCAACGCGCTTGCTCAATAGTTGTTGATTGATCAACGGAGGCGCCGCAAAGGTTTTCTCAACCGTTTTGTCCAGATCAAGCTGAATTTGATGTCTGGCAAGCGCTTTAAGCAGCAACCAGTTTTTATCCAGTTCGCCACCGGCAATACCCACTCGTTTACCTTCTAAATCCTTCACGGTCAAAATTGCGCTGTCCTGAGGTACCACCAATGCGCCAGAGGTTGTGGAGTAAGGATAAAAAGTTAAGTCAGAACCTGCAGAACGCTGCCTGGATACCCAAACCCAATCAGAGACGATAATATCGACCGTATCCGATTGTAATGCGATTTTTCCTGCTTCGGGGTTCGCAATCGGAACGACCGTCACACTATAGCTGACCGTTTCTGCCGACTGGGCCTGCTTCATGGCCTTTATTTCCCAAGCTACCGTGCCGAATGAGAGCAATCCTAAGCGGATAGCTGTTTTTTCGGTAGCCGAACAGTTAAGGCTAAGAAACAGGGTAAACCATGCTAGGCGAATGAGTGTCATAGTTATATATCCGGCTATTTAAGGGGGTTAAGTAACTTTTTCCAAAAGAGCGGTTTAGGGGCTCCTGAGCCCAGTCTACGCTCGTCAATCCCGTGACTCCAATGGCCAGTTACTGAGCCTGGGGTTGACGCTAAGAAGTCATTTTACCGCACCGCTGGCTTGTAGCGGCAATGATTGTCATAATAAGATCACGTTAGTTGATTAGTCATTCCTTTCACTTATGAGTTCATCTGCAAATGCACCACAACTGATCGACCGGTTCGGAAGAGTCGTCGATTATGTCAGAATTTCAATCACCGACCGGTGCGATTTTCGATGCCTGTATTGTATGGCGGAGGAAATGACGTTTCTACCGCGGGCACAGATTCTGTCACTGGAAGAAATTTATACGCTGGCCGAAGTTTTTACGGAGCTGGGGGTTAAAAAAATCCGCATAACCGGTGGCGAACCGCTGGTCAGAAAAGGCGCCCTGCAATTGCTGGAAAATATAGGCCGTCTGACCGCTTTGCGGGAACTGGTATTGACGACGAATGGGTCTCAATTGGAAACCATGGCAGGGACCATTAAAGCGGCCGGAGTCAAAAGAATCAATATCAGTCTGGATACGTTGGATGCCGTCAAATTTAAAGCGATTACACGCACCGGTGACTTGCAGCAGGTGTTAAAAGGTATTCAAGCGGCTAAGGCCGCTGGCTTCCAAAACATCAAGATTAACGCCGTTATTTTAAAAAACCGAAACCATGATGAGGTCACTGATTTAGTCGATTTTGCCGTTGCCAACAGCCTGGACATTAGCTTTATAGAAGAAATGCCACTGGGAGAAGTCACCGGTCATGACCGGGGCGAGGCTTATTATTCAAGCGATCACATCAAAGCTGATTTGGAACAGAAATTTGTTTTATTATCCAGTACTGAAAAAACCGGCGGACCTTCCAAATATTTTCAAGTGGCCGGAACTGGGACGAAAGTCGGCTTTATTTCACCGCACAGCCATAATTTCTGCAGTACATGCAACCGAGTTCGACTCACGGTAGAAGGGCGTTTGCTGTTGTGTTTGGGAAATGAACATTCGGTGGATTTAAAAAAAGTGCTGCGGGCAAATCCCGGCAACAAGGATATACTTAAAAAAGCCATTATTGAATCCATGAATATTAAACCCGAAAAGCATGAGTTCAGTATTCATGAACAACCTGTTCTGTTCAGACACATGAACATGACGGGGGGATAGTAAATATTACCCCGAATCCATTGTAACTGGCGTTAGGCAGTCAAATTATCGTGAATTATTCAAATATCATGCCGCAGGAAAATTATTGGACGCTATTCGGTTAGCGGCAAACAAAGGGACGTGCTTGTGTTTTTGCAGTTCTCTTTTCGCTAAAATATACTCATGGGGGTCGAAAAGAACATTGTTAGGGGATTCTTCTCGTCCAAATCCACCTCATCACTAAAGGGCTGTGGTTGTATATTTAACCGCATGATCATTACCCGAAATATTCAAATCACCATTACTCGTAAAGCGTATTTGAATATGGCCCATTTTTTCGTTAATAGATTTTCTATCTTTGGCGATGGATCGGAGTTCCCTTTCCACCATGCTTTCCCGTTTAATCCTTTTATTTGCTTGAGGATCTCTGGTAATTAAAAAATGGGAAGATAACGTTTGTAGCTTATTAATATTATTGGCTGTTGGTAAGCTGCTTCGATTGTAGGGAGTTGCCATTGATAAAGGCAATTTAATCAACAGCTCCCGCCAAATCTTATCGTGATACCCGGTTTCACTGCCATGGTGAGCAACCTTAAATAATGAAGCGGCAGGTAGACTTAATTCGCTAATAATATTGTTTTCGAAAATGGCAGACCAGCCTGTCTGTGGGTTGCCGGTTTCCTCCAGGTCAGAACCTAACAGGGCCGAAAAATTACCGAAAGAAAAATGAAGTGCCACAGCATTGAGATTTTCGCTTGTCGGTACAACATTTCTAGTGCGGCGTTTACCTTGTTTTTGTGTCAATTGAGTTAAGGTTGCAATAGATTGGGTGACGGCAACGTCGCTAGGTGATAAGGCAACTAAACGTGATAGGACCGTATTTCTGTAATCGAAAAAAGTATGTCTGTTTTTGACGGGTGCAAAGCGGTTTCTATCTTTTGTCTCAATGAGAAATTCTATAATTTCTCTGAATTCCCGAATGTCCTTATCGGTATCAGCGAAGAAATCTTTTTTATATAGTGCTGCGAGTTGGAAAGCTTCTTTTTTCAATAGAGCGATGGAGCAATACAACTTTGCGTTATGACAAGCCTTTAACAAGGCTGATGCCCCTTCGATATGGTCTGAATGCCAATGTGTGATTAAGATACCAACCACTTGTCGGCTTACATCCACCCCAATGGACTGTAAGTAATTAAGGGCAACTGGTTGTTTGGTACTCGGGCAAAGGCAACTGTCAATGATAAACCAGCGGCCTTCTCCAAAGTTAAGTACTACACATTCACCAATTCCGGGGCCGAAAAGGGATATTTCAGCGCAAGCGATATCCGGTGGTGTATTTTCAATCGGCGAGAAAAAAATCAGCATACTCCTCGGCCAAATTTTCAGCCTGTTTGATTTCTGTCGCTGTCCAGGGTGGTAGGCGGCGGAAACGGATAGTCGAAAACCGTTCCCTGCTATATTTTTGCCCCTGTCTATATCCTATGTACCAATCGAATAATGCACCAGGTTCGATAAGTAGTTGATCTTTAGTATCTATTTCGTCCCTTGATAAAACAATTAATTCGTTTGGATTTTCGGGATTGGTGAGATCTTCTAATTGAACGGTTAATTCTTCCTCGTTTGAACTGACTATGACGCCGCGCCATCGCTGCCTGATTTCTTCTCTTGGCTGAGTAAGATCAATTATATCGAAAGGCAGTTTTTGGCTTCGCGGACGAATATCTGGTTCTTTGGTAGAAAAGATATCTGTACCGTCTTTACCATACAGGTATTCGTTTGGTTCCTGTTGATAATGATCTGTAGTATCTCTTTCTGACAAGCTAGCTACAGCAGTACTCATATGGTTTGATTCAGTTGAGATTCCATGACGTTCTTAGTGAGATTTTTGGCAAAAAATAAAGACTGATCCCAATTTGACTCAAGCACCTTTATCATGGAATTTGCGTTTGAATCTTTCACTTCAACATGATTGTTAATGCTGAATTGTAGCGTATAAAGTCCTGCTTGAGGAAACACGTTGATTTTAGGTCGAATGTAGCCTTCTAAATCATCTGGTCTGGGAAAATTCATTGTCAAATCCCATAGACCAAATTCCTTTTGTTTGCTTTCATCAATGTCACCTACGAAGGCCGCCGCCTGTTTCCAGCAGTCTGCAGGCGCTAAGTTGCGACCAAGTTGTGTCCATTTTTCCTGATCGGGAATTTTGATGACAGAATTAAAGTTCATGCCAATTTGATTGATCGGAGTTTCGCTCAATAATGAAAAAGTATGGGTAACTAAGTCCTTTATTGATTGATATTCGGTAGCAAGTGGTGTGAGTATTGAAAATTTGTTCAACAAAACCGTTAGCTTACGTTCGTTCGGTAATTCTATTTGGGCTAAATCAGGCAAGCTAATAATTTCGTCTTGGCTATAATCCCATTCTTCAACAATTTCTTTTCGGATAAACCATTCCGGATGAAATATTTTAGGATTCATGCTCCCAATTAGAACTATGCTTGCTTCTTCTCTGATAATTTCCCAATCGCTCATACTCGCCCAGATCCCATTAGCTTTGATGCCCAATCAATTGACCGCAGTCAAGCAAGAATTATAGATGATGAAAAGGCGTAAAAATGATTTGAAGTATATGGGGTACAGGGTGTTTCAATCAAGAAATTTTATACTTATGAACGACAGGTATAAATTTTAGTACGGCCATTAAAGTCTAAGGCACAGAGGTTTGCAACGGGTCGTGAGCTGACTGCGATCTTCTCGAAAAATTGTCGGTTCAAATGTAAGGTATACAACGCGACTAGGTGCGCCAAATAGGATGTGCCGACGTTAGGAGGCGCATCGCTCGCGTCACTCAATACCATCAATCTCGTAGTTTTCATCTTGGATTCAAGTTATAAGGCCAATTGATTACAGACCCTGTTTTACCCGATTCCAATGAATATAATCAACATGGCGATTGTAATCGTCTTGGTCTTCAATCAAATGTGCCCAAAATCGTCGTTGCCACTTGTGTCCTTTGGGGATATTCCACGCTCGCGGCGCTTTTGACGGCTTTGTTAAATTCTTTCGCAGTGGTCGATTGCCCTATAAAATCTTCCTTATATCAATATTATCAATCAGCAGGTGAATGTTTTTTCGTTCGGCAAGATTGACGGTGAAAAACCATAGGGCTTTTGGTAGGTAAAAACGTCGGTATTCTGCCATGCTGTGTTTGGTACTCGAGCGATGCGCCTCCTTACGTCGGCACATCCTATTAAGCCCGTAATTAACGGAGCGTCATCACCTTTTGAATGCAGGAGTAAGGGTGACTTTTCATTGGATTCATCAAGCAATGAGTTTTTTCCATTCTGTCAAACTTTAACTTTTCAAGATACAATTCCGAATACTCTATAAAACCAGTCAACTGATATGCCAGCGGCATGATGGAGAACCGGTGAAGCGACCTATTTTTGCGGCCATTCCGTTTGGCTCCAGTCAAAAAACTAACGAAACCATGACCAACATCAAAGTCGACATTGAAAGTTCGGTCGAGAGCCTGCCTGGCGTTAAAAAATCCGAAAACGGCTGGAGTCCCCGGCAAGTATTGTTATTCAGCGGGCATATGATTGACGCGCCTGACCGGCCAACGCCCCGTTTTCCTGCCGACAAGGAAGGCATTGCCGCCCAAAAAATTGCCGAAATTCTGGAGAGCCTGTCCGCAGGTCCGGAAGATTTGGCTTTAACCCAGGGTGCCAACGGCGGTGATATCCTGTTTGCCGAGGCCTGTTTGACACGGGGCGTCAAGCTCATCCTGCTGCAACCGTTCGATGAACCGACGTTCATTCAAAAATCGGTTATTACCGGCGGCACTCGCTGGAAAGAGCGCTATTTGAACATTAAACCTCATGTTCATACCAAATCCGCACCTGCCGAATTAGGTGCACTTCCTGAAAATATGGATCCTTACGAACGCTGCAACCTCTGGTTACTGGATAGTGCGCTGGCTTATGGCGTCGATAAAGTCCGGTTTATCTGCTTGTGGAATGGTGCGGGCAGCAATGATCCGGGAGGGACTGCGCATATGGTGAATGAGGTAAAATCGAGCAAGGGGCAAGTCTATTGGTTGGATACTCGCAAATTGTGGTGAAGCAGGTTAAAGATGCATGTAACTATTCAGCGGAACAACCAGGCAAAGGTGGTGCACCCTGTAGGTTGCGGTTGGCGATAGCCAACCCAACATTTAAAGGCCAGGGTTTTAATTGTTGGGTTGCGAAAAGCAGGCAACCCAATCTACTCTGAGTAATTACAGATGCGTTTGGGTTCTGTGCTGCTTTAATTTGATAACCTGAATAGTATCAAAATGCTTTCATTACCCCAAAAATGAAAGTACTCTCGTATTGATCGCGCACTTTCATAGCAACCCTTGAGGGGGCCATTGTGGCGGAAAAATTAAATCATCTTGACGATCGCTTTTGGAATCGCTTGCTGAAAGCCATCGAAGAAGGCCAGGTCGTGCCGGTTATCGGTTCCCAGTTATTGGTCTGGCAAGATCAAGACCAGGTTCAGACGCTACAGCAGCGTATCGCCAAGCACCTGTTGGCTCTTTATGGCATAAATGCGCCTGCCAAGCTGACGCCACATAGAGAACTGCACGAAGTCGTCACGCTGCTCAAACCGACCGTCAATCTTCAAGATCTTTATGGCGATATTGCCGATGCACTGGAAGCGGTGCGCAATGACCCCGGCTTTAAATTACCCGCTGCAATTGAAAAGATTGCGGCCATCACCTCGTTTCGATTGCTGGTGACCTTGACGCCGGACACATTACTGGCTCAGGCTTTGCGTAAAAGAAGCGCCGTCATTGAAATAGTGCATTCGCCGAATTTGCCCACCAGTGAAGCCGGCGATCTGACGATTGACTGGCTAAAGAAACCGGGTGAAGTCAATTTGCTGTATCTGTTCGGAAAGATGCAATCGACGCCGGTATTTGCGATTCATGATGAAGATACACTGGAATACACGCATAACCTGCTGTCACGGGGCAGCAATGTGCCGCTTCGCTTTTTGGGTGAGTTGCAGCAACGCGGCTTGTTGTTTCTCGCTACGAACTTCCCGGATTGGTTCAGCCGATTTTTGTTGCGCTTAACCAATCAAACCCGGCTTTCAGATAAGAAAACCCGGGCCTGGCTGGTGGATGACGGGCAAAATCAGCCGGAATTGACGTTGTTTTTGCAAGGTTTCAGCCGGGAAACTGAAATCATTACCGAACTCACTCCACAAGCCTTTGTTGATGAATTGTATGCCCGCTGGTCGGCCAGAAACACGCCATCGTCCCCTTCATCCGGCACTGATAATCGCGTTCAATTTCCCGATCCAGCAAGTGTAGCGTTTTTTATCAGTTACTCGCGTGCCACGGATTTACCTGCAGCGGAAAAGCTGTATCAAACCCTGCGTGAACAAGGATTGTCCGACAATGAAATCTGGTTTGACCGGACGGCAATAGAGCCCGGCGGCGACTTTCAAAAACTGATCTATGACGGAATTCGCACCTGCCGTTACTTTTTACCGCTGATTTCATCGGCTGCCGATCGCTTTGACGAAAAATTCTTTTACCGTGAATGGAATGCCGCCATCGACAGAAGTAAAGGCATCAGCGGCCGTGAATTTATCGTCCCCGTTATTCTCGATGAAGACTACAACCCGCAAGGATATCAACGCGTACCCCAAGAGTGGTCGGGCTCCATCGATTTCGGCCATGCGCCGGGAGGGTTGGCCGATGCCCGCACGCGTCAACATTTGACCAAGTTGATACGCGAGTTGCGCCGCGGAGAAAAACCATGATGCCTCATCAGAGTTTACAGTTGAATGCGCAAAATCCCTGGCCCGGATTGGCCACTTATGATGAAACCGCCCGTCATTTCTTTTATGGCAGGGAAGAAGAGACGCAGGAATTGTTGCGATTAATCCGTTTATCACCGTTGACCGTGCTGTACGGAAAGTCCGGGTTAGGTAAAAGCTCATTATTGCAAGCGGGTTTGTTCCCCAAATTACGTCAGGAGCATTTTTTACCGGTTTATATCCGGCTGAATAAGGCCAATGTGGAAGCGATGCCTTTCCTTGATCAGGCCGCCTATTGGTTTCAGGAAGCCTTGAAGTCCGCAAAAGCCGACTGTCCCGATTTTACCGCAGGGGAAAATCTTTGGTGTTATCTGCACCGGCGCGATCTGGAAATCTGGAGTACGGATAATCAATTATTGACTCCGGTTTTTGTTTTTGATCAGTTTGAAGAAGTTTTTGCAGGAGCCAATCCGGATTTATCAGAGCCTCAGGTTTTATGCCATGGCTTAGCCGACTTGATAGAAAATAAATTACCGGCTCATTTTGCCGAGCAGAATCTCGACAAGCTGTTGATCGAAAAACTGGATTTACTCACGCAACATTACCGGGTCGTGCTTTCTTTTCGTGAGGACTTTTTGCCGGCACTGAAAAACTGGGAGCGTGATGTTCCTTCGTTACTCAAAAGCTGGTGCCAGTTAAAACCCCTATCCAGAGAACGCGCTATTCGCGCCGTGTCTCAGTCGGGAGCAGCCATTCTGGCGGAGGGTGCGGCTGAAGAAATCGTTGATTTTGTCGGCAACCTTGATAAATCAAAGACCGATGGAGACTCTACAATTGAGCCGGTTTTACTGAGTTTGTGCTGCTATCAGTTAAATGTGCGCCGGCAAGTAAAAAAATCACCGTGTATCGATGCGGAGTTGCTGCGTAACGAAGGTCAGGAAATTCTGGAGAGCTATTACGCCAATGCGCTTGCCTCAATGCACCGTTCCGTCGCTGAATTCATTGAAACCCGGTTAATTCAAGGTGACCGTTATCGCAGCAGTTACCCCGTTCAGTTGGCTTTAGACGAAGGTTTGCTGAACCAAAAACAATTGACCGAGTTGACCGACCGGCACCGGTTGCTACGAATCGATCAGCAACTGGGTACACCGCGAGTGGAATTGATTCATGATCGTCTGGTTTCCGTGGTGCGTAAGGCCAAAGAACGCCGACGTGTTAAAAAGGAAATAAAGCGCGCCTGGCTGTTGGCATTAGCCGCCATATTTGTGGTTGTGTCGTTTAGCGGCTGGCAACACTGGGAAGGCTCAACCAAGACCGAGTTAATCATCCAGACGGCCGAAGCCATTGCAAAACGTTCACGCGATCAGCTCCTGGTGCCATTAAATCAGACGATTGCTCCGCCTGACCGGCCTGTCAGCATAAAAAAAGGGGCCCTTATTTATGTGCAGATTCGAAATGACAGCCAGCGTCAAGCCGCCAGTCAAATTCAGAAATTATTGGTGGACCGGTATTACAAGGTGCCGGGCATAGAAACACTGGCAACGGGGCCCTCAACGACGGAGGTGAGGTATTTCAGAAATAATGAAGCAGGGGAGGCTCAGGCTATTGCCGATGTGTTGCTGCAACAAAAAATTCCGAACGTGACCACCAAATACATTGCCGGTTTTGAAAATTCAAAAGCGATACCACCGGGGCAATATGAAATCTGGTTCGCTACGGATGCGTTTAAGTAATCAGAAAACGTTACTATACCTTTCGCACTTCAAATTTCGGCAGTGCCTAAGGAGGCAACGGGTTGTTCGGCAAAGGCTTTGCCAGCATGGATGGTTTTAAGGCGTCCTTTGACGGGCACCCCGGTGCCGAATTTCGATCTACGATGGGTACAATCAGAGCGAAGCACAACAGTCCGTCGCGCTGAAGAGTTACCAGGAAACATAATAATAAATGAGGGGGATGTAATGGCTAATTCAAATGAAATAAACGCTCAAACCGGATCTGATCGCGAGAAACTACCCGATCTTCAAGAAATAAAATTAAGGGTCAAAGACTATAAAGGCAAACAAAATTTCGGTGATGCGCGTGATTTGCTTGAAAAAGCGCTCAGGGAATACCCGGATGAAGTCTGGATCACACAGCAACTGGCGCTATGTACCTATAAAGATGAAGAACTCTATCCAAAAACCCGGCTTAAAACGGCGCTGAAATTGCTGGATTCTATAGGACTGCGCAGAGCGGACAATAAAAATTCCGAAACGCTGGCATTGGGCGGAGCCATTTACAAGAGAATGTGGGAGTTTGACGGTCAACTTGAGTTTCTCTACGAGAGTCTGGCTTTTTATCGAGCGGCTTTCGAACGAAATCCCGAGCAAGACATGGGTTATGGCGGTATCAATGCCGCGTATTTGCTGGATTTACTGGCGGCGCGTGCGGAAAGCCTGGAAACCAGAAGCGGCTTAAAATCCAAAGAAGCGCCGAAGTTTCGCAAAGAAGCTAAGGATCTGCGGAACAAGGTTCGCGAGCAACTATTATCCTGTTTGCAAAAAAATCCTGAACTGGCCGGTCACTACTGGTTTTTAGTGACGTTGGGTGAAGCCTGCTTTGGCATGGGACTTTACGCCGAAGCCGCACAATGGCTGGATAAGACTCAGTCAGTCAGTGTCGAAGAGTGGGAGTTGCAAACCACCTTTCGGCAATGGGTAGGGATCGCCCGGGAACAACACATCGATGCTCCTGATGAAACGCAAAACCCTGAAGACTGGCATGAAGCATGGCAAACGTTGCAGCATTTACTGGGTGATGAAACGGCTGAAGCTTTGGTGTGTCATCGCGGCAAAGTTGGGCTGGCTTTATCCGGCGGGGGTTTCCGTGCCTCGTTTTTCCATTTGGGAGTCATGGCCCGGCTCGCCGAAGTCGATGCTTTGCGCGGAGTCGATGTCTTGTCTACCGTATCGGGCGGCAGTATTTTGGGGGTGCAGTATTATCTGGAAGTGCAGAAACTTTTCGAAAATTCGCCAAAAAAATTGAGCCGGAACGATTATCTGGATATCGTTGAAAAACTGCAAAATGATTTTCTCAAAGGCGTCGAAACCAATATCAGGATGCGCGCCTTTGGCAATTTTGCCGACAATGTGAGGATGCTATTTTCCAACAGCTATTCACGCAGTCATAAATTGGGCGAATTATATGAAAGGAATCTTTATTCCAAGGTTGCTGACGGAAAAGGTGACCAGCCGAGGACCATGCCTGACTTGCTGGTAAAGCCGGTGCAAGGTCGATTCCAGGGCGACAGTTTTAAGCCCAACGCCCATAACTGGCGGCGAGTAGCCAAAGTGCCGGTGTTGTTGTTAAATACGACGTCGCTTAATTCCGGGCACAACTGGTTCTTTACTGCAGCCTGGATGGGCGAACCGCCCGGTTTGATCGATGTAGACAGCAACGAGCGGTTCCGGCGGCTTTATTATTATCAGGCGCCCGAGCATTTGAAAAAATTCCGGGTGGGTTCTGCGGCGGCCGCTTCTTCTTGTGTTCCCGGTTTGTTCGAACCCTTGGTTTTAGATAAGCTTTATGAAGACCGCACCGTCAAGCTGGTCGATGGCGGCGTCTATGATAATCAGGGCGTACAAGGCTTAA
Organism: Methylicorpusculum oleiharenae; assembly: GCF_009828925.2. Taxonomy (NCBI): domain Bacteria; kingdom Pseudomonadati; phylum Pseudomonadota; class Gammaproteobacteria; order Methylococcales; family Methylococcaceae; genus Methylicorpusculum; species Methylicorpusculum oleiharenae. The sequence continues at coordinate 1,666,920 of NZ_WUTY02000001.1, forward strand.
TCGCGGAAGGATGTACGCTGATTTTATGCAGCGACGCCAGCGGTCAAATGGCCGACTCTTATGATCCTGCGGAAGATCCTGGCGGCGTTTTACTGCGCACGGTTTCCGTGCTGCAGGACAGGGTTCGCGAATCTCAGTACCAGGATTTACAAGTACGGCTTGATAGCCGATCACTGCAGGGCGTATTTTTTATTCATACCCAAAAAGAACTGGATCCCAAACCTTTGGATTGGATAGGATGCCAGGACCGCAAGCCTGATATTCCTACATCTAAAGTAACCTCATACGGCATTGCAAAGGACTTGCAAAAGAAAATTGCAGGCCTGCGTACTGATCTGGATTCATTTACCGAAGTGGAAGCCTATGCGCTGATGGCCAGCGGTTATTTGATGGCTGACAAGCAATTAAAAGACTTGGATCAGCAGCATAAAAATGAGGGTAAACCGGGTACTTGGGGGGATTTTAAGGTTTATGCCGAACAGCAAAGAGACTGGGAATTCCTGAAACTGAAAGATGTTCTGGCTGAGGAAGCCGGTGAGCAAGCGTCAGAAAAAAGAAAAGATCTGGAACTGCAATTAAGCGTTGGCAGTGAATTATTCTTTAAAGCCTGGCAATTGATACCCTGGCTTAAAATAGTATCGGGTGCTGCCTTCGTTTTGATCGCGTGGCTATCGATTAAAATGGTAATTTCTCAATGGGATAACACGCTTTTTTCTATCTCGGTAGGCAAGGCCATGATTGCTTTGCTGGGTTTTGTCGCCGCTTTGTTTTTTCCGGCTTTAAAGTGGTTAAACCCGAAGGAAGAAGCACGAAGCTGGGTCATCAAGTTTGCCATTGCACTCACAGGCTATGCCATGGCCAAGTTGCATCTGGCTATTTTTGATCCGTTGTTTTTAGCCCGGGGACGTTTGGTTCGCTTGCTTGATTTGGGCAAAAAATAGCGAGGCTGTTGTTTGAGCTTTGAGACGGATAGCTGACCATCCATGGCTCTGGATGCCGCGCTTCCCTATGGGCATGACGGCGCTTTGTTAAATTTGATGTAATTTTCAGCGTAGATTGAATTAGGTTTTACCCGCCAACCCAACCTACGCGCTGCATCATCTTAATTTTGTTTTAACGTGGAGGTGTGGCTATGAAAACCGTCTCATATAAAGCAGGAACTGATTGCCGCCGGGCGGCACAATACCTGATTACCATCCTGATAGTGTTGCCGGTTGGGTTGTTAATCAGTCTCTTACCCGTTATGACTGAAATAAAATTGGCCCATAAACTGATGGCGGCTGATTGCGTTGTGTTTGCAACAAAAATGACGGCCTTGATTCTGTTTTATCGTTTTGCTGAACATGCGATCGCTGCGATTGTTGAGGACGGCAGAGCTCGTTCGTTTGTTCGCAATATTGGGAAACCGCTAACCATTTTAGTGATTGTCATCATCGCTCAGGGATTGCTCTGGCAAGTGATAGGGCCGTTTGTAGCTTCGACCGGCAAAAAGATCTTTTTTGTCGCGGCCATCCTGCTGATTTTAGCCGCCAGCGGGTGGCTGATCTTCAAAGCTTACCAATCCGCTCCCTATTTGATGGAGGCAGTACAAAGGTTTCGTAATCCGTTGGCGAAAGTCATGGCGGTTATTACCAGTCCATGCCCTTCATGCGGTCACCGGCTGTCTAAATCAGCAAAGTTTTGCAGCCAATGCGGAGAAAAAACAGTTGAACCGCTGACGTGCATTCATTGTGGCGCATCGCTGGCACCGGATCAAAAGTATTGCTGGCAGTGCGGCGCAACGACCAATCCCGGTGACAGCAAGGACACTGAGGTGTTTTTTGATGGTGAATGAGTTTGTGTAGCGGATACGCGGAATTTTACTTCTGCATTTCAGTGTCAAAACGGTATCGATGAGTCACTTGGTTTTTTTGTAATTATTCAACGCAGGTTTGGTTACATGCTTTTCGCGTAACTACTCGCCCGCTTGAAATGTTAGGTTGGCTATCGCCAATCGCAACCTACACGGTGCATCACCTTTATTTTGTTGTTCCGCTCAGGGGGATGGTAGGGGCTGGTATAGGAAAAACAATAGTCCTATAGGGCAAAGTAGACGGTGTTTGTCTCCCGTAAAACAGGATTGATCATGACAACAACTTAGCCAACTGCGGATCGTTTCGCAATAACACGCACCACTTGGCAACCGACGACAGCTCGGCATCGGGCCTGCTCATATCTCTTATCTGGAGAAGTTAACTTTTGGCTTTTGGTATTGCTCAATCAAACGTGAAGCCTTTGTTCAAACCTTTCTACGCGTTTCCGTTAATGGTTCATGCGTCAATAGACGCCCAGGGCCACTTGTCATAATTTGTCTATGAACTTGCTAACGACATGCCATGCCCATACCAAAGCGCGGATCGCCTTCCAAAATATCGTTGCCAAACTGCCTTAAGGTTTTTGAATGCGCCGATTTTATGCGTTGCAGATGCATGCAGAGAGCTACCTTTGTTGATTAGCTTCCAGCAGTTCGATTGGCGCGTCGTCACCGACTACAACAGGCATATTGTTCTTCCATATCACGACGTACTGCCCTAAGCGCCGTTTACCCTCCAAGGTCATCGTCACGGTTTGCCGCAAGCAATCGAGCATGGATTGCGAGTCCTGATCTGGCGTCGGGGGTATGAGTGCGCTCATTGCAGAGCCTCCTGTTGTAACAACTCGAAAAATTCGGAATGATAAATTTCACGCTGGCCGGCCTGTTGCCGAAACACCAACTCGGGACGGTCGCCATGATTCATAAAACAACGGGTTTGGTCGGCGTTAATAAAATGTCGGCAATGTGCGGTCCTGGGCAAATAGTCCTGTGCAAAGGTGGTTTTACCCGCCCCGTTCGGCAAATCGTTATACACAAATGTCGTCATACCCTCCGGGAAGCGGGTATCCAGTGCCATGGATGGCAGGTTTCGAGCTATCCATGCAGCCTGGACCCCGGCAATCCATGCCGGGGTGACGGACGGTATAAGGGTATACCGTTCGGCCCGGCGATGATCCAACAGGTCGGCATCAGGTTGTCTCCAGTTGGCGCATTTTGGCCATTTCGGGTTCCTGTATCCAGCCTTTGTCGACTTCCAGCTTGAGCTGGGCATAAAAGGCATCGATTTCGCCGCCGAAGCGTTGCCATAAATCCTTGGCGGCCATTTCGCCTTTTTGATGAGCGAGTATCGCGGCCAGTGGCGCTTGTTCCTTGGTGCTGGGTGGTGTACCCAGGCGCAACGAGGCTATCAGTTCGGTTTTGGGGCTTTCAAGGGTTCGTTCTCCTCGGGTTCGGTAGTGATGCCGGTAAAACTTGAAGTAACTGCTGTAGCGAAAAGCGCGGCCAACTTTTGCTTATGTTCAAGCTGGTTTCGCCATGACTGGCAAAAAGCTGTCATTACGTCCAGATTTTTCAGAATGTTGCGTTGTTCGGCTAATGGCGGTATTGGCAAAGGAAAACTTCGCAACTGGGTCATGTTAATAGATGCCAGATTGGTCGTTTGTTTTGACGCACCGGCAAAGTAATTTCGACCGATACCTGAGTTAAAGATCAGTTCAACCCATTCGTTTAACAACCGTTCGGAGGGAACCCTAGCTTTAAAAACATGATTTTGATGTAGACAGTTGTCGATACCGCCCTTCCAAATCGCCGTTCGCCCAACCTTATCCCAGTCGCCACCTTCCGTAATCAGTAAATCGCCTTCCAAAACTTGATATTTCGTTAATTCTGCTTTGGTTATCTGAATGGTCTTCAGCTGATCCAACTTAAAAAAACCTCGCTGGACATTCGCCACAGACAAATACGGACAAGTAACCACATCCTTGCCTCGCAAGTCGCGACCTTTGGTTACGCCACCTATGACGACTGCAACCTCGTCAAAAGGTATAACAGCCCAATGTTCCGGGTAGTTTAATTCGACGTGTTCGACATTTAGGATGAGTTTTTGCTTTCTCATCAATCCTGAAGAAACGTATTCTGACCGTAACGTAGAACAAGCAGAGATGATTTCCGTTAAATCGGACTGGTCGCTTGTTACTTTTGCTAACAAGCCTAAAACCGCTAAATCCTTGAGATTAGCAATAAACTCATTGATGTCCTCCGGCACCTGAAACAGCCTGCTGAAGTTTTCTTCGAGGAAGGTCCAGGCAAGTTGCAATTCGTGCGGACTGGTGGAAGCGCCGACGGCTTGCAGGGTGGACTGGCGCAGATTGTTTTGCAGGTTGCGGCGCTGTTGCTGCTGGAGTTCCAGCTTGTCGCACAAGGCCATCAGCTCATCGACTTTGGTGACGATACGGGATTGTTCGGCAAGTGGTGGTAACGGAATTGGCAATTCACGAACCTTATCCGCATTTAAGTTTTGTACGACTGCACCAGCAGCTGCCTTCAGAAAGAAATTGGCGACAATCGGCGATGAAAGTAAGTGATATAGGTAGTCCTTTTCAAGACATGATGGTGGGTGAATCCTTAACCATCCGTCATGAATACATCCTTCTATGGTTGTGATGTATGGACGGCCAAAACTCATTGAGTTTGTTAATAAAAAGTCGCCCGGATAAACCATGCGAGTTTTAACTAAACCCTCTTTCTTTATTTTTTCTCTCGTCGAAGTGATGAATTTAGAACCTTTGACAGTGTCTCCAATTTTTATCCAGTTCAATCCATCTGGATCATTGGTTAAAAAATCATCAATTGGCCGGGGCGATCCTCCACGCTCAATTTCAGCTATATCACCAAGGCGCGCCCATTCCCAACCCTGAGGTTTTTCGAAAGGCATTTCATTTGGACTGATCGTTGTTAGAGTTTTCGGAAGTTTTGATTTGCTATTTCTTAATACGTCGTGGTTGCCCGATGAAATGCCTTTGAGTAACTCATTCTCTAGTGAATCAGTGGGGTCTTGTGCGAGCAATTTGCCCTGTACTGCGAGGGCTAATACCATTTCGCGCAGCCGCGCCACTCCTCCCGGCGCATTAGCAATATGTCCAAACTCAGCCAAAAACTGCTTAGCATCCATCAGGCTTCGCTCCCGTTATTGTTATCCAGTCGCTGACGCGAGCGTGTTATCGCGTCGTGCAATTTTTGTTGCAACACGGCCTTAGGCGGCAGTTCGGTCAGATATTCGGCAACGTGGATGCCGGTCTGGTCCAGCTCCAGCAGTTCGATTTGTTCCTGCTTCTTGCCGCTACAGAGAATAATGCCCAGCGGCGAGGCTTCGCCGGGTTCCTGTTCATATTTCGCCAGCCAACGCAGGTATAGCTCCATCTGGCCTTTGTCGGCGGCTTTGAAGTCGCCCAGTTTCAGGTCGATGGCGACCAGACGTTTCAAGCGGCGGTTGTAAAACAAGAGGTCGATGTAGAAGTCGTCGTTGTCGATCTGCAAGCGTTTTTGCCGGGCGACAAAGGTAAAACCGGCGCCCAATTCCAGCAGGAAGTTTTCCAGTTCGCGCAGGATGGCGTCTTCCAGGTCTTTTTCCAGGTAACGGTCTTGCAGGCCCAGAAAGTCGAGCACATAAGGGTCTTTCAGCACTAGGGCGGGGGTGATGTCACCGGTCTCTCGCAACGCGGCCAGTTCGGCGGTCAATACTTCATCGGGCTGGCGTGATAGTGCGGTGCGTTCGAACAGCATGGAGTCCAGCCGACCTTGGAGGGTACGGGTGCTCCAACGTTCGGCTCGGCACATTTCTATATAGAATTCGCGTTTCAGCGGGTCGTCGATGTAAATCAGGCTGCGCAGATGGGTCCAGCTTAATTGTCTACTCAGTGCGTAGACAATCTCTTCGGTTGGAAATACCTCGGCAAAGCGCAGCATATGACGCAGGTTTTTGCTGGAAAAGCCGCGCCCGTAGTCGGTTTCCAGTTGCTTGGCCAAGCTAATAACGATTTGTTCGCCGTATTCGGCGCGCTCGCCATTGAGCACTTCGCGCCGGATGCGCTGGCCGATATGCCAGTACAGCAGGGTCAACGCGCTGTTGACGGCGATAGCCAGCTGCGCGCGGCTTTGGCCTATCAGTTGGCGAATATCGGTCAACAGGGCTTGCGAGTCTGGATGGTCGATGGGTTTCATGCTTCCGCCTCGGCGGTAAAGTGATGCGCCAACGCGGCGGCCAGTTCGCTTTTTAAAAGATTTTCGGTTTCCTCTATCTCGCCGAGCAGGGTTTTATATTTGTCCAGCAGTACGTCGGGATCGTGGCTTTCTTCCACTGCGGCATTGGGATTTTTCATGTCCAGATTATAGATCGGCCAGTACAGACGATCGCCGGCGGCCTGGGCATCGCGGGCAGCCAAACGCAAAGTATCGGCTTGTTCGCGCAAGCCGGCCATTTGTTCTTCCACTTTTTTGCGATACTCGGCATCGTTGATGCCGGTCAGCGAGGTGCGCAAATCCCTGACTTGGTTTTCCAGCGCAGCCGCTTGATTGTTCAAGTCCTCGGACTTGTCCCAATGCGGCTTGGCGGCCGCTTCGGCTTGCTGTTTCAAGGTTTTAAAGTCGACTTTCCAGGCCAGCTCGCTTTCCATCCGGTCGGCGAAGTCGTTGTCTTCCTTGCCCCACCAGGCTTTTTCGGCCTCGAATTCTTCCAGGCGGATCGGTTTGGTTTTGGAATAGCTTTTGTAACCAGACGGATACGGATGTTCGTAAAACCAGATGGTTTCGGTCGGCTTGCCTTTGTTGAAAAACAGCAGATTGGTTTTGATGGTGGTGTACGGCGCAAACACGCCTTTGGGCAGGCGAATCACGGTATGCAGGTTGCACTCGCTTAGCAGCAGTTCTTTGAGTTTGCCCTTGATGCCATCGCCGAACATAAAGCCGTCCGGCAATACCACGGCGGCGCGGCCGTCTTCCTTCAGCAGCTTTTTGATGATCAGGGCCATGAACATGTCGGCGGTTTCGCGGGTTTTCAAATCGCCGGGATAATCGGAACCCACGCCGTCGTCTTCGTAGCCACCAAACGGTGGGTTAGTGACCAGACAATCGACTTTTTCGTTGGCGTTCCAGTCGTTCCAAGCCCTACCCAGGGTGTTGCGACGTTCAATTTGGCTGGGTACTTCAATACCATGCAGCAACATGTTGGTGGTACACAGCAGATGTGGCAGCTGCTTTTTCTCCATGCCGCGGATCAGATCCTCAATGGCGCGTTTATCGTCGGAACCCGATTTATCGCTCAGTTGGCGAAGAAAATGGTCGATGGCGGCGGATAAAAAGCCACCGGTGCCGCAGGCCGGATCGAGCACGGTTTCGCGCTTTGCCAGATTGGGATTGAGCGTTTGCACCATGAACTGTGTGATGGCCCTAGGCGTGTAGAACTCACCGGCATTACCGGCACCGCGCAGGTCGCTGAGCAGTTGCTCGTAGACATCGCCCAAGTGGATACGGGCTTTGAAGTCGTGGAAGTTGATGGCTTCTTCCAGCTTTTCAATCACGGCCAGCATTTGCGGGCCGGATTTCATGTAATTGTTGGAATCCTCGAAAACCTGCTTGATGACTTTTTGGGTGGGGCCGTCCGCCGCGTCTATTTCCTTCAGTGTGGGAAACAGCTGGTTGTTGACGAAAGCGATCAGTTCGCTGGCCTGGATTTGCGGTTTTTTCTTGCCTTGTTCATCGGATTTATAGGCAGCCCAATTGCGCCAACGGAGATTTTCCGGCAACGGCGATTGGTAGTCGTTATCGTCGTCTTCCCATTCTTCTTCGCGTTGGTCGAATACTTTGAGAAACAGCATCCAGGTCAATTGGCCGATACGCTGCGCGTCGCCGTCGACGCCGTCGTCCTTGCGCATGATGTCCTGGATGGATTTGATGGTACTGCTTAGATTCATGTTTAAGTGTTTATGTTGTTGTGCGTCGGCGGCAATGGCTCAGGCCGACTTTTGTTGTGTGGCTTCTTGATACAGCGCATTTTCCAGTTCATGGACGGCAAGCGCAAAATTTTCCGCGCTGCCAAAAATGCCGCGGCGAATTTGGGTTTTGGTGCCGATTTGGTCGAATGGCGGCAGTTCCAGTACTTTGCTGTCTTCGATATCTTGAATGCCGTGATCGGCGAATTTATCCAGCAAGGCATTGAGCACAGCACGGGCTTGATCGCCATACTTGGAAAACACGTCGCGTTTTTTGACTTGATTGGCGCGTTCACGGCGAGTCAAAGGTTTTTGGTTAAATGCCACATGCGCAACCAGGTCGAACGCATCCAGTTCTTCGCCATTGCTGACGGCTTGCTGCAAGACTTCCAGCGGAATACCGAGATCTTTAAGTTCTTCCAGGATAGCCTGCTTGCGCTCGGCTTCCGACCAGCGGCGCAGAAAGTTTGTCAAGGAACCGAATTGTGCTTGCAGGGATTTTTTGATGTCTTCCTTGAGCAAAACACGATAGTCCTCGGTAATCAGTTTGCCGTCGGCGTCCAGATATTGCGAACGCTCAACGGCTACCTGTACTTCGATGTCGCCCAGCACGTATTTGATGCGGCCCTCGCCGCCGGTTCCGCCGCCAACGCCGGGTTCTTCCTCGCCGGGCACGTAGGTTGGGGGCGTCGGTTCGGTAAGGGTGGACGGCGGGTCTGGCGGAACCACAGGCTCGTCAGGTTTGGGTTCGTAAATAACCACGGGATCACCATCGAAGTCCGGGTCGGCAAACAACCGAGTCGCGCCCTTAAAGTCCATGATGGTGAAGTAAAGTTTGTGGTAATCCTCGCGCAGACGGGTGCCACGCCCGATGATCTGCTTGAACTCGGTCATGGAATTGATGGTTTGATCGATGGCGATCAATTTGCAGGTTTTGGCATCGACACCGGTGCTCAATAGCTTGGAGGTGGTGGCGATGACCGGAAAAGGCTCGTCGTTATCGATGAAATAAGACAATTGCGCTTTACCTTCATTGTCGTCACCAGTGATACGTACCACGTAGCGCCGATTGCTGGCAGCGGCGGGAATCAGTTTGACCAGTTCCTGACGCATACGCTCGGCATGATCCTGATCGTCGCAGAAGACGATAGTCTTCGCTTTTGGGTCGGTATTTTTCAGGTATTCCCATATCCTGCCGGCAACCAGCTTGGTGCGTTTTTCCAGAACCAGATTGCGGTCAAAATCCTTGGTGTTGTATTGGCGCTGTTCAACGACCTGTCCATTTTTGTCGATTTTGCCTTTTTCCGGCGTGTAGCCCAGGGCATCGGCATCGGTAACGATACGGATGACTTTGTAAGGAGCAAGAAAACCGTCTTCTATGCCTTGCTTGAGCGAATAGGTGTAGATCGGCTCGCCGAAGTAGTGAGTGTTACTGACGTCCTTGGTTTCTTTTGGTGTGGCGGTTAAGCCCAGGTGAGTAGCGGCTGTGAAATAGTCCAGGACTTCACGCCAAGCCGAGTCATCAGCGGCGCTACCACGATGGCATTCGTCTACGACTATCAGATCGAAAAAATCGGCCGGAAACTGCCGGTAAATTTGTTTCCATTCTTCCTTACCAGTAACGGCCTGGTAGAGGGCGAGATAAATTTCGTAGTTTTTCTTGACCTCCCGATTACCGATTTTGTGCATGTTTTCGCCGAAGGGCGCGAAGTCTTGCTGCATGGTCTGATCGACCAGGATGTTACGATCGGCGAGAAATAAAATGCGCTTTTTGGCTTTGGCCTTCCACAAACGCCAGATGATTTGAAACGCGGTGTAGGTTTTTCCGGTGCCAGTGGCCATCACCAACAACGCCCGTTGCTGGCCTTTTGCAATAGCTTCTATCACTCGATTGATGGCAACGCGTTGGTAATAACGTGGCTCACGACCGCTGCCGTCGCTATGAAAAGGTTGTTCGAGCAGTTTGACGGCCGCAGGGTTAGCAAGCCCTTTCCACTGTTGATATACAGACCATAACTCATGTTGGTTGGGAAACTGATCCAGGGCAAATTCTCGCTCCACGGGCTGAGTGAGTCCCGTGCGATCGTGGAGCAAAAACCCGTTGCCGTTACTGCTGATGGCAAACGGGGCATCCAGTAATTCAGCATAAGCCAGAGCCTGCTGCATGCCATGCCCTACTGAAAATTTAGCTTGTTTGGCTTCTACAACCGCTATGGGAAGATTGGGTTTTGCATACAGCACGTAGTCTGCTCGTTTTGGTCCGCCCTTGACCTCGGGATTTTTGATCCGTGCCGCCAGTTTGCCACGCACCATGACCCTGCCATCAGTGAGTTGCACTTCTTCACGAAATTGATGCTGCTGCCAGCCTGCTTGCTGGATCGCTGGTGTGATAAATTTGGTGCAGATATCACGCTCGCTGAGGGTTAGTTTGTCCACGCCTCTTTCCTTAGATTTAAGCGAACCCACGATAATCGGTAATTTTGCCTATTGTCCATAATCATAAAAATTATCAATCTATCGTTCATGAAGACTAGGCATCACCCCGGCAAATGCAGTTCAAGGTGGATGGGCTGTCGCTTAACTACCCAACCAGTCGCCACCATGACTTTCCCAATAATTTCAAAAACACACTCCCATTATGCTTGGCCTTAAGGAACGACGGCAACCATTAATGCAAACAAAGTTATCTAACAAGCCTGGGCAACCCTACAAAAACCGGGAAACTTCAGCGGGATTAAACATGACGTTTTCAAATAAATCAAATCACACCGCCATCAATTACCGGTATAACCCGATAGCCGATGCCGGCTCCCTTGAATTCGGCTTTGAGCCGGGCGATGAGCGCCGTTAGCCCCGCCTGATCCAGGTACATCTGAAAACGGATCTTGCGTTGCCGGCCGGTGACCTGTTCGGCTGGAGATAGTCCTTCATTCCGGTGATCATGTGCGCTGACCGGAAAGCTGATAAAACCCAGCTCGGATTCAATCTCCAAAAGGCAATCGACAATCGCTTCCTCAATACTGGGGGGTACGCTTAGCGTCACCATAAATTCATTTTTGCTCATGATCAGGCTTCCTTGGGTTGACCAAATAGTTTGAATAAAATAGGTAATAGAAACAAGGTCAGAAAGGTCGATGAAACCAGGCCGCCTATCACGACGATTGCCAATGGCCGTTGAATTTCAGACCCCGGACCTGTTGCAAATAGCAAAGGAATTAGACCGAAAGCAGCTATGCTGGCAGTCATCATGACCGGGCGCAGTCTGCGTATCGAGCCGGTAATGACGACATCTTCTATAGCCATGCCGGTCGCGCGCAACTGGTTGAAGTAGCTGACCATGACCACGCCATTCAGGACGGCAATACCCAGTAAGGCAATAAAACCTACCGAGGCGGGTACTGAGAGATATTCGCCCGATAACCATAAGCCAAATACGCCGCCGATCATGGCCAGCGGAATATTGGATAAAACCAGCGTGGCCTGTCTTACTGAGCCGAAGGTCGAGAAGAGTAACAGGAAAATCAAACCCAGGGCCACGGGGATAACAATGGTCAACCTGGCAGCAGCGCGTTGCTGATTTTCAAATTGGCCGCCGAACTCTACAAAATAGCCGGCCGGCAGTTTCACCTTTTCGGCAATCGTGCGGCGCGCCTCATCAACAAAACCGACCAGATCCCGGTTGTCCACGTTGCTGCGAATCACGACAAAGCGTTGCCCTCGTTCCCGTTCAACAGACACCACGCCTTCGATGCGCTTTAAATGCGCAACAGCTGTGATGGGTACTTTTTCGCCACTGGGCAGCGTGATCTGCAGACTTTCAAAATCAGCTGATGAGCTGGTGCCGCGTAAAATCAAGGGCGTCCGTTTGATGCCTTCTTGCACGATGCCGAGATTTAATCCTTCTATCTGAGAACGGAGCAGCGTTTGCAGGCTATCGCCGTTTAGACCCAGACGACCCAAGGCTAAACTGTCCATTTCAACCGATAAAAACTGCATGCCTTCGTTTTGTTTGGCAAAGACATCGGTGGATCCGGAGATATTTTTAAGTAGAGTAACTATTTCCTGGGCTTTTTCATTCAGAAGAGCCAGATCACTGCCGAATAATTTGACGGCCAGATCGCCGCGGGTACCGGTCAGCATTTCGGAAACGCGCATTTCAATGGGTTGTGTAAAGCCATAAGCAATGCCCGGCGTTCCGGCCATGACTTTACGTATTTCGTCAATCAAGGCTTCCTTGCTGTCCATGCGCCATTCTTCCTTGGGTTTTAAGACGAGGAAGGTATCGGTTTCGTTGAGGCCCATCGGGTCCAGACCTAACTCATCCGAGCCGACGCGGGAGATTATTTTGACGACTTCTGGAACATTTTTAAGAATATTCTGTTGCACTTTACCGTCCAGCTTAACCGACTGGTCTAGCGTGATGGACGGCAGTTTTTCCAATTGAATGATGATATCGCCTTCATCCAGCGTCGGCATAAAGGTACTGCCTATCTGGCTGAAGATGAAAACGGTGATGACCAATAAAATGCCAACGCCGCTAAAGAGTTTTTTAGCATTGATCATGCACCATCCCAGCATGGGCCGGTAAAGCCGGATCAATTGTCTGGGCAGCCAAGGTTCTTCGTGTGATATTTTTTTTAGCAGGTAAGAAGCCAGCACCGGAATGATGCTTAATGACAATAATAACGAGCCGCTTAGCGCGAAGACGATGGTCAATGCTACCGGTCTGAATAATTTGCCTTCCAGACCTTGTAGGGTCAGCAACGGTAAAAAGACGATGATGATAATTAAAATACCCGAAATGACAGGTGCGGCAACTTCCCGGGTGGCTCTGTAGATGACGTGTAATTTAGGCAGGCGTGAGGCTTTTTCTTGATGGGCCAAATGAGTAATGATATTTTCGACCACCACTACCGCTGCATCCACCAGCATGCCGATTGCAATAGCCAAGCCGCCCAGACTCATCAAATTGGCGGACATATCCATGCCTCGCATCAGGATAAATGTCACCAGTGCCGCCAAAGGCAGGGCCAGCGCAACAGTAAGTGCCGCGCGTAAATTTCCCAGAAATAACAGCAGCAGAATAACGACCAGTACGATGGCTTCTACCAGTGCCTTGATGACGGTATGAACGGCTTTACCGACCAAATCGCCGCGATTGTAGAATACGTCGATATGAACCCCCTCCGGAAATGCGGAACTGATATCGTCCAGTTTCTGCTCAATCAGATTGATGGTTTGCTGGGCGTTGGCGCCGCGCAGGCTCAAGACCAGGCCGGTAACCGATTCGCCTTTGCCGTTTTTACTGACAGCGCCATAGCGGGTCATTGAGCCGGTCCGTATTTCTGCGATGTCGCCGACTCTGATCGGGGTTCCCTGGTCGTCGCTGACCACAATGTTACGAATATCTTCCTGGGTTTTGATGCGGCCTTCGGCGCGGACTATCAGAGCCTCTTCACCTTCCGAGAGACGACCGGCGCCATCATTACGGTTATTGTGTTCCAGGGCGTTGATTAATTGATCGATACCGATATGCCTGGCTGACATGCGGGTGTTATCGGGTACTACTTCAAAGCTTCTGACCAGACCGCCCAATGAATTGACATCGGCAACGCCGGGCACGGTTCTCAACGCCGGCCGGATAACCCAGTCCAGTAAACTGCGCCGTTCCATCAAACTGAGATCGCCGCCTTCGACGGAAAACATGAACATCTCGCCCAAAGGAGTGGTCATTGGCGCAATACCACCCTCAATGCCCGAGGGCAATTCACCCCAAACAGTATTCAAGCGTTCGGCAACTTGCTGACGCGCCCAGAAAATATCGGTGCCTTCTTCAAAATCCAGCGTGATGTCGGTCATCGCATACTTGGCGATGGAGCGCAGCATGGTTTGATGCGGTATGCCCAGTAATTCGACTTCAATCGGCGCGGTGATCCGGCTTTCGATTTCTTCCGGCGTCATGCCGGGTGATTTGACAATGATCTTGACTTGCGTCGGAGACACCTCAGGAAAGGCATCGATGGGAATATTGCTGACGGCATAATAGCCGCCTCCCGCTAGCGCTACCATCAACAACAGCATCATGATGCGCTGTGAGAGGGCAAAACGAATCAGGTTGATCATCAGTCTGCATCCCCCAAGCCCAGCCAATTGGCTTTAAGAGCGGCTGCACCGCTTAGCGCGACAACAGATTGAGCCGGTAAATTACTGCTGATAAAAGATTCGCTCTCCTGCCTGCCTATGATCTGAGCGGGGGAAACCAAAAAGCCTTGCTCATTTTTGATGAATATAAACGCCTGATCCTGGTGTTGTGCAATCGCTTCATTAGGCAGCTTGAAAGCCGCTTGTTCAAGCACTTTGATCACATTCACCTGTAAACTTTGGCCGGGACGGACTTCGTTCTGGGGTGACTGAATGACTGCGCGGGCCGTTATGGTCTGGTTCTGATCATTGACGCTCTGACCCAACAGGCTTATCTTGGCCGTCACCTCCGAGTCAGTGATAGTGACTTTGTCACCCAAATGAATCGTGTTAATTTTCTCCTGCGGAATACTCAGTTCTAACCACAGTTCGGTGAGGTCGGCTAAATGGAATAAGGCGGTCTGATTATCAACCCGGCTGCCGGTGACGCTTTTACTTTCGAGTACGACGCCTGAAATAGGGGATACCACATTCAGTACGCTGTTCAGTTGCCGGGTTGTTTCCAGTTGTTTGATAGCGGCCTCGGTCATGCCGGTTAAGCGCAGCAGTTGCCGGGCTTCATTGGTTTCGGCGCTTAACGAGTCATAGCGGCTGCGTGATTCTTGCAAACGGCTGTTCGCGATGATGCCGCTGTCAGCCATCTTTTTGTCACGCTGAAAAACGGATTCGGCCAGACGCAGTTCATTGCCCGCTTTAAGATATTGCCGTTGCAGGTTCAATAATTCCGGGCTGTTAATTTGCGCCAGTAATTGACCTTGGCTGACTTTGTCGCCTATCGCGACTGCAATTTTGGTTATCAGTCCACCTTGAGCCGCGCTGACCCAATTTTCTTTGTTAGGCGGAATAATGGCTTTGGCCGCAGCTTGCAGCAGAGGAATTTCCTGAACCTTTGTTAACTCACCTGTTTTGATGCCCAGCGCCAGAATTTGAGCTTCGGAAATTTCAATCTGTCGGGTTTCTTTGCCGGTTTCCGGTAATGGAGCCGGTGCGCTGACGGCCGCTGCGTTTGTTTCAGGTACTGTTTCCGGTCCAGGCGCTATTTCATCGGCAACGCTGTTCATCGCGATCAGGCTTAAGGTCAGAGTAAAGGTTTTAACTAATTTCATGGCAATACTCCTACCGCCTGGTTATAAAGGGCAATGTCGCGCTGGAGCATGACCGCGCGTTCGTTGGCATAGAGGATGGATTGTTGGGTGCGCGCCTGGATTTTAAGCAAATCCATCAGATTGATTTCACCGGCCGAAAAGCTGAGTTCTGTCATTTCTAAATGTTCTTCGGCCAGTTTTTTGAGCTGGTTGGCATTATCCTGTTCGGCCCGGTTAACTTCCAAAGCATGTTCTGCCTCATGATGCGCCAGCTCCAGGTCTCGATAGAGCTGGTCGCGTTGGGTAATCAGTTGATTCAATTCCACGTTCACTGCGGCAATCTGGGGTGCCATATGAGCGCTGCCGCCAAAGGGGACGGAGACGCCGATATTGAAACTTTCTGTGTCATTACTGCGAGGGTCGTTGTTGCCCCGGTCGCTGTTAATGCCCACCGCCAATTGTGTTTGGCCCGAGCCGACCCGCCGGATGGCTTCCAGTTCGGCTTGTTTGCGGTCAATTTGACTGTTTACAGCCACCAGGTTCGGATGGTTTTGTTTGATTTCAGTCAGTTCCGATAAGGATTCCTGATAGCGAGCGGGAATTTTAGAGCTTTGGGTAATACTGATATAGCGTTTTCGGGCGTGCATGATTTCCGCTTCCGCGAGGGTCAGCGAGGATTGTTTTTGCAGCAATTCGCTTTGGGCCAGCAACAGATCGGATCGGGCTAAATCGCCCAATTCATAACGTTGCCGGACTTTATCCAGTAAGGCCTGGGTGACCTCTTTGTCCGTTTTAGCCTGATTGAATTTGATGTTGGCCAATTCTATGTCCCAGAGGGCGGCTCTGATCAGGCCGGCAATTCTGAGTTTGACCGCCGATTTTTGGGATTGCGCGCTGTTTCCCGCTTGTTTTGCCAGTGCCTGTTCTGCGTCGCGTTGACCCGGATTCCATAAAGGTACCTGGACTGCCGCATCCAGAATATGCAGCGTGCCGCTGGTTGCTTCCTGGAATGCCAGACCTGCGCTTGCAGCCCCGGCTGTCCAGCTTTGGCTACGCTCGGCAATGGCGGCAGATTCTTCTTCCAAAGCATTGAGCCATGACGCGTCGGGGTAATTCTCCATCGTGGCATCAATAACCTGGCTTAATGTCAAACCGGTATCCACTTCGATTGGATCGTGATGTCCGGGGCTGGTTAGCGATTCCGCGTGTCCCAACAGGGCAGTGGTCTGCAGGCTAATCAGCAATCCGGCTCTCAACAGGTTGAGGGCAAACATAGTTAACTCCAAAAGCGGTTAGGTCACGAAATGCACAAAAGACACTCTTCGAATGACGCACTGAAATGAGGTGTGTCGTTTAATACAATCGTGTTTTTACTCCATCTGGAAACCGGGCGTATTTTCGACCCGTTAGGAGTACTGTTTTTCGTTGATTAAATCATTATTCGTAACTAGTAGTTCGTTTCATCATAATGCTTACGATAAGAGAATCGCCATTAGTTTGCATTAGCTCATGTTTTGCAGGTAATATCAGACTTGATCAACTTTCTAAACAATGTAAATTTTTTATTGAAACGTACTACTAGTTCGTGGAGCAACAAAACTAAGGTGATGCACCGAATAATTACGACTATTTTAAGATTAATAAGACAGTCATTAGATCAAGTCAGCATGAAACAAAACTGAAAATCAGGGCGCAAGCAACGTTAACTTTACGCTGTGCCGGTTTTCAGTCTGTTTAAAGAAAGGCAGGGGGCGCGCGCGGGGAATGTGGGGTCAAAAACGCTCTATGAGCCGGTTTGGCATGAGCGGTTAAATGAGCGGTATAGCAAAAAGCGCCGGCATAAGTTAAAAAGACGAATGCGGCGGTAATTAAGGCCTGCACGTCATGCTGGCCTGGCGATGAGCCGTGAAGGCCGAAGTCTATGACGATAGGCAGTTCATCTCCGGCATGATCGGGTAAAGCGTCCGATGAAGGCGCTTCGGAAAAGAAGCTGTACTGTTCCAAACCGGGTAGATGGAGTCCGGTTGCGGGTTCAGAGGATGAGGTGTGTGCATGTAACAAAGGCGATACCAGTTGCAGTATCGCCAGCGTAATCAACAGCCAGCGCCGGACTATCAGGTTGAGTCCTGATCGGCGTTGAGTGCTGAACACATCAAATAGCATAATTGGCCATCATTTTACCCGCATGCCGGGCACGGCACCCTGGTCGGGTGACAACAGCCAGATATCCTTGCCACCGGGTCCTGCGGCTAATACCATGCCTTCGGACATGCCGAAACGCATTTTGCGAGGTTCTAAGTTTGCGACGACCAGTGTCAATCTGCCGATTAAATCTTCGGGTGAGTAGGCTGATTTGATGCCGGCAAAGATGTTGCGGGTTTCATCGCCGATATCGACTGTCAGTTGCAGCAGTTTGTCCGCGCCTTCGATAGGCTCGGCGTTGATGATTTTGGCAATGCGTAAATCCAGCTTGGCAAAATCGTCAAACGTTATCGGTTCGCTGACAGGGTCAAATTTTCTGGGTTTCGGTGTTTCAGTTTTTTGCAGATTTTCCTTGGAAGCGTCAACGACAGCCGCAATTTTCTCAGGATCTACGCGTGTCATCAGCGGTTGGAACGGGTTGATGGTATGTCCGGTTAGCGGTTGGGTTTGATCCGGCCACGCCATTGGGTCAATATTCAGAAAAACTTCAGCATGTTGCGCCATCACCGGTAGAACCGGTTTCAAATAAGCGGCCAGCAAGTGGAAAAGATTGATGCCCATTGAGCTGACTTCGTGCAGTTCAGCTTTTCGCTCCGGTTCCTTGGCGATAAGCCAGGGTTTTTTCTCATCGATGTACTGGTTGGCTTTGTCGGCCAAGGCCATGATCTCTCGCATGGCTTTGCCGTATTCGCGGGATTCGTAATGTTCTGCGATGGATGTGTTGGCTTCGATAAAAAGCTTGAACAATTCAGGTTCGGCGCAGTGATTCGATAAAAGCCCGCCAAATTGTTTATGAATGAAGCCGCTACAACGGCTGGCAATATTGACGACTTTGCCGACCAGGTCGGAATTGACCCGTTGCGTGAAATCATCGAAGCTGAGGTCGATGTCATCGACACCGGCACTGAGTTTGGCTGCGAAATAATAACGCAGGTATTCAGGGTTTAAATGATCCAGGTAAGTGCGAGCTTTAATGAATGTGCCGCGCGATTTGGACATTTTTTCGCCGTTGACGGTCAAAAAGCCATGCACAAAAATCGCACTGGGGGTTCTGAAGCGCGCACCTTTAAGCATGGCGGGCCAGAACAGGGCGTGAAAATAAACAATATCCTTGCCTATGAAATGATAAAGCTCGGTAGGGCTGTTTTCGCCCCAGAACGCGTCAAAGTCCAATCCTTCGCGTTCACAAAGATTTTTAAAGCTGGCCATATAGCCGATAGGCGCATCCAGCCAGACATAAAAATATTTACCCGGCGCATCGGGAATTTCAAAGCCGAAATAAGGCGCATCCCTGGAAATATCCCATTCATGCAGGTCGCCTTCCAGCCATTCGTTGAGTTTGTTGGTCACCTCATGCTGCAAATGCCCGGCCTGGGTCCATTCCGTCAGCATATCTTTAAAATCACCCAGTTTAAAAAAGTAATGCAGCGATTCTTTTTCAATGGGTTTTTCACCGGAGACTGCTGAAACAGCGTTTTTGAGTTCGGTGGGTGAATAAGTCGCACCGCACGCTTCGCAACTGTCACCGTATTGATCTTTGGCGCCGCATTTCGGACACTCGCCTTTAATAAAACGATCCGGCAGAAACATGTTTTTAACCGGATCATAAGCCTGAACGATAGTGCGCGAACTGATATGTCCGGCATCACGCAGACGCTCGTAAATCAGTGTCGATAAGACCTGATTTTCTTTTGAATGCGTACTGTGGAAATTATCGAACGCTACGCCGAATGCCGTAAAATCGGCCAGATGCTCTTCCCAGACACGGCCAATCAAGGCTTCGGGCGTGATGCCTTCACTGTCCGCTCGCAGCATGATCGGTGTGCCGTGGGTATCATCGGCGCAGACGTAGTAACAGGTGTTGTTTCTTTGTTTTTGAAAACGCACCCATATATCGGTTTGAATATACTCCACCAGATGACCTAAATGGATAGAGCCATTGGCATAGGGCAGGGCGCTGGTAACTAGAATTTTTCTGTCAGGCATGATGTATGATATCGAGCGTACTAAAGCATAAATTAATGCGACATTATGTCACAAAACCCTGTCTTTCAGAGTAGGTCAATATCAAAAAGTGCGTTTTCAGTAAAAACAGGTAAAATGGCTTAATCTTGAGCATTTTACTTGGTTATTTATTTTATCAAATCACAACGGAGTAGACATGACAGCAATCAACCGGGCAGACGTGGAAAATCTGCTGCGAACGTTTATTGATCCCAACACGGATACGGATTTGGTGACCCAAAAATCCGTTAAACAGATCTCTATTGATGGTGCTGATGTTCACCTGTCGCTGGAGTTGGGTTATCCAGCCAAGCGTTACACAGAGCAATTTAAAGAGGCGGTACTGACGCATTTAAAAAGTTTACCGGGCATAGGTTCGATTAAGATTGATGTGTCGGTCAATATCATTTCGCATGCTGTTCAGCAGGGCTTGAAACCCATACCCCAGGTAAAAAATATTATCGCGGTTGCTTCCGGCAAGGGGGGCGTCGGTAAATCGACAACCGCGGTGAATCTGGCCTTGGCCTTGGCAGCGGAAGGGGCAAATGTCGGTATTCTCGATGCTGATATCTACGGACCCAGTATTCCGACGATGCTCGGAATATCGGGCTTTCCGGCGAGTGAGGACGGTAAAACCATGCAGCCCAAATTGTCCTTTGGTTTGCAAACCAATTCCATCGGTTTTCTTGTTGATCAGAATCAGCCGATGATTTGGCGCGGGCCTATGGTAACCAGTGCCTTGCAGCAACTATTGAAGGAAACGCAGTGGTCTGAACTGGATTACCTGGTTATCGATTTACCTCCAGGCACCGGGGATATTCAATTGACGATGTCGCAGCAAATTCCGGTCAGCGGTGCTGTCATTGTGACGACGCCTCAAGATATTGCGTTACTGGACGCCCAGCGCGGCTTGGGAATGTTTGAGAAAGTCAATGTGCCTGTGCTGGGAATTGTCGAAAATATGAGTATTCATATTTGCAGTCAGTGCGGGCATGAAGAGCCGATTTTCGGTTCAGGCGGCGGTGTTGCGATGGCGGAAAAAAACAAAGTGCCACTGCTGGGGTCGCTTCCTTTAGACATTTCCATTCGCCAGTTTGCCGATTCAGGCAGGCCGATTGTTGTGTCTGATCCTGATGGAAGGCCAGCAACCATTTACCGGGAGATTGCACGAAAAGCAGCCGGACGGCTTGCGATAAGAGCCAAAGACTTCAGTTCCAGGTTCCCGAATATCGTGATACAAAATACATAGGGACTTGATCGTTCGCAGTAACAGTAGTAAATCTAGCGGGTTAAAGTCCCGGATTTCTTTGGGTCGGGGGGTCAAGTCTTGAAATCATGCAATTTCGTGATTTCAAGACTTGACCCCTTTTTACGGCTCGTCAATAAGGCTTTGCAGGGTAAAATTAAATCAGAACAAGTCATGGGTTAGTTTTTATAAAAATAGACTCAGATTGACTACAACTGATTAATAGGTGGCCCCCTGAAATGCCTCTAGTCTAACTGCCATGCCCGTTGTCCGTGCCCGGCTTGGCTGATATAATCCAGATGCCTGCTTCCTAAGCCTGTTCGCCTGCTTTTTAAATTAATATAAAAAATATAAAACCTCAATAATGATAGATCAGCCCTTGATACACTTACTCTTACTGCTTGGGTCCTCGGTGGCTGTAGTCGTTCTTTTTCAGAAACTCCATATTCCTTCCAGCATAGGTTATCTTTTAGTTGGTGTTCTATTCGGAGCGCATACGCCCGGCCCTGTTATTGAAGTTCAACAAATTCGGGAAGTCGCCGAATTCGGCATCGTGTTTCTGCTATTCACGATTGGCTTGAGTTTTTCATTGCCGCAGATCCATGCATTACGAGGTCAAGTATTAGGTTTGGGAACCGGACAGGTGCTGCTAACGACGGCCGTGATCGGCGGGGCAAGTTGGTGGCTGGGCTTGCCTCCGGCTACAGCTTTTATTATCGGCGCGGTGTTCGCTCAATCCTCGACGACAATTATCAGCAAGCAGCTTGCCGAGCAAGGCGATGAACATAGCCGCCATGGACGCTTGGGCGTGGCGATGTCGGTGTTTCAGGATGTGACGGCGGTGCCGTTCGTGGTCGTTATTCCAGTGTTGAGCAGCATCGATGACGATGCCAGCGTGTTATTCGAGGCGTTGGGCTGGGCAATGGCCAAAGCCGTTCTGGCGTTTTTGCTGGTGTTCGTGCTCGGACGCTGGTTGTTACGACCGCTGTTTCATGCGGTTGTCGCACGACGCTCTGCCGAGCTGTTTACGTTGACCGTGCTCTTCGTGTCGCTACTGGCCGCCTGGACTACCAACCGTCTGGGGCTATCAATGGCGTTCGGTGCGTTTCTGGTCGGCATGATGCTAGGTGAAACCGAATTCCGGCATCAGGTCGAATCTACGATCAGACCGTTTCGCGATGTGCTAATTGGTTTGTTTTTCGTTAGCATCGGGATGTTGTTCGACCCTTCCGCGATACCGCAGAATTGGCAATGGGCTGTGGTCGGTGTTGCCACTATGTTGCTATCGAAAACGCTATTGGTCGCCTTGATCGTACGTTTGTCAGGACTCGATGGTCTTACGGCATGGCGGACCGGACTTCTATTAGCGGTGGGTGGTGAATTCGGTTTCGCCTTGTTGGCGATTGCGCTCGACGTGCATGCCTTAACAAATCATCACGCGCAGATTGTTTTTACCGCAGTGTTGTTTTCGATGATCGTTGCTCCTTTTCTTATTCGCTATAATAATGCTCTTGCCCGATTGTTCGTGTGGAAATCGGATCTTCAGGTTGACCCCGAAACTTATCCGGTCGATTCGGAAACAACTAAGCATCTTCGCGATCACACGATTATTTGTGGCTATGGACGCATAGGTCAGAGTGTGGGACATTTTTTGGAAGAAGAAAAGATACCCTATGTTGCTCTCGATCTGGATTCTGCACGGGTCAAAGCCGCGCATATTGCCGGTGAACCGGTTTATTACGCTGATTCGTCTGAACGGGATATTCTTGAAGCGGTTGGTCTCGATACCGCGAAGCTGATCGTTATCAGCTATGACGATCCTGTGTTGGCAAAGAAGATTCTTCACCATGTTCGCGCTCTACGCCCCGATTTACCCGTTATGGTTCGTACTCGCGATGAAACACACGTTGAGGAACTGCGGCAGGCTGGTGCTACGGAGGTGGTGCCGGAAGTGCTTGAAGCAGGTTTGATGATAGCTTCTCATGCCTTATTGCTGCTCAATGTGCCGTTCACTCGGGTAGTGCGTCGCATGCAGCAGCAACGAGCAAGCCGTTATCGGCTGCTACGCGAATTTTATCGTGGTGAAGAGGAATTTTCGGATGATTTCAACAGGGTTATTGCCGATGGTCTGAGATCCGTATCTATTTCTTCGGGTAGTAGCGTTGTAGGGAAAAAACTAAAGGAACTGGAATTGGAAGGTGTGATCGTATCGTCGCTGGTCAGACAAGGACTTCGAGAGTCCGAACCTCTGGATCTTGTTATAGCGGAAGACGATGTGGTTGTCCTCTTCGGGACGCCCGGCAATTTAGATCTTGCCGAAAGAAAGTTGCTCGGCAAAAGGCCGTAGGATGAGGTGACGATAGGAGCCGCATCAATCGCAACTTTCGACCGGGAACTCTACAATGGGCGCGTTTTCCAGGTGTTACCCGACCACAGCCGTCATCGGTGCATGATCGATTTTGCTCATGAACGTGGAATACGTGAATGAACCCCGTAATGAATCCAGATCACTCGTCCCTTGCGTTAGGTGGCGGGCAGGCTTGCTGAGCACCATGGTGGCTAACTCGCACAGAGAAACGAAGGGTCAAGACTTGACACTGATCCTCATGATCTTCGCACTTGCCGGCTTGAGTAGGTCTAGGTAAAAATGAGCCTTTATTGCATTCATTAACCATAAATTAGCCGTTGCGATCAGGAAATATATGCACTTCAAATTAATCATGGTCTTCGTCGATGAAGACAAAACCGAACAAGTTCTTGATGCTTCCAGAAACGCCGGTGCGACAGGTGCGACGATCATCAACAAGGCCCGAGGTCAAGGACTGGAAAAGGTTGTCGGTATTTTTGGCCTGGAAATATTAAACCCTAGAGCCGTTGTACTGATTTTGGCCGAGGAAAGACGCGCCGATGGCATCATAGAAGCCGTTGCCGAAGCCGGCAATCTTGATGAAAGTTTAGGCACCGGCATTGCAATACAACTCGATGTCGATAAGGCCCTAGGACTCAGCGAACATATCAAAGAATTACAAAAACTAAAACCGCTAAGCTAATTCTGGCAAACGAAGGTCCAGCCATTAGCCTGTCGTAGTCAATAAGGGCCGTAGGATGTGGTGACGATAGGAGCGCATCAATCGCGAAAGATGCGGTTCGTTCCTCACCACATCCAACAACACGCATCGCGGGGTCTGGTAACGCAAGATCACTCAGATTAGAATTTGCCGGCAGGTTGTATTATGTGGCTGCGCGAGGCAACGCAAGTAGTTCCCCCTGACTTGATGACCAACCGATATCCTGTGGTCGTTGGAAACGGTGGGCGGCAATTTGTCGAAGGGCATGCTCAATTTGAATGGCGCCTACACTCAAATTTTCAATCGACGACATTGGAAGGTATGAAGAATGCCTATGAGACGTGTGATTGCGCAATGCTGCAAATTACCGATGCTTTCGGGTGCATTAATCGATTGTCAGCAATGCACTACTTAAAACTTCACTCAAAAATGCATGATTGCAAGACCTTATCCTCTTTTTTATTATTTTTCCAGGTATCTGCTCACCCCCTCCAATTTTTGTGGGTGTAAGTGGTTGATTGAAAAGGCTTCTGCAACAGGGATGTATTGATGCGTCCTTTGAAGTCAAGCACCTACACCCTTAATCCAAAGCGGGCGACTAGTTACTTTTTCCAATAATCATTTGAGCTACGAAAAACACTTAAAGCATGAAAAGATTAAACGTGATACCCGCCGGATACAGATCATTACATAAAGGATGGCAGGCGGCTTGTTCACGCGCAGTGTTTTTAGGAGAATGTTTCAGGTCGCAGCCAATACCCCGAAAACATCCAGTACCCGCATGCAGTAGGCAAATTCGTTATCATGCATGAGTGCCAATCCGAGTTGACGGCCGTGCGTCAAGGTCAGGTGATTCATTAGGATGATGACCGAATAAGGCGTCCCGAGGAAATCAATACTCGCTTTTTCGTGGCCCCATGCGCCGGAATCGCAGTTGATGATGCCCGGCATGTCCTCCGATTGAGCGTAGTGATTAAACAATTCAATACATTCCTCTCGTGTCGTTGGCCGTGATAAATAGGCGGTCACGTCTAATGCCGATACGATGGCGGTGGGAATGCGATACGAAATGGAATCGAGCTTGCCGGCCAGTGACGGCAGCACCAGTTCTGCGGAATTGGCCACTTGCGTGCGTGTAGGAAGAATGGACGTTGCGCATGCCCGGCCTAAATGTGAAGTGGAATGATACCCGTCCAGGACGCGTTGATCGGATAGCAGCGGATGGATGGTGATCAGTCGGGCATTATCAATTCCGATATGTTTTTCAAGAATGGCTAATACCGGTGTTACCGCATTGCCTGTGCATGTGCTGGCAGAGATAACATGATGGCTATCCGGGTTATAAACCTTGTGGTTCACACCATAGACCAGGCTTAAATCACAGCCCGGCAGATTGATGGTGCAAACAACCTTTTTGGCTGTCTTGTGGGTTACCAGTGACCGTAAATTATCGATTGACGCAGTGCCTGTTGCATCCAGTAGCACATCCAGCCCAAATTCCCGCAGGTGCCCAAAACTGTCTTCTTCAGGTAGGGGTCGGCGCCTGTCAACCTGCCGGTAGGCTATTGGCTTGCCTCCTACAATCAGATGAGTTTCATCGCATTCAACAGTGAACGGTGCTGCGCCGTAGGTGCTGTCGTGAGCCAGCAGGTAGGCGACCTGATCGACTGTCATCACATCACAGATCACTTTGATGTCGAACCTGCCCTCCGGAAATTGAGAGTAGTTGGCTCTTAAAACGCCGCGGCCAATCCGGCCAAGTCCGATAATGCCTGCTCTTAAAGTCATGTGAATATTCTCGTTCAAGGGAATTGGGTCTCTACGCCGCGGAGGCGTGTGGCTGTTTTTATAAAGAGCTTGCTGAGCGTTTCTCAAATTGCCTGTTATACCTTTCGCACTTCAAATTTCGGCAGTGCCTAAGGAGGCAACGGGTTGTTCGGCATAGAGCCTATAGGGATGGTTTTACGGCGTCCTTTGATGGGCACCCCGGTGCCGAATTTCGATCTACGATGGGTATAATACTAGGTCAAATTTCAAGGCTTTGAAGAGCGTTCAAGTCTGTCGGACAAATTAATCAGGTATCGATCTTGCCGCTGAGGGATGATCCATGCCAATTAATCCAGGCTGGCGCGTGATAAACGCGTTAAAAAACTTTCTTTTCATCCGGATTATTTTCCGCTCTGTCCGTATGCTTGTGTATTTGAGGGTAAATTAAGTTATAATTTTCGCCCTTTATTACGGAATCACAGAACCGTCGTGTCTTCAACAAACTACGATTTATCAACGTTTCAGGGTTTAATTCTCGCTTTGCAGGAGTATTGGGCAAAGCAGGGATGTGTACTCTTACAACCTTTGGATCAAGAGGTTGGCGCGGGTACTTTTCATCCGGCTACATTTTTGAGAGCTATTGGCCCGGAACCCTGGAATGCCGCTTATGTCCAGCCTTCTCGCCGTCCTACCGATGGCCGATACGGCGAGAACCCCAACCGCCTGCAGCATTATTACCAATATCAGGTCGTTCTCAAGCCGTCGCCTGACAATATCCAGGAGTTATATCTGGGGTCTTTGCGTTATTTGGGCTTTGATCTGCTGGAACACGATATCCGGTTTGTAGAAGATAACTGGGAGTCTCCGACGCTGGGTGCCTGGGGTTTGGGTTGGGAAGTCTGGCTTAATGGCATGGAAGTGACCCAGTTTACCTATTTTCAACAAGTCGGCGGATTGGAATGTAAACCGGTGACCGGTGAAATCACCTATGGCATGGAACGACTGGCCATGTATCTCCAAGGCGTGGAAAGCGTATTTGATCTGGTATGGACGGATGGTCCTTTCGGTAAAGTGACCTATGGCGATGTGTTTCATCAAAATGAAGTTGAGATGTCGGCTTACAATTTTGAGCATGCCAATGTCGAATTTATGTTCAGCTGTTTTGATACTTTTGAGCAGGAATGTCAGACATTGCTGGAACGCGATTTGCCCTTGCCCGCTTATGAGATGGTTTTAAAAGCCTCGCATACCTTTAATTTGCTCGATGCTCGTCATGCCATTTCGGTAACTGAACGGCAGCGTTATATTCTCAGGGTCAGAAATTTATCCAAAGCGGTTGCCGAATGCTTCTATAACCGCCGCGAGGCTTTGGGATTCCCCATGTTGCAGCAACAGGAACAAGGAGTACCTGCATGAGCCACTGTAAACACCTTTTATTCGAGTTGGGTACGGAAGAACTGCCGCCTAAAACCTTGCTTACTTTGAGTCGGGCATTGCAAAACAATATGGTTCAAGGTCTTGCTGACGCCGGTTTAAGTTATAAGGATGTTAAAGCTTACGCGACGCCAAGACGGCTGGCAGTTTTTGTCAGCGATCTGGTCACGGCTCAGCCGGATAAAACAGTAGAGAAGCGGGGGCCTGCCATACAGGCTGCATTTATGCCTGATGGAACGCCCAGCAAGGCGGCACAGGGCTTTGCAGTCAGTTGCAACACCACGTTTGACCAGTTGGAGCGTTTAGTCACCGATAAAGGTGAATGGCTGGCTTATCATCAAGCTATCAAAGGCCAGGCAACAGAAAATTTGATTCCGGAAATCATCAGCAAAAGTATCGCCGATCTGCCTATTGCCAAAAGAATGCGTTGGGGCAGCTTCGCTACTGAATTTGTCAGGCCGGTGCATTGGGTCGTGTTATTGTTTGGTGAGCAAATAATCGATGCTGAAATATTGGGTTTGAAAGCGGGTGCACACTCTCGAGGTCACCGTTTTCATGCGCCGCAATCCATTCTATTGGAACGGCCTGAAACTTACAGTGATGTTTTATACCAGCAAGGCCATGTGATCGCTGATTTTGAAACGCGAAAAGACATCATCCGTCAGGCTGCCCATGAAGCAGCTTCCAATGTCGGCGGCGTTGTTCATATCGAAGACGATCTATTAGAGGAAATCGCCGCATTGAATGAATGGCCCGTTCCTGTTGTAGGGCATTTCGATCAGCGTTTTTTGGCGCTGCCTGCCGAGGTGCTGATCACTACGATGCAGACCAATCAGAAATATTTTCCGGTCAAACGCGCTGACGGCACTTTGCTGCCTCACTTTATTACCTTCAGTAATATCGAAAGTAAACGTCCGGCATCAATACAGACGGGTAATGAACGGGTTATTACGCCGCGCTTGTCGGATGCCGAATTTTTCTGGAAACAGGATAGAAAAAAGCGTCTGGAAGAGCGGATCGAAAGTCTGAATTCAATTGTTTTCCAGAAAACACTGGGTACATTGGCCGATAAAACGCACCGGGTTAAACAACTGGCCGATTACATTGCGGCGCAATTGGACGCGGACAGCGAATTGGCAAAGCGGGCGGCAATGCTGGCTAAAACCGATCTGATGACGGATATGGTTGGAGAGTTTGCCAACTTGCAAGGTACCATGGGCCGTTATTATGCGTTGGCGGATAATGAACCTGAAGAAGTAGCGCTGGCTTTGGAGGAGCAATATTTTCCCAAGCAATCCGGTGGTTCCACGCCATCCAGTGTTACCGGTCAAATTCTGTCCATCGCTGAAAAAATTGATACATTGACCGGTATTTTCAGTGCCGGCCTGATACCCACCGGAGATAAAGATCCCTATGCGCTCAGGCGCGCAGCATTGGGTGTGTTAAGAATTATCATTGAACGCGAGCTTGCGCTGGATTTGATCGCTGTTGTCGAATTCGCATTAGAACAATTCGTTCATGATTTTAACAAAACAGAGACACAGGACCGCGTTATCGATTTTATTTACGAAAGATTGCGGGGTTATTGCCTGGATAAAGGCTACAAACCCGATGAGTTTGATGCCGTTTATACGATTATGCCGCGTGAGCCTCTGGATTTCATGCAAAGACTTCAGGCCGTCAAGTTATTCAGACAATTGCCCGAGGCGGAAAGCCTGGCCGGCGCCAACAAACGGATTCGCAATATTCTGAAAAAATCCGGCGGCGAAGCGGTCCTAGCGGTTACCGGTTTGGTAGAGATTCAGGAATTGAATTTATTGGCTGCCGCGAAGGAATCAGCCGAGGCCATTCAGCCTCTACTGGAACGCCGCGATTATCAGGCAGTGCTCAGCAGGCTGGCAAGCTTAAGAGACGGAGTTGATGCTTTCTTTGATCATGTGATGGTTATGACCGATGATTTGACATTGCGTAACAACCGTTTAGCTTTGCTGGAATTGGTGTCCGGACAGTTTTTAACCTGTGCCGATATTTCCAAGTTGCAATCGTAAGCACGATTGGATGACTAAATTAACGATAAACAACTGTAATGAGTGCGATGACTGATATCGATCAATTTACGCTATTCAATAAATGCCGGCTCTATATCGGGTCTTCAGTGTTATTTGTCTGTATTTTTGTTACTGCGACAATGGTTGGCTTCCTTATTTTGTTGTCGACACCCTTCAGCTATTGGTTAGGCTATCAGTTTGCCAAATATTGGTGCGCATTGGTCATCTGGATGGCTAAATTCTTTTGCGGACTGACCTATGATATTCAGGGTCTAGAGCATATCAAAGAATGCCCGGTAGCGATTGCCCTGTGCAAGCATCAATCGGCATGGGAAACATTGGCGATGCGTTGGTTATTGCCGGAACAGGCGACATTGTTAAAACGATCGCTGTTGTGGTTTCCTGTATGGGGCTGGGCTTTAGGTATGTTAAAACCAATTGCAATCGATCGGAAAAATGCAGTCGGTGCTCTCAGGACATTGATCGAAAAAGGCACCGTCTATCTAAAAGAAGGTAGTTGGGTCGTTATTTTTCCGGAAGGTACGCGAACAGCTCCGGGTGAAAAAATAAAGTTTAATGCCGGCGGTGCCATGCTCGCTCAAAAGACTGGCGTTCCGATTATTCCGATTGCGCATAATGCGGGCGAGTTTTGGCCCCGCTACAGTTTTTTGAAGTATCCCGGTTGTATCAAGGTTGTCATTGGGCCGCCAATCGAGAGTGTCAATCGCAAGGCTCAGGATATTAATGCCGAAGCCGAAGCGTGGATTCACGATACCATGAAGAAAATCAGTTCGGTACCTATACCTGATTGAATTTTAACGAACGAGAACGAAATAATCTGACTGAAAAATACGCTCGATTTGCCAGGGTTTTTTCAAACCAATTAAATTGGGGGTTAAAGACCGTAAAAGGTGGGTTTTTCGTTGTTGTTTATAAATTTTATCTCAATTTGGCGCAGATTCCCTGCTCAAAATACCTACCCAAAATCAGACTATGAAAAAACTATTATTCCTATGTGGCGCTGCCTTGTTGTTGTCCGGATGTCAGGAAAGAACGGCTTATGAACAAGCCGTCATGGAACAGATTAAAAACGAGCAGGATGTGAAGGACTATAAGCTTGATCCGGAAGTTGTAACGCGTTGCATTGTTGATTTAAGTTCAGCCAATATGGACGGTATTTTCAATTACGATCCAAGACGTCTTGAGGCCTATCGTAGTTATGCAAAAATGCTGACTTTGAAAGATTCTAAAAATCCTCAACAAGTGATGCAAGAGTTGCGGACAGAATTTGGTTCGCCTAAAGGTTTAGCCGAAGCGCATAGGAATTATACGGAAAGCACCATGAACTGCTTTGCTTCTCTGATAATGAGCAGTGAGGAAGAAGTCAGCGATTCTGAGCAGCTTGAACAAAAGCCGAGTGATGATCAAGCAAGCGCTCCCGCTACTGAAGTTGCTCCAGCGCCTTCAACACCGGTTACTGAAAAATAATCCGCTGCCAGGTTCATTGGCCGTCATTCAACCGATTGACAAGGCTCACTACAATGTTTTTCTGTCAGCGCTGATTTCCTTTAGCGCTGTATCAGAGACGGTGAGTTTCTATTGAAAAACCCGCTGATTGGTATTGTTTGTAGCGAGCCCGTCCTACTGCTTTTGCCGTCTCATCATTTTCGATAATTTCAATGATACGGGCATTTTGACTGTCCATATCCGGACAGTTTTCAGAGAGATTGACCAGCAAGGTTTGCTGATCATCAGTGGGGGGCGCTTTCCCTATCAATACTCTGGGGGTATTAGCTTTGGCTGTGGCGGGCATTTTGTCATGAGGAATAAAACTTCCGGGACGAAAACTCCAGAGCAAATCGTCCATGATTTGGCTCTGGCGGTCATCTTTAGTCAGTACAAAACTGAATTGACCCTGCCGGTAGGCTTTTTCGATCAACTTGCAGGCAAAAATATATTTTTCCTGCTCAGTTTCTTGTTCCAAAATATAAAAACTGACTCCGGCCATTTAGCGGGCTGCGAGTGTCGAGCTTCTATTCAATAAATATTGCATCAACAATGGCACGGGTCGGCCTGTAGCACCTTTGTTAGGACCTGTGCGCCAAGCCGTTCCTGCGATATCGAGGTGAGCCCAACGAAAGTTTTCGGCGAATTTTGCCAAAAAACAAGCTGCAGTAATGGTTCCAGCGTCTTTTCCGCCAATGTTGGCCATATCGGCAAAATTGGACTTAAGCAGCTCCTGGTATTCTTCCCATAACGGGAGGCGCCATAGGCTGTCGCATGAGGTTTCGCTGGCGGCAAGCAAGTCATTACACAGAGAGTCATCATTACCCAGCAAGCCGCTGGGTACACGTCCTAAGGCAACCAGACAGGCACCCGTCAGCGTCGCCATATCGATTACGACTTCAGGTTCGAAGCGTTGGGCGTAAGTGAGCGTGTCGCAAAGAATCAGTCGGCCTTCTGCGTCAGTATTGAGGACTTCGATAGTCTTTCCTGACATGCTGGTCAAAATATCGCCGGGTTTATTCGCATCGCCATCCGGCATATTTTCCGAGGAAGCCACCAAGCCGACTATATTTAAGGGTAACTGAAGGCTGGCTGCGGCTTGTAAAGCCGCGATGACGCTGGCGCCTCCACACATGTCGTACTTCATTTCATCCATGCCCAGGCTCTGCTTTAACGAGATGCCGCCTGCATCAAAAGTCAGGCCTTTGCCGATCAATACAATGGGTTTGCTGTTCTTTTCGCCGCCCTGGTAGTTCATGATGATCAATTTGGCGGGCTGGCGACTGCCTCGTGAAACGGATAAGAAAGAACCCATGCCCAACGCCTGCATGTAGTCCTCTTCCAAGATGTCAACTGACAGCTTTGAGAGCTTTTTACCGAGGCTTTGTGCTTGTTCTGCGAGAAATGAAGGCGTGCAGATATTACCTGGTAAATCGCCCAGATATTTGGCCAGAGTTACGCCATCGGCAATAGCCCGACCTTCGGCCAAACCTTTTTGAGAGGCAGTCATCTGATCATCGGGGACCAGGACAGTAATCTGCTCTGTTTTGAATTCATTTTCCACGACCGACTTGCATTGTTTAAATTGATAAAGCGCGTCGCCGAAAACTTCTATAATCTGTCTGGTTTTCCATCGCCAGTCGTATTGAGCGACGGGCAGCTCTGCCAGAGTACAGACTGCGGATTTGATTTGAGCATCTCTGATTGTTTTTATGGCTGCAGCTAAAGCTGTTCTGTATTGCTTGCCGGTAAGGCTGTCCTGTTTGCCCAGTCCTACCAGTACGACCCGGTTAATGGTCATGTCCGGTAACCAGTTGATCAGTAGGGCTTCATTCAACTTGCCTTTAGTATCGCCGCGTGCGGCTAATTGACTGATCGCTCCTTTTAAAAGCTGATCCAGTAGCGCGCCGGAGGGGCTGAGTTGGAGATTTTCATAAATACCGACAATGAGACAGTCACATTGCAGTTTTTCTAATGGCGTGCTTTCTATAGAATAGTCCATACTTTTTTTGATTAAAATGAGTCAGATGAGTTTCGTGTCTAAGGGATGCGCCAAAATCAGCGTATAGTCATGTTTTGTATTATACAGCAAGTCATTTTTTACAAAGCGTAAAAGTTGGGCAACCATCTGTATTGTCTGGAAAAATGCACAGTCAACCGGGTTTGAATAATGAACTTATCACTTTATAGTTAAAACTCAAATGTTTACGCGTGTTATGAGGGGAAGAATTTGAGCGAAATAATGTCCCAGCGTGGACGAAAAAGAAGGTCTCCGCTGATTAGCGTGTTGGACAAAATGATCGTGCGCGATTTGGCAGGAACGTTAATCTCGGTTTTGTCGGTGATCGTCGTTATTATCGTCAGTAAACGGTTTATCAAAATACTCGAAAAAGCCATTGAGGGCTCGGTTTCGAGTGAGACCTTGATACATGTTTTAGGTCTGAAGATGATCAGCGCTGCTATTGCATTTCTTCCCGCCGCTTTATTTATGGCAGTGTTGATGGTGGTCGGGCGCATGTATCGTGATCAGGAAATGGCGGCTGTGTTCTCGGCAGGAGGCAGCTCAGGAGTTATTTATCGGTCTCTTTACGTGCTGGTTTTGCCTTTGATGCTGATTTCATTGGCACTGTCATTTTATACAGGACCCTGGGCCGAAGCGACGGTCAATGAGCTGATGCATGAAGATGAAAAATCAGCCGATATCAGAGGTATCGCTGCAGGCCGGTTTAGCGAATATCAGCACGGTGATCTGGTCTTTTACGTGGAGGATCTTGCAAAGGATGGAATAATGCATCAGGTATTTGTCCAGCACAGGCAGGGTAACAAGGTCAGTATATTCAATGCCGAATCGGGCAATTTGGAAAACCGGCCCGGAGGTCTTTACATGATCCTTGAAAATGGCACAAAGACGCAAGGTATTCCCGGGCAAGCGGATTATGTTATCGAAGAATTTGCCGAATATGCCGTGCGACTGGAGGAAAAGGAAACAGTCTTGAATTACGATCATGAGTCAATAGCTACCGCTAAGCTCGTGGGGTCAACTGAAGTCAGGGATATTGCTGAATTGCAGCGGCGTTTTTCGATTCCTGCGGGCGTGTTTGTTTTGAGTCTGCTGGCAGTCCCTTTGGCTCAAACAGCGCCCAGAGGGGGTGTTTACGGCAATGTGCTGGTGGCATTTTTAATTTATTTTACTTACGGCAATTTCATCAGAGTGAGTCATAGTTGGGTGATAAAAGGCCAAATTCCTGCTTGGTTTGGCGCCGTATGGGTTCATGTGCTGTTAATGATTTTGGCGATCGTTCTTTTGATGCGGCTGTTTGGATGGCGTTACCTTAAAGATAGGCTGAAGGGGAAACTGGGACTGTGAATGTATTGACACGCTATATTGTAAAAGAGGTGCTGAAAGGATCCTCATTAGCCGCCTTGTTTTTATTAACCTTGTTTAGCCTTTTTACGTTCAGCGATGAATTAAAAAGTCTGGGAAAAGGCAGTTATAACCTAAAGGAAATTGTATATTACGTAGCGCTCACCTCGCCCCGAGTTTTTTATGAATTGGTGCCGGCTTCCGCTCTTTTGGGTAGTTTGTTTGTGCTGGGCGGGATGGGCAATCACCGTGAACTCGTTGCTATGCGAGCCGCCGGTGTTTCCGTGTTATCGATTATTAAGTCGGTCATGCTGGCCGGTGCCATACTTGTGGCGGTTGCCATCACTGTCGGTGAATGGATTGCGCCTAATACGGAGCAAATGGCTCAAACACTGAAGTCGAAATCCCGCGCAGATCAAATCATGATCAAAAGCCTCTACGGTTTATGGTTAAGAGAGGGGCAGACCTTTATTAACGTCAAGAAAATTGAAGAGAATGGTGATTTAGAAAATATCTATACCTATGAGTTAGATGAAAATAACCGCTTGTCCAAAGCGATGTATTCTCAAAAAGCTCTATTTAAAGGGGAGAATCAGTGGGAAATGGAAAACATTCAGCAAAGTGATATTTCAATAGAGGAAGTCAAAGTAAGCAAATTAAGCAGCCTGCCATGGAAGTCATCCATCGATCCAAAACTGGTAAATGTTGTCGTGGTGAGCCCCGATAATCTGTCGCTTTACGACCTGAATACGTATATCAGATTTTTAAAAGACAACAAGCAAAAGTCGCAAACCTACGAATTTGCTTTCTGGGGGCGGGTAGTCAATCCCTTTGTGACTTTTGTCATGCTGATGATTGCAACACCGTTTGTCATTGGCGTGAAAAGAGGTGTGAGTGCCGGTGCGAGGATGTTAATCGGTGTGGTGATCGGTCTTGGGTTTAATATCGGTGACAAAATCATAGGCCATATGAGTTTAATCTATGATCTAAATCCGGCCGCTATGGCATTTGTACCCAGTTTGTTTGTTTTTGCTGTGGCCTTGTACGCGCTTCGCCGGGTTCAGTAGACGTTATTTCGGTGAGGTGTTGAACAGATAAGTTTTGGACAGATGGTCGTGCCAGCTGTTGTTATCTTTATCCACAATGACCCACAGGAAGCCAAGACCTAAAGGAATCCACGATAACAAGGCCGTGCAAAAACGAATGGCGGCCTGTTTCCAGTCAATTGGTTTTCGATCAGCTGTCAACACCGCTAATTTCCAGGCTCTGAGCCCCAGTGTCTGGCCGCCATGGGTCCAAAACCAGCCGTAAAAAATAAAGCTGATCAGAAGCAGGTAGGCAGGATAAAAAAACTGAGTGGGTGCAAACGCTTCGCCATCATTAAAAGGGAGAATGATGGCAGTGGCAACAAATAATACCGCCAGCAACAGAAAAAGGTCGTAGGCTTGTGCCGCCATTCTCCGCCAAAAACCGGGATGCTTACGGGTAGGTTTAAGTGATTTATGCGTTACCAACGAACAAGATGCCCTGTCGAATTCAATTTTTGAACAGAGATAGTTTTTGTCCGAAGTACATGCTCATCGCTAGCAGGGCACCAAACATGATCACTGAAAACAGGAAGGGTGGTCTGTGAAATAGTAAAATCCCCAAATCCGTTACAAAAAGGCTTGTTAATAAAGGCTTATCAATTAAAGCTATGATTATCTTTTTGAACATGATTTAACTCCGGTATGTTTTGGTGAATAAAGCGCTAAACGGGAAGTCAATGTGCCGATCGGTTGATAAGGCGGAGAACGTCTCGCTTGTTAAATTTATTTAGATTCTACTATAAAAACTGGTATCTAAAAAGAAGCGTGTTGATTGAGTTGCTAACGCGGCAGGTGGTATGATTAATTCATTATAAAAATAAAGCAAGGAAAAAGGCTATTTTAAGTTTCTTCAAGAAAATCATTAGCTCCTCCATGAAACCGTCTACTCAGACTACGGAAGAGAGGGCGCAAATTAAGCCGGGGCCTAGAGTCTATGCCAGATCAGAACATTCTATATCGCGTTCTCAAGTTAGCGAAAACGCTTTAAAAGTGCTCTATAGGCTTAAAAAAGCGGGATTTGAAGCCTATCTGGTAGGTGGCTGTGTTCGTGATCTTTTGTTAGGCCGGGAGCCTAAAGATTTTGATGTGGTTACTGATGCGCGGCCGGATCAGATCAAAAAAGTGTTTCGTAATTGCCGATTGGTTGGCCGCAGATTTCGTTTGGCTCACGTGCAATTCGGCAGGGATATTATAGAAGTCGCCACCTTTCGCGGATCGGTAGAAGAAAATAGTGAACACCGTTTTTTGAATGAAGAAGGCAGACTGCTCAGGGATAATCAGTACGGCAACATTGAAGAAGACGTGTGGCGAAGGGACTTTACCGTGAATTCCCTTTATTACAATATAAAGGACTTCAGTGTTATTGATTATGTGGGCGGGATGGAAGATCATCTTTCCGGCACTTTGCGGTTAATTGGCGACCCTGAAACCCGTTTCCGGGAAGATCCGGTCCGGATGCTGAGGGCCGTCAGGTTCGCTGTCAAACTGGGATTTAATCTGCATCCGGATAGCGAGAAACCCATTGCCGGGTTGGCTGACCTGCTCAATAATATTCCTCCCGCACGTTTGTTTGACGAAACGCTTAAATTATTTTTATCGGGTTATGCTTTGCAGACCTTTGAAATGTTGCGTCATTATGATTTGTTTCGAGAGCTTTTTCCGTTAGTCGAAGATTCTTTGGCTGAGGAAGAAGAGGGTTTCCCAAAATTATTTTTAATCAAGGCTCTTGAAAACTCGGATGCCCGAATAACCGACGGTAAAACAGTCACGGCGTATTTCTTGTTTGCTGCATTTCTTTGGAATCCGGTTAAGGCTGAAGCGAAGCGTCAAATTCAACAGGGCGTCAACGAGACGATTGCCTATCAGAATGCATCCAGTGAAATTATCAATCGTCAGTTAAAATCGACGGCTTTTCCCAAAAGAATTACGCTGGCCATGCGTGAAGTATGGACCTTGCAACCGCGGTTTTCGCGCAGGGAAGGTAATCGGCCCTTCCGTCTGTTGAGTCATCCCCGGTTCAGAGCGGCTTATGACTTCCTGTTGTTGCGTATTCAGGCAGAAGGTGAAGATCCTGCTCTGGGTGTGTGGTGGACGGAATTTCAGGAAGTATCCGAACTTGAGCAAAAAAAAATGATTGCTTCGTTATCCCGTAATCCGCAGCGAAAACAGATAAAACGCAGACGCACAAACAAAGCTAAAGCGGTTAACAGACATCCGCAAGATAACGTATGACAGGAGGCGCTTTGTGACGGTAGCTAGTAGGGTTATCGCGTATATCGGCTTGGGCAGCAATCTTAATGATCCAGGACAGCAAATTAAATCTGCCCGTATTGCTATTGCTGAGACAGATAAGATCAGCGAAGTTGCGTTTTCCAGTCTTTATCGCAGTTTACCTATGGGGCCGCAGGATCAGCCTGATTATGTCAATGCTGTGATGTCGGTAGCGACAGAACTGGAGCCGTTTGAACTGCTGCGCTGCCTTCAAGCAATTGAGAATGAACAGGGACGCGTCCGAACCGGACTGCGGTGGGGGGCTAGAACACTGGATCTCGATCTTTTGATCTATGACCAGATACAATTGGCTGATCCGGTGTTGACCCTGCCTCATAGTGGCCTGCCAGACCGGGCTTTTGTACTTTATCCTTTGTATGAAATAGCTCCGGATCTGGTTGTTCCCGGTTATGGTCCTTTAACTGCATTGCTTGAGCATTGTCCTCAAGCGGGTTTGCAGCAGCTTTCTTCATGAAACCCTATACTTCCCGAGTGTCCGAAAAGAAACGATTGTCTGTCAATGATTTACAGGCTTTGAAAAACCGTGGCGAAAAAATCAGTTGTCTGACTGCGTATGATGCCAGTTTCAGTACTGTTTTGGATAAAGCAGGCATAGAAGTCATTCTTGTCGGCGATTCACTGGGCATGGTTTTTCAGGGACACGCTACTACATTGCCGGTTACGATGGATGATATGATTTATCACACCGCATGCGTCTCAAGAGGCTGTAACCGGGCGCTGGTGGTAGCCGATTTGCCTTTTATGAGTTATACCAGCCTCTTGGCTGCTGCGGAAAATGCCGCACGACTGATTCAAGGCGGCGGCGCAAATATGATCAAGCTGGAAGGTGCCCGGCCGGATGTGGTCGGTTTTCTCGTTGGTAATGGCGTGCCTGTGTGCGGACATCTGGGCTTGTTGCCGCAGTTTATTAATTGCCTGGGCGGGTATAAAGTTCAGGGACGCGAGTTGCCTGATGCCGAGCGTATCATTTCGGATGCGGTATCATTGGAAAAAGCCGGAGCCGGTCTGTTGATACTGGAGTGCGTGCCGGCCAGTCTTGCGCAAACCATTAGCCAGCAACTGAGCATTCCGGTGATCGGAATAGGCGCAGGCATTGACTGTGATGGTCAGGTTTTGGTGCTTTATGATATTTTGAATATCGGTTCCGGCAGAAGACCGAAGTTCTCCAAAGATTTTATGGAAGGGGCTACTTCTATTGAAGAAGCTATTCATAATTATCATATTGCAGTTAAAGAAGCCCGGTTTCCAACAATTGAACACAGTTATTAGGGTGTTATGCTAACCGTCTCATCGATTGCTGAACTAAGACCTCTGGTAAAAAAATGGCGGCGTGAAGGAGATAGAATCGCTTTTGTGCCTACTATGGGCAATCTTCATGCAGGACATTTAAAGCTGGTAGACGAGGCGAGTAAAGCTGCTGAAAGAGTCATAGTCAGTATTTTTGTCAATCCATCTCAGTTTGGTCCGGGAGAAGATTTTGCCAGTTATCCGCGTACCGAAGCCGATGATGCAAAAGCCTTGGCTTCTTGTTCGGTCGATGTGCTGTTTTTGCCCAGACCTGAGGCGATGTATGCCAAGGACCATGCTACTTCTATTGCAATAGATAAGCTGTCCACTTTGCATTGTGGTGTTTCAAGGCCTGGGCATTTTTCGGGTGTAGCTACCGTTGTTGCCAAGCTGTTTAATATTGTCCAGCCGGATATCGCTTTTTTTGGGGAAAAAGATTTCCAGCAATTAACAATTATCCGGCGGATGGTTCGTGATTTGAATTTTGATGTCGAGATAAGAAGTGTCGCAACCGTCAGAGAGCCAGATGGCCTGGCTATGAGTTCGCGAAACAATTATCTTTCTGCAGAACAAAGAACATGTGCTCCGGAGTTATACCGACTATTGTGTTCCGCCCGAGATAAAGCGCAACAACCCGACAGTCAGTTGGGTGAAATACAGAGGGAAGCCATGGCTACGCTAAAGTCCTTTGGATTTGAGCCGGACTATGTGAGTTTTTGCCGAACCTATGATCTTGAACCGGCATCTGAACAAGATGTTGAATTAGTTTTGCTGGCGGCGGCAAAACTGGATAAAACACGGTTAATTGATAATTTGAGATTTTCAAGGTATGCTCGTCATTAATTGAGAGTGGGTATGTGATGTTGTCTGTTAAGAGTGATAAGCCGATATGAGTTTTTTGTTGTAGGCGATCACTTATTCGGGAATAATTTACGGTTTATTTAAAATTTATTTGTTCGATTATGCAAACAACAATGCTAAAAGCCAAATTGCACAGGGCTACAGTTACTTTTTCGGAGCTGGGTTATGAGGGTTCCTGTGCTATAGACAGTAAAATTTTGGATTATGCGGGTATCAGAG
The DNA here is from genome assembly GCF_009828925.2 of Methylicorpusculum oleiharenae. NCBI lineage: Bacteria > Pseudomonadati > Pseudomonadota > Gammaproteobacteria > Methylococcales > Methylococcaceae > Methylicorpusculum > Methylicorpusculum oleiharenae. The sequence goes on from NZ_WUTY02000001.1 coordinate 1,706,431, forward strand.
AATACGAACAAATTCAAATTTACAATATCAATAATGGCCAGCGCTTTACGACTTATGCTATTCGCGCTGAGGCAGGTTCCGGCATTTTCTCTGTGAATGGTGCTGCTGCTCGTCTGGCTTGTCCGGGCGATCTGATCATTGTGTGTGCGTACGCGATTTTGGATCAGCAGGAGTTGGCTGCATTCAAGCCAACACTGGTTTATTTCAATGATAAAAATGAAATCATTCGAACCGGTAACGCGATTCCCGTCCAAGCGGCTTGATGCGCGTCAATTTGAGCGGTTCTCGGGTTTTTAACTCATTCATTAAAACTTCATTACTTTAATCGCGCCATCCTTTTCTACCATTGGCTTGATAAGTCACTGATAGCGAAAGTTTCACGGGTTGATCAGAGCTTGTCTTCTGCGTGTTTCCACCTGATTTCAGGGGTTGGAAACACGGTGGAGGCAATGGTCTATCCCTTTGTTCTTATAGCTCACCAGCGTTTGCCATTTCATTTTTTTCGAACACGGTGATGGACTGTTCAATTTCTGACAAGTTTTTTTGAATAGCAACTCTTTCGGCGCTGTTGATAAGCAAAGGCGATTTGATGGAGCCTCTTATTGCCGGTTTTCCGGCTTCTTGAGCATCCGCTCCGGTATGCAAGAGAATCAGGATAATTAAATCGTCCATGTTTTCCAGTTTTAGCAAAGCCTGCTCTTCGTCGCTAATAACGAAACTGTAGCTGATATTGAAATTGGCCGGGTTTGCGACAGAGAACGTCAAATTTTCGTCATCAATGGATTGCAACCAGTAAATGATGGGGTTTTGTTCCTGATGAAAGAGTTTGAATCTTGTCTGGTTTTCGAAACCGGGGATGCCTTTGGGGAAAGTGATGAGGGTGGCCGGGTCGATCTGTTGTTCGCCGAGAAAACTTGATTTAATTTCCATAGTATGATGCCGTTTGTTAATAATATCGTAATGAGATTATAGCCGTTGATTGAGTAACCGCTACCAGCAATTCCCAGTTTGAACTTTTATGTAGCTTTGAGGGGAGGCGTAAGCCTTGCGTTGAGCGCCGTAAACCTATCCATGAGGGCTTGACGGCAGTATCTCTGCTGCCGACATCCCCGCAAAGCTTACTCCTGCCCTTTTTTATCATCAAACCGGGAGTTGCTGAACCGCTCTCTGAGCCAGCCAAATCAGTTAACTGTCTGCTTATTTTTGATAATCTTCATAATAGTCCTTTTGGACATCATAAATGAAGCTGTCTGTGCCATCGCGAATATCGTACATCAAGCCGTAAGCGCCCCGTTCGGTATCTCTCATAAAACCGTAAATCGAGCTGAAAAATCCTACCGCTTCTTCTCGTGAGCTAAGGGCTTCAGTAGAAGCGGCCTGATCGTTTATGTTTTGGTTTTGTGTTGCGCAGGACAATGTTGTGCAACCCAGTAGCAGGATAATCACCGGACGATAAAATCGCATAAAAGCTCCTTTTTTCAGATATTCACTTTCCCAGCAATAAAAAGACCAACTGTTCTAATTCATTGATAATTAAATAAATTAAGGGTCAGGTGATGCGGGTGGTCATCCTCAAGCGTCATATTTTCGCCATATCATGGCGGCAAGCGAGCCTGATAGGTTATGCCAAATACTGAACAAGGCGCCGGGAAGTGCCGCTGCGCTGGAAAAATAAGTAACGGCCAATGCAACACTTAGCCCTGAATTTTGCATGCCAACTTCAATGCTGGCTGTTCGGCAGGTCTGTGTGTCATAGCGCAGCAGCCATGGAATCGCATACCCAGCCAGCATGCCGCCTATATTATGAAGAGCAACTGCCGCCAACAAAGTGTGCCCCATGTTTTTTATTTGCGGTTGATTAAGCGACACAATCACGGCAATGATGATGACGATGGCCAGACTGGCCATTAGCGGTAAAAAGTGATGGATTGTGTTTATCCGTTTATGAAAAAGCGTATTAAGCATAGTACCCAGCATGACGGGAATCATGACCAACTCTAACAGGCTTTTCATCAAGTCGGGGAAGGGCGGGCTGATCGACTGATCCATAAAAACCAGGGTGAGCAGCGGTGTCATAAAAATAGCAGCTACCGTTGACGACAAGGTCATCAGAATGGACAGGGCTACATTGCCTCTGGCCAGATAGCAGATCACGTTGGATGCGGTTCCGCCGGCACTGCAGCCAACCAGCATCATGCCCGCTGACTGTTCATTCGTCAGGTTGAATGATCCTGAAAGCAGCCAGGCCAGCAGCGGCATCACTGTAAACTGTATAGCCATGGTCAATAAAATGATGCCGGGATATTTTAAAGTGTCCTGAAAATGTCTCCAGGTCAGGGTCAATCCCATGGTAAACATAATCAATGACAGCAACGGAACAATCATCTGTTTGCCGGAAATGAACAGGTCGGGATAAAAATAAGCGGTGCAAGACAGGATGGCAGCCCATAACGGGAAAAGATTAACCAAGCGGTGAATCATGGCTTTTGGGTGAACCGGTTTACTGCGTAGGGGCTGATTAACAAGAGTAGAGACAAGGCTGCCAGCAACCCTGCTATTGGATAATTGACCGGCTGTTTTTGCAAGAGGCTGGATGATTTCAATGCGCTGAGCAGTTTATCCGCGTCTTCCAGATGGTGATACGATAATCCTGTGATAACCGCCAACCTCTGTAAGTAGTGTTCCTGAACTGCGGTGAGATAATTTCCGTTTGTCTCGTTGTTGGCTTGACGGCGTCCTTCTGCTTCTGATTGCTGCCAGAACCCAAACTGTTGGTTTTGATTATCCAGTTTGGGAATGGGGACTGCCTCCAGATTGCCGGTGCCAACGATCAATCCGGGTATTTTCCCTGCTTCCATTTGAAAAAACGGTTCTTTGGCTGATTTTGGTGTTTGCTGGCCATCGGTAAAAAATACCAGACCGGGCTTTGACTCCAGTTTCTGAATGTCACTTAAACTGGTATAGATTCCTCGGGCGATATGACTGTCTGCAGCCCAGGCCATGCGCCAGTCAATTTTTGCGAGACTTTCATTTATTGCTGCGTAATGAGCGCAAAGTTCCAAAGGCTCAAACAACAAAAATATATTTTTGGTCGAAAAGACCCCTAAACCTATTTTAGAGTCACAGGGCAGTCCGGCAAGGACTTCTTTCAATGCTGCTTTCACAAAAGACAAACGATCCGCGGGCTTGTTTTCGACATGATAATCCTGCGCATTCATGCTTTGCGTGATGTCAATGACCAGCATCATGTTGTAAGTGTCTTGCTGCAACTTGACCTGCGGATTGAAAAGCGCCCACGTCAGCAGTGCGATGGCAACCGCCGGACACCAAAGTCTAAAATCCCGGTAAATCAAGGCCCGCCCTCAGGTATCCCCGGCATGATCGCATGAACGCTGCTTTTATGGCCTTGCCAATCAGATTTTTCTTCTTCCTTGGCGGGGGGGCGAATCCGCAAAGCATATTCCAGATTAAAGCGCGCCTGCCAATGATCAGGTTGTTTGCTGAGTACCTGTCTAAGGTATTGCTCGGTTAAATCCAAAAGAGTATTGATTTGGCTGTATTCCCAAATACCTTTTGATTTCCAGAGTTTACTGGCCTGTTGAAGATAGATCACGCCCATGTTGTATTGAACCTTCAATTGGAAGTTATCATTCCCCTGGTGTTCAATTTGTAAATAAAGGCGCAAAGCTTCCTGATAGTCACCTTGATCATTCAAATAACGTGCTTTTGCAAACAGAACTTCGGGTGGCAAATCCGTATCTGAAGAGCTGATTTTTTCAGGATTTTCGATCAGATCATTTAATCGCCATATCATTCTGATCTGATTAAGTTCATTTAGCGCGAAACCGGCCAAGATTAGAAAAACCAGCCAGGCAATAAAAGGATGAAATGAGGTGTATTGAGTTAACTTTTTTTGAGGATTCAGGGATGGCATTAATGCGAAAAAGCAAATGATAAGTAAATTTGCTGTCAATTAAAGCATATTATAAGAACTGTACAAGCAGATTCACCTGTGCATTTACAATCTTTTAAAAAAATCCGAGAGTTAGTTATTTATTTATATAAAAATCAGTTGCTTGGTGTTTGTGTCCACCGGTCAAATGATAAACATTTAACGGTTGCAATATGCAGCGCAATGAATTTTTAATGAGATAGAGGCCAAAAACGGTCCGGTTGGGTAGCAACGTTTTTAAGACGGTGAGTGGCATTTTTAATTTTAAACGCCACCGATTCATCAGTGACTCGTTGTCTTGGATTTGCGAGGGGCTTGCCTAGAGGATTAAGAAGGCTGAGCACTTGGGTAGAGTCTGAATCAACAGGCGCTCTTTTTAAAACAATCCCGGTTTCGCCATTGGCTAATACAACGAAAGTGCCGGGCGGATAAATGCCGATTTCTTTGATCAGAAGATGGGCAAGTGATTCATCTACGGCGCTTCCCCGCTGTAAAAAAATGTCACGCAAGGCTTTTTTTACATAAAAGCCGTCGCGGTAAGACCGGGGTAAAATCATCGCACTGTAAATATCGGTAAGTGACAAAATTCGGGCTGCGATCGGGATTGAATCGCCTGATAAACCTACCGGATAACCATTACCGTCGATACGTTCGTGGTGATTATGTACGGCATTCAACCAGTCCGCATTGTTAATGCCGGCTTTTTGCAGCAAGGCACGGCCCAATTCCGGATGAGCTTTGATGATGCCTCGTTGCTGGTCCGAGAGGGGAGCGGCTTGATTCGCCAGTTTTTTTTGGAGCTCCAGCATTCCGATATTTTGGGTAAGTGCGGAGGCGATAAAGATTTTTCTATCGTCTTCATTCAGTTGTTTTCGTTTTCCCAGTAGTTCCGTCAAAACGGCGCTAAGCAGTGGATGAATATGGGAGTAACTAAAACTTTGATCCAGCAGGATGGTTCCCAGAACTGCATCGCATTGATTGTTGCAGAGCCTTTGGATGACGGCGGCTAAATCCAGAAAGTGATTTGAATAATCATCAGGCGTGTTCCCATGAATCTTGTCGAACAACTCTCTGAGTGTTTTGCCTAATAATTTCAGCGTATCATGTGTTGTGCCTTTAAAAAACTTACCGTCGTTCGGGGGTCTTGGTTTTTCAATAGGCTGAGCAGTGAAACCGAGCCGAAAAATACCCTGAGACAAAAGTATTTGCTTTTGCTTCTCGGAATTGAGCATATAGCCTTTATCGAGCAGTAACTGACCTTCTTCATCATAAACGGCCCATTCCAGCGGAATGCCGATTAATAAATCACTTTCGAGGATTTTTATTTTTTCCATAGCTTGATTCAAACGAAAAATTCACGTTCCTAAGTCTTAAAGTCATCAGTACCGCTTATAATTCACTTACCCCTTGAACAATGCCCTTGTTAAGGCTTTGGAAGGTTGTCATTCATATCTCCAAAGGCCGAAAAATCCGCTTTAAGGATTTTTGAGTAAAAAATACGGTCATTGTGAGGTGGAGCAGAATGAATTCTAAAATGTTAAGTTTAGCGGCATTTATTAACATTTGAAGAATCAAACTGGAATTTTACAGCGCTTAATGAGCGTTCAAAATAAAACGAGGTTTAGAAAGATATGTCCGGATTTTTCAGAAAATTGCTTGGTTTCATCTTGTTGGTGGCCACTGTCGGGCTGGTGACCTGTCAGTCTATGGTCAAGGCCGAGTCTGTAGATACGTTGACCGTAAATAACTCACCTTTAATACGCGGAATTCAATAATGGACAGATTACCGTCGCTGAAATTCGCTAAGCGTTTTACCGAAGATACTTTGCACCATTATTCGCCTAGAGGCCTGCTACTTTATTTCTTAGCGCTGGCTCTTATTCCAGCCGTGATCATCGGGCTTGTAAAAGGTCATGTAATGTCCATCATTGTCAATGCTTCCGGGTTTGCACTTTATTGCCTGGCGGCATTGTTGCTGCGCAGAGGTCTGGCGGCCGAAGCTCCGGCTCGAATGAACCGGTGGTTGAATTCGACCAAATGGCCATTGAAATTGACAGCGGCGCTGCTGGTTGCCGGAACAACCGGTCTGCTGGCCGTTTTAGGTGCGCGGCAAAGCCTTCCCGTGTCGTTGATCTATGCCGTTGGCGCCTTGTTGGGTATGTATTTAAGTTATGGATTTGATCGACCTAAACCGGTTCAATTGACAGAGGCGCATGGTTATTCCGGTGATGAGATCAGACAAACATTGGCGGGCGCATTTGCCACCATAAAGACCATTGAACAAGCCAATCGTAAAATTCTTAACAGTGAGCTTAATCAACGGATTGACAGCATTTGTGAAATTGCTGAAGGTGTGATCGCTGAACTGGAAGCGGACCCTCGCGGTATTCGCCGGGCTAGAAAGTTTCTTAATGTCTATCTGGACAGTGTCAAGCAAGTGACGGAAGGCTATGCAAAAACCCATAGACAATCCGCATCTCAGGAGCTGGAACAAAATTTCAGGCAAGCACTGGAAGCTATAGAGTCTGCTTTTCAGGAACAACAACAAAAGCTTTTGGAAGAAGACATGTTCGATTTGGACGTGAAAATCGAAGTACTGACCGCACAATTGAAACGCGAAGGCATCATGTGATAATGCAAAATAATTCGATGGAGAATCATCCGCTATGAGTGAACAACAAAATCAGGTAACAACAAGCGCCCCTGTGCAAATAGACGAAGGCCAAAAGACCCCGGCTCAAGAACTCGTCCCGGGTGTTCAGGCCGGCATCGTTTCTTTTCAGGAGGCTCCGGTTGAAAAACAGCAAAAAATCAGCCTGCTGTTGCAAGAGATCGATATAAAAGATACGCACTCGATTTTATTTTTCGGTAGTAAAGCCCAGGAGCAATTGACCACGGTATCGGACCGTATGCTGGAAGGCGTAAAAAACAAAGATACCGGCCCCGCCGGTGAGGATTTGAATGCGATGGTCGCGACAATTCGCGGCTTTGAAATAGACGACCTTGATCCCAATAAAAAACAGGGCTTTTTCTCAAAGTTAATGGGTAAGGCCAAGCCAGTCGTTAAGTTTGTTCAGCAATACGAAGAAGTGCGCAAACAAATTGACAGTATTACCGACAAACTGGAAAAGCATAAAACCAGTCTCTTGACCGATATTGCTTCATTGGACAGACTGTATCAGGCTAATCTTGATTATTTTCATTCGCTGGAAGATTACATCGCTGCCGGTGAAGAGAAGCTGCGTGAGCTGGATAACATCATCATTCCGGAGCAAGCCAAATTGGCCGAAAGCAGTCAGGAAGTGATCGCTTCGCAAAATTTGCGCGATTTGCGTTCGATCAGGGATGACCTGGAGCGTCGTGTTCATGATTTGCGTTTGACCCGCCAGGTATCAATGCAAAGTCTACCCAGTATCCGGCTGGTTCAGGAAAATGATAAAGGCCTGGTCAATAAAATCAATTCGACGATAGTCAACACCATACCGTTATGGCGTCAACAACTTGCGACCGCTGTGACCATTTTCAGATCATCGCAAGCAGCCGAAACAGTTAAAGCGGCTACCGATTTGACCAATGATCTGCTGGCGGCCAACGCCGAAAATCTTAAACAAGCCAATGCCGAGACGCGTAAACAGTTGGAACGGGGCGTTTTTGACATAGAAGTCGTCAAGCAGGCTAACCAGGCTTTAATAGCAACCATCGAGGAAAGTTTGCAAATTGCCGATATGGGCAAAAAAATGCGAAGCGAAGCCGTGGTGCAGCTGCAGCAGTGCGAAGCTGAATTAAGAAAAACATTGGCATCGGCTCAAGCCAGTCCGTCGGCCAAGGTATAAAATTCCTACAATTCCCAGTTTGACGATAAAAAAGGGGAAGCTTAAGCTTTGCGAGGATGTCCGCAGCAGGGATGTTGCCGTCAAGCCCCCAGGAGGGGGGGCTACGGCGTTCCTCGCAAGGCTTACGCTAACCCTCAAAGCCACATTAAAAGTTCTGGCTGATTAGATCCGGTATTTTTTGAATCGGCCGTTGGATTAAAAGTGTCTGACATGAAACAGAGGAGACCCCGTGAGTATTTTTAATAAACTGTTTGGCGAATTTGTCGATGTGATTGATTGGACCGATTCAACCAGTGATACGCTGGTTTACCGGTTTGAACGCTACGGCAACGAGATCAAATACGGCGCCATGCTGACGGTCAGAGAATCGCAAACTGCGGTGCTGGTTAACGAGGGGCGGATCGCCGATTTCTTTGAGCCCGGCCTTTATCGCCTGGAAACTCGAAATATGCCGATCATGACGACACTTGAAAGCTGGCCGCACGGATTTTCCAGTCCGTTCAAGGCGGAAGTCTATTTCTTTAACATGCGTCGATTTGCCGATTTAAAATGGGGTACCAAAAATCCGGTCATGTTGCGTGACAAGGAGTTTGGCCCGATTCGCCTCCGGGCTTTCGGTACCTATACGTTCCGGATCAAAGAGCCGTTGACCTTGATCAAGGAAATTGTCGGCACCAGCGGACACTTTCAAACCGGAGACATTGCCGAGCAATTGCGAAATCTTATTGTCGCCCGTTTTGCCGATATTCTGGGTGAGTCGGGTATTCCGGCGTTGGATTTAGCTTCAAATTACAATGAGTTAGGCGAATTCATCACACAAAAAATCAAGCCGGAATTTGAGTCCTACGGTCTGGATGTGATGCAGTTGATGGTGGAGAACATCTCCTTGCCGCCTGAAGTGGAAGCGACTTTGGATAAGCGGACCAGTATGGGAATAATCGGCGATCTTGGTCGTTATACCCAATTTCAAGCGGCTGAAGCGCTGGCGGCTGCAGCAAAGAATCCGTCCGGTGGCGCAGGGGAGGGTATTGGCATGGGGATGGGGTTTGCGATGGCTCAAAATTTGGGGCAGACCTTGAATGCCTCATCGCGACCGCCCGGTTCGGGATCTCCTCCGCCTATTCCTGAGGAAGCCACCTATTTTATCGCGGTTTCCGGTCAGCAAAGCGGTCCGTTTTCTGTTCCCGAGTTAATGGAGAAAATCAAAGTAGGAGAGTTGACGCGTGCAACCTTGGTTTGGAGCCAGGATCTGATCGAATGGACAGCCGCAGAAAAAGTCACTGCGCTGGCCTCCGCGTTTGCGCATGTTCCTCCGCCAGTCCCTAAATAATCGGCTAACCATGTCTTCAGTTATCAAAACCCGTGAAGCCAAACAATTGACGTTGCGTTTTCCGTGCAAACAATGCGGCGCAGTTATCAAATATGCACCCGGCACAGACCTGTTGGTCTGTCAGTACTGCGGCACCGAAAATCAAATTGAACAACGCACGGGGGTTATCGAAGAGTATGATCTCAAAGAAGCGCTTAAACGGGTCACAGAAACCCGAGCCGAAGCGTCCGTTCCGACAATCCATTGTGACGAATGCGGGGCAGGGTTTCAGTTCGAAGCCAAAATTCATGCGGGGGAATGTCCTTTTTGCGGGACACCGATAGTCACGGCGACTACAGAATTAAAACCGATCCAGCCTAAATCCCTGTTGCCGTTCAGTATTGACGAACCGGCTGCTCGGCAACGATTTAAACGCTGGATTGCCGGACTTTGGTTTGCTCCCAATGCGGTAAAAAAGTATGCCCGAAGTGATACAAAACTAACGGGTGTCTATCTTCCGTACTGGACGTTCGACAGCGATACGGTGACGGCCTACTCCGGAGAGCGGGGTGATGTTTATTACGTGCGGGAGGCTGTGCAGGTCGTCAAAAATAACCGAGTCGTGACTGAAATGAGGGAAGTGCCCAAAATTCGCTGGACTCCGGTCAGCGGGCAGGTCCGTCGTTTTTTCGATGATGTCCTGGTCGGTGCCAGCAGTTCATTGCCCCGCAAAATCCTGGATGCCCTGCAGCCCTGGGATTTGTACGCGTTAATTCCCTATGACGAGAACTATCTGAGCGGTTTTCGCAGTGAATATTATCAGGTCGAATTGGCGGAGGGCTTTGATCATGCCCGGCAGATCATGGATGACCAGATTTACCGTGACATTTGCCACGATATCGGCGGTGATCATCAGCGTATTCACCAAGTCGAGACCCGGCACAGTAGAACGACATACAAGCATTGTTTGCTGCCGGTTTGGTCGGCGGCGTTTCGTTACAAGGATAAATCCTACCGCTTTGTCATCAATGGCCGTTCCGGTAAAGTTCAGGGCGAACGCCCTTACAGTGTTTGGAAAATAACCTTCGCCTTACTGGCTTCGTTAATGCTGGCAGCTGGCGTTTACTACTATCTTGATAAGTCCGGCGCCTTGCAGAAAATGCAGAAAAACGGAGTGGTCATTCAGCAGTATTCTATTGAACAGCCGATTCGTTATTAAAAAGACAGTTGAGCAGGCTTGAATTCAATGCCTTTTTCTTCTCAAAATGAGAGTTACCGGTTAGAACTGATAACTTGTCAGTAAAGAATCACTTGGTGGTAGAATGACAAGTTTTGAAGAAATAGCTTCCAATATGCGCGTAGTCAGGGGGTTAGCACACTTGCAGCCATTACTAAAAGGTTGTGTGCTTACGATTGGAAATTTTGATGGTTTACATTTAGGTCACCGGGCTTTAATAGAAAAATTGGCCGAAAAAGGCAGGCAAATGAATTTGCCGGTCGTGGTCATTATTTTCGAGCCACAGCCTCAAGAGTATTTTATGGGCGATAATGCGCCCTCAAGATTAATGCGGTTGCGCGAAAAAGTGACTCAATTTTCGACGCTTCCGGTGGACATCCTGTTGGTCATGAAGTTTGACATGCACTTTGCCAATTCGGATGCCGAAGATTTTATACGCGAAGTGCTGGTAGCAAAGCTGAATGTAAAACACCTGGTTGTGGGTGATGATTTTCATTTTGGTAAAGCGCGTAAAGGTAATTTTGCGTTACTTAACCATAAAAGCCAGGAGTACGGATTTAAGGTTGAAGATTCTCAATCTTACCGCTTGTCGGGCCACAGAATCAGCAGCACATTGATTCGTGACGCATTGGGTGAGGGAGATTTGCCGATGGCTGAAAAAATGCTGGGCCGCAGCTATTCGATTTGCGGCCGGGTTGCTTACGGCGAGCGCGTGGGAAGAACCATCGGTTTTCCTACGGCGAATATCAGGTTGTTGAGAAGAAATACACCAATCGACGGCGTATTCGCTGTCAGGGTGTCCGGATTGGATGACACGGCTTTGCCGGGTGTTGCCAATGTCGGCACCCGGCCTACCGTAAATGGCGCGTCTAAAGTTACTTTGGAAACGCATTTATTCGATTTTAATCGAGATATATACGGCCGGCAGATAGAAGTTCATTTTATAAAGAAGATCAGAGACGAACGGCGATTTGAGTCATTGCAAGAATTGAAGACTCAGATTGAGAAAGACGTAACCGAAGCCAAAGAATTTTTGCTGAAATAACTAGTGATGACGATGGATTATAAAAACACACTGAATTTACCCAAAACGGATTTTCCAATGAAAGGGAATCTGGCACAACGCGAGCCGGAGCAACTTAAAAAGTGGAAACAAGCCGGATTGTATTCAAAAATCAGAGAAACATTTTCCGGTCGTCCCAAGTTTATTCTTCATGATGGCCCCCCTTATGCGAACGGTCCCATTCATATTGGTCATGCGGTTAACAAGGTTCTTAAAGACATCATTGTCAAATCCAAGACCCTGTCCGGATTCGACTCACCTTACGTGCCTGGCTGGGATTGTCACGGTCTGCCTATCGAGCTAATGGTTGAAAAAAAGGTCGGAAAACCTGGCGCCAAACTAACCTCAGCCGAATTCCGGACTGCCTGCAGAGACTATGCGGCTAAACAAGTCGAAATGCAAAAAGAGGAATTCATCCGCTTGGGTGTTTTTGGCGAATGGGACAATCCCTATCTCACCATGAACTTTAAAGTAGAGGCTGATATCGTTCGCGCGCTGGGTAAAATCAGCCGTCAAGGCCATCTAACCAAAGGTGCGAAACCGGTTCACTGGTGTACCGATTGCGGATCAGCCCTGGCTGAAGCGGAAGTCGAGTACGAAGATAAGCATTCTCCGGCTATTGACGTCTGTTTCAGAGTCCTGGATGAGGCGAAGTTCATGGCGGCTTGCCATCATGTACCGGAACATCTGGGCGATGGACCTTTGTCAGTGGTTATCTGGACAACAACGCCCTGGACGCTGCCCGCTAACCAGGCTGTGGCTTTAAATCCGGATCTGGAATACGCGGTTATTCAATTCAGCAACAACGGTCAGCCTGAGCGCTTGCTGCTGGCTGAAGCGCTGATGAAAGACGCGATGATGCGTTACGGTATTTCGGATTACAAGGTTATTGCCTATTGCAAGGGCGATGCGCTGGAAAATCACATGTTGCAGCATCCGTTTTACGACAGGCAAGTGCCTATCATTCTGGGCGGTCATGTCACTACCGAAGCCGGAACCGGCGCGGTTCATACCGCGCCGGGGCATGGTCAGGATGACTATGTGGTCGGCCAGAAATACGGTTTGCCGGTTGATAATCCGGTAGGCGGTAATGGTGTTTTTTTGCCGGCAACCGAGTTCTTTGCCGGTGAGCATGTGTTTAATGCGAATGACCATGTCCTGGAAGTGCTCGCCGAGCGAGGTATGCTGATTCATAAAGAAGCCATTTTGCACAGTTATCCGCATTGCTGGCGTCACAAAACCCCGATCATTTTCAGAGCAACGCCGCAATGGTTTATTTCTATGGATAAAAACCGCTTGCGTGAACAGGCCCTGGAAGAAATCAATAAAGTCGAATGGATACCGGATTGGGGCAAGGCCCGTATAGAAGGTATGATTTCAGGAAGGCCGGACTGGTGTGTTTCACGGCAGCGGACCTGGGGCGTGCCCATTGCCTTGTTCGTCGATAAAGAAAGAGGCGAGTTGCATCCTAATTCTGAAGAGTTGATCGAACAGGTCGCTCAAAAAATCGAAATAAAAGGGATTGATGCCTGGTTCGAGCTGGATAAGGCAGACTTGCTGGGTACTGAAGCCGAGCAATACGACAAAATTCAGGATACGCTGGATGTCTGGTTTGATTCCGGGGTTACGCACTTTTCGGTGCTGAGAAACCGTGATTATCTGGGATTTCCGGCCGATCTGTATCTGGAAGGTTCCGATCAGCATCGCGGCTGGTTTCAGTCGTCATTGTTGTCATCCGTTGCGATGGAAGGCGCTGCGCCTTTCAGGGAAGTGCTGACCCACGGGTTTGTCGTTGATGGCGAAGGCAAAAAAATGTCCAAGTCCAGCGGCAATGTCGTTGCGCCTCAATCCGTCATGAAAACACTGGGCGCCGATGTATTGCGTCTGTGGGTGGCTGCAACCGATTACCGGGGAGAAATCAGCGTTTCAGACGAAATTCTCAAACGCACATCCGATGTGTACAGGCGCTTGCGCAATACCGCCCGGTTTTTGTTATCCAACCTGGATGGTTTCGATCCTGCATTACACACTGTTTCAGCCGACGACATGCTCGCATTGGACCGTTGGGTCGTGGACAGGGCATTGGTGCTGCAGCAGGAAGTGATAGACGCTTACGATAATTACCAATTCAATTTGGTTTATCAAAAGGTTCACCATTTTTGTGCCGTTGATTTAGGCGGTTTTTATCTGGACATCATTAAAGACCGGCAATACACCGCCAAGCATGACAGCCTTGCGCTTCGCTCGGCCCAAACGGCGATGTATCATGTGCTGGAGGCATTAACTCGCTGGCTGGCGCCGATACTCAGTTTTACCGCTGATGAACTTTGGCAGTATTTGCCCGGTTCTCGCGGTGAATCGGTTTTTCTTGAAACGTGGTATGAAGGTTTGTTCGAGCTGGATAATAACACCGCGTTGAATCGGGGCTTCTGGCAAACCATCATGACGGTGCGGGAAGCGGTCAGCAAGGAACTGGAGCAGGTGAGAAAGACCGGAGCCATAGGCGCGTCATTGAATGCGGAAGTCACCCTTTACGCGGATGAGTCGCTTTTTCCTGTGCTCAAACAGATTGAATCAGAACTGCATTTTATCTTTATCACGTCCCACGCTTGCGTTAAACCGGCATCCGAAAGACCGGCCGATGCCTCTCAAACAGAGGTGAGCGGACTGGGTGTATTGGTTGTCGCGTCCACCCAACCAAAATGCGTCCGTTGTTGGCACCAACGCGATGATGTCGGCGTTCATCCTGACCATCCGGAACTGTGCGGACGGTGTGTTGAGAATGTCGAAGGCGACGGCGAAATCAGGCAGTATGCATAATGGCAGGCACTAAGTTGAAATGGCTTTGGCTGTCATTTATTGCACTGGTGCTGGATCAGCTAAGCAAATGGGCAGTCAAAACCAGCATGCAGTTATACGAATCGATAGACATTCTGCCGTTTTTTAAACTGACCTATGTTCATAACACCGGCGCAGCCTTCAGTTTTTTGAGTGAGGCTGGCGGCTGGCAACGTTGGTTTTTTACCGGAATGGCGTTCGTTGTCAGCGGTGTCATTGTCGTCTGGATCATGCGGCTCAAAGAAAATGAGACCTTGCTGGCAATTGCGTTGTCGTTGGTATTAGGTGGCGCGATCGGTAATTTGATCGACAGACTGGCTTACGGTTATGTGATCGATTTTCTGGATGTCTATTATCAAACATGGCATTGGCCGGCTTTCAATATTGCCGATTCCGCGATTACCGTGGGCGTAATGCTGATGCTGGCCGAATCGTTCGGATTCGGTAAGCCCAAGCTGGAATAACAGGGTCAACCGGGTGAGGTGTTGGCTTTAATCCGGAGATGTTTCGGGTAAGCCTCTTGGGATTTGGCGGTAAAACAATGTGACTTGAAGCCCGTTCGGTTACTCGCTTGACAGGACGCCGTAAATACGTCCATGTAGGCTTGACGACAGCAATCCCTGCCGCCGACACTGGTCAATCGAGCTACCGAACGGGCTATCCCAACATTCAAATAAGAAAGTTATTGGTCCAATCCCTTAAATAACCTGTCCCAATCAAATGCAGGGCCCGGATCGGTTTTTCGTCCCGGGGCTATATCGCAGTGTCCTGTGATGGCTTGCCGGGATAGTTTCGGATAATGCTTTAACAGGCAATCGATCACCGCTATTAACTGCGTATATTGTTCACTTGTATAGGGGATCGTGTCCGTCCCTTCCAGCTCGATTCCAATAGAAAAATCGTTGCAGCGTTGTCTGCCTTGATACTCCGACATGCCTGCATGCCAGGCCCTCAGATTAAATGGAACGTACTGCGTTGTTTCGCCGGTGCGTTTAATCAGCAGATGCGCCGATACTTTCAGCTGATGAATACTTTCAAAATAGGTATGGTCAGCCGGATTTAAACCATTACAAAACAATTGATCAATGCAGGCTGTGCCAAACTCCCCGGGGGGCAGGCTGATGCAGTGAATCACAATCAATGAAATGTCGTCAGGATCAGGTCGTTCGTCGAAATTGGGTGATATGATCTGACAACAATCGGTTATTCGGTGTTCGGCTAGGTGCATGATTGGATCGAGTAAAAGTTGAAAACACTGTTATTATTCACTGGTCCGCATTTTATCGCATGATCAGACGGGCATGAAATAAACGAACCGAAGGAGACGCTATGAAGCAAGCCCTAATTGATCAGGTCAAACAGATGTTGGCCGAAGATATAGGCAGTGGCGATATCACTGCAGAAATTATTCCCGAGCATCTCTCGGCACAAGCCCAGGTGATGTCTCGCGATGCGATGGTGCTTTGCGGCAGGGACTGGTTCAATGCCGTATTTTTTATATTGGCTCCCGGCATGACTATTCACTGGCGTGTTGCAGAAGGCGAGGCTATCGCCGCAGATACCTTTCTATGCAGCCTGAAAGGTCCGGCCAGGTCTTTGTTGACCGGCGAACGCACCGCGTTAAACCTGTTACAAACCTTGTCTGCGACAGCAACGCTGGCCCGCCGTTACCGGGATGCGGTAGCCGGAACCGGCTGCAAGATTCTGGATACCCGTAAAACCATACCCGGATTACGGCAGGCGCAAAAATATGCAGTTGCCTGCGGCGGGTGTTACAACCACCGGATGGGCCTGTACGATGGGGTTTTGATCAAAGAAAATCATATTATCGTTGCCGGATCCATCGCCAATGCGGTCAAAGCCGCCAGAGCCAAATCGTCTGTGCCGGTAGAAGTCGAGGTTGAAAATCTCGATGAATTGAACCAGGCCTTAGCGGCGGGTCCGGACCGGATCATGCTTGATAATTTCAATCTTGAGGATATGCGTAAAGCGGTGATTTTGACTGATAAGCGGGTTGAACTGGAGGCCTCCGGCAACATCACGCTGGAAAATATTCGCAAGGTGGCCGAGACCGGGGTTGATTTTATATCGATAGGCGCGCTGACCAAACACGTTGAGGCCATCGATTTATCCATGCGTATTCAATTGGTGCTGGACCATGACGACTAAATTGGCGAATCTGTTCAGGCTTATCAGTCACGGCATTTATGTTATCGGCGTTTGCGACGACGACAAGATCAATGCTTTTACCGCTGCGTGGGTGATGCAGGTTTCATTTGACCCGCCCATGCTGGCGTTCAGCATCAATCCTCAACACGCGTCGTATCAATTATTGCGGGCAAGCGGCGTCTGTTCGGTCAATGTCTTGAGCGATCAGCAGATGGCGCTGGCCGAACGATTCGGCTCGTCCGGTAAAGACAAAATGCTGGGCATAGACTGGCAAACTGCCGTAACCGGCGCACCCATTCTGCCCGAGGCGCTGGCTTATTTTGATTGCGAAGTTTCCACCTACGCCGATGCGGGTGATCATCAAGTGGTCGTGTGCCGCGTAGTCGATGCGCAAGACAAAAATCCAGGCCGTCCCATGCTTTACCGGCAAACAGGAGAGATGGATCAAAGCGAGAGGCTTTATTCCAGTTCTTCCGAGGAATCGTCATCTTAAATCGCGTAAATTGAGCTGCCTGCTCTTTGGCAAGCTAGCATCAACCACCGGTCCTGTTGGGTTGACTGTCTTCAACCACAACCTGCTTGATTGCCGGAATGTCGGGTTATCCCAATTGGTTAAGCGGCTTCTGTTTTGTTACATTCCCGCCGGTAGGTTGGGTTGCCTGCTCTTAGGCAACCCAACATCAACCCCGGGTCCTGTTGGGTTGACAGTCTTCAACCACAACCTGCTTGATATGCCGGAATAATGGGATATCCCTAAGCGCTCTTATCGCAGAGAGGCAAGTCCCAGCGTCAGTGCGGGCCAGTAGGTAATGATCAGCACGGATAGCAGCAGAATGAAGAAAAACGGTAAGGTGGCGATGTAAAGTTGCAGCATTGGCCGCTGAAAGCGATAACTGGCGATAAACAGGTTCATGCCTACCGGCGGTGTAAAATAGCCAATTTGCATGTTGGCGAGAAAAATAATACCCAGATGCACGGGATCCACGCCATAACCGACGGCAATCGGCAGCAGCAGCGGAATCATGATGACCAGCGCCGCAAAGATATCCAGCAGAGTGCCGAGAATCAGCAGAAAAATGTTAAGCGCCATCAAAAAAGTGAGCTGACTGGAGATGTGTTCTTTGACAAAACCAAACAGAAGCCCCGGCACATCGGCATCGATCATATAGTTGGTAGACGCGAGCGAGACGCCCAGTATCACCAGAATTCCCCCCACCATGACCATGGCTTTGCGCATAATTTCCGGCAGATTTTGCAGACTGATTTCCCTGTGAATCAATACTTCAACAATCAGCACATAAACCGTGGTAACTGCAGCCGCTTCCGATACGGCGAAATAGCCGCTGTATATGCCGCCCAATACCACGAAGGGCAAAGGCACTTCCCAACGGGCTTCTTTGATCGCCTGCCAGGCTTCAGTAGCGGTAAATTTAATCAAAGGTAAATAGCGGTTTTGAAAATAGCTCCAGCCCGAGAGCAACATCAGCATCAAAAGGCCGGGCATGATGCCGGCTAGGAATAATTCATCAATGGTAAACGGCCGGCCTACACTCATTTGCTGGGCAATCACGCCGTAAAGTATCAGCGGTAGCGACGGTGCAAACAACAGGCCGAGGCTCCCCGACGTGGTAATCAATCCGAGACTGAAGTTTTCCCGGTAACCGGCCTGCATTAAAGCCGGATACAGCAATGCGCCCAATGCGACAATGGTGACACCCGAAGCGCCAGTAAAAGCGGTCAGCAATGCGCAAGCAGTGAGGGAAACCATGGCCAGACCACCGGGCAGCCAGCCTAATAGTGCCTGCGTGAGCCGCATCAGCCGTTGCGGCGCACGGCTTTCGCTTAATAAATAACCGGCGAAAGTGAATAATGGAATCGCCAGTAGAATCGACATATCAGTCAACCGGTAAAACTCGATGGCGACTACCGTTAGATCCACATCGTTTTGATAAAAGCCCAGTAAAGCTCCTGCGGCGATAATGGCAAACAACGGAGTGCCCAGCAACGCTAACAGAATCAATATCAGTGAAATCAGCACCGGGAAGGTTCCCTGTCAAGTACGGCGTAGAGGAAAAAACGCAAGCTTATGATGCCGAAACCGAACGGGATAATCAGTTCGCAGATCCAGGCGGGGACAGAAGCAAAAGCAAGGGTGGTTTCCCGGTAGTCCATTAGCACCAGTCGCAAGCCTTGCCATGACAGCAGACCACAAATCACCGAGGTAAATAAATGCGTTAAAAATTGACTCGGTTTTATCAGGTAATCCGGTAAGAATTTGCTCAGTATATCAATGCTGATATGGTTGCGATCCCGCGTTGCCGCCATTGCGCCCAAGAGTGCTATCCATAACACCAGGATGCGCAGCAGCGGATCGGCCCAAACAAACCCGCTGCCCCAAATGTTGCGAAGCACCACCTGACCCATTGCCAATAGGATCATAGCTGCCAGTATTGTTATCAGGGTGAGATCTTCAAGGTGACGTAACCCTGTTATCACGCGCCGGAACATCGTCTTAATTGCCTGAGCCCTGATTCTGGCGAAACTCTCGCAGGTGCATTTTTAAGGTATCCAGAATAGATTGACTGAGAACGCCTTCCTTGCCCATTCTTGTCTCGGTGTCTTCCAGCATGGTTCGCCAACTGACCTGATCGTTTTTATCTGTCGGAACGAATTGGATGCCTTGATTACGCAAAACGTCCAGCGCCTCGTTATTGTCACGGCGATTGATGCGATCAAGATCTTTATAAACCGCACCGATGACTTCTCGGACACTTTGTTGATCTTCAGGACTTAGTTCCGCAAAGGCTTTTGCCTGGACGATCATGGTTCCATAAAAATATGCCAGCGGCTCGTCGGTGACATATTTGATGCGGCTGTGCCATTGCAACGCGATGGCCCCCATCGGTGAGGCCGCCACAGTATTGATCAGTCCGGTTTGCAGGCTGGTCAGCACATCGGTCAGCGGCAAAGAGATAGGCGAAAGGCCAATAGACTGGAATGCGCTTCGGCTGATGTAATCCCCTTCCGGAATCCAGATTTTCTGGCCCTTCAGATCGTCTACTTTCGCCACCGGCTTGTTAGCCATCAGATAGGCAAAGCCGCCTTCGCTCAATCCAAAACTGACAAAGCCGTTATTTTCCAGGCCTTTGATAATGAAATCATCCATGTGGGAGCGGACATAATCGACTTCGTTGTAATTGCGGAAGATCAACGGCAGGCTGTAGATTTGCGAATCCGGATAAATGTCTTTCAATCCTCCGCCTGGAATGATGCCGCCTTGAAGCTGATTGACGCTGATTTTACGCATAACACTGGCATCGTTACCCATGATGCCGCCCGGATAAAAACGAAATATCACGCGTCCGGAAGTCCTTTGTTTAATGACCTCTGCCGCCTGACGCATTTTTTCCATCCACACGGTGCCATCAGGCGATGCGGTGGCTATCTTCAGCGTAATTGTGAAAGCATTTTGTGAGAAAAGGGTCAGAAACACCCCAAAAACGGCTGCCGTTAATCTGTGCATAATTTACTCTTGAAAATAGCTGGAAGATTCGTCCAATAAGTGTTGAGCTTCCTGTTGAGCCATCGTATTGGAAAGGGTCAGTCCTGAAGCCTTGGGGTCTGCCAGCAGGACTTCATGTAATAAGTTGTCGTGCAACGTGCGGTCGAAAATCATGCGCGCATAATTACGCGCCAGCGCCACTTTGACAGCCAGGTCTTTGCCTTGCGATAGCTCAATAGCCCGTTCGAAGTGGGTTTTTGCGAGTTCCGGTTTTCCGCCTAATGCCGGTGACAGTAGTGACCGGAGCAGGCCTAGATAATAATGGGCGCGGCCCGAATCAAAATGTTCATCCAGTTCGATGATTCTTTCAAACAAGGCTTCGATTTTTGGACGGTCGGCAATGGCATTCCAGTCTCTGCTGTGCGCTTGCAGCCAGGCAGACCAAGTCAGTCCATACGTGTACAATTCGTTCGTCGCGTTCTGATTGAAATTATCCAGAGCAGGCTTGAAATCATCATAAGCCAGCGTGTCGATTTTGCACTGTGCGGCTTGTTTTAAACACAGTGCTCGTTGAGCGTAGCTGCGGGCTTTTTCAGTCAGCTTGCGCGAACGGATGTTGTCACTGACCAAGTTTGAAGCATAAAAAGCATAGAGTTTTGCTCCCGAGACCAGCAGGCCCGCATTATCCGGATTACTTTCAATCAAGCCGTCCGTCATTAACAAATAGGCGGGTAATCCTTCGCGTACAATGGCGACGTCTTCCTGGTCGAGAATAGCGCCAGCAAATGAATCGGACATATCATGCAATGCCGATGATACGCAGCCGGTTAACAACGGCATTAGCAATAGCAGAACAGCCGCATTCATAGGTTTTGATCGTGCCACAAGCATTTTCCAGTGATTATGAGCGTTAACGGGGGAACTGAAGTTTTCTGAATCTTTAAAGAAGCTATATTAGCGCATCAAAATGCGTTCTGCTAGAACGCCCGATGATGACAGCAATTTCCAGTTTGAACTTTTAATGCCGTTTTGAGGGTTGGCGTAAGCCTTGCGAGGAACGCCGTAAACCCATCCATGGGGGGCTTGGCGGCAGTATCCCTGCTGCCAACATCCCCGCAGAGCTTACGACGCCACTTTTTGTCATCAAACTGGTAATTGCTGCGATGACGACGGGTTGCGTGTCTTCAATCAGAGCCTGTCTGAAGTAACCGTGTTAATTGGCTGCATTTCTTTATCATGAAGGCAATGTCGAAATTGCAGGTGTGCATGAGCTTTGCGGCTTCCAACCGGGGGTTGTTGGATTGAGTAATCAAGGCTTTCCGATGACAAGGGCCAGAGCTGACTATCATTCGGTAACATGACTGGCAGTATCCTTGTCATGCTCTGGCCCTGCAACTTTTATTCGATATGGATGCTCTTACGTTTGCCCTTTTCTGTTTTTGGAATCATGACTTTTAATATACCGTCCTTAAAAGACGCTTTGGCATTGTCATAATCAACGGTGCCGGGTAACGATAGCGTGCGCTGATATTCACCCCGGGTTATTTCTTTGCGGAAATATTTCCCTTCTTCCTTTTTTTCTTCTTTTGTGGAAGTGCGTATCGTGATGGCCTGATCACTAAAAGTAACTTCCAGGTCTTCTTTTTTTACGCCGGGTAAAGCCGCCTGGACTTCTATTTTATTGTCATGATCGATAATATCTACTTTTGGAAAACCTTTCTCCAATCCCATGGCAGGCATATTCCAGTCTGAAAGTCTGGGCCATCTGCGTGACAGAAAGTCTTCAAAAAAATTGTCGAAATCGTCAAATGAAATCAGATTGCCGGTTGTTGAAGGGGCTGATAATTCTGAACTTTTCTTGTTATCTTTTTCATTGGAATTCATGAGATGCTCCATTGTGAGTGTTCAATCTTTTAAAAGTTATTCAGCTTAAAATAGGGGCAGGGTTCGCCATTGTTTTCTCATGATCGATTCATGAGTGGGTAAGTTTAAAAATTTTGACGAAAACCTTAAAAATACTTTGATTAAGACTTAGTCAGCGAATCGATAGCGGAAAATTAAAATGGGGGACTGTACAAAGAGGGTGATTTAAGACCATTTACAAGACCGTCATAGAAACATTGACTGAGCACCGCCGTTATTAAAGATCAAATCAGGCAATCAATATATCAGGGTAAACACCTACAATGATTGCTGCCCCATAATCGACAATCAGTCTGATAGGGGGGCTGTTTATTGGTCGTTTGTATTCGGCTTCAAGGACTCGCTGAGCCTTTCTTTATGTGCAAAATTGCATTGTCCCAGATACTCAACATTGTCGCTAAGACAATTCAATCCATTCTTCATCTTGAAGAGCTTATATTGGTAGGACCAATTTTCAGTCCTAGTGACGGGTCGTGGGTCCGCATAGGAAAATGAGACTAATACGCTAGCGCAGTCCAACTCGATCGGTGTTTCTGAAATTTCAAACGAAGTGGCGTCTTCAAATAAACTTGAGAATATACCGCCTTCAACCAGCGGGGGTTTTTCGGTTGGATAGCGGGTATTAAAGTCTTATTGAAACAGCCGGGCATTTTGAAGTTTCTCGTTAAGTCTGGAGCTAAGGTGTGGAGGCCAGCGCTTAGTCCTGTTCCATATCCGCTGTATATTTGCCGTAACGGGCTGCGCCGTTGAGTTTTGCTCGTTTATAAAGTGCCTTTTGCGCTACCTCTGCGTTTTCCTGTTTGCCTTGCCAGGCTTCAAGTACCGGTTGCTGCAGTGCCCTGCCGTATGAAAAGCTTAAATGCCAGGGCGCATTCCCGGCGATTGCATTCATCGCGTTTAGGTTGGCTGTGGCCTCTTCCGATGTCTGGCCTCCGGAAAGAAAGTTAATGCTCGGAACAGCCGCAGGGACTGAACGGCGCAGTTCAATCAGCGTTTTTTCTGCAATTTCGTCAGGGCTGGCCCGATAGCCTGAATCTTTGCCCGGTACAACCATGCTGGGCTTGAGCAGAATATATTCCAGTTCGACATGGTGTCTATGTAAAGCATGAAATACTGCATGTTGAACAATTTCGATGACTTCCATGCAGCGATCGATTGAGTGACTGCCATCCAGCAACACTTCCGGTTCGACGATAGGTACAATCCCCAATGACTGGCAAATAGCCGCATAGCGAGCCAGGACTTCTGCATTAGTGTCTATGCCTGCCTGGGTCGGATTATCCGGGCTGATGGAATAGACTTCACGCCATTTGGCAAATCGAGCGCCTTGGGTTTTATAACCTGCCAGGCGGTCGGCCAATCCGTCCAAGCCTTGCGTAACTTGATCGCCCGGCGCATTGATCAGCGGCGTGGTGCCCTTATCAACTTTTATGCCGGGGACTATGCCCTGTGCTGCGGCGACTTCCGGCAAACTTTTGCCGTCATCGGTCGTTTGTCCCAGGGTTTCCTCAAACAGGATCACCCCGCTAATGAATTCACCTAAACCGGGGGTGGTCAGCAATAAAGAGCGATAAGCGCAACGGTTGGCTTCGGTTGATTCCACATTGATCGCTTTAAAGCGTTTGATAATGGTGGGGGCACTTTCATCGGCCGCCAGTATTCCTTTACCCGTAACGGCCAACTCGGTAATTGTGTTTTGTAATTCTGTTTCTATAGACATTTTAAAGTCTCCTGTCAGGACTTGATTTCTTAAGCCAGAGACTTAAGCTATTTCCTAAACTGATGATTGACTGAGGAAAAGGTTTTTAAAGCAAATGAGGCCTTTACGGCTTTCAATGCTGCCCACGCCCACGCCAAACACCCCCTGCACCTTCAAAAAACCAGACATATTTCGATCAGATAGAAATAGCCCAAATTGGCCTTTATGGAGATTGGTTATACTCGTTATTTTTACTGTTTACAATCAACGGAAAAATTGATTTTTTTATGAGTATTATTAATGGATCAGGCATCGTTTTGTTGAATAAAATAGACAGGGAAAAGCTTTTCATGCCAATAAACAAAGGGTTTATTGGCATGAGGAGATAAACCGGTTATAGTCGAAGGCTATCTATTCATACTTCAGGAGAAACTTTAATGACTAGCACCGGAATCGATAATAATGCCGTGATCAAAGTACTGAACAAAATTCTGGAAGCAGAATTGGCAGGCGTTGTTCGTTACACACACTATGCGTTAATGATTGTTGGTTATAATCGCATCCCGATTGTTTCATGGATGCGCAGCCAGGCTACTGAATCGCTGACCCATGCCAATGAAGCGGGCGAATTGATTACTCATTTGGGCGGCCACCCGTCACTGGGTATCGGTGCTCTGCTGGAAACTCATCGCCATGACATCGGCACCATTCTGACGGAATCACTCGAGCATGAGGCGCTGGCTTTAGCTGAATATAATAATTTACTGGAACTGGTTAATGGTCATAACGTTCTGCTTGAGGAATATGCGCGACGTATGATTGCTCAAGAGGAAATGCATTTGGGCGATGTGCGCAAGATGCTGACTAAACCTGGCGAATAATGCACTCCTGACTATAAGACCGGCGCTGCCGCAACACTACCTTATTTTATTACCATCAAAAAGGAAGTTAGATCATGCATGTTACTTACGAACAAGCTAAAATGGCAATTGCCGCCGCAATTGCCGAATCAACAAAAATCGGTACACAAATGTGTATAGCCGTTGTCGATTCCGGCGCTGATTTAAAAGCATTCACCCGAATGAACGGGGCCTGGGTCGGCAGTATCGATATTGCCATCAAAAAAGCCAAGACGGCGGTTTTCTTCGGTATGAACACAGGACAAATCGGCCAGCTATCGCAGCCGGGCGGACCGCTTTACGGCATTGAACATTCCAATCAGGGCTTGATTACCTTTCCCGGCGGCGTGCCTATTGTCGATAAAGACGGTGTGTTAATAGGTGCCATTGGCGTCAGCGGCAGTTCGGTAGAAAACGATCATCGCGTTGCAAAAGCCGGTGTGGATGTAATTGGCATGGCGGATCTACCTTCCCATCCCTGGCGTACCTGAGTGTGGAAGGCTTTTTGGCACAGAGTGTCGTGGTCTGATAACTGAGCTCATGTCCGCCTGGGTGCGGGTATCCAGTGCCATGGACTTTTGATCAACCGCAACAAGGAAATCGTAATCCATTTGTTCGTGCTTTTCATGGTCTTAATGGTAAGGTTTTACTTAGCTTCAAAGCCGCTTATTTGCTCGCGGGGTATTTTGATGCCGATCAGCTTTTCAACCAACAGCAACGCTGGATATTCGTCCTCTGAAATCAGAGAAACCGCTTGGCCGTTTTGTCCTGCCCGGCCTGTTCTGCCAATTCGGTGGACATAATCACTGGACGAGCGGGGTAATTCGAAATTGACCACATGGGGCAACTGGGCTATATCTATGCCTCTGGTGGCAACATCGGTTGCTACCAATACCCGTATTTCTCCGGATTTAAAACCGGCCAGCGCGCTGGTTCGGGCACCCTGACTTTTGTTGCCGTGAATCGCAGCGGCTTTTATCCGTGCGGCGTTAAGTTTTTCTGTGAGTCTGTTTGCGCCATGCTTGGAGCTGGTAAATACCAGCACTTGCTGCCAGTTATTGGTTTTAATCAAATGTGTCAACAAGGCCGTTTTTGAGGTTTTATTCACGGTATAAACAAGTTGATCGATTGTTTCGGCCGCTATGTTTTCAGGGTCGACATTGATTTTTACCGGGTTAACCAGTAAATCACGGGTGAGTTTTTTGATATCGCTGGAAAAAGTGGCTGAAAACAGCAGGTTTTGACGTTTTTTAGGCAGGAACGCTAATAGTTTATCGATATCTTTGATAAAACCCATATCCAGCATTTTATCGGCTTCATCCAATACCAAAATTTCAACTTTATTGAGCCTGACCGCATTTTGATTGACTAAATCCAATAATCGCCCAGGGGTGGCGGTCAATAGATCGACGCCTCCGCGTAAACGCATCATTTGAGGATTGATTTTTACTCCTCCAAAAACCACTTCAGATTTTAAACGCGGATTTTGATGCGCACCGTATTTCTTGACCGATTCGCCCACTTGTGCGGCTAGTTCCCGTGTCGGCGTTAAAATTAACGCGCGTAAAGGGCGATTACGGCTAAACGTTGTTTGCGCCATGCGCTGCAAAATGGGCAGTATAAACCCGGCAGTTTTGCCCGTGCCGGTTTGCGCGGCGGCAAGTAAATCGCGACCTTTTAAAATGGCGGGGATGGCCTGAATCTGAACCGGAGTAGGTGTTGTGTAGCCTGCATCATTGATGGCTTGTAATAAGTCTTCTGACAAGCCGAAGCTGGAAAATGGCATTAAGGATCTCGTTGAGGATGGGGGTTATAGCAGTGCGATGGTTATGTTTTTGATGCTTGAACTCATCAAGTTAGGCGAGTGTAACATTGAGTTCAAACCTAAAAGCCGTTGTTAGACCCCCTAAATAAATACATTATCGCTTATCCGGACGGTCAGATAATTAACATTAATAGATAAGAGCCCACATAAGTCACCAGAAAGTAGCCGCTTGCCAGCAATAACGAAAATAAAATATCGACGATTAAAATCCGTTTAATCAGATAAGTAATAATGGCTATATCCCAAATGATCAGTACGAACATCAGGTAGTAGCTCAATAAATCGTCTGTTGATGTGAGCCATACGACAACCGGCAAGCCAAATGATGCCACTATGTTTTCACAAAGCAAAAAACTGCTGGCCGCCGCAATAAATCCAGGCATTGCTTTTTTATAGCGAAGAAGGCCGGCAACAAAAAGCAAAGTCAGCACAGTTTCTATGGCGACTCCGATCATTGCCTCAAACGGGTCTGTCACATTGGCTTGAATAAAAAGCTCTATTAATATGTAGAAATAAAGATTTTTTTGGAAAAAACTGACCGAACGAGGTAATTCAAGAGGATTATTCCTGAATAGACAGAGTTGAGCGTAAAGTTTTAAATTTTCCATAATTTACACAAGCCGGTTGGAACAGTTAAATACTCTGATTTTGACCCGCTCTAAGTTCACGAATTTATCTGAAGAGGCGAATACATTTGCCTCTTCAAGAAACTTAATAATCGGGAAGTTATTTCGTCCCTATCCTTAACGGGGCGTATTGTCAGTGTTGTTTTCCGGAGGGCGGATTGGAAACAGGCGTGATCGTGAAGTGGTCGGTGTTACAGAAGCTGCTGGCGCTGGCTCAGGTGCAGGTGTAACTGAAGGTGTAGGAGAAATTACTGGTGAAGGTGGCGGTGGTGAGACTGCTGCCGGCGTTTCGCTGGGTATGAACGAGTTTACGCTTGGTGTGGCGGGTGACGGGCTTTCATTCCCATAAACTTGGACACGATCGTTCATCGACAGTACCAATTCTCTGCTCAAAACAGTTAATTTGTTAAGCCGGGCTTTCATTTCCTTATTCCAGCCGACGGGTGTCGTTGAAGGTAACAACATACGCATTGAGGTCAGGCTTTTTTCAAAAACGCCCGATAAATTTTCCATGATATTCAGCTCTTTTTGCCGGTCATTAAGACGACCAATGATCAGCTTGGCTTGCAGCTTGCTTATGCCTATATGGACGGGGATCATGAAGCCGGTTAGTGCGACCAGAAAAAGAGGTCCGATGATAGGATCAAAAAGCATGGCAAAAAAGCCAATCTGGATTTCGGCGAAAAGCATTAAGGTGGCTATAAAACCTAAGATGAGCAGACTTGAAAATGTGGACCGCTCTTTCCATAGCACTGTAGCTTCTACAATTTCCGGTATGAATACTTCCGTGATATCGCGGATGTTTTTTTCCAGAGTGTTCATGATCCGGTAGTTGCGGTAGAGGCCTATCTTATTGATGCGTTGATTTAAAATGCTGATAGAGGGAGCATTGACGGGATCAAACAGGCTGATTTGACTCGACAGTCCTATAAAATCAGTGGTTTTTATTCCGAGATCATCAAGCTTTCTTTGCCAAGGGCTCACGTCCAGCTTGTTAGAAGGCGGCTGGTCGATAATGTAGACAAACTTGTTGGAATCTTGCTGTTCAACAATTGTCCGGATTATTTCTTCAATCGCTTCAGGCTCGACATTAAACGAATCGGCAAAGACC
Source organism: Methylicorpusculum oleiharenae (assembly GCF_009828925.2). Classification (NCBI taxonomy): domain Bacteria; kingdom Pseudomonadati; phylum Pseudomonadota; class Gammaproteobacteria; order Methylococcales; family Methylococcaceae; genus Methylicorpusculum; species Methylicorpusculum oleiharenae. The sequence goes on from NZ_WUTY02000001.1 coordinate 1,734,417, forward strand.
AGCACCAGATCGGAGATGTCGATGGTGTGTTTCGCCAATAAGTTGAAAACCGGTTTTGGAACGGTGTTTTCAGTCAAATGGGGCAGCTGAATAAATAATTTATCTTTGAGCCGGTCATTGCTAATTGTTTTTAATTCAATAAAGGCGTTGATTTGTTGGCTGCTGCCTGGACTTGCGCGGTCAATCTCTTTGCTTATCGAGTGAAAAGGCAGGCGGTGATCGGCATCCAGTGCGGTACCGGGAAGAATGACATCATTATTGGGGGTGCAATATTGCATGACTGCAAATTTGTGGCGAGTTGTTTGAGCGCCCATCCTGGCTTGATGAATATCAATATATTCCTGGATGAAGCGGGACGCCGCCTGGGTGTTTCCGCCAATGATACTGATAATCGGCCACCAGGTTGTCTTGGTGGCAGTGGTGTCTTCGTCATCAATTAAGCCAAGGTCATACTCGATCTGATCCAGTTCTTGAAGCACCTTAACCGCTTCACGCAATGCAGGATTGTCCTGTGCAAATTGTTTTTCAATCCCGGCCAAGTGTTTGCTAAGTGTTTTTTTTGTCATCAGACTGAACTCACAGTTAATTAATGGGACGTAGGCATCGTATTTAAGAGGCTGATTTTACATACTTTGGGCCAGGATTAAGGCATCATTAAAATCTCAGAACGAATCTGAGTCAGCATAGTCGAAAATTTCCTCATCTTAACCGGCAGCATGATACGGAATACCGGGGATAAATGATCTACCAATAAAGTTTTTTGGGCTGGCGCATTTTATAATGCTTTCTGATTAAGGTTGGCAATATAAAAAGTAAAGGCAATTTTACAACTCATTTAGTCAATTCATCAAAATCCACCTGGAATGAACTCTCTTTTGTCATAAATACCGATGCCGGATACTGATTTAACTCATTTCAATGGCAGGGTAATAAAGGTTAAAAAATCTGTATTTAAAAAATGTAAAGTTTACAAGAGTGAGTATACTTTTTTAAGAATCTGGAGTGATAATAATCCTTTTTATCTGCTCCATACGGGGTTTTATCCTGATTTGCATAGCAGCAGATTATGACCCGCCGCTATCTATAACAGTTATAAACGAGTTACTGATTTTAAATGATGGTATTTTGATGAAAGAACGAAAAACGATGTTTGCTGTTCGTGTTTTGTTTTGTATGCCGCTTTTGTTGTGCAGCTGTCAGGGGGTATTGACCGGTAAGTACGGTGAATACAGTCAGTCACGAGAAGAATTTACCCGTTATGTAGAGGACGTTTTCCGATTACAGAATCAGTTGACGACTGAAGTCATGATGCTGGGCGGCGTTGATGACTCTGATGAATATGATGCTCTCCAGCAAGCCGAACAAAACATGCATGCCATCTGTGATCCACTCAATGAGTATGCAACTAAAGAGATGGACGGGGCCTCGATAGGTTATCTTCTGAGAAGACGTGTAGAGCGTTCCGCTGTAGCCTGTGAACGTGCAGCCAAAGAGGTGGGAGCTCAATTAAAGCATTTAACGGCCGATTGATTCAGATTGTTTCATTCTTTTTCAGTGTCAGGACTGCATCCAACAAAGCTTCGATATTCTGGCCGTAAGCCTTGCGAGGAGTGCCGTAAAACCATCCCTGAGGGGCTTGAGACAGCATCCCTGTTATCGCATCCCCGCAAAGCTTTCTCCTCTCCCTCTGAATCATCAAACTGGGAAGTGCAGGAATGGCCGGCTTTTTCCTCTAAACATCAAAAAATTGCCTTAACGATTCATTCGGGGCGATATTTTGCACCCATCTTTAACCTATCAGGTTTACAGAGAGGAACCAAGGCGCCCATAATTGGTGCACTTTAATTCCTATTCGTTCCGCTATGAAAAAATACTACATTGGTCTTTCCGTGACCTATCATGATCCTGGTCTGGCAATTGTTGACGACAACGGCGAAGTTTTGTTTGCCGAGGCTACCGAGCGTTATCTTCAGAGTAAAAGAGCGATCAATTGTGAGCCGGATCAGTTGAACTGGATAACCGATGTGCTGGACAGCTATTGCAGTTACCCCTGCGAATTTGTAATTGCGACCAACTGGCGCAAAAAAAGACCGCATTATGAGCGGCTGATCAGTGGTTTAGGGCTGTTGACGGCAAAAGGGCTGCTTAAAAAAGACCTGAAAAAACTCCGTTCTCCTTTGGAAAACTACAAGCTGCATCACATGATCGCTTGTCAGCACAGCAGCTACCTTAAAACAGGACTGAATCTGGTCAGACGCTTGAAGGAATTTCACCCCGAGTGCCCGGTTTCCTTTCTGGATTTCGATCATCATTTGACGCATGCCGCGATGGCTTCTTACAGCAGTCCTTTCAGCAACGCTGCTTGTGCTGTTATCGATTCTTATGGTGAGAACGGTTCCATGGCTTTTTACCGTTACCATCATGGTAAATTGGATTGCATCCATGAAACGCGGGGTGTCGGCAGTCTGGGGTTCTTTTACATGAAAATCACCGAGCTGTGCGGATTTGACTGGCTGAAAGGCGAGGAATGGAAAGTCATGGGTCTTGCCGCTTACGGCAAACTGGATCAAAAACTCTATGACTTGTTGAAAGATACGCTGGCGGTTGATGGTTTAGATTTTGCCGTGCAGCCGCAACACTTTTTTGACCTGCTGGAGGCCTTGAATGCCTATCAGCAAAAAGAGGAAGATGTATTAAAGAAGGCGGCCGATCTGGCGTTTACCGGCCAGTATTTTTTTGCTGAACTGATGACGCAAATTTTGAAACATTTGAAGGCAGTGACCGGCGAAGACAATCTGGTTTTGGCCGGCGGCTGTGCCCTCAATTCATCTTATAACGGACAGATTGCAGAACGAACCGGTTTTAAGCAGGCGCATATTCCATCGGCCCCGGCCGATGACGGCACCGCCTTGGGTGCGGCTTGGCTGGCTTACCACCGCACACCGGCAAAATCGGCAAAGCCGCCCCAGTTGTTGACCCCTTATCTGGGTTCGAGAATCAGCAACGAAGCCATCAACCGGCTAATTCAGTACAACCGATCGCTTGATATTCGGCACTTACCTGATACGCTTTGTGAAGAAACAGCTCAATTGCTGGCATCCGGTGCCATCGTAGGCTGGGTTCAGGACAGGGCCGAATTTGGGCCGAGATCCTTGGGCAATCGTTCAATTCTGGCCGATCCCAGAGGCTCAGGCATGAAAGACACCATTAATCAGCACATCAAATTCCGTGAATATTTTCGCCCTTTTGCACCCTCGGTGCTGCATGAATACGGTCATGAGTATTTTGAAAATTATCAAGAATCACCTTACATGGATAAAACTCTGACCATAAAACCGGCCATGCGCGAATGTATTGCGGCAACTGTTCATGTTGATGGGACCGGGCGTCTGCAAACTGTTAAAGAACAGTGGAATCCGCGTTTTTACCGCTTAATCAGTCATTTTCATGCGCTTACCGGCGTGCCTGTGCTGCTTAACACCAGTTTTAATGTAATGGGCAAACCCTTAATACACAGTCTTGAGGATGCTGTTTCGGTATTTTTAACGACGGGGCTGGATGCTTTAGTCATTGATGATTATTTAATCACCAAACCTCATGACCGTAACCACTGAGCATCCCTTTTATCCTTTGCCGAATGACACGTGGCTTGAACGGGATAAAGCGGGTGAGTCTGACATCAATTCAAGAGATTTATTTCATGCCTTGATCACTATCGGTAGCCATTATGATTGGCTGCCGGATAGCAAATGCTTTTTGGTCACGCAATTACGCAGGGTTGAAAAGCAGTATGAGTCCTATCTGATGCCATGGAAGGGGGCTGATAATTTGACGGAATGGACCGCAGGTCAAGCCCCCGGAATAGCGTCTGCTCAAATGACGCCCATTTTAGATACGGCGTGCTTTAAGCTGGCGCTTATGCACGCTGCTCCGGTCATGCTGACTGAACCTTGCTGGCTCAAGTCAATCTCTCAGGTAGCAAGCTGTCAAACCGAATTGGCGGCAGGTTTGACCCACATTTATCTGTCATTACAAGGCACGGGATCGGCTGAACAGCCTTTCGAAAAGCTTTATCAGTCCTTGTTACTGAATCAATCCGTGAACTTGTCTGCGATCTATTCACGCAGTTTTTCTCAAAACCCCGAAATTCCCGTTGAAGCGTTCTCGCTGGCATCCCTGCAGTTGGCCTTTTCATACTTTCCCCGCACCTTTTTACCGGAAATTCTGGGCTTCAGCCTGGCCTATTGCCAGCGAATTACGGGTATGGAAGAACAAGTGGCCGCGTTTTCAGCCGAGCAGGGCAGCTATTATTTTTCGTATCGTCGAAATCGGCTCCAGATGCAGGTTACCCCTTTACTCAACTGCATCTCGGGTTACCTCGATCTTTTGACCGGCCATGATGAACAGCAGATGCAGGTCTGGCGAAGAATCCAGTGCGGTTATTACCTATCTATTGATTCAGCGGAAAAATTAAGTAAGGTCAGTCAGTTGCAAAGGCTTGCCAATGGTTCCGTACAAGACGCATTGAGGGTTTTATTGAGCCGAAAAGCGAACGCGGCACAAGGTCATCATGGCCGGATTCAATTGGGTGGAAAGCCGTTGGATCACTGGTTTGCTGAATCGCCTTTTGACGCAGACGGATTTTTAAATGCGGTCAAAGCATCACGCTATTACAACTCCGATGATCCAGGTCGCAGTGAACTGCTGAAACTGTTTTCGTTTGAAGGTCCGATGTTTGGCGTCATGACGGCTGACGAAACAGCCATATTAAAAGCCTGGCTGATGGATAAGCCGCTTGACGTTGTGCCGGTTAGTCAAGAATTACCCGCTGCTGAAAACCGCAAGTTTAGTAAACAAACTCTTAACGTTTCCGGGTCGCTTACCAACCGTGAATTGTTTTATCGGTTAGTCAATATCGAGCAATACCCGGATAGCTTGCCTATCGCCAAACAGAAGGCCCGGCAGCTAGTGATCAGCGCGGGACGCTGGCATAAGCCAATACTTAACGCCTATTCACAAGCAGCATTCGACTCGTGGTTTGAATCTTTTTACCGGCAAGAGATGTCCGCATACCGGCCATTGACCCAGAAACCCCGATTATCCCGGGAGGCCTATGTCTTTGGTATTGAACAATTTGCGCCGGCGATTTTGACCGACGGTTGCTGGCTACAGCAAAGCGGGCAACTGGATTTTTTACCGTTCAAATCCATAGGCGAAAAGCTGCAGCTTATTTTTTACGATGAGATAGGGGCGGGCATCAGGCATCAGAACCATCCTTATATATATGACCGGTTGTTGAAAAGTCTGGATATTCAACTGCCCCCGGTGCAAAGCAAGGCGTTCAGTAAGCACCCCGGTTTTATTGACAGTGCCTTTGATTTACCCGTATTCATGATGTCACTTGGATTTTTTCCGGCTGAATTTTTGCCCGAGTTGCTGGGCCTTAATTTGGCGATTGAACTCAGCGGATTGGGCAAGACCTATTTGCGTTTGGCCGATGAGCTGCAATTTTGGGGAATTGACCCGGCGATTATAAAGTTGCATGTCACTATTGATAACACCGATACCGGTCACGCGGCAATCGCTAAAGAAGCCATTCATGCTTATCTGGATGACATCGGTGCCGGATCTGATCAGCGAACCCAGCAAAAGCATTGGCGGCGGATTTCGGCAGGATATGCTTCCTTAAACACCGTAACCCGCTGGTTTAAATGGGCGTTAGTCATCCGATATCTGAGTATGAAACTGCCCCGGCAACCTTTCTCAATCCCAAGTTTGTCTCGCTAGGTTCCCTGACATCATGACTTCACGACTCAGCAGTTTATTGAGCCTTATATTTCCCATCACATCGCTGCTTTTTCTTAATTCAGGACCGCACGCTGTTACAGACGCGTTGCTGTGGACGTTGCCTTTCTGGTTGGTATTGGCTGTTGATTGGTTAAGTCCGTCAATGAAAACCCTGTCTGTAAAAAACAGTCCGCAAGGGTTTTATAATGGCCTGCTTTACGGACTGGCTTTACTTCAGTTTATAAACATTGCCGTGATGATCAAATTTGTCAGCGAGCTAGCCTGGCTTACACCCCAGGACATCGTGAGCAGTCTCATCAACCTGTTGGTCGTCCGCTTTCTGGTAGGAACATCCTCTTGCTGCTCCGGCATTATTGTTGCCCATGAGCTGATTCATCGGGGCCGCCCCGTGCAGCGCTTGCTAGGTCGCCTGTTGCTGATGAGTGTTTGTTATGATCATTTTGCGGTTGCGCACAAACGCGGGCATCACAGTCATATCGGAACGCCGCACGATATCACTACGGCGCAACGTCATGAGAGTTTCAAAACTTACTGGCGCCGTGTTGCCAAAGAGCACTTTCTCTACGCCTGGCGCTGCGAAAAGCGAAGGCTGGATAAAAATAGCCGGGGGTTTTTACGTAATACGGTTTCAAACACGGTATTGCAAGGCCTGTTAATCGAATTGGCAGTCGTTGGATTCATCTATGCTGAGTTTGGCCTTTTGTGCGCAGCAATGTTTTTGTATCAGGCTTACTCGGCAATTCGGATGCTGGAGGCCGTCAACTACTTTCAGCATTGGGGATTAACCGAAGAAGAATCACATGATGCGATTGCCTGGGTCAGTGATAGCTGGTTTTCTAATCTGCTGTTGTTAGGCTTGCCGTGTCACATTTGCCATCATCAGAATGCGACCGTGCAATTTCAGGATCTGGTGTATTACGACCAAGGCCCAAAAATGCCTTACGGTTACTTTGTAACCAATCTTTGGGTGCGGCTGAGCAATGCCTCGTTCAGACAAAATGCAGCGCTGCAATTGGAAAGTTATTCGCGCAGGGGGGACTAGTCAGTTTATCAAGTCGGTTTTATTGTTGCATTTGCCAACGTTCATATCGGATTTTCAGGCACAGGGTTTTTGAAAAAATCCTTAATTACTCTTTTCAAACTGAAAAATCGTTCGACTTTGTTTAAACTGCTCAACGTGCTTATCCCTAACCGCATTGAACCCTTCCTGGGTACTTGACGTCTTCATTTATGTTGCTGTCAGGAGGAATTTGCCCTGAATGAGAAGTGACGCCGGCTATCAATAAACGGCGTCTTTTAGTAAGATAACGAAAAATTTCTCTTTGATACAGGATTAGCTTAACAATGAAAAAATCAATATTCGGATTGGCTTTCGGCGTTTTGGCGCTCTCAGGCATTCAAATGACTGCACAGGCAGCGGTAAACCTTGAAGAAGGAAAAGTGGCGTTTGATACTTGCCGTGGCTGTCACAGTTCACCGGGATACAGCAACGCTTATCCTACCTTTTATGTGCCTAAAGTGGGCGGTCAACGCGCCGCTTATATTGCTTCTGCTTTACAAGCCTATAAGGAACAGAAGCGTCCACACGGTACTATGAAAGCTAATGCTAATGGCCTGACGGATAAAACCATAGAAAACATTGCAGCCTATCTTGAGGCCTCAAAAGCCAGTCCTAGCGCCAGTCCGGCTGATGGCGACGCAGTCAAAGGCAAGGAACTGGCCCAAACGTGTTTGGGTTGTCATGCTGAAGGACCCGATGCCGGTCCTGCAATTCCCCGCTTAGCGGGCCAATATGGTAACTATTTGGTCAAGGCGATGAAGGAATACCAAAGCGGTAAACGCAATAATGCGTTGATGCAGTCAATGGTAAAAGATTTATCCGATAATGATTTAACGGATTTATCGGCTTATTTTGCCAGTTTGAAAGGCCTGGTTACGGCTGAATAAGATTTTATTTGTAATTATTCAGTGTAGGTTTGGCAGCATGCTTTTTGCAGCCCAACAATTAACGCCATGATCTTGAAATGTTGGGTTGGTTATTGCCAACCGCAACCTACACGGTGCATCACCTTTGTTTGGTTGCTCCTCTGAAAAGTTTAAAATTACATACCTCTGAAGTGACAGGTTTCGGCTTGTCACTCTTGAATCTCCCCCTGTTTTATCTCTTTGAGACATTTTTAAATCACACTGTTTGATCCAAGCCCCTGTGTGTTGTTTAGTTCTGGTGCGAATCGGGGTTGTTTTTCCCCGGTTTGGTGCGATTTGGCCTATATCCATGACCATACTTTGCTGTCATTCTTCCTTTGAGATATCAATACGTGGCGAATGGCGGGCTGTTAAAGAAAGGAGAAGGGGATTATCAGGTTTAGGATGATTCTGGCATAAGCATTGCTTAGACTATATTAAATTTGTTAACAATTTGATTTAAGGCGAATGTCTTTGGGGCTTGGCGTCCTGTTTAAGTGATTACTTAGGCAGGGCGCCTTTTTTTTGCTTAAAGCTTCTATTCCAGTGATTGCAGTCAGGGTTGGTCTTGGTCTTGCTCTGGCGTAGAATCAACAGCTGGATCCGGTTTTTCAGATTCTTCGTCAAGCTCATCCGAATCCGGAAAGCTGGTCGATAAATCGCCGCTGGTCTTGAAAATGTCCTCATGTATCACTTTGCCTCGGCTATCCACGGTCAAATCGATATCGATATATTCATCAGGCCCTACTGTTTTAGTACTCTCTATTTTGTATTTGAGATAGTTGTTTACCAGTACTTCTTCAATTTTCCGGATATCTTCCGGAGAAAGGCGTTCGAGTACCGTTTTTTTGACAGTATCGGGTAATTCTTCAAATTCCATTTCAATGCTTTCTTCGGCAATTACGGGAAATGCCGGGATGGAAAGCAGCAAGCACAACGAAAGAAAAATATATTTCATGATGGGTTTACTGATCATTTTTGAGTGGTTGATTGGGTAAATCTTTACTATATATTTCCGGCTTCACTTAATTTTAACAGGTGTAATCAGTGATGCTTGTTATCGCTGATCGCAGCGGCCAATGCCTGTAAAAATTTATCGGAATCTTTCAGTTGAATATCGCGCTGAGGGTATGGGATTTCAATGCCTTCTTGCCGGAAAAGATCATCTATTTCAAAAAAAAGGTCACTCATGACAAAATTGACTTTTTCCACGTCAAACAAGAATGCCCGGAGTTCCAAATTTAACGCGCTTTCGCCATAACCTCTAAAGAGTACATTCGGTTCGGGGTATTTCTGAATTTCAGGGTGCTTGGATGCCGTTTTTAGCAAAATCGCTTTCACTTTTTGAGTGTCCGTTCCATAGGCAATCTGAACAGGAAGCACCAGTCGTCCGGTTTGATTGGCGTGTGTCCAGTTCATCAGCGGCCGCGAGATCAGCTCTGAATTAGGAATAAACAGTGTGGCCCGGTCCGAAGTTTCAATTTCCGTGGCGCGTACATTTATTTTTTTGATGTGCCCTTTTTGGTCTCCGACGACCACCCAGTCACCCACTTTGACCGGGCGCTCTATAAGCAGAATCAAACCGGAAACGAAATTATTGACGACATTCTGAAGACCGAAACCAATACCTACCGACAGTGCGCCTGCAATCATCGCCAGGTTACTCAAATCGAGCCCCAGTGTAGAGATGGCTGCCATAAACGCCATGATAAAACCGACATAGCCCAATGCCGCGCGAATTGAATGTTGAATGCCCTTGTCAATCCGCGTGCGCGGCAAAATACGATTTTCCAGGGTACGTTGAGTCACGCGGGTGAGGAGCAATGTGCCGGCAAATAGAAAAATAGCCAGAAAAATATTGGAGATGGAAATGGTGACATCGCCTATTTTGAATCCCAGAAAGGCTTTGTAACCCCATTCCATCATGTCCTGACTATCGACACCCCAGATGATCAGCGCACCGATGATGCCGATAAAGAACATGATAAAGCTGAAGACTACTTTTACCCAGAATTCCAATATTTCTTTACCGTCCAGGTCCAGGTCCAGGCTGGTTTGAATGTTGGAGCCGGTTTGACTGTCCGGATCCAGTAATTCCTCAATCAATTCCATTCCCAGTGTTTTTAATGTGCTCAATAAAATATAAAGACCTGCCGTCAGAACAATTTGAGCGGCTAACAATCTGGACATCGCAACATAACCGGCGAGGGCGGTAACCGGAATGGCTAATACCAGCAAGGCCATAATGACTCTCAAGCGTTGCCACAGTTTTAGCGGTGGTTCGTTTCTAAAATTATGCTGAGTGTCCGGTTGCCAGATGTTTTTACGGATTACCAATGCAAACAGAAAACCGCTGATAAGTACGCCGGCCAAAAATTTGCGAATGACATTAAATTCAAGTGAAGTTTTTTCCAGCGAAAAGTAATTATCGATAATCAAATCCGCTCCGAACAAAATACTCAGACCGATGATGATCTTGTGAACATACGCAGCATTATCGGTACTGATCGGGGTTAACCGCCAATGCTGGTCGTCGGGTGCCAACATCGAACGGCTGATACCGGTAACCAAAAAGATCATGACCAGGACTGATAAAACGGTTTTGACCATAGGTGCAGGAAAATAGGAGGTCAATGACGCCGATTGTACCAAGATAAACAGACCTATGGCGATGGTCATCGGATACAGGGTCCGTACGATCGCCAGAACCAAGCCGGCTCTTAATTTTTCGTGGTAAGAGGGGTCTGGAAGAGCTGCAACCCTGCCGTATCGTTTACGTAGCCAATTGCCTATGACGCTCATTAATATCAGGACAGGAATCAGCGAAATAAACAGATAGGCCAAGCTTGATTTGAGCCGGCTAATAAAGGTTTCATCGGCTAGAAACTGTTGATATTTGCTGATCTGAAGTTCATATTTTTCTAATGCATCAGCACCGGCTTTAAGCCAGGCTTGACCGGATAGCGGAGATAAGCTTCTGGAAAATATCTCTTTGGTAAAGCGGTTAAGCCTGATGGCCGATAAGCGTTCAATCAGATTGTCAGCGTTTATCTGAATCAGCTCCGTTTCTTTAACCTGACCGGTGGTTTCTGAAAGTGAGGCATTCAGTACCTGTCTTTTTCTGGCGATGGCTTTGGATTCTTTCAGGATGCCTTCTGCAGGCGGTGGTCCCAATTCTGTTAACTGGGTTTGGTAGGCTTTTTGTTGTTCAGACAAGTCTGTTTTGGTGGTTTGCAACTTCTTTTGCAGGTCCAAAAGCTGGGTACGCAGGGCAGATAAGCGGTCATCGCTCAATTTTGCATCGCTCAGCTCTTTTTCCACTTGATTCAGTTCATTGTTCCACTGCTGTGACAATTCATAAAAATTAAGCGGCTGGGAATTTTGCGCCAGCGTCGATGAACTGATCAAAACAATCAAAATGAAAAGAAAAGAAGAGCAGTGTTTAAGCATGCAATGGGTCCGGTCGGTCAACTATTAGGGGCACACATGTATTTATTTTTGATAACTACTCACCCGCTTGGAATTGAGGGTGTAGGTGCTTGATTGAAAAGGCTTCTGCTACCGGGACGTATTCATGCGTCTTTTGAAATCAAGCACCTACACCGAATAAAATGGGAGGGATGAACAGATATTATTTTTGATTGCCAAGGATACAGCAATTCAGCGTTTTTATGCGGCTGTAAAAAGACAATTGGATTTAGTCGAAAACATAATGAACTTGCGTTTAAAATCTTCAGGACAGGTTAGGTGATTTATTGCGACGAACTGTCGCTGAAAAGGTTCACCAACGTTTTTTAGGGCTTACTTTTGATGGCAAAAACCCCCACCTTCTGGAAACCAGGCGTTTTTTCGATCAGATAGAAGTATAAGCCGCATCTTACTGGTACAAAATCATGATTACACAATACAAACTTGAAATTTATAAGCGTTATAACGGTGATCTGGATGGCTGGTGTTTGTTGGGAGGTGATAGGGAAAAGACCCTAATGAACGACCATGACTGGTTTGAAATACAGGAGCTCGTTCAGAAAGTGACATTGCTAAAACAGGGGGTGGTTTCTCAGGCGTTTGCTCAGCTAATTAATCAAGCTATTCAAATTCAAACCGATAATGAGGAAACAGCAAATCTTTTGAAGGAATTGGCTGAGCAGTCAGTTTCATAAGTTTAAACAGGTTTTCAAGCCATGCCCGAGGCTTTTTCAGCTGGTTAAACACAGAAAATGCTCTGATCAACCTTATGCCAGTTAACGATCACACACATGATTTTCTTCTCCATCGCTCATTTCCGAGATCAGCGAGGGCAGCATGGCCGTTACTTGTTCGCCGCATTTTTTCATTTCTTCCATGGCCGGACTGACCGCGATTTCTTTGCCGAACGTAATGGCTTTTTGTTGAGCCGCATCGCGTTCTCCCCCTGAACAAAGCGCTTTTATTTCAACGTCCAGGGCCTTGGCTTGCTGGCCGATTTTTTTCATTTCCGCTTTATCCGTTTTTTGAATACACGATTGCATGGCTTTGAGCTGTTGTTTCATTTGTTCGAATTTTGCAGGGTCGATATTTTGAGCAAAAACGGTTACTGGCAGCAGCAGGACAAGCAAGGTGGATATTTTGAACATAGTGGCTTCCTTTTTAACGTGGGCGAGTGAATATCGGTGTTTAATACTAATTCATATGTTCAAGAGTGAACAGGGATCATCCAAGAAACACCTTCATTTATTTACCACTGCTTAATTCTTTTGTTTTCCGGTTAAAATAGCTCAATTTCATTTTATTCAGCGACAGATAGTTATGGAAAAAACATACGATCCGCATTCAATCGAACAACATTGGTACGCTATTTGGGAAGAGCAAAATCATTTTGCGCCCAGCGAAGAAGGTGAATCCTATTGCATCATGATTCCGCCGCCCAATGTCACCGGTAGTTTGCACATGGGCCATGCTTTTCAGGATACGATCATGGATGCATTGACGCGCTATCACCGGATGCGCGGCTTCAGTACCTTATGGCAAGCCGGAACGGATCATGCCGGTATTGCTACGCAAATGGTCGTTGAACGGTTGATTAATACGGAAAATAAAACCCGGCATGATTACGGAAGAGAAAAGTTTGTCGAAAAAATTTGGGAATGGAAAGCGCAGTCCGGCGGTACCATCACTCAGCAATTACGGCGCATGGGCTCTTCTCTGGATTGGTCCAGGGAACGGTTTACCATGGATGATGGGATGTCCGAGGCGGTGGGTGAAGTTTTTATCAGGCTCTACGAAGAAGGCCTGATTTACCGGGGTAAACGTCTGGTCAATTGGGACCCGGTTTTACATTCGGCGGTTTCCGATCTGGAAGTGCTGTCCGAAGAGGAAAACGGCTCCATGTGGCATATGCGTTACCCTTTATCGAATGGTACGGGGTATTTGATCGTTGCGACAACGCGACCGGAGACTCTTCTGGGTGATGCGGCGGTGGCGATTCATCCTAATGATGAGCGCTATAAACATCTGCTGGGTGAATATGTCGAATTGCCGTTAACAGGTCGTAAAATCCCGGTGATTGCCGATGAGTATGTGGATCCTGAATTCGGTACCGGTTGCGTCAAAATTACCCCTGCGCATGATTTTAATGATTATGAAGTCTGGACGCGGCATAGAAACACCTCGGCTATTCAGGCATTACCGCATGGCGGCTTGATCAATATTTTTACAGCCGATGCGTGTATCAGAAATAACAAGGGCGATGAAGATTTTTTAATCCCTCACAAATACATGGGGATGGATCGTTTTGAGGCGAGAAGGGAAATCGTCTCCGATCTGGAAGCACAGGGTTTGCTGGAAAAAATTGTTGACCATAAATTAATGGTTCCGCGTGGCGATCGAACCAGTGCCGTGATTGAACCGTTTTTAACTGATCAGTGGTATGTCAAAGTGGCGCCTCTTGCCAAGCCGGCTATCGAAGCGGTAGAAAACGGCGATATCAAGTTTGTGCCGGATAACTGGAAAAACACTTATTTTGACTGGATGCGCAATATTCAGGATTGGTGTATTTCAAGGCAGATCTGGTGGGGACACCGCATTCCCGCCTGGTACGATGATAAAGGCAATATTTATGTGGGCCGTTCAGAGCGAGCCATACGCGAACAACATAAGCTGCCGGATGATTATTCTTTAAAGCAGGACGAGGATGTGCTGGATACCTGGTTCTCATCAGCATTGTGGCCATTTTCAACATTAGGCTGGCCGGAACAAACACCGGAATTGGGCAAACATTATCCGACCAGCGTTTTGGTAACCGGTTTCGATATCATCTTTTTCTGGGTGGCCCGGATGATTATGATGGGCCTTAAATTTCAGGGGCAGGTGCCTTTCAGGGAAGTGTATATACATGGCCTGGTGCGGGATGCGGAAGGGCAGAAAATGTCCAAATCCAAAGGCAATGTGCTGGACCCTATCGATCTGATCGACGGTATCGATCTGGAAGCGCTGGTTGAAAAGCGTATTTCCGGAATGATGCAGCCGCATTTGGCCAAGAAAATAGAAACGGTTACCCGTAAACAATTTCCAGACGGTATTCCGTCTTATGGGACCGATGCCTTGCGTTTCACGTTTGCTTCTCTGGCCTCAACCGGGCGCGATATCCGCTTTGATTTGGCGCGTACCGAAGGATATCGCAATTTCTGTAACAAACTCTGGAATGCCGCCCGTTATGTGTTGATGAATACGGAAGAACAGGATAATGGCTTATCCGGTCTTCCTTGTGAATACACTCAAGTCGATCGCTGGATAATGTCCCGTTTACAGCAGCAAATTGCTGTTACACGGCAGGCGATCGATAATTACCGCTTCGATTTGGCCGCGCAGGCACTTTACGATTTTACCTGGAACGAATATTGTGACTGGTATCTGGAATTGGCCAAGATCTCGCTGCAGTCTGAAAATGAAGCCGTTCAACGCGGAACAAGGCAGACTTTGGTGTCGGTTCTGGAGACCGTTTTACGGTTGGCTCATCCCATCATGCCTTTTATTACTGAGGAAATATGGCAGCGCGTTGCGCCGTTAGCGGGGATTAATGGTCCTACCATCATGCGTCAATCCTATCCTGAGACCGATGCATCCCTTATTGATACGGCAGCCATTGCTGAAATTGAATGGGTGATGGCATTTATTCTCGGCGTACGCAGAATCCGCGGCGAAATGAATATCGCACCAGGAAAGCCGTTGCCGGTTTTGATTCAAAACGGCACGGCTACCGATCAGGCGATGCTGGAAAACAGTCAGGCTTATTTGAAAAAATTAGGCAGACTTGAGGCTATCACCTGGCTCGGTTTAGATGAAATTGCTCCCGAATCGGCAATTGCACTGGTGGGCGAGATGAAGATTTTAATTCCGATGGCGGGCCTGATCGATAAACAGGCGGAACTGACCCGGCTGGATAAGGAGATTCAGCGCATCAGTAAAGAGTTGCCCCGCATTGAAGGCAAGTTGAACAATCCCAGCTTTGTGGATAAGGCTCCGGCTGACGTCATCGTCAAAGAAAAAAACAAGCTGTCCGATTTACAGTCTACACTTAGAAGTCTCGAAGAGCAGGTGCTAAAAATAAAGGCCCTTTAAAGATGGCTTACAGGTAAAACCGGAGTATCTAGTGACAAACTGGTGTGTGAGCGTACCGTCTCCATGCCTTTTTGTCATGAACCTTCAACGAAGGCTGCCGTTGGCCTTGATGTTAAATGAACAAAGCGAGTTATGGTGACCAATAATCCTGACCAACAGCTGGGTGGTCTTTCGAGATGTTTGATTCAGGCCGGCTTGGTTTCTGAGGCGGAAATGTTGGCTCATATACAGGCAGCCAAAAAAGCAAAAATCTCGTTAATTAACTACCTGGTTTCCAATAAGGTTGTAAGCAGCAAAGCTATCTCAGAGCGTGCTTCAGTTGAATTCGGCTTGCCGCAATTCGATCTTAGCGCTATTGATGTCAAAAGTTTGCCGGTAGCCTTGGTTACCGAAAAGCTGATCAGGAAGCATCATGCGCTGCCTTTGCTTAAGCGGGGAAACCGGCTGTTTCTGGCCATATCTGACGCCAGCAATTTTCAGGCTCAAGATGAAATAAAATTCCATACCCGGCTGAATATTGACACCATTCTGGTTGAAGAAGACAAGCTGGGCAAGGCGATAGATTCAGCATTGGAAGCTGCCGAAACGATGATGACGGATCTGCTGGATTCGGATTTGGATAATCTGGAGATAACCGGTGGTGATCAGGATAATTTAAAGGATGATTCCGGACCGGAAGTGGATGATGGTCCGATTGTTCGTTTTGTGAATAAAATTCTGCTGGATGCGATTAAAAAAGGCGTTTCGGATATCCATCTTGAACCGTATGAAAAATCTTTTCGTATCCGGTACCGCGGCGATGGCATGTTGTATGAAGTAGCCAGCCCCCCTTCAAATATTTCCAATCGTATTATTTCCAGATTAAAGGTAATGGCCAGAATGGACATTGCCGAGCGGCGTATTCCTCAGGATGGTCGTATTAAGATGGCGTTATCCAAAACGCGCGCCATTGATTTCCGGGTCAATACCTGCCCAACGTTGTTTGGTGAAAAGGTGGTATTGCGGATTCTGGATCCAACCAGCGCCCAGCTCGGTATAGAAAAATTGGGTTTCGAGCCCATACAACAACAACGATTTTTGGAAGCCATTCACAGACCATACGGAATGGTGCTGGTTACAGGACCTACCGGAAGCGGTAAAACCGTTACGCTTTATACCGGCTTGAATATTTTGAACAGTGTCGAACGGAATATTTCGACAGCAGAGGATCCGGTTGAAATCACGGTTCCGGGCATTAATCAGGTGAATGTTAATCCTAAAGCGGGATTAACCTTTGCTACAGCGTTAAGAGCTTTTTTGCGGCAAGATCCCGATATCATTATGGTGGGCGAAATTCGAGACCTGGAAACAGCGGAAATTGCTGTTAAAGCCGCTCAAACAGGGCATTTGGTGTTATCCACACTGCATACGAACGATGCGCCGCAAACCCTGAACCGCCTCGTTCAAATGGGGATACCCCCGTTTAATATTGTCTCGGCGGTAAACTTGATTATGGCGCAACGTTTGGCCCGGCGCTTGTGTGAAAACTGCAAGGCCCGCGTTAATCTTCCCGAAGTGGCGCTTTTATCGGCCGGCTTTTTGGAAGATGAAGTTAAAGACCTCAAATTGTATGGACCTGTCGGCTGTGAGCTTTGCACCGCAGGCTATAAAGGCCGGGTGGGTATCTATCAGGTGATGCCAATCAGTGAAGGTATGCGTAAATTAATTTTAGAAGGCGGCAACACGCTGGAACTGGCGATTCAGGCTAAAGCGGAAGGCTTTAACGATTTGCGCAGGTCCGGTTTGGAAAAAGTCAAGCAAGGCGTTACCAGTCTTGAAGAAGTCGATCGAGTGACGAAGGAATAACGATGGCAGAAGCTAAAGCGACAGAACAAGTTGATTTTATTTGGGATGGTAAAGACAAAAATGGCATGCGGACCAAAGGCGAAATTGCTGCCAAATCCGAAACCGTTGCTCGTTCAGATCTGCGCCAAATGGGTATCCGTGTCATTAGTATCAAGAAAAAGCCCAAGCCTCTATTCGGTGTAAAAGTCCAAAAGATCACGCCCGGTGACATCGCCATTTTCAGTCGTCAGTTGGCAACCATGCTAGAGGCCGGTGTGCCTTTGGTTCAGTCATTTGACATTATTGGCAAGGGTCATGAAAACGCCAGCATGCAGCACTTGTTATTGAGCATTAAAGCGGATATTGAGGGCGGCAGCACGCTGGCAGAGGCGTTAAAGAAAAATCCTGTTTATTTTGATGAATTATTCTGTAATCTTGTTGAGGCGGGGGAACATGCCGGTGTTCTGGAAACCTTGCTGGATAAAATAGCCACCTATAAAGAAAAAACAGAATCGCTCAAGAAAAAAATCAAGAAAGCGCTGACTTACCCTATTGCGGTGCTGGTGGTTGCGTTTGTTGTAACCGCTATTCTATTGATTTTTGTTGTTCCGGTGTTTGAAGAACTATTTCAAGGATTCGGGGCTGATTTACCGGCTTTCACAAGAATGGTTATCGATCTGTCTGAATGGATGCAGGCTTGGTGGTGGGTTATCGTCGCTGCGGTATTCGGTTGTGTTTATACCTTTGGCTACTTTAAAAAGCGTTCCCGGAAATTTAATCACGCTTTGGATAGGACTTTGCTGAAAATTCCAGTGGTCGGTTTGATCCTGAACAAATCAGCCGTTGCTCGTTTTGCCAGAACCTTATCGACCATGTCGGCGGCAGGGGTGCCCTTGGTAGAGGCCCTGGAATCGGTGGCGGGCTCTTGCGGTAACATCATCTATGCCGATGCCGTACTCAAAATGCGTGAAGAAGTATCGACCGGTCAACGGCTTCAGTATGCAATGCAGCAAACCGCGCTGTTTCCTCATATGGTTGTGCAAATGGTGGCAATCGGAGAGGAGTCCGGATCTATCGATACGATGCTGACAAAAGTGGCGGATTTTTTTGAAGAGGAAGTGGATAACCTGGTCGATAATTTAAGCAGTTTGATGGAGCCAATTATCATGTCGGTATTAGGCGTTTTAGTGGGCGGTTTAATAGTGGCGATGTATTTGCCTATTTTCAAAATGGGCGCCGCGGTCGGTTAAGCGTTCTACCCTGGATGACATCATGATGCCGTTTGTCGATACTATTGCAATCAATTCCACGCATTTAATCGCAGTAGTGGCATTGGTTGGTTTGCTGGTAGGCAGCTTTTTAAACGTGGTCATCTACCGCCTGCCCATTATGATGAAGAGGGATTGGCGAAATGAATGTGCCGAATTTCTGAGCCTGCCCGCTGAACGATCAGAAGAGAATGCTGATTTCAATCTTGTTTTCCCTTTATCCCGCTGTCCTCACTGCAGTACGCCCATCAAGCCCTATCAGAATATTCCGGTGATCAGTTATCTGGTAATGAAAGGTCGCTGCGCGCATTGCCATGAGCCAATTTCTCTACGTTATCCCTTGGTTGAAGCGTTGACCGGCTTATGTTCAGCGTTGATTGCCTGGCGTTTCGGTTATTCGCCGGAAATGGGTGCCGCCTTATTCATGACCTGGGCTTTGATCGCGCTCAGTGCCATTGATCTGGATCATCAACTGTTGCCGGACTCGATTACGTTACCTTTGTTATGGTCCGGTTTGTTTTTAAGCCTGTTTCATGTCTTTGCCGATAGCCAGTCCAGTATCATTGGGGCGATTGCCGGTTACCTGTGCCTCTGGTTTGTTTATCATGGCTTTAAGCTGCTAACCGGCAAAGAGGGTATGGGCTTCGGGGATTTTAAATTACTGGCCGCATTCGGTGCCTGGCTGGGTTGGCAGTATTTGACCATGATCATTCTTCTCTCGTCGGTTACCGGAGCGCTAATCGGAATGGCCATGATCATTTTTGTCAGGCACGACAAGAACATTCCCATTCCGTTCGGTCCTTATCTGGCGATCGCAGGTTGGATAGCCTTACTCTGGGGCGATAAGATCAATCTGTTTTACCTCAACGCTACCGGATTGTAACTGAATGCTGAGAATCGGTTTAACGGGTGGAATTGGTTCAGGCAAGACGACGGTCGCCTCACTCTTTGCAGAACAAGGCATTCCCATCATTGATGCGGATGAACTGGCCAAAGCGCTCGTCGAGCCGGGTCAGCCTGCATTGGCTAAGATTTCGCAAGCTTTTGGCGAAGCCATGATTGATGCTAAAGGGAGTCTGGACCGGGAAGCCTTGAGAAATCTTGTCTTTGCAGATGATGAGCAAAAGAAAAAACTGGAAGCCATTCTCCATCCTTTGGTGCGTGACCGCATAGTATCGACGGTAGAAGAGCTGACAGGGCCTTATTGTATTATTTGTGTGCCGTTGTTGTTTGAATCGGGCATGAATGATTTGGTCGATAGGGTCCTGGTGGTAGATTGTCCGGTAAGTTTGCAAATAGAGCGGGTGAAACAACGTAATCAACTGAGTGAGCCGGTTATCCTTGCAATTATTGCCGCTCAGCTTTCCCGTGAATCACGCAATGTCAGGGCAGATGAACTCATTGATAATACCTGCGACAATTCTCAACTTGCAGAACAAGTCAAAAAACTGCACAATTTATATCTTTCGCTAAGCCTGAAGCAGGATAACGTTGTCAGTGAATACCGATATAGTGTATGAGTTTCCTCTCAATGAACGGATTCGAATTTTCATCCGGCTTGAATTACTGTTTAATCAGCTCAGTCACTTTCTTGAGGGTAATACCGAATTTGATAGACGAGCAGCCATCGATTCAATGCTTGATATTCTTACTATTTTTAGCCGTAATGACCTTAAGTCGGAAATTCTTAAAGAATTAGACCGTCACGGCAAAGTGCTGAACCAACTGGCTAACACCGAGGGTGTAGACACTGAAAAACTGATTGATATTCTGGCTGAATTAAATCAGATCAGTAAAAGTCTTTATGCCGACAACGGCAAGATTGGCATTAAAGTGATGGAAAGCGATTTATTTCAAAGTATTTCGCAGCGCAGTTCGATACCAGGCGGTACCTGCTCCTTTGATTTGCCCGCGTTTCATTATTGGCTGGAGCAGGATGAAGAAGTCCAGTCCATGGCCCTGGATCAGTGGACAAAACCCTTTGCCGATATCCGCAAGGCGATCGATTTAATAATGGGCTTTATTCGCCAGAGCACACGGCCTGTGGCAAAAATGGCCTCCGCAGGCTTTTTTCAGTTGCCGTTGGACAAGAGTCTGCCCTTACAATTATTGCGTATCAATGTAGCGCGTGATATTCCTTGTTTTGCGGAGATCAGTGGCGGAAAACACCGCTTTACGATTCGATTTATGGTGCCGTCTATTGATGGATCCAGGCCAACTCAAACGCCCGATAACATCCCTTTTCTGTTAACCTGCTGCCAGTTCTGAATGGATAACACGGATAAACCTTTAACGGTCAAGTGTCCGCAGTGCAAACGTCCCGTGCCATGGACTCAAGAACAGCTCTTCAAGCCTTTCTGCAGCGAGCGCTGCAAGCTGATAGATTTAGGTGAATGGGCCGCCGAGGAAAAAAGGATTCCCGGGGAGCCTGTATATGATGAGAACGAACTCGAAGATACTTTTTACCATTGATTTTTGGTAACTACTCGCCCGCTTTGAATTATAGGCGTAGGTGCTTGATTTCAAAGGACGCATGAAATCATCCCTGTTGCAGAAGCCTTTTCAATCAAGCATCTACCCCTCAAAGCCACATAAACGTTCAAACTGGGAATTGCTGTTTTTTTAACTTTTCAGCTTAAAAAGGTACGGATGCCTGATATGCCTTGCCCGCCCATTTTCCTGGCTTCGTCTAACGATTCCCTGGATACTCCACCCAACGCATAAACCGGTATATTAATCGGATTAACCCATTCGTGAAATTTCTGCCAGCCCAGCGAGGGCGTCATGGGATGAGTGGGTGTCGGTAACACAGGGGCAAGGACAGCGAAATCAAGCCCCAGTTTTTGTGCCTGTAATAACTCGACAGGGTTATGACAGGATGCGGCAATCCAACCTTTGAAGGGCGGTTTTTGGGTTAATGCCATTAAATGACGACTGGTCAGATGCACCCCGTCCGCATCCAGTTTTTCAAAGCCTTCGACACCGGAGTTAACGAGTAAACGGGCACCTTTTGCACGGCACAAAGGTTGCGCGTGAACGAAAAATTCGGCGGCTTGTTGCAATGTAAACGATTTTAACCGGGCTTGGATCAAAGTAACCCCTTGTCCCAGTAAGTTATCAAGGCGAGTGAGCAATGACTGCTCATCTTCATCATCAAGAATCGCATAATAGGGCGGTAACCTGACCGCTGAAATAATGGGTTTATTGGCTTCAGGAAAAGCAAAGTCAATCAATTTGTCCGGTAAAACCCATTGGATCGGCTGGCCTTCGCGGCCATGCGCTATGCCACTAAATTTTTCGACCCACCAGACATCCAGATTGACACTTAAGTCTGTGTAGTCATGATGGATGTTGATCAGCGGTGACGCTTTCTCTACCTGAATGGCTAATTCTTCATATAGCTCGCGTTCCAGGGCTTGTTCAACGCTTTCGCCCGCTTCAACTTTTCCGCCCGGAAACTCCCATAAATCGCCTTGATGAACCGTTGACGGACGTAAAGAAATAAGTACTTCGCCAAGCGCATTCTTTATTACGCCTACGGCAACATGCAAAGCAGCTTTCATGTGTGATTACCAAGCCATGGTTTTGAGTCCAGTCTTATTAACATCACGTTCTGTATTCAGCGTTAATTTTTACATAATCGTAGGAAAAATCGCAGGTCAGAATTTCTTGCCTAGCTTGGCCGCGCCCTAATGAGACCGTAACCGTTATTTCCTCCTGATTCATGACGTGTTGTCCGGCAGCTTCCGTGTAACCAGCTGCGCGTTCACCGGCTTTGACTATGCAAACATCACCCAGATAGATATCGACAGCTTCCAGTACCATATTGTCAATGCCTGACCTGCCGACCGCAGCAAGAATGCGCCCCCAGTTCGGGTCGCTGGCGAAAAACGCGGTTTTGACCAGTGGCGAATGCGCAATGGTTTTGCCGACTCTGGCGGCTTCCTCGTCACTGGCGGCAGTATTCACAACGATGCGCATGAGTTTGGTTGCGCCTTCACCATCTCGCACAATAGCCTCCGCCAGTTGTTTGCAGAGTGCCAAAACGGCTTGCGAAAATACTGCATAGGCTGGCGTGTCAGCTCGCAGTGCTGGCACCTCTGAGCCGCCGCTGGCCATCAGAACACAGGCGTCGTTGGTGGAGGTGTCACCATCGACAGTAATGCGGTTAAATGATTGCTCAACAGCCGCAGTCAAGCATGCCTGCAATAACGGTTGGGCAATTTTGGCGTCGGTTGCGATAAATGCCAGCATTGTTGCCATGTTCGGCTGAATCATGCCCGCACCTTTGGATATCCCCGTTATCGTGATGGTTTTGCCTCCAATGTCAATAATTTGCGAGGCTCCTTTGGCAAAGGTGTCGGTGGTCATGATGGCGCGAGCGGCTTTTTCCCAATGATCAATGGCCAGATCTCTGACTGCGTTTGGTAAAGCGGCCTGAATTTTATCGACACGTAAGGGTTCGCCGATGACGCCGGTTGAAAACGGCAGGACTTGATCGGCATCGCCATTGACTAATTCGGACAATCCGGCGCAGCTTGACAGAGCGTTTTCCATGCCCGATGCACCGGTTCCGGCATTGGCATTGCCGGAATTGATCAGCAGCCAGCGAGGACTTTTTGACAAATGCGCTCTGGCGACATGGACCGGCGCCGCGCAAAACGCATTTTGTGTAAATACTGCCGCGCAAGTTGAATCCGGAGCCATTTCGACGACCAATAAATCATCGCGTAAGGTTTGTTTAATGCCGGCACACGTTGTACCTAAGGTAATACCGGCTACCGGATGCATGGGTGGAAACGGCAAAGCGCCAACTGCCATAGGATGACCTCTTATTGTATTTGAATGATTTTTGGCGAAAAACCGCTAGCTTATTGATTTAAGCTTGTTTATGCAACCCAGTTTGAGGATTGAGACAGCTAGAATTGTTATCAAGGAGAGTTAATGAAGCGGATTTTTAATACGACAAAAGATGCGGTGTAACCGATATAAACTCTAACACAGAGGTCAAATAATTCAGGGCCACTGACTTTTACCTAATGCCATTAAGTTAAGCCTATTTTGTAGGAGCGGTCCATGCCCGCGATTGAACCCCATTCGGTCGCAGGCATGGCCGGCTCCTACAATACAGCCTATCGATTTATTGCGATGGCCTTATCTTAAAAGCATTGGTCTATTGGGTGGCAGCCAGCTCTTTCGGCCCATTGACATCTTCCGGATCGCCTTCATAAGGGGTCGCATATTTACAGTCTTTTTGCGGACACACTTTTTCAACGCCGCGCCGTTTGGTCGATTTTACGGTAAGAATAGGCCATTGGCAGGACGGGCATTCTTCCTTGATAGGCGCATCCCACAACGCATAGTTACATTTGGGATACTCGGAGCAGGAGTAAAATATTTTGCCGAACCGCGATTTACGCTTGAGAATAGTGCCCGCTTTGCATTGAGGGCAGGTAACGCCTGTATCCAGCGGTTTTTCCAGCGGCTCTATGTGCTTACATTTGGGATAAGCGCTGCAGCCGATGAACTTACCGTATTTACCGGCTTTGATGACCAAAGGCGAGTCGCATTTCGGGCACGTTCTTCCTTCTACGACTTCAGGCGCATCGGCGCTGCTGCCGTCTTCATTTAAATTCCGGGTGTAAGAACATTCCGGATAATTGTTGCAGCCGATGAAACGGCCGTTGCGGCCCAATCGAATCGATAGTTGACTGCCGCATTCGGGACATTTTTCATCAATCGCTTCATGCGTCACATCCTTGCGTTGAACACTTTCATCTTTTTCATGGATGAGCGTGTTGAAGGGGTTCCAAAATGCATGCATTAACGGAATCCACTCTTTTTCTCCGCGCGAAACAGCATCTAACTCATCTTCAAGGTTGGCCGTAAAATCGTAATCGACGTATTTGGTGAAGTGTTCGGTCAGGAATTTATTGACGATTCGTCCCACGTCAGTAGGATAAAACCGCTTGCTTTCCAGTGTGACATATTCACGATTTTGCAAAGTCGAAATGATCGATGCATAGGTAGAAGGCCTACCTATCCCGTGTTCTTCCAATGTTTTTACCAGGCTGGCCTCGCTGTAGCGGGGCGGCGGCTCGGTAAAATGTTGCCCGGCCAGGATGTCATTAAGCGGGACGGGACGTCCTTGTTCTAAAGCCGGTAAAAAGTTTTCTTTGTCATCGCCTTCCTGGGTATCGTCAATGCCCTCGAGATAAACGGCCATAAAACCCGGTTTGGCTATGGTTGATCCGGTCGCACGGAACAAATGTTGCTGCTCTTCACCGCAGCAAAAATCAATCGCCACCATGTCTATCGTGGCGTGAATCATCTGGCAGGCGATAGTGCGTTTCCAAATGAGATCATACAGTTTGAATTGTTCAGCGCTCAGGTATTTCTGCACATCGGCGGGCTGGTGCCTGATGGAAGTCGGTCTTATGGCTTCATGTGCTTCCTGGGCATTTTTTGACTTGGTCTTGAATAACCGGGCTTCTTTGGGTACGTTGATTGCGCCGTATTTTTCGGCAATCAATTCCCTGATTTCCAGCACCGCGTCAACCGACAAATTAACCGAATCGGTACGCATATAGGTAATCAATCCTGCGGTTTCACCCCCCAGGTCAATCCCTTCGTACAGTTGTTGGGCTACCATCATGGTGCGTTTGGTGGTAAAGCCCAGTTTGCGCGCTGCTTCCTGTTGCAAGGTCGACGTGATAAAAGGGGGTGCCGGATTGCGACTTCGTTGTTTTTTCTCAACTTTGACAACATGCAGCTTGCCGTCTGCAGCATCCAGCAAGGTTTGTTTGACCTGGCTGGCGTGCTCTTCAGTTTCAAAGCTGAACTGGTTGAGCTTTTCGCCATTGAAATGAGTCAATTTGGCTTTAAACGTTTGCTCCTGCGCTGTCAGTTCCGCATCTATACTCCAGTATTCCCGCGTTTTGAACGCTTCTATTTCCAGTTCCCGTTCGACAATCATTCGCAGGGCCGGACTTTGAACGCGTCCGGCGGACAGGCCGCGGCGAATCTTTTTCCAGAGTAAAGGGGATAATTTAAAACCCACAAGATAATCCAGAGCTCGTCGGGCCTGCTGGGCATTGATTAAATTGATCGAAAGTTCGGTCGGGTTGGCGATGGCTTCAGTCACCGCTTTCTTCGTGATTTCGTGAAAAATAACCCGGTGTACCGGCTTGTTTTTAAGCAGTTTTTTATCTTTCAACAATTCGTAAAGATGCCAGGAAATCGCTTCGCCTTCTCTATCAGGGTCAGTCGCGAGATAGAGGGTTTGAGCTTCTTTGATAGCTTTGCTAATGGCCTGCACATGGCGCTGGTTGCGATCAATGATTTCATATTTCATCGCAAAGTCATGTTCCGGATCTACAGCTCCCTCTTTAGGGATCAGATCCCTGACATGACCATAGGAGGCCAAAACATGAAAGTCTTTGCCCAGATATTTTTCAATCGTTTTAGCTTTTGCAGGGGATTCTACAATGACGAGGTTGTTACTCATTAGGTCTTTAATTCGAGGCCGGTTTAATGCAAGTAAGCAGGAATCTGATCGTAAACAATATCTTCCATTCGCGAAAAAGCAATTTCTTCATCGGGCTGACTTAACAATACCATCAAGACGATCCATTTCAGTTTTTCCAGAGAAATCTCTTCGTTTTCCAGTGCGACTGCACGGTCTATAACGAGTTCACGGTTGGCAGGCGACAGAATGCCGTTATGTTCAATAAACATCAAAAAATTGCGGCATTCAAGATCCAGTCTTTCAAGTTCCTGACTCGAAAATATACGGAAGGCATGCGAGGCCGAAGGATTGATTTTGCCTTGCAAACTCAAGGATTCCAGCCAATCGAAAGCCTTGCTGACTTCGGTTTGATCAAATCCCGCTTCTTCAAGTTCGTTCTTGATCATCTCACTATCGGGCAGGATTTCAATCTCATCCTCCATATAGTTTTCAAACAGATACATCAAGACATCAAAAATATTTTCTTTCATAGTGGTATTAAATTATTTAATGCGGGTGTAACACCCGCCGGGCATCGATTCAATGTAGCCTTGAAGTTCCATAACCAGCAACATTGACGAAATGACTTCAACGGATTGGCCTGTGCTTTCTACCAGTTTATCAACAGAAGTGGGGCTAAACATGATCAGATTCAATAATGTTTGTTGCTCCAGGTCAAGCATTGATTGTGATAAAGACGGCGTTGATATGGCATCTTGTTGATTGTATTGACCTAATTCTTCAAGAATATCCTGAGACGTTTCAACAAGTTTTGCGCCTTCTCTGATCAGCGCATTACATCCTCGGGCGAGCGGGTTATGGATGGACCCGGGAATAGCAAATACTTCCCGGTTTTGTTCCAGTGCCATTCTGGCCGTGATCAGTGAGCCGCTTTGTTTGGCGGCTTCCACCACCAGTAAGCCCATACTCAAGCCACTGATGATACGATTACGTCTGGGAAAATGGTTCGCTTTCGCGGTGGTGCCGGGCGGAAACTCCGAAACTAAAGCGCCGGTTTCCGAGATCCGGGTCGCCAAGGCTTTGTTACAGGCAGGGTACACCCGGTCGAGCCCGGTTCCAGCCACGGCAATGGTAAGCCCGCTAACCAGCAGCGCGCCTTCATGACTCGCGGCATCTATCCCCAATGCCAGTCCGCTGGTAATGACAAAACCGGTGCTGGCCAGAGATTTGGCAAAACTGAGTGCAGTCTCTCGGCCCAGGTTAGAGGGATTTCGGCTGCCGACCATGGCAATTTGCGGTAAGTCCAAAATAGAGGATTCACCTCTGAAAAACAGTAATGGCGGCGGGTCCGAAATTTCTTTGAGCAAAGCAGGGTAAGCCGGATCACTAATGGTTATAACGCCTTGACGGGGCGATTCCAGCCACAGTAAATCGCTATCTACTTGAGACCAGTCAGGTGCTCGAATGAACTCAATGCTTTTATCATTCAAGCCTAATGCGGCAAGAGCGGTTCTGGATTCCTTAAATAACCGTTCCGGTGTGTGTGATTGCAGCAGTCTTAGAAAAGTTCTGCAGCCAACGCCCGGCGTGCGTAATAACGCCAGCCAGAATTTAAGATCATTGGCGGGGATGAGGCTGTTCAGGGGGTTCTTACACGGTCAAGAACATGAATAGCCTGTGTGGCTTCCATAACGAGGGCATAGCTGACCCGTTCAAAGACTCTGAATACCATCAATTTGCCGGCTATTTCATCGGGCATTTGAATCTCTTCATTACGCTGTATGCTAAAGGTATCGCGAACTGTCTTGCCGCTACGGTAGATATCGAATACATGACCAACGCTAATATTATCAACTTGACCTTTGTCTATGGACACTACGTTGTAACGGCCGATTTGCGTGACACCATCCAATACATTGATGATATTTCCCTCTATTGTCTCCTCAGGGGCGTGAGGAAAATAATTAAGCGTGAAATCGCCTTCTTCACGCGTCATCAACCGGTCACCGGTCCGAATTTCGCTGGTAGATTTCGTAATGGTCAGGGTGGCGGGATCGCCTTTCTCATTGAGTGTCGCTTCGGCGATATATTTTGCTTCATAGCCCAGAATTTCCTCTGAATTTGGACATTTCAATGTGTCGCCCTGCCGGTATATCGTATAAGAGAGCGTTTCTGGTGCCTCGATGGCGCGAACATAGACGCGATCTCCGGCGCCCGCCAGTAGACGATCGCCGGCAAAATCAATGATGTAAGGCGCGTTATCAAGTTCATTAGGCCCGACAATGCGAGGAGATACCAGATACTTGGCAATGGTTTCAGACGGGATCAGTTTGATTGCCTGTCTTAAATCGGTTTCACGGATACGCGGCGTCAGTTTTACGTAGTCCGCATTCTCTGAGGTTTCGTAGGATGAGACATTCGTGTTTGCAAGGTTTAAGCGCGGCTGGCCATCAACCACGGAAAAAACGATGGTATCGCCTGGATAGATCAAGTGGGGGTTTTCAATTTGCTGGTTGGTTTGCCATAAATAAGGCCATTGTTCGGGGCGTTGTAAAAATCGTCCGGCAATATGCCACAATGTATCCCCTTCGACCACCGTGTAATGGTCAGGGTGATTGGGGTTTATTGCTATCAATTCCTCACTGATGGCTAAGTTGGATATTAGAAGTGCCAATAATCCCAAAAGGTTACGCAAGGCCATAAACAGGTTCCTGATCGGTCATTTTTATGTGGTGTGATTTCAAAGTTTAGATTAAATCATATAGAATTCCAGCATTGAAAATTCTGCAGGAGAGATTGTTGAGTATTTTGACTATTTTAGAGTTTCCTGACGAGCGTCTGCGAAAAAAAGCATTACCGGTTGCGCGGGTTGATGAGGGTATCAGGAAGCTGGTCGATGACATGTTTGAAACCATGTATGAAGCAAAAGGTGTCGGTTTGGCTGCTTCGCAGATCGATGTTCATCAGCGTATCATAGTTATGGATGTCAGCGAGGACAAAAAGTCGCCCTTATGTTTGATCAATCCCGAAATCATCGAAAAACATGGTGTCGAAGAAGGCGAAGAAGGCTGCTTATCAGTGCCGGGCTTTTTTGAGAAAGTTAAACGGGCCGAACGCATCAAAGTGAGGGCGCTGGACAGACAAGGCAAAGCGTTTGAAATGGAAGCGGATGATTTATTGGCGATCTGTGTGCAGCATGAAATGGACCATTTAGAGGGCAAATTATTTGTGGATTACATTTCCCCGTTAAAACGGCAACGCATCAAGCGAAAGCTAGAAAAAATTCACAAGTTGGAACAAAAAATCTTATGAGAATCGTATTTGCCGGTACGCCGGAATTTGCTGTACCTGCGTTGCGTATGCTGCTGGCTTCACCGCATGAGGTCTGCGCTGTTTATACACAGCCGGATAAACCGGCGGGCCGCGGGCGAAAGTTGTCTCCCAGCCCCGTCAAAGCCTTGGCTCTTGAGTCCGGAATTCCCGTGGTTCAACCCGTGTCACTCAAAAATGAGGATGATTTCAAGCAGCTGTCTGAATTGAATCCCGACCTGATGGTTGTTGTCGCGTATGGAATGATTTTGCCGCAATCCGTATTGGACTTGCCAAAATACGGCTGTATTAATGTGCATGGCTCTTTGTTGCCCCGGTGGCGCGGCGCGGCACCTATTCAAAGAGCGCTGATGGCGGGCGACAAAGAGACCGGTGTGACGATCATGCAAATAGTCCGGCAATTGGATGCGGGTGATATGTTGCATAAGGAAGTTTATCGGATAGAGCCCCATGATACGGCCAGCGATTTGCATAATAAACTCGCACAATTGGGCGCTGTCGGGCTTAGCAAGGTGATCGATCAGCTTGTAAAGAACGCGTTGCATCCGGAAAAACAGGACGAAGCTTTAGTGACCTACGCAGAGAAACTCGACAAATCCGAGGCTTTGATAGACTGGAGTCAATCTGCCGAGGTGCTGGCGCTTAAAGTCAGAGGCATGAATGCTTGGCCGGTGGCTCAAACCACTTTTAACGGCGATGTCTTGAGAATATGGTGTGCTGAACCGGTGAGTATTGAATCGAACGAAGCGCCGGGTACGGTTTTAATCAACGATAAACAACTGGACGTACAAACCGGAAAAGGTGTATTGCGTTTGTTGGAAGTTCAATTGCCCGGCGGAAAACGTGTTTCAGCCCAAGACTTTATCAACGCCCATGATCTTCACGCAAGAAGACTGGGTTGTGACGCGTGAACGCAAGACTCCTGTCCGCCAAAATTATCAGCCGAGTCTTAAAAGAAGGGCAGTCGTTGACGGCGGCTCTTGATCAAATGTTGCCGGAAGTCATGACGCCTCAAGACAAGGCCTTTGTTCAGGCGATTTGCTACGGCGTTATCAGACAGTTTTATCCACTGGAGTTTTTGCTCAATCAATTGGTAACAAAACCCATCAAAGATAATGAAGTCAAAGTGCTGGCGCTAATGGGTATTTATCAGCTAGCTTACATGCGAGTTAAAGAACATGCGGCCGTATCAGAGACGGTGGCCGCGTTGCCGAGAAAAAAAATCTGGGCAAAAGCCCTGATCAATGCAGTGCTTAGAAACTACCAAAGACAGCAGGAGCAGTTGCAGGCTAGGCTGGACAGTGAACCCATGCTGGCGGCCGGCCACCCGAAATGGCTGATCGCATTAATTGAGCAGGATTGGCCGGAACAGGCCGACAAGATTTTCCTGGAAAATAACCGCCAGGCGCCTATGGTGCTCAGAGTTAATCAGGCGCGCTTGACTCGAGGTCAATACCTTCAGAAGTTGACTGACTGCGCCATTAATGCGGCAGAGTTTACCGTTGCTCCTGCTGCATTGGTCTTGGAACACCCTGTGCCGGTTGACCAATTACCCGGCTTTGGTGAAGGGTTGGTGTCGGTTCAGGATGCCGCTGCACAACTGGCCGTCGGGTTATTGGGCGTCGATGCCGGGCATCGAGTACTGGATGTCTGCGCGGCGCCGGGCGGGAAAACGGCGCATCTACTCGAAACTCAACCGGAGCTTGCTGAATTGGTGGCGCTTGATTGTGATGCGGCCAGAATGCAGCGAGTCGAGGAAAATATGGTGCGCCTGGGTTTGAAAGCGACTCTACTGGTTGGCGATGCGGCGCGGCCTGATTCCTGGTGGGACGGCAAACCGTTTGACCGTATTCTGGTCGATGCACCGTGTTCGGGTTTGGGAGTGATTCGTCGGCATCCGGATATCAAGTTATTACGCAAGCCGGATGACATGGCTAAATTGGTCGAGTTACAGGCAAGTATACTCAACGCGATATGGCCTTTGCTGATGCCGGGTGGTGTTCTTGTTTACGCAACCTGTTCTATCCATAAACAGGAAAATGAATTCCAAATGGCTAAATTCCTAAAAGAGCATGATGATGCCCTGGAATTTACCATTGAACCTTTATGGGGTATTCAAGCCAGTGTTGGCAGGCAGATTTTGACCGGAGAGTCAGGTATGGATGGTTTTTATTATGCGCGCTTACGCAAACAGTAAGTCTCTTTCTTTGCTTTGCCTACTGATTTTGGCGGGCATTTTTCCTGTTTCTGTCACGCCTGTTCACGCTCAAACTCCCCGAATTGAGATTAAGGATGTACTGATTAAACGGCACGACGGTGCTTATCAGTTATCAGCCAATATTGTTTACAACTTAAGTAGCAAAGCCAGGAATGCTTTGCAAAAAGGTATCCCTCTGTATTGGGATGTGTCAGTCAAAGTGGCGCAAAGTCGAAACTGGATGTGGGATAAAACGATCTTTAGCTATTCAACACAGCTTCGTATTCAGTACCAGGCTTTATTCAACTCCTACCGTGTCACCCGAATCGAGAATAACGAGAGCGAAAGCTATTCTAATTTGCAGGCCGCGTTGACAGACATGGGGCTCATAAAGGATTTGATGCTGGTAAAACAAAGCGAAATGGACCCGGATCAAAATTATTATGCAGGCATTAAAGTCAATTTTGACAGGGAAGCACTGCCCTTGCCGCTGCGGCCGGAATCCTATGTTAATTCTCAATGGTACTTATCGAGTGATTGGATGTTATGGCCGGTAGAAAACTGAGATTCCCGGTCAGTGTGCTGATTTTTGTCCTTTTCGGCTTTGTTCTGCTGTCTTTGCAATTGATGAGTTCGGCGACTCAGGAGTCATCGGAGTTAAATGAGCTGTATTCCTGGCTGTTGATCATCAATGCCTTGGGGTCGATCATTTTACTGGGACTGATCAGTGTCAATACCGTTTCATTGGTCCGGCAATTAAAAAAACGCGAAGCGGGCTCAAGACTGACGACCCGGATGGTTTCGTTATTTGTGTTGCTGGCTTTGGCCCCTGCCGCCATCGTGTTTTATTTTTCCATGCAGTTTTTGCATCAAGGCATTGACAGCTGGTTCAATGTGGAAATTGACAGGGCCATGGAGGATTCCCTGGAATTAAGCCAGGTGGCGCTAGATCAGCGAATGCGCTGGTATCTCAAGCAAACCGAGCAGTTGATCGACCGGTTGAGCGATAAGTCAGAAGCCGGGGTGACTCTGGAAATGGAGCATATGCGGGATTTTTCGGGGGCTTCGGAAATGACGCTTTTTTCCCGTCAAGGCCGGATTATTGCTTCCAGCAGTATCAATCCCAGTGAGATTTTGCCCAGTATTCCCGATGAGCATATCTGGATGCGCCTTCGCCAGAACAGCAATTATGTCGCATTAGATCCCTCGCTTGAGGAGCAATTGCGCATACAGGTGATTGTTACGGTTAATTCAGATGATATTCAATATTTGCAGGCGCTATATCCTGTTCCTCTGAGAATCACCGATCTAGCGGATTCTGTCGAATTTGCTTTTGTGCGTTATCAGGAAATGAATTTTCTCAGGGATTCATTGAAACTCAGCTTTTCGCTGGCGCTTTCTCTGGTTTTGTTAATGAGCTTATCGGCAGCCATTTGGGTTGCTTTTATCAGTATCCGGGAAATTGTTCAGCCGGTTAAAGAACTGGTCAAGGGAACTCAGGCGGTCGCGCAGGGTCATTATGAGCAATGCCTGCCTGTTATGGCTCAGGATGATTTGGGATTTCTGGTCGAATCCTTCAATGACATGTCTCAACGCATCGCCAGGGCCCGCGATGAAACGCGCATGGCGGGGATAGAAGTAGAAAATCAGCGCGCCTATCTTGAAACTATTTTGTCCAATTTGACGGCAGGCGTTATCAGTTTCGATAGGCATTATAAAATCCGCACTGCCAATCAAGCGGCCTATCGTATTTTTCATATTCAGGTCAGCCGGTTTGTTGACCAAACTTTGCTGGATCTGGCGGATGAACATAAAGAGCTGGCCGAACCGTTGCGGCAAATTCAGGAACTTCTGGAGCAGGCGGATGATATCTGGGAGCAGCGTATCTCTTTTCTGGGCATCAATGGCTTGCAAGAGCTGTTATGCCGGGGAACGCCCTTGTTTTCGCCTGAGGGAAGCCGGGTTGGGGCTGTTGTGGTGTTTGATGACGTGACTGATTTAATCCAGGCTCAAAAAAATGCGGCTTGGGGAGAGGTTGCCCGGCGTTTGGCACATGAAATCAAGAATCCATTGACGCCAATCCAGTTGTCCGCAGAGCGACTGCAGCTTAAACTGGCTGGTGAGTTACAGCCAAAATCGCAGGAAATTCTGCTGCGTTCTACTCAAACGATTGTTCAGCAAGTCGAAGCCATGAAAGAAATGGTTGACGATTTTTCTCAATATGCCAGGTCTTCAAAAAAACAAACCGAAAATATTGATTTGGCTATATTGGTTCCCGAAGTATTGGCGCTTTATGCCTTGCAATCCGGAGTTAAATTTATTACCGCTTTTGACGATAATCCTCTTGTTATCAGCGCTGATCGTGTTGCAATCCGCCAGGTTTTGCATAATTTAATCAAAAATGCGCTGGAAGCGGCCGGAAAGACCGGAGAGATTCATATCGGACTAAGCCGCGCGAGAAAAAATAATGCGCATTTTATCGAAATGTTGTTTCGTGACAATGGCCCAGGTATCCATGAGGATCAGGTGGACAAAGTCTTTGAACCCTATGTGACGACTAAAGCGAAGGGCACCGGTCTTGGACTCGCGATAGTTAAAAAAATCATTGAGGAACATGGTGGTTCGATTTGGGTCGATACCGTTTATAAAGAGGGTGCGGGTTTCGTTGTACAGTTGCCCGCCGTTTAACGTTTTATTCTTGAGTATCCTATGAATGTACAAGCAGCACATATACTGGTAGTGGATGATGAGCCAGATATTCGCCGGTTAGTCCGGGAGATACTGGAAGACGAGAGCTATCGCGTCTGTGTCGCCGAAAATGCGGCGGAGGCGAGAACGCTTAAAATCAATCAAAACCCGGATCTTATATTGCTCGATATCTGGATGCCCGATACGGACGGAATTACCTTGCTCAAGGAGTGGGTAAGTGAAGATCCTGTGTTGTGTCCGGTTGTTATGATGTCGGGACATGGTTCGGTTGAATCGGCAGTTGAAGCGACCCGTCTGGGTGCGTATGATTTTTTGGAAAAACCGCTGTCACTGGCTAAATTGCTGTTGATTGTCGAGCGCGCTTTAGAATCCGGAAAACAGTTTAGCGATAGGGCTTCATTAAGGCCGTTGATTCAGGACATTGAGCCGGTAGGAAAAAGCGCGGCCGTAGCGCGAACCAAAGAGCAGTTAAAGCGCTTGGGTCAGCATGATGCACGCGTTCTGTTTCAGGGTGTTGCGGGTGTGGGTAAGGAGCTTTATGCACGTTATATGCATAACAACAGCACGCGGCGTGAAGGAGCCTTTATTGCCGTTGCGGTTGGCAGTATTTCGCCCGAAAACTCAGCCATTGAGTTTTTTGGCAAAGAACAAGCCGGAAAAATTTATCCTGGACTTCTGGAGCAGGCCAATGGTGGAACCTTGTTTTTGTCGGAAGTCGGCGGTATGGATAAAGATTCTCAGCAACGGTTGTTGGGCGCTCTTGAATCCAGTTCATTTCTAAGGGTAGGCGGAGGCGAGCCGGTGCGTGTCGATGTAAGAGTCGTCGCATCGACACGGACACCGCTGGAAGAGGAAGTCAAAGCGGGGCGTTTTCGCCAGGATTTGTATTACTTGCTCAACGAAGTCACGATGGAAATCGCACCTCTACGCGAACACAGCGAAGATATACCCGGGTTATTGAATTTTTATGTCGATTATTTCAATACTCAGGAGAAATTGCCATTTAGAAAATTTACCATGGCGGCGCAAAATTATCTGCGAAATTACAGTTGGCCGGGCAATGTCAGAGAATTGAGAAATCTGGTCCAAAGGCTGATGATACTTGGTGTCGGTGATGATATGGATGTTGAGGAAGTCAAATCAGCATTAGGCTCGGTGACTGAGGGAATAATAAATAGTTCTTCAGTGCCTGAGTTTTATAACATGCCTCTCAAAGAAGCCAGAGAGCATTTTGAAAAAGCCTATCTGGAGTATCATTTTGAGAAAAGCGGAGGCAGCGTCGCCAAGTTGGCATCGATTATCGGAATGGAGCGCACGCATCTGTATCGCAAGCTGCACTCGCTTAACATCAAATTGTGATGATCAGGGCAGGGCGGCTACAAATAAATGCTCTGAATAATATAAAACTTGAATAAAATGTGTTTTTTGAGTAATATTCTCGATCTTTTATTAAGCCTTAACAGATCAAACAGCGACAATGAAAACATTTAGTGCAAAGCCAGCAGAAGTTAAGCGCGATTGGTACGTAGTTGATGCAGAAGGGAAGACGCTTGGCCGCCTTGCCACTGAAATTGCACGACGTCTTCGCGGTAAACACAAACCAGAATTTACGCCACATGTCGATACCGGGGATTACATCATCGTAGTCAACGCTGAAAAAATTGGCGTTACAGGCAATAAAGAAAAAGACAAAATGTATTACCGTCATACCGGTTATGTGGGTAATATGAAATCAACCAGCTTGGGTAAGCTGAGACAAACTTTTCCTGATCGTATTATAACTACTGCCGTGCAGGGAATGTTACCCAAAAATCCACTAGGTCGTGCAATGTTCAAGAAATTGAAAGTTTATGCAGGTCCTCATCACGATCATCAGGCTCAACAGCCAAAAGTTTTAGAATTATAAGCGGGTAGATCATGGCAGCAGCACAGTATTACGGAACAGGCCGTCGTAAAAGCGCAGTAGCGCGAGTTTACGCTACATCCGGCACGGGTAAAATCACGATCAATAAACTAAGCATAGAAGAATATTTTGGCCGTAAAACCGACCAGATGATTTCTCGTCAGCCTTTAGAGTGCGTTGATATGGAAAGCAAATTCGATATAAACGTGATTGTCAAAGGCGGAGGACCTTCCGGTCAAGCAGGCGCAATCCGTCACGGTTTGGCCAGGGCTCTTATGGCATACGACGAAGCTTTACGCCCATCGTTGAGAAAAGCCGGTTATGTTACGCGTGATGCGCGTGTTGTTGAACGTAAAAAAGTCGGTTTGCACAAAGCTAGAAAACGTCCACAATACTCAAAACGCTAATTGTTTTAACCGCCTGATTATCAGGCGTATTAAATAAGCCGCATTCAATGCGGCTTTTTTTTGCTCATTGATTTGTCAATTTACAACCTAGGTAACTATTCAGCGAAGCAACAACTTCCGAAAGCCCACCTATTAGGTTAAGGCTATCGCCTGACCCAATCGGCCTGAATAATTGCCGGTCAAGTAACAAAACCGTTTGCAAAGGGGGTGTGATGATCGATTGGAACAGCACTTATGCCGCGATATGGCGGCAGAGAAAAGAATATCTGAGAGCGGTCAGGCAACTGGATCCGATAGGTTTGCATGACTTATTGGGTATTGACGAGCAAAAGCGGCAATTGATAGCCAATACGGAGAAATTTCTTGCGCGTCAACCGGCTAACAATGTCTTGTTATGGGGTGCGCGTGGCACGGGAAAATCATCGTTGATCAAAGCCTTGCTTAATGCCTATCATCCGGAGGGATTGCGTGTCATCGAAGTCGATAAAGAAGATCTGGTTTATTTACCGGAGATTGTCGACGAGATTCGTGAGCAGCCTCAGCGATTTATTATTTATTGCGATGATTTGTCTTTCGAGACTGGCGAAAATCAATACAAAGCACTAAAGAGTGTTTTGGAAGGGTCCATAGAATTACCCCCGGATAATGTTTTGCTTTATGCAACGTCCAATCGCAGGCATTTATTACCTGAACTGATGAAGGATAATCTTGATACAAGGCTTGTGAATGGCGAAGTCCATTATTCCGATGCCGTAGAAGAGAAAATTTCATTGTCCGATCGTTTCGGATTATGGATTTCGTTTTATCCGGTTAACACACAAACTTATCTGACTATAGTGGACAGCTATTTTTCGGCTTATCAGGGCGATCCTGATCTGTTACATCAGGCCGCGCTTGAATTCTCTCACCTGCGTGCAGCTAAAAGCGGCAGAACGGCCAAGCAGTTTTACAATGCCACGGCAACTGTGTTTCTGAAAGCCTGACGATGTCTAAAAGGAAGATTAGTGGTGTTGTAAGCCCATGTCGGCGACCGTTGTTATAGCTATCGCACTTCAAATTTCGGCAGTGCCCAAGGAGGCAACGGGTTGTTCGGCAAAGGCTTTGCCAGCATGGATGCTGGCATAGAGCCTACATGGATGGTTTTACGGCGTCCTTTGACGGGCACCCCGGTGCCGAATTTCGATCTACGAGGGTATAGATGAGTTAACGGGCTGATTCGTCGGTATAGTAAACAACCTCCCTCCCCCAAAACAAAAAAACCCGCTCTTGATGAGCGGGCTCGTTTTATCGCATTAACCTTTACCGGATAAAAAGCTTTTCAGTATCTGCTTTTTTAAGCTTTGACAGTGGCTTTACCTTTACGGGAAAAGCCCATTAAACCGATCAGACCGCTTCCCATAAACCACACGGCAGAAGGAGCCGGGACGGGCGCGCCGTCAAAAGCGAATGTAGTTGAGATGTCTTTTGAACTCCCGGAACCGTTAGGTCCGACTGACTGGGCTCTTACGCCAAATACGGAAAATGCATTTTCCAGAGAATTACCCAGACTTGCGATGGAGAAATTAGTACTGGAAATAAAACCTGAGCTAGAACCTGGGCTGCCAATTGACAGTAAAAAATAATTATTTTCCGCGGTAAACAAGCCACTGCCTTGTCCATTGAAATTGTTTCCGCCTTGGTTGTTTAAAGTGTTCAATCCTATTTTGGTAATATTGCTGCCGCTTATATCATCCGCGGTAATTTCATAATTCAAAGCAAAAGCAATCCCACGGATGTCACCTTGATTAGGGCTGTTCTCGGCAATTTTTACCTTGACGTTGAAAAAGCCGGCGGTTAAATCATCAATTGAAACGACATAATCGACAGGGTCACTTCCGTATTGCTCAAAAGAAGTGAATAAAACCGAAGCCGCATTCGTTGTTCCTGAGGCGGCCATTAATAAACCCGTAAGCATTGCTACGTAGCTGTAATTCTTTTTCATAGTATTTTTCCGCTTGGTTATTGAGAGATATTGTTAATTTATTCAAAGCAAAGCTGATGCCAACATCGGGTTGCTGGTTTTACTTGGCTTTTAAGCTGGAAATTGATGCCGGTGTGACAGGTTTGTCAGTGATGTTGTCAGTTGTGTCATGGCATACTGAAATGGCAAAAGGCCGCTAATTTCAGAAGGATTTATTGACTAATTGTCAGAGTTAAACAAGTCAATTTGTTCAGCGAGTGATTCGGATTCAAGGTCTTTTAATGAAGACAGCGTGACGCCCAGCAAACGTACTTTTTTTGTACCGGCATCCGTGGATTTAAGAAGGTTTTTAATTAAGGCGGTTGAGTCCATCTTCTTTGAGATAGCTTCTTGGAAAGTCCGGCTGCGGGTGATTTGTTTAAAGTCGAAATACTTTACTTTTATCGTCAAGGTGCAGGCTTGCAGATTTTTATCAGTGACTTTAGTCTGAGCTTTCTCTAAAAGAACGGTCAACCGGGTTAATATTTCATCGCCATCGTCGATATCCTCTGACAATGTAATCTCGACGCCTATCGATTTAGTGATGCGGTCACATCTAACTGAGCGATGATCGATAGCTCGCGCAATATCGTAATAATAGGCGCCAGTTTTTCCGAAGTGCTGCTGCAGGGTGGTTAAAGAAAGTTTTCTTAGGTCCTTGCCGGTATAAACGCCTAACTGATGCATCTTTTTTTCCGTGGCTTTGCCTATGCCATGAAATTTGCCAATGGGCAATTGCTCGACGAATGCAGGACCCTGCTCGGGCCTTATCACAAACATTCCATCCGGTTTGTTGATATCGGATGCGATTTTGGCGAGAAATTTGTTGTAGGAAATACCTGCTGACGCGGTCAGTCCGGTTTCTTCTTTGATGCGCGCCTTTATCGCTAACGCAATACGCGTCGCGGAGCCTTGATAATCGGCTGAGTCTGTTACATCCAGGTAGGCTTCGTCAAGCGACAAAGGCTCGAATAGTCCGGTAAATTCAGCAAAAATTGTTCTGATCGTGTTGGAAACGGATCGATAGACCTCAAACCTGGGTTTGACGAATAAAGCGCGGGGGCATAATTGTAAAGCTTTGGCGCAGGACATGGCTGAATGTATGCCGTACTGTCGGGCCTCGTAATTGCAGGTTGCCACTACGCCTCGACTGTAAGGGTTTCCGCCGACGATCAGCGGCTTATCACGGTATTCTGGGAAGTCTCTTTGTTCAATGGCGGCAAAAAAAGCATCCATATCGACATGGATGATTTTTTTAATGCCTGCCATCACAGCAAATTAATTATCGCTTTTGTATTTATTTGGGATTTCCAGTGTTTCGGTTGTGCTCCAATCCGAAAAAGGAAACGGCATGTCATCAGTATTGAAGGTCAAAAACAAAAGGATGTGGTACAAATAGGCCGCCAGTTTTTTGCCCAGATCCAATATGTTCTTATTACTGTTTCCAGTCAGTAAGGTGTAGGCGATTTGCAACAAAATGATTCCCCACAATACGACTCTGACCAAGCCAACAATAACGGCAAACAGCATAATAAATACAATTCTTTTCCAGGTGCTTGGCTTTTTTAAATGTTCGTTGATTTGTTCTTGCATATGATTAACCACGGTTCATGATGTCTCTTAAGTCCAGAGCTGCCGCATTGGCTCTGGAGATATAGTTGGCCATGGTCAGCGAGTAGTTGGCAAATAGACCGTAGCCACTGCCGTTCAGTACCACCGGGCTTAATGTTGGGGCCAGTGAATTCTCAAGGGCGTGAATCATGATATCAACTGTATTCATGGCGCGTTTATCCAGCAAAATGTCCCTGAAATCGTGTTCAATCGCTTTTAATACATGCAACAGCGCCCAGGAGGCACCGCGCGCCTCATAGAAAATATTATCAATTTCCATCCATGGGGTTTGGGTCAGCGGCGTAGTTTTCTGGTCCATGGTGTTTTGTTCAGTTGCCGTCAACGCCAAGGTTTTTTGTGCAGTCAGTTCCCTGACGAAATTGCCGGCATCACTGGCGGCCAGGCGAGTGGATATTCCACCTAAGCGTTTAATGACTAATTCGACGTACTGCCACAAATTATCGGCTCGGGGATAAAAATGGGCTTTTTTGCCTTTGCCTTTGCCTCTGCTTGCATCCGGATTTTGCAGGCGGGTCATATAGTTGTGTAATGCGTCTATGCCTTTTTGGTATTCCGCTTCTGTTGATGGCAAGGCCCATGAATTGCGCTCATAGTAAAAATAAGGTTCGGCTATCGCTAAATCGGGGTCTTCAGCGGATTGAGACTGGTCACGGGCAAAGTGATTTCTGAGTGCAGAAGTCGCATCGCGAAGGATGACCAATGCGCCAAATTCCCAGCTGGCAATGTTATCCAGCAGTAAACCGGGAGGGGCCACGTCATTAGTGATATAGCCGCCGGGCTTGTGTAGCAAAACTTCGGCGATATGAGCCAGTGTATTGGAATAAACATAGCCAATCGGCATGTTATTGGTTGTATTAGTGTCTTTGGTACGGATGACCGCCTCATCAAAAACATTAAACGGCTTGGGCGGTTCGCCCCACCATAAGCCCAATACAATCATTACAACTAAAACGACGGCGCTAATTACGCCAAGTACCCATAGGATACCTCTGTATTGCTCACTTTGCAGCGAATCGTTTTCTGACATTTCCAGTATCCTTTAAAAAGAACATTCTTATGCGCCCAATGATAACAGTTTTTGTTGTGATGACGTAATATGAGCCGTCGTTATTCTGTCCTTTTTTTTGCCCGAGGGTGGGTTTGGTCATAGACGTCAGCAAGATGTTGAAAGTTAAGATGCGTGTAGATTTGGGTCGTGCTGATGTTAGCGTGGCCCAGTAATTCCTGGACGGCTCTCAAATCCTGACTGGATTCCAGTAGATGGCTGGCAAATGAATGGCGCAGCATATGAGGATGGACGTGCTCGGCTACGCCTTTAGTCTGACACCAGTTTTGTAAGCGCTGATGTACATTACGGGTGCTGATGCGTTTGCCGCGATTGGAGATAAACAAGGCCGTTTCGTCACCGGCATTATACTGAGGCCGCAGCATCAGCCAGCTATTAACTGACTTAACAGCTTTACTTCCTATGGGCAGCACCCTCGTTTTATTGCCTTTACCTGAGCGTACAATTAACGTGCGGTCCGACAGGTCCAGGTCGTTGATATTTAAGTCGGTTAATTCACTCAGGCGCAGGCCGCAGGAGTAAAACAGCTCGAACATGGCCTGGTCGCGTATTTCCAGCGCGGAAACTGTGTTCGCATCCAGTAAGCCGCTGACTTGATCGACATCCAGCAGTTTGGGTAATTTCCTATCCTGTTTGGGGGCTCTGATTGCTTGCGCTGGGTTTATTGATGCAACCTGGAGTTTTAACAGGAATTTGAAAAACCCGCGAATTGAAGATAATTCACGTTGCAGGCTTTTGCTACCCATGCCCTGACGATGACGTGCGGCGATGTAGCCGCGAATCAAGGCGGGCTGAATATCCTGCCAGTCCTGGATGTTGTGTTCTTCACAGTAGGCGGTTAACTTAAGTAAATCGTGGCGATAGCTTGTGACGGTATGCGGTGACGACCTTTTTTCGATCTGCAGTTGTTCAATAAACCGCTCCAACCATTGGGTCGCTGCAGGCGTCACGTCAGTTATGCTCGAGCAGGGCAATCAAACGGGTGCCGATAATTTCACTCATCTGGGTCAGAAATAAATTGCCCATACTGTAATGAAACCGGTTTTCCTCCTGGCTGCCGATTGCGATGATGCCTTCCAGTTGAGTAAAGGCCATTGGAATAATGGCGCAGGATTTGACTTGCAGCGCATTGCCGCCGAAGAGAACCTTGGCTTGTGCCAGACTGGGTCGCCCGCATTTTGCCTGATTGCTGGATAAAATAGGGTAAAAATGCTGCAAATCGGGGCTGTCTGCTGAAATAAACAAGTTGTCCAGGTAAGAGTGTTGTTCGGAAATGATCTTGATAGACACGAAGTCGGTCAGAAAATACTCGTTAAACACATGTTCCAGATTGACGATCGCTTCTTCTAAGGTCGAAGCATCCAATAAGGCCAGCGTCAATTTATGCATGCGATTGAAAGACGTATCGTTGTCACGGGCAATTTCTATCAAGGCCGTGAGCTGGTTTTCCAATTCCTGATGCTTGACTCTGAAAATTTCCAGTTGCTTGGATATCAGGGAAATAGCGTCTCCGCTGGGATGGGGGATCGTCAGTTTTTCCAGCAGATTAAGATGATCGTTAAAAAACTCCGGGTGTTTACGTAAGTAATGTTCGACTTGCTCTTCGGATATTTCAGAAGTGATGTTGGGGTGACTCATAGTTCAATGTTTCCCTCGAAAACGATGCTGGCGGGTCCTGTCATCAAAACAGGCTGACCTCGCCCGTCCCACTCGATTTTTAATTTGCCTCCGGGTAATTCCACGGTGACGTGATGATCCAGCAAGTGCTGTTCAATGCCAATGACGACTGCTGCACAAGCGCCGCTTCCGCAGGCCATGGTTTCACCTGATCCGCGTTCATAGACACGCAGTTTGATATGATTTTTATCGATGATCTGCATAAAACCGATATTGGCCCGTTCCGGAAAGTCTGGGTGGTTTTCCAAAAGCGGTCCTATCTCATGGACCGGCGCTGTTTTGACATCGTGAACCTGCAAAACGGCATGAGGATTACCCATGGATACCGCTCCGAAAGCTTTTTCAGTGTTATTGACAATGGCGGTATAAAATCGCGATTCAACAGATGCCAAAAGCGGTATTTCCGCCGGATTGTGTTTGGGGATACCCATATTGACGGTGATCATGTCGTCCTGATCAAAGGATAGCAACAATTGACCGCCATTAGTATCTACCAGAATTTTATCCTTTTCTGTCAGTCGCTTGTCCCTGACAAATTTGGCAAAACAGCGAGCGCCATTGCCACATTGAGAGACTTCGCTGCCGTCTGCATTAAAGATGCGGTACTTGAAATCGGCAGTATCGCTTA
This sequence comes from Methylicorpusculum oleiharenae, assembly GCF_009828925.2. NCBI lineage: Bacteria > Pseudomonadati > Pseudomonadota > Gammaproteobacteria > Methylococcales > Methylococcaceae > Methylicorpusculum > Methylicorpusculum oleiharenae. The sequence continues at coordinate 1,777,897 of NZ_WUTY02000001.1, forward strand.
CCGGGGGTTCTACCAGCAGAATCTGATCACAACCAATACCAAAATGTCGGTGCGCAATAAAACGAATCTGTTCCGGAGACAATGAAATGTTTTGATGGATGGCATCAATAACGACAAAGTCATTGCCTAAGCCGTGCATTTTAGTGAAGTTGATCATGCTGTTTTTTCTCTGCACATAAAAATATAGAAACGTCCGTATTGTATTTCGAAACTATTCAACGTAAATGCATAATTACTCGCCAGACAGAGAATGGTTTCGAATTTACATGGTGTGCCTGCGCTTGATAAAGCCGCGATTTGGCCGCTTTCCTAAGGCAAGAGTTTTTCACCGGTCCATAATTGTTCAAGGGTTTCGCGTTCCCGGACAATAAAGGCAGACGCGCCGTCAACCATAATCTCGGGCGCTCTGGGTCTGGAATTATAGTTTGAACTCATGGTGAAACCGTAAGCGCCTGAAGACCGAATAGCCAGCAAGTCCCCCGCATTGAGCTTCAACTGACGGTCTTTCCCCAAAAAGTCGCCGGTTTCACAGACCGGTCCGACAATATCCCATTCACGTTCTTCAGCGGTACTGGTTTCGTCTACTGGAATAATAGCTTGCCAGGCGCCATAAAGCGAAGGTCGAATCAAATCATTCATTGCTGCATCGACGATGGCAAAGTGCTTGTCCGCCGTTTGTTTGAGATATTCGACGCGGGTGACCAAGATACCGGCATTGCCGGCTATGGCACGCCCCGGTTCCATCAGGATTTCGTATTCACTTGAATCCAGACGTTTCAGCACGGCTTCCACATAATGAGACGGTTCATAAGGTTTTTCATCCCGGTAGCGGATGCCGAGGCCGCCGCCCAGATCAATATGGTGTAATGCAATCCCTTGCTCAGCCAATTTATCAACCAATACAAGAATGCGTTCCAGAGCATCCAGGAAAGGCTGGATTTCGGTCAATTGAGAACCGATGTGACAGTCAATGCCTGCAATCCTGATATGAGGTAATTGCGCGGCGCGAAGATATTCCGTAAAGGCTTGATCTATGGACAAGCCGAATTTATTTTCTTTTAATCCGGTTGAAATGTAGGGGTGTGTTTTTGCATCGACATCCGGGTTTACTCTGAACGAGACCGGGGCAACGACGCCGAGTTGTCCGGCAAGATCATTGATCCTGTCCAGTTCACCACTGACTTCAATATTGAAACAGCGTATACCGGTTTTTAACGCGAAAGTAATTTCATCTTCGCGCTTACCGACACCCGAAAATACGATTTTTTGAGGATCGCCGCCGGCTTTCAATACCCGCTGTAATTCTCCCAAGGACACAATATCGAACCCCGAGCCTAATCGGGCCAGCAGATTGAGAATGGCGATATTGGAATTGGCTTTAACGGCATAGCAAATCAGGTGAGGATGATCGCCAAAGGCATCGTTGAATGCGTGCCAGTGCTTTTCCAGCGTGGCTCTTGAATAGATATAACAGGGCGTGCCGTATTGAGCCGCGAGGTCTGTTACCGGGCAGTCTTCAGCGAAAAGCCGGTGATTGTGATAATTAAAATAGTCCATGCTTATTTTTCTTTTTCTACCGTGATGGGTGGGCGTTGGTCCGGCAAGTATAGCGGTCCGATTTGACCGCAGGCGGTCAGTAAAATGCTAAAAAGCAAAAGAACGGGGATGAATTTTTTTATCATATCGGTTTAGCGTAAATGAGAGCAGGTAACCAAGTGGCTAATTGTGGCCAGAAAGCGAGTAAACCCAGCATTAAGATCTGAATTGCGATAAAGGGTATCACGCCTTTATAGATCTGGAGTGTTGTGATTTCAGGTGGGGCGACGCCTCGAAGATAAAACAGTGCAAATCCGAAAGGCGGTGTTAAAAATGAAGTTTGTAAATTTAAGGCCATCATGACGCCCAGCCATACCGGATTAATATCCATCGCCAGCAGGACGGGGCCGACAATCGGAACGATCACGAAGATGATTTCGATAAAATCAAGCATAAAACCCAGCAGGAACATGATCAGCATGACGCAGAAAACAGCGCCGAACTTGCCGCCCGGTAAGTCGGAAAGCAGGCTGACAATTAATTCGTCTCCGCCAAAACCTCTAAAAACCAGTGAAAACAGGGCTGCGCCCATCAAAATCATGAAAACCATGCTGGTCACTTGCGTGGTGTTTTGTACGACGTAACGGATTTGCTGCAGATTAAATTGGCCTTTGATCACGGCCAGAATAATTGCGCCTACCGCGCCGACTGACGCCGCCTCGGTAGGCGTGGCCAGACCGCCGATGATAGAGCCCAAAACCGATACGATCAGCGCCAGCGGCGGTGTCAGACTGCCTAATACTTTGGCATAAAATCGCCAGTCACGTTCCACCGGCTGAACGGTCAACGGCATCAAGCCGGGTTTGAACAAGGCAAGTGCGGCAATGTAGATAAGGTACAAAACGATCAGGCTTAATCCGGGAATCAGGGCGCCGGCAAACAAGTCGCCAACTGAAACGGTTTCAGGCGCGAAAATGCCGTTATCTAATTGAGCCTGCTGATAGGCCGTAGAAATAATATCGCCCAGTAATACCAGGACTATGGATGGCGGGATGATTTGGCCCAGCGTTCCGGACGCGCAAATCGTGCCGCAGGCGATAGCCGGGTCGTAATTGCGGCGCAGCATGGTGGGCAAGGAAAGTAAGCCCATAGTCACTACCGTTGCGCCTACAATGCCGGTGCTCGCCGCCATCAACATGCCGACCAGCGTGACCGCAATACCCAGTCCGCCTTTGAGTGAACCCAACAGATCCGTCATCGATTCAAGCAAACTTTCGGCAACTTTCGAGCGCTCCAGCATAACCCCCATAAAAACAAACAAAGGAACGGCAATCAGCGTTTCATTGGTCATAATGCCGTACAGCCGGTTAGGCAAGGCATTTAAAAAGGCGACGTCGAATACCTCCAGCCATAAACCTAAACCGGCAAAGGCAAGCGCCGTTCCGCTCAATGCAAAGGCAACCGGAAAGCCGGACAGCAGGACGATAAATACGGCAGCAAAAAGCCACAGCGCCATCGTATGTTCCATTTAATCCGATTCCTCTAAAGGCTTTAAATCAAGCGCAATTAACAAGCTGTCGAGAAAAAGCGCGCTGCCCTGCAGGGCGAGCAGGCAAGCTGTAATGACAAGCGTGGATTTGATCAGAAAAACACCCGGTAAGCCGCCCGAATTGCCCGAGCTTTCATGAATTTTCCAGGATTCCAGGACATAATCCCAACTGCTCCAGCCGATAAAAGCCGTGACAGGAAGCAGTAATAAAATGACACCGGAACAGTCAATCCATGCTTTGGTTCTTTTGCTAAAACCCTGATAGAAAATATCGACCCTGACGTGACCGTCAACTTTCAATGTATAAGCTACGCCCAGCATAAACACTAAAGCATGCAGGTAAGCAATGCATTCCTGAGAGGCGACGGAACCATAGTTCAATGCATAACGCAAAACGACAATAAGAAATGTGCCCAGCACCATGACCAGCGTAAGCCAGGACACGGCTTTTCCAACCCGGTCATTAAGCGCATCAATAATCTGAATATAGCCTTTCAGAGCTGAAACAAGACTTGACATAAATGGCGCACAAAAAAACGATATTCTAAATGAAATTCAAGGCTAAAGAATAATTTTAGACCGTATTTTTTTTGGGCGAGACAGTGGTGGGGTTTCTATCATGAGGATAGGAATTAACAACAGTAACATAAACGCAATCGCCAAAAAGCCAGGATTGACAATGTCCTTCAGCCAATAGCAGCCAAGACTTCCCCATAGAATTCGCATGGGGCCTGGAAGTTTGAACTGTTTCATAAGCGTTAACCTGGTTGATGTGTTCTGAATTCTAGAAGATTTTGGCGGATTGAGTAAAAAAACGGTTCGGAAATTATGAATCAGTTCAAATGCGGGTAAAAATAGACCGCTTAAAAAGCAACAATCGAGTTTGATTTGAAATTCACCCAGATGGTCTCGCCCAAGCGCAAATTAAGATCCTGTAAGGCTTCATGAGTGATTAAAGCCAGGAACTTTTCATCACTTCTGACTTCAACGCAGACTTTGCCGGCTTCTTCTGAAATAGAGGTGATGCGGCCGGAAAATTGATTGCGTATGCTGGAAATCAGCGGTGTGCGAGACAGGACAATTTCATGCGGATCAATCGAAATATGACGGCAATCACAGACATCCCCCGGCAATCGGATCAACAGCTTGCCGGTGTCGAAGCTATTACCTTGGGTAGTGCCACCGAAGAGATTGATCAGCGGGGAATCGACCTGCGTGCCCTGAACCAGCGAGATGACAGGCCCCGCCAATGCCAAACCCTGTAAACGGTTATGCGTGCTGAAAATCAGGGTTTGTTGTGCCTGGTCCAGGAAGCCGCTGATAAACTGTTCCATCAGTTGGTTACTGGAATTATCCAGAAAGTTAAACGGTTCGTCCATCAGCAGCACGTCAGGCTCGGTAATCAAAGCTCTCGCCAGCGCTGTTTTTTGGAGTTCGCCACCGGATAAGCTATTGGCCTGATGATTGGTCAGATGACCAATGCCGAATTGCGCCAGCGCAGTATCAATTTTTTGACGGCCTTGTGAGGGTTTTACGCCGTGAAATTTAAGCGCCAGCAACAGGTTATCCCGCACCGTGCCTCGAAACATAAATGGATTTTGTGGCAAATAACCGATTTTCCGAATGAGGTTACGGCGATTTTTGCCGGAAACTTTTTCCCCCATGAACACAATGTCACCTTGCTGAGGCGTTAGCGTAAGAGACAATAGGTTCAATAGTGTGCTTTTGCCGCATCCGTTTGGGCCAATTAGAGCCGTGACGTGTTGGCCATGAATCCATAATTCAGGCAGAGACAATACAGTCTTATCGCCGTATGCAAAACGAATGTCATGCAGTTCATAAATACCCTTCAAACGAGCTCATCCTCAAAATCGTTAATACCAGCAACCGGATGTTATTGTAACGGTATTTTATTTCCGGCTTATGGTTCAATAACAATACATAATGTTAACGGCCAGTAACTGGTAGCCTGGATGCAGTATTACGAAATCCGGGTTGCTTCATCCGGTCTTGGTATTGATATTACAAAGGACAAAATAATGAAAAAAATCAAGTATTTATTAGGGGTGTTGATTTTTGTGGTTGCTTTTGAAGGCTACGCAGAAACTGTATTGCGCATGTCTACGACAACCAGCACAGAAAACAGCGGCTTGCTAAAAGTGTTGAATCCGGCTTTTGAAAAACGCTATGGCGTCAGGATTGAAGTTTTGGCGGTTGGTACGGGCAAAGCGTTGAAATTAGCCGAAAACGGAGACGTGGATGTGCTTTTGGTGCATGCGCCTGACGCTGAAGCGGCGTTCGTAGCCGCGGGCTATGGGGTTAATCGCAAGCGGGTGATGTTTAATGATTTTGTTTTATTGGGCCCGAATAACGACAATGCCGGAGTCAAATCGGCGCAAACGGTTAACGAAGCCTTGCAAAAAATAAGCAAAGCCAAGGCCTTGTTTATCTCCAGGGGCGATGATTCGGGCACACATCAAAAAGAGCTGGCGCTCTGGCAACAAACAGGTCTTAAGCCGCAGGGGGAATGGTATATATCGGCCGGCCAGGGTATGGGAGCGGTTTTAACGATGGCGGATGAAAAGCAGGCGTATGCCTTATCGGATAGAGGCACTTATCTCGCTATGCAGGCAAAACTGCAACTCAATGTTCTTTATGAAGGTGATGAGGCTCTGATGAATCCTTATCATGTGATAGCGGTTAATCCCCAGCGTTTTCCAAACCTGAATTATGAATCGGCGATGCGCTATATCGAATTTTTGACAGGCGAGGAGGGGCAAGCGCTGATTGCAGGCTATAAAATACAGGGGCAGGCATTATTTCATCCAGATGCGGAACGTTAAAGCAGAATTCATCGGTACGGATCGAACACAATCGCTAGGCTTTCATGCCTGTTTAAATGAACGGCATTAATCGCTATTTAAGCGTGAACTATCGGGCGGTTAAACTTTTTGACCCGATTTTACACATTCAAAAAGGAGTTCGTCATAGGCGTCTTTGGGCAAAGTATCGTCACATTGCACGCCGTAGTGTGTGCCTTGGCATAAGTGTTTTATCTCTCCGCGGATAGCAACCGGAATCTGCGAGTTGGGCAGAATTAAAACAATGGATACCCAGCCTTCGCTTTCTTCGGGCAGGGGACTGTCCAGATGAATTTTGATACCGGTATAGCTGAGGTCGATCACTTCGCCTTCAAATTCGAGAGTATCGTTGGCAGGACGCTTAATGGTGAGATGGGCTTTAATTCCGTCGACTGGGAAGCGAGGGTGGTTACGCCTTTCTTGTTGCATAGTCATTCGCCTAAAAAATGTAGTTATTTAGCGTAATTTTTAAAAAATAGTGTATATCCATCGTAGATCGAATTCGGCACAGGGGTGCCCGTCAAAGGACGCCGTAAATTTATCCCTGTAGGCTTTGCCAGCATTCATGCTGGCAAAGCCTTTGCCGAACACCCCGTTGCCTCCTTAGGCACTGCCGAAATTTGAAGTGCGAAAGGTATAACTATTCAGCGGAGCAATAAAACAAAGGTGTTAATGGGTGGATTGCGAAAAGCAGGCAACTCACCTATACACTCACTTCCAAGTGTGCGAGTAGTTACAAACCGAGTATAGATCAATTAAGCTATATCAGAATAGCCTACCCTCAGCAATTCCCAGTTTGAACTATTTATTTGGCTTTGAGGGTTGGCGTAAGCCTTGCGGGGAACGCCGTAGGCCCATCCATGGGCGCTTGACGGCAGCATCCCTGCTGCCAACATCCCCGCAAAGCTTACGCCTCTCTCTTAATCATCAAACCGGGAATCGGTGGCTTGCCCTGTTCAGCGCAATACCGTTAGATATAAGTAGGGTTCGAATGACCTTGTCAATTGCTATCGATTTTTTAAATGATTAGAAAAAAAAGTGCCAATGTTTGTTAGCGTACGGAGAGTTTGGCGCGTTGCGGGTTATAATGCCCAGAGAGGTAATTTCCTTTATGCTAAGTTAAAATATGCCCGATACTCAAACTCCGCTACAAAACCATCTGATCAATGCCTTGCCGGCAGAAGATCAGGCCCGTTTGATACACCTGCTCGAATTGGTTCCGTTTACTTTAGGAAAAGTCTTGTACGAATCGGGCGATACCTTACGTTATGTTTATTTTCCGGTCGATGCCATCGTATCACTGCTTTATGTGATGGAAAGCGGTGCTTCGGCAGAAATCGCGGTTGTGGGTAACGAAGGTGTCATCGGCGTTGCCTTGTTTATGGGCGGCGAAAGCACTACAAACCGGGCAATCGTTCAAAGTGCGGGTTATGCCTACCGCTTGTCGGGAAAAGGTTTTAAGAAAGAACTTAACCGGCACGGTCAACTCATGAATTTGATGCTGCGCTATACGCAGTCTTTGCTCACTCAAATGGCCCAGACGGCGGTCTGCAACCGTCACCACACAATTGACCAGCAACTTTGCCGCTGGCTATTGCTATCCCTGGACCGGTTGCTGTGTAACCAATTGGTGATGACACATGAACTGATAGCCAATATGCTGGGCGTTCGACGCGAAGGCGTAACCGTTGCCGCGTTAAAGCTGCAAGAGTTGGGCGTTATCGAATACCACCGCGGCCATATTACAGTGCTGGATCGCCCAAAGCTTGAAAAACTTTGCTGTGAATGTTATGCCGTGGTCAAGCAGGAAACGGATCGCCTGTTTCCCTTTATTCCTGGCAAGCCTGTTAAATAATTACCTCTTTACCCCTCACTGTGTGTTGAAGCGAACAGACGCCAGTGTAAGTCTTGATCAGACTGCAGCATCGGGAATGCAAAGCCTTTTTCTCGGATCATCCCTGATTTTTCATGGTGTATAGAGATAAGAAAATGTCTGATGTCGCTTCAATCCAAAGGGTCAATGAACTGCTAACTGGTTTGCCTGAAAATGAATACAGCAGAATTCTGGCGTGCAGTGAACCTGTGGAACTGATTTTAGGTGCCATTCTTTGTGAATCCGGCCAACACTTCGAGCACGTCTATTTTCCGCTCACCGGCTTTATCTCGCTGGTGAAGACGCTGGAGGGACACAAGCCGCTGGAAATGGGGTTGATCGGTAACGAAGGCATGCTGGGTGTGACGCTGGTGCTGGGCGTTAATCTGGCCCCTATGCAGGCCATCGTTCAAGGCGAAGGTACTGCCCTGCGTATCAGTGTCAATCAATTCAAACACGAGTTGAGCGAGAGCCCCTGTCTTCAGCGTTCGCTCAATCTTTACCTTTATGTGCTGCTGACACAATTATCCAAAACCGCGGCATGTACCCATTTTCATGAAATCGAACCCAGATTGGCACGATGGTTGTTGATGACACATGACCGAGTGCATGACAATCATTTTCACCTGACTCAACAGCTTTTAGCCGATATGCTGGGTGTGCGCAGAAGCGGTGTGACGATTGCAGCAGGGGCTTTGCAACAAAGAAAACTGATCAGTTATATTCGCGGCGAGATCACGATAATAGATCGCAAAGGGCTCGAGGCCGCGTCTTGTGAATGTTACAACGCATTGGAAGACGATTACACGAGCTTGTTGGCATTGAATAGCAAGGGTTGATTGTGACTGTTCAGCGATGACTGTTTAGGCCAACAATCCCCAGTTTGAACTTACCTGATTAGCAAAATGTTTCTGCTAAACCCATAAGCGCCCGGCATTCCCTGACCGGGGCAGGCTCTACCGGAAAGACGTTGTTGCTGAAACATTTTGCTAATCAGGTAAGATCGTGGGTTAGCAGTTGATGTGTTAGTTACTCCGATCTATCCCTGTAATGGAAAAACAGGATTGAAATGTTGCGGAGTGGTTGTATAGTTCACGTTAAAGCGCCGGTTTCGGCATGTGGAATGCGTATCGGATTTTTCCGGATACCCGTTGACATAAGCTGGGCATAGTTTTCGGCAGTGAGAGGACGGCTGAATAAGTAGCCCTGGCCCTCTTCACACTGTCTCGCTTTCAGAAAGGTCAATTGATTGGCCTGTTCCACGCCTTCAGCAACCACCCTTTTTTTGAGACTGTTACCCATGGCGATCACGGCGCTGACAATAAAGCCATTTTCCTCAATTGAGGAAATGTCTTGCACGAATGATTTATCGATTTTGAGAATATCAATAGGAAACAAGGACAGATAACTCAGGCTGGAATAGCCGGTACCGAAATCATCGACGGCTAATTGTACGCCTATAGCCTTGAGTTGTTTAAGTATGCTTTTGCTGGATTCGGCATTGCTCATCAACACGCTTTCGGTAATTTCCAGTTGCAGTTGGCTGGGTGTCAACCCGGTTTCGTTCAGGATGGTTCGCACGTCATTAACAAAATCCTTTTGGGTGAATTCCAGGGAGGAAATGTTGACTGCAACGGATAATGGATTAAATCCTGCATCTTCCCATTTTTTGACCTGGGCACAGGCTTCTCTCAGAACCCAGAGGCCAATCGGCACAATCAGTCCGCAATCTTCGGCGATCGGTATAAAGCGGTCAGGCAGCACTTCGCCCCATTCAGGATGAATCCAGCGCAGCAAAGCTTCCGAGCCGGAGATTTTGCCGGTAACCAGATTGACCTTGGGCTGGTAATGAAGCACAAATTCCTGCCTTTCCAGTGCGAGCCTTAAATGGGCTTCTATGACTTGCCTCTCCACTGCGCGAACATTCATTTCGTTTTTAAAGAATTGATAGTTATTGCGGCCTTTTTCCTTGGCGTGATACATCGCGGTATCCGCATTTTTGATCAGTGTTTCGGCATCCTGACCATCGGAAGGATAAACACTGATACCGATGCTGGTTGATATATGTAACTCCTGCTCGTCAATCGTGTGAGGCGCTGCTAACGCTTTTAGTATTTTGTTTGCAGTCAATGTCGCATTTTGTGACTCCTGATTCTGCGTCACGAGAATCACAAATTCGTCCCCACCGATGCGGCTAACCGTGTCGGAATTGCGTACACAGGAAGACAGGATGAGTGCTACCGATTGCAATAACTTGTCACCGATTCCGTGGCCCAGCGAGTCGTTGACGTACTTGAAATTGTCCAGGTCCAGAAACAGCAGGGCAAGATCAGTTCCGCGCCGCTTCGCCAGCGAGATCGACTGATTGATACGGTCATTTAGAAGCACGCGGTTAGGTAAATTGGTTAAAAAATCATGGTGTGCCAAATAGGCCATTTTTAAGGCCATCGCTTTAGCGGCCGTAATGTCGTGGAAGACGATAACCGCTCCGGCCAGTTTGCCATCCCAATTATGAATGGGCGCTATGGAATCCTCGATGGCTATTTCGTTACCGTTACGTTGAATTAACATCGTCCCTGCGGCTAATGCCATCGGTTTATTTTGCTTAAGCACCCATTCGACCGGATTGGGTTCGGGTTCGCCGGTCGTGCCATTGAGAATTTGCATCACTTCGCTGATGGGATGTCCTTGCGCCTCGTCTCGCAGCCATCCGGTCATATGTTCCGCGGCCAGGTTCAAATAGTGGACGCGGCCCGATATATCGGTAGCAATGACGGCATCGCTGATCGAATTAAGCGTGATTTCGGCGCGCGCTTTTTCAATAAAAAAGGATTCCTCAACAATTTTACGCTGGATAATATTACGCAGTGTTTGCGGAACCAGATTGCTGTCAAAGTTATTTTTGGAAAGATAGCCTTGGGCTCCGCGTTGTAAGGCTTGTGATGTCAGGGGTTCGTTATCGGTGGTGTCGAGTATCATGATTGGCGTGTGATGAGCCACAGCGAACAGGGTATCGAAGGTATCTATGCCCTGACTGTCAGATAGCGCCAGATCCAGCAAAATTGCGTCAATACCGCTTTTATTCAGACGTTTGAGTCCTTCCGTCAGATTAGTGACTGATTCCATGGAAAATGTACGGTCTTTGGCAAGAGCGGATACCAGATTTTTGGTGTCGGAGACATCCCCGGTGATAATCAGAACGTGATTCATCATATGATGCGTCTTCCATATGGGTTAAACAAAGCGGCTGTGAGGTTATTTTTAGGGCGATGTTTGACGATACAAAAAAAAGCCTACTCAGCGCCGCTGCGTAGGCTAAGTAGGAGTAGTGCTAGCTACAGTTGGCCTTGTTAATTGTTTGTTCCGCCATCGATATTTTCACTATCGGTCTAATCGTCATGATGAGTATCCCTGTTGTAGTTGTCGGAAGTTCAACATTGGGTCTGCAGGTTACTCTACCCTTAAGCTTTTAAATACTCGGTGCGTTATCACACAAAGACGGTGACATCGCCTTTTATAGTGGCACGCAGATCCGGTCCGGCATCTACAGGTGTTTACCCGGCGTGAATCTCGAGGGCGCCCATCTCAATTCGTATGTGGTGAAGGTTGCCATCATCCAGCAGGGTTACAGTGTTGCCTTGTGGTTGCTGCTCACCGTCCAGTTCTATCAAGGCGATTCCGGTCATGACGCCGTTAGGATTATCCACTGTGATCTCATACAGGGTTTTTCCGTGCCGGTAACTTAGATTGTAACTGCGCCAGGTACCAGGAATGCACGGCTTGAAATGCAGATGATCGGCGTTGACCTGGAGGCCTAATACCTGCTCAAGACCGGCGCGGTAGAACCAACCCGCCGCACCGGTATACCAAGTCCAGCCGCCTCTGCGCGCATGGGGCGGCTCGGCGTAGATATCTGCTGACATCACATAAGGTTCGACTTTATAAGCATAGGCGCCGGTGGGACTGGCGGTGCGGTTGACAGGATTGAGAATACGCAGCAGTTCAGCGGCCTGGTCACCCTGGCCCAGCATGGCATAGGCAATTACGGTCCAGATCGCCGCATGGGTATATTGACCGCCATTTTCCCGTACGCCCGGCAGGTAGCCTTTAATATAGCCGGGATCTCGCTGTGTTTGGTCGAACGGCGGCGTAAAGAGCAATATCAGGTCGTCACCATGACGAATGAGATAGTCATGCACCGAATGCATGGCACGGCGCGCCCGTTCAGGTTCGGCTGCACCGGAGATCACCGCCCAGCTTTGGGCAATCGAATCGATGCGGCACTCAACATCGGCAGCGGAACCCAGAGGCGTGCCGTCGTCATAAAAGGCGCGGCGGTACCAGGCGCCGTCCCATCCTTCTTTTTCTACCGCCAATTTCAATGCGGCAACGTGCGCAGTCCAGCGCGATGAACGCTCGGTTTCGCCTCTTGCTTCGGCCAGCGGGGCAAAATCGGATAGTGTTTTAATCAAAAACCACGCCAGCCAAACGCTTTCACCTTTACCATGCTGGCCAATCCGGTTCATGCCGTCGTTCCAGTCGCCGCTGCCAATTAATGGCAAGCCGTGGATTCCCAGGGATAGGCTCACATCAAGTGCTCGCGCGCAGTGTTCGAACAAGGTCGCTTGCAGATCAGATACGATCGGGTCGAAATAAGCATCTTCCTTTCCCGGTTCAATGACAGGACCTTCCAGGAACGGACTCGTTTCATCAAGCACGCCGGTATCACCGCTGACTTTGAGGTAATGGCTTACAACATAGGGAAGCCAGATACGGTCATCGGAAAAATGTGTCCGGACGCCCCGGCCGGTGGGCGGATGCCACCAGTGCTGGACATCACCCTCAGGGAACTGGCGCGCCGCTGCGCGGAGGATTTGAGTTCTGGCGATATCGGGTCGGGGTACGGTGAGAGCCATGACGTCTTGCAGTTGATCACGGAAACCATAAGCGCCGCCGGCCTGGTAAAAGGCTGCTCTTGCCCATACCCGGCAACTGAGCGTTTGATAAGGCAGCCAGCGGTTCAACATCAGATCCAGGCCGCGGTCCGGAGTTTTTACCTGTACTTTAGTCAGGAGCTCTTCCCATTGGTATTTAACCTCATGAAAGAGATTGTGTACTTCAGCAGCCCGATAACGGCTGATCAGTTGTTGGGCATGTTTCCGGTCATCTCCCTGGCCCAGCAGAAAAACCAGCTCGATTTGTTCATAGGGACCCAGTTCCACGCGGGTTTCCAGCGCGGCACAAGGATCCAGTCCTGCGCCTGTGCGGTTTCTGTGCTTGTTCTCAGGATTCATATACGCCGGCGCTGAAAGATTGCCATTACGTCCGATAAAATCACTTCGGTTTCCGGTCCAGGCTGTTTGCCGGCCGCACAGATCGGCAAAAGCAATGCGCGTGCCGAAATCTCGGCTCCAGGGGTTGGATGCGAACAGCGCGCCTGTTTCGGCATCGACTTCAGTAACAATATAAGGCGCAGTATCGGTGCGCGATGCACCAAGCACCCATTCCACGTAAGCGGCTACTTTTATTGTCCGGGCGCGGCCGGTCATGTTTTTGATTTTGAGTCTGGAAATCTTGATAGGGTCGGCGATGCTGACGAATTGAAGAAGTTCGCTGTAAATGCCGTGCGAGAGATGTTCAAAACGGCTATAACCCTGGCCGTGCCGGATGATGTAACTCGCGTTTTCGATGCGAATAGGCAGCGCCGTTGGCGTCCAAAGGTCTCCATTTTCCTCGTCGCATAGATAGAATACCTCACCCGATGGATCACTGACCGGATCGTTCGACCAGGGTGTCAACTGGTTTTCATGGCTGTTTAGGCACCAGGTGCAGCCGCTGCCCGATTCCGAAACCATGAAACCGAAGTCGGCGTTGGCGATGACGTTAATCCAGGGCGATGGTGTGAATTGTCCCTTGTCCAGCACAATCACATATTCACGGCCATCATCGGCAAATCCTCCCAAGCCGTTGAAAAATTCAAGTTCAGGTATCTTGATTAAATTTGCGCCCGGTTCCTCGCGTACCCTGGCGGCGGGTTGTGAGATAAATTCCGCCGGTGGTCTCTGGTGTCTCAGCAATTGTTCTGTCAGTATGCCCCGGCTGGATACCAGCACTGCTCTGGCTGCGGTTGTCAGTAGCAACAGCTCTTCTTCGGGCAATTGATCTGCCCGCAATACAAAAATGCTGCCATTTTCGTTGTTTCTATGACGTCCGGTGAAGCACTGTGATTCATGGACCAGATTCTCCAGCGAGGTTTGGAGTTCATCGGCGTAGGATGTCGTCTTGTCGTTAACGATCACCAAATCGACCATGATATGTTTCATGCCCCAATATTCATGGGCTCTCAATAGTTGACAGACGAGCATGCGATCTTCCGCTTCACTGACGCGCAACAGCAGGATGGGATGATCGCCTGAAATACCGTGCCGCCATAGTCCGGTTACGTTCAAACGGTTGAGTTGCAACAGTTTACCGGGCGGACGCAGAGAAGGATCAGCAAACGTCAGATGGTTGGCCAGGATCTGAAACAAATGGGCTTCATCAGGACGTATTCCCAGATAATGTAATTGGACTTGCGCATGAGTCCAGGCAAGGGCTGAAACATCTTCAAAAGTCGAGGCATGGCGGTATTTGTCAACCAGTTTTTCCAGCGTTTCTCTGGAAGGTGCGGCGATGGTGGTGAACGTTGCGTGCGCGGTTGCTCCAGGTTCTATGTGCACGCGTGTCCGCAGGCTAAACACAGGATCGAGTACCGGTCCAATCGTATTGCTGAGGGGGCGATCGTCCATTACGGAAATGGGCTCTCTGATGGTATGTCCCCTGCCTATAAAGCGGGCGCGATCGGTTTCATATTGCAAGGTGCCGCTGATTTCGAGGCCTGAAAGCAGATGTGCTGCCCAGACGCTGGGGTCGTCAGACGAACGCGGACGGCGTTTGGCGATCAGTCCACGCGCTTGCGGCACATACTCGGTCTGTATGAATAAATTGGAAAATGCTGGATGGGCGATATCCGAGCGCTGAGGCGCAAGTACTATTTCCGCATAGGAGGTAATGTCAATTTCAATGCTCTGCGTGCCGTTATTGGTCAGGCTAAGACGTCGAATTTCAGCATCGTCATCCGGCGAGATGACTATTTCCAGGGTACTGGATACCGTGCTGTCAGTGCGACTGATACGGACCCTGTCTTCGAGGAAAACGGCCTCGTATTTATCCGGAATGGCTGTGGTCGGTTGATAGCCGGCTGACCAGACGCGGCCACTGGTGCAGTCGCGAAGATAGATATAACTGCCATGGTCATCGCGGGTCGAGTCTTCACGCCAGCGCGTCACCGCCAGGTTTCCCCAAGTGCTGTAACCCGATCCTGCGGCAGTGATCATCACTGTGTAACGGCCGTTGGAAAGCAGCTGTGAAGAGGGTATTGCAGAAGTTGGCGATGGTTTACGAATCACCGGCGGTTCTGCAAATGCTCTTAATTCAGCCCGAACCTGAGTGAATTTGGGCCCGGTGGTATCCAGATCACGCGGACTGCGTTCCTGCAGCAGAAGGTCGGTGGCTCGAATAATGGGTACGGCATGAAAGCGGTGACGCATCACGCCATCGAAAATCACGTTGGCTAAAGCGACCAGAGACATGCCCTGATGGTGGGCCATGTAGCAGCGCACAATGGCTACTGCCTGGTTTTCAGCGCGCCGCGCCGGGGTGAAATCGAGTGCTTCAAAAAAGCCGAAGCGGCCCAGAGCGCCTATTTTTTCAAGCCTTGCAAAATTCTCCGTGGCTTCCTGTGGCTGGTACATTGCCGCCAGGGCGCTGGCATAAGGGGCGATCACCAGGTTCTCTGCGAGACCGCGTTTCATGCCAAGTCCGGGCACGCCGAATGCAGAGTATTGATAGGTAAATTCCAGATCGCGCTGGTTCATGGCTGATTCTGATATTCCCCAGGGCACTTTGCGCTCTTGACCGTATTGGATCTGCCTTTTGACTACCCGGCGGCACGTTTGATCCAGCAGACTATAGCGGGGCGTAAAGCTGACCAGGGATGGCATCAGGTATTCGAACATCGAGCCTGACCAGGATAGCAGGACGGGGCCGTCTACGGCGTGAGTGACTCTCCGACCCAGATGAAACCAGTGAACGCTGGTCACATCTCGTTTGGCGATGGCTATCAAACTGGTGAGCCGGGCTTCTGAAGCCAGCAAGTCGTAATAGCTACCGTCCAGAACACCTTCGCTGGCCTGATAGCCCAGTGCGAATAACTGCCTGTCAGGGTCATATAAAAATTTAAAATCCATTTCTTCGAACAGGCGCAGCGCCTCCGTTGCGATTTTATCCAGGCGCCGGGTAAGCGCCGCAGCATTTTCCCCGCCTCGCAGGAGTGCGGTTTCTAACTCAACCGGAATTACCGATTTTTCGGCGTTTCCGCTCAAAGTTTTGATATGTTCAATGGCCAGCGCATAGCGGTCTGCGAGTTCGGCAACGCCTATATCTGGCCGTAACAGCGCAAGCAGTTCATCACCGGGTATTGCCGCAGCATTAAGATGGGCTTCAAGACGCTGCATGCAATTCAGCCAGGGCATCAAGTTATCTCTGTCGCGGGTGTGGGAACGGATGTCGTCGCATAACAATCCGGCCCATTCCTGTGCCGGATTACCGACTTCGTCCCCACGTTCTGCAGCAAAGGCGCGTACCAAGTCTAACAGGGTATCTGCACACAAGGCCAAGCGATTCCAGCCGGCGGCCTCCTGAGGCGCTTCAGCCAGCAGCGTGCCGAGAGTGACCGCTTTTTGCTTCAATTCTTCCAATGTCACGACCAGCGTGCGTCCTTCATTAGCGATGGCATCAAGTGCTGCAGTCAGAAGTCTGTGGCTGTCGCCCAGTCCTTGCCAGGTTGAAGAGAACTCCAGAGGCTGCTGTGCCGCCTCCCTGCAGCTTTGCGCTAAGGTCAGTAAATGTCCGGCCAGATTGCCGCTGTCTACCGTTGATATGTAATGAGGTTCTAGCGCATGTAGATCACGCGTGTCGTACCAGTTATAGAAATGGCCGTTAAGACGGGGCAGCTTTAAGAGTGTTTCAAGCGTCGCTTCCAGGCGATCGACGGCATCCATCAGGCCTAGCCAGCCGAAGTCACGTGCTGCGACAACCGACAACAGGTAAAGGCCGAAGTTGGTAGGCGAACTTCGGTGTGCGACAACAGGATGCGGGCTTTCCTGGAAGTTGTCAGGCGGTAAATAATTGTCTTTCTGGGTCACAAAAGTTGAAAAGAAACGCCAGGTGCGCCGTCCAATCATGCGCAGTTGCATGGCGTCCTGGGGGCGCAGGGCTTCCAGAGGGTCTAGCTGCGGAGGCAGGCTCAACGCGCGGGAGATAAAAGGCGCGAACCACCACAACAGCAGGAACGGTACGGCGCTTTTGATGTTGTCCGGATTGAAGATCAGTATCAGTGTTCCGGCAATGAAAATGATTGCGGTAGAGCCGCCCAGTGGCAGGATGACGGTTTTCAGTGCGTGCCCGGACAATGTTTTGGCTTGCAGCGCGGTGACCCATTTGAGCATTTTGCGCCGGGTTACGAACACCCTGAGCAAGGTGCTGACAATAGCATCGACCATAAGCCAGGCTTGATGAGCGAGCAAGGTCAGGCCTACCAGGCCGTTGCCCAGTCCCAATAGCACATCTTCCCAGGCTGAGCGCAATCGGATGCGTATCG
The DNA here is from genome assembly GCF_009828925.2 of Methylicorpusculum oleiharenae. NCBI lineage: Bacteria > Pseudomonadati > Pseudomonadota > Gammaproteobacteria > Methylococcales > Methylococcaceae > Methylicorpusculum > Methylicorpusculum oleiharenae. Next base: position 1,795,416 of record NZ_WUTY02000001.1, read on the forward strand.
GGATGTCGCTGGAAGGGGCAAAAAGACTGTTCACCAAGGCCATCAACGCCGGCATTGCCAGTGAAGTCAGCACGAAAGCGACCAGCACGGCTTCTGGTGCATCCGGTAGAGTCCACGCGGCAATCAACGCGAAGAAGGCTGCAGGCGCAGACAAGGATCGGCGAAGATTATCCAGCATTTTCCAACGTCCAATGAAAGGTATGCCCCGGCTGCTGATGCCGAAGATCCATGGCAGTAATTGCCAATCACCCCGGGTCCAGCGGTGGGAACGGGAGTCGGCAACATCCGTATGGGAAGGAAACTCTTCGAAAAACTCGATATCACTGACCAGGCCGCAACGGACAAACACGCTCTCGAATAAATCATGGCTAAGCTGGGTGTTTTCAGGAACGCGTCCGGACAACGCCGCTTCGAAAATGTCCACATCATAAAGACCTTTTCCGGTGAAGGTGCCCAATCCAAAAAGGTCCTGGTAGACTTCTGATACCAGGCTGGAATAGGAATCCATTCCGGAAGCGCCTGCGAAAATCCGGTGAAACATCGAATGCTCCTGCCTAAGGGGCAGGGTAGGTGTGATGCGTGGTTGAAGGATGCCGTAGCCGGCGACGACCCGGCCTGAGACAGGATCAAACACGGGGCGGTTGAGCGGATGCGCGGCGGTGCCGACCAATTTATTAACCACACCGATGGGCAGGCGGGTATCGGCATCGAGTGTAATGACATAACGAACGCCTTCCGGCGCGGAGGCAATCTGTCCCTCTACAGGTAAAAAGGAGGTGTCTTTGGCGCCGCGCAGGAGCCGGTTAAATTCGTGTAATTTACCCCGTTTGCGTTCCCATCCCATCCATTTGCCTTCTCCGGGGTTCCACATGCGCTCCCGATGGAAAACGAAAAAGCGATTTCCTTCATACTTGGCGTTGAGATCGGCAACGCCTGCGCGCGCGCGGTTTAGCAGTCGCTGATCATCGGGTAGGGTTTGACTGTCGGCATCCGTCCAATCGGACAACAGGGCAAAATAAACATCCCCATCCGGATTGGCCAGGTAACGAACCTCCATTTGCTCGATTTGCTCAATGACATCAATCTCATTCGCGAAAAGAGTAGGAACCACCACGAAGGTGCGCAGTGTTTCGGGTATGCCGGCCTTAAGTTCCAGTCTGGGCAAATGCCTGGGTGAGAGAAGACTCAAAATGCCGCGATTTACAAGATTGGTGGCAATGTCGGAGGCGGGAAATACTGCGAACAGGGTGATGATTGCGAGCGAAAACCAGCCAAGCCCGGCATTTATACCGGCACTCAAGGGTAAACTGAGTAATAACAAGGTCGTCAGCACGCCAATGCTGCCCAGATAAGCCTGACCCGAATAATGGATGAACCCCCGCAATATCCGGTTCTTGAGCGGCGGGCGAAATTTGACCTCTTGCTCGAATTCGTTGCGGCCCTGACCAATCAGATAATAACCCGGATCATTTCGCAGATCGCCGAAGTCAGGATCAACAGAGTTAGTATTGATTTTACTGATGACCTTTTTTGCAATCTCCAGCTCCGAATGAGGTGAACGCCGGGCAAGATCTTCTATAGCGTGCCGATAGCGGTCACGCGTAAGAAAATCCATTAAGGAATAGCCGTGATGCGCTTGCAGACACTCGTCTACAAGGCTCACGCGCGTTACAAATTCACGCCAATCGAACGCGGAGATTGCGCGCATGCTGGTCATAATGTTACGCACGGTCATATTGGCGCCAATCTGTGCGGAATGCTCTCTCTGCACGACTTCGTCAAGCGTCAGGCCTTGTTCGGATACCCATTCATTTAAAAAGTCCAGGGAAGGAGCGGTTCCCGGATGAGGGTCATGCAGACGCTGTAAAATCTGGACAGCGAAAGCTTGCCGCAAGGTAACGTGCGGTAAGGCACCTTGAGAAAGGACCAGGGTCGATTTGTCACTTTGGTCATTGAAGCGCTCAATTTCATCGACGAACTCGTCGGCAAGCCGCCTTCCGTTTTGTGCGCGCATGATGAGAACAGCCAGCCTGCGCAGGTTTTCCAGCATCAGCACGCGCAACGTAATCGGTATTGCCCAGAGTTCACCCAGGTTGAGCGGTTGGATGCGCTGGTAAGCCTTGACGAATAGTGTCAACTGGGCAGGATCGAACCGGCTGTCCGTATGCGCTATCATCGCCCAGGCTATACCGTAAACACGAGGATAGCCGGCGAGGTCTCCTTCAGCCAGTTTGGGCAGTTCCTGATAATAGCTTTCCGGCAAGTGGATGCCGATGTCATGCACCTGCTCTTCAATGACATGAAAATTATCAAGCAGCCACTCGGCTGCCGGTGTAATGGCGCGCTGCTCTACCGTTACCTGTGTGATCGCAGCGTGGACTGCGAGCAAAACCCGTGCATTTTCTTGAACACGCGGCAGAAGCTTTTGCCGATGATGAAGTCCGTCGACTTTCTGCGCTTTCGCCAGACTTACCGCATGCCCTTCAAACTGCTCGTTAGTAAAAAGTTCTGAGCGGATGGGACTTTCCATTCCTCCCGGGGCTTCAAGCCTTACTTTACGTCTTTGCTCTTTTTTTTTCGACATGACGGTGATTCTCCGAATGGGGGCGTGGCGAAATAGATAATCAAAGCGGCTGAGGAGACTTAATACGTTTAAACGGTATCACTGCTGTTTAAACATAAGAGCTATTTTGTGACTCTATGAGTCCCTGCAAATAGCCCGGCTACTCGCTACGAGATGGTCTATTAAACTCATCTGAGATAAGTGGCTGATGTTCCAACATTACGAAACGAAGGAAATTTATAACCTCGGGAATATCCAAGCAACGGCTCTCAGCAGTTTATGCTTATAGCGTCAGCCTAATGGGTTGGTTGGCTGGGGTCTGTACGCTAACAAACATTGGTTGATGCTTGGCCATGCTCAAAATATTCAGTTTCGGAAAGCGATGTTCGCTTTATGAGTTGAAAGGACATCAACGCCGTCATTACGGCAATCCTTGCCCGGGCGACAACAACTTTTAATGCCATAACGGTCTTTATTTCATCAAATCCCTCTTTTTCAAAGAGGAGGACACTTTATAGGATGTGCCGACGATAGGAGGCGCATCAATCGCGAACTCTTTCTCGTAGGTTGCGGTTGGCGATAGCCAACCCAACATTTTTAGGCCATGGCGTTAATCGTTGGGTTGCAAAAAGCAGGCAACCCAACCTACGTTGAAGTTTTACGTTTCTAACTTATATAAATCCAAAACTCAGCATTTGGAAGAAGCCAGGTTCGCATCCGTCATTTCAAGTACATCAACGCCGTCATTCCGGCAGGGATTGCCGGGAACCAGGACACAAGGATATGACAGTCCAACGCCATCCATGGCTTCTGGCCCCCGGCAATCCGTGCCCGGGCGACACCAACTTTTAACGCAAACAGTGCCTTTCGGAAGTTTAAACGGAGCCGGCCAAAATGATTCTGTTTGCTACCGTACAGACCCTGGACCGTCATTTTGGTAAGTTATCACTGGATTCAGCAGGCAAGGGTGATATGACTCTTTCGGGTTAGGTTTTACGCAAGAAGTAATGTCATTCTTAAATTAAGAGGAGACAAGGCATGAATAAGAATCAGCTGAAGGGTAACTGGATGCAACTTAAAGGCACGGTAAAGGAAAAATGGGGTGATTTGACCGAGGATGAGGTAGAGCAAATTGCGGGTAACCGCGACATTCTCCTTGGCAAAATTCAGGAAAAATACGGAATTGCACAGGAAGAAGCCGAAAAACAAATCGAGGAATGGGAAAATCTTCTTGACTGATAACTCTCAGGCCTATTCGTGTGAACTTCAATAAAATTAAACCGCAACGTTTAGAGTAGGTCGGTAAACGTTCGGCGAGCACTATGAACTTTGGGTTTCATCCACATTTTTTAGTCTTTTCGCTGAACAATAGGACTACTTACAAAATTTTCTCAATTGGGAGCAAGATAATAATGAAAATCTCAAAAATCATATCAGGTTTTTTAATAGCCCTTTTATTAGCCACATCTTTGGCTGGCTGTACTTCCACCCGGACTCAAGCGAGCACAGGTGAGTACATAGATGACAGTGTAGTTACTTCATCGGTAAAGGCTTTGATCTACGATGATCCTGAACTGAAAATTGGTCAGGTCAGCGTTAAAACCTTCAAGGGAGTCGTTCAGTTGAGCGGTTTCGTCAATTCAAAACAAGCAGCCGACAGGGCTGCCGCACTGGCCAAATCGGTAAAAGGTGTCGAAAGAGTCGATAACAGCTTGATCGTGAAATGAAACGTCCCGACGCACCACTAACTTTTATCTTTAAATCAGGAGTACGAACATGTCAACAGGTACAATTTTACTCATCATATTGGTTTTAATTTTGTTAGGCGTCTTTCCTGCCTGGCCTCATAGCCGGTCATGGGGGTACGGACCGACCGGAGGAATTGGGCTTATTTTGCTCATCCTGTTGGTTTTGGTCTTGTTGGGCAAAATCTAAAGAGTCATAAACTTGCAATGCGGCACGAAGGGTGTATCAGCCTGAAACAATGAGCTGGAGGGACTGAACCCGTTCGTGCCGAATACGCCGAAACTAGAGCGGATTTCACGACCAAGCCGGATTGGTGAGCATCCGAACTTCCGGTCATTCTTCGACTTGAGTTCAGGGCGAACGGGATTTGGAATGCTCGACTGATTTTTCCAGATTCAATCACCGATGGATCCTTTTTTTCAGTTGCCGGACCTTGCTGCATCAACAAATGCATCGGCTGCTGATGTTTTCTCACGGGGGGGGTGGGTTAGCTATGGAAATGTATTATGACATTTTCGAAGTGGTCGTTGTTACACACGATTCCATGCTTGTTGATGCTGAGTCTTACCTGCGAAGGTATTCGACGAGTGATGGGAAGCCGCTGGCGAACGGCAGTTATGTTGTCAATTGGCCAGACCATATCCGGATCAGGCGCTTTGATGAACATGCCGAGTTTTACGGGCCTTTCAAGACTCCGCAGGAAGCTCAAGCTACTCTTGACTGGATGTATGAAGTCTACCGCCAATTTATGTTGCGCTTTTCAGTTAATGACAGGTACAAAAAACGAGCTGACTGTATAAATGTGTCAATAGAATCCTATGAACGCTATCAACCCAGTCAATCTGTTGGATTACCGGGCCCATTCGCAGGATAGCTGATTGGCATCAAGCTGAAGGGCCATACACAAGGAGAACATCCGCCATGTCCGAATGAAAACTTGCTTATCCGTGCAGTTTTTACCACCTTCGACCAGCCTGTCAAATCGAATAGTTTCCAAAAAATAGGTTAGGGTCCAGTTGCCAGTCTTGAAATGCCAGGAGAGAACTTATGAAGAACCCTACAGTTGTCGCTTTAGGTAACTTAGAATTGAGCCCAGCTAATCAAGACTGGCTTCCACCGACATCTTTCGAAAAAAGCAATCCAAAACCCACAATTTGCGAGCTTCCCACTATCAGGACGGATGAGCAGCATTTGATGGTCGACTTTAAAAACTATTACGGATACCGATTAGGCCGGGATCAGTCCTGTAAATCACTGCACTATGCTTACGAGGCACTGTCGTTGGCAATCAGTGACCGTATCATCGACCATTGGAAAAAAACCTACAACGCCTACAAAGAACAGGATTGCAAAAGAGTCAGTTACCTGTCGATGGAGTTTCTAATGGGACGAACACTGAGTAATACCATGATTAACCTGGGTATCACTGATGTCGTATTGAAAGCCATGTACAAACTGGGATTGGATCTGGAGGAATTGTTGGAGGCTGAGCATGATGCGGGGCTGGGTAACGGCGGTTTGGGCCGGCTGGCCACTTGTTTTATCGACAGTTGTGCTACCCTGCGCTTACCGGTTACAGGCTATGGTTTGCGCTATGAGTACGGCATGTTTTCGCAACTGATCATCAATGGTGAGCAGGTTGAAGCGCCCGATCGCTGGCTACGAGACGGCAACATCTGGGAAACAGAACGCTTCGAATATCGGCAAATCATTAAGTTCGGCGGTCGCACGAAGTACTTCACTGATGACCAAGGTGTAACCCGGATTAGCTGGATTGACACGCATGACGTACTGGCGGTCCCCTATGACACACCTGTTCCAGGTTTTCGAAATGGTGTCGTGAATACTTTGCGCTTATGGAAAGCCGTTGCAAACGAAGAGTTTGATTTTAAGGAATTCAACGGTCGTGATTATGCCGAAATCGTCGTAGAAAAAAACATGGCCGAAAACATTACCATGGTGTTGTACCCCAATGATGCAAGCGAGAATGGCAAAGAACTTCGTTTGAAGCAGCAATACCTGTTCGCTTCTGCAACCTTACAAGATGTTATTGCGACCTGGATCGGCCGGCATGGCAATGACTTTTCCGAATTTACTGCAAAAAACTGTTTTCAACTCAATGATTCGCACCCCAGCATAGCCGTGGCCGAGTTGATGCGCTTGTTAATCGACATCCATGGGTTGAGTTGGGACGACGCCTGGAACATAACCCAAAACACGGTGGCCTATACCAACCACACCTTATTGCCGGAAGCTCTGGAATGTTGGTCTGTCAATCTATTCAAGCAACTTTTACCCAGACTGCTGGAAATCATTTTTGAAATCAATGCGCGCTTTCTGGTTGAAGTCTCCCGCCGCTGGCCTGGTGATACGGAGCGCCTCACTCGTATGTCATTGATCAAAGAAGGCACGGATCAACAAGTCAGAATGGCTTATCTGGCCATAGTGGGAAGTTATTCAGTCAACGGTGTCGCCAAATTACATACAGCGTTATTACAAAAAGGCTTGTTCCGCGATTTTTACGAAATGTGGCCGGAAAAATTTAATAACAAAACCAACGGTGTTACGCCCAGACGCTGGATAGCTTCGTGTAACCCGGGCCTGGCTGATTTGATCACAGCAACGATTGGTGATGGCTGGTTGACCCATTTGGATAGGTTGAAAAATCTCGCCCCCTACGCTGACGACAGTGATTTTCGTCAACGCTGGTGGCAGATCAAGCGCCACGCAAAGCAATGTTTGATCGATTACCAAAAACAGCAACATGACATTGAACTTAGCCTTGACGCCTTGTTTGACGTGCAGGTCAAGCGTATCCATGAATACAAGCGACAACTGTTGAATGTGCTGCATGTGATTCATCTTTATGACCGAATCAAGCGGGGCGATACGGAAAACTGGACAAACAGGAATGTGTTCATAGGCGGTAAGGCGGCGCCGGGCTATATCATTGCAAAAAAAACCATCAAATTAATCAACAATGTTGCCGATGTGATTAACAACGATCCGGATGTAGGTGACAGGCTCAAACTGATTTTCCTATCCAACTACCAAGTTTCTGCGATGGAAATCATTTGTCCCGGGACTGATCTTTCAGAGCAAATTTCAACAGCCGGTAAAGAAGCGTCCGGTACCGGTAACATGAAATTCATGATGAACGGTGCGGTGACCATTGGTACCCTGGATGGCGCCAATATCGAGATACGTGACGAAGTAGGTCCCGAAAATTTCTTTCTTTTTGGGATGACCGTAGATCAGATAGAAGCCTATCGTCAGCACTATGATCCCGTTGCCCTGATCAATCAGGATCCGGATTTGTCCAGAGTATTCGACCTTCTTGAAGGAGGACATTTCAACCGGTTTGAACCGGGAATTTTTGATGACTTGATTGCCTCGCTCAAAAATAAACAGGACATCTGGATGTCCATTGCTGATTTCCGAAGCTATGTCGATACCCAAAAACGTGTAGAGGCAGCCTTTAAAGATACCGAACACTGGATTCGTATGAGTATCCTGAACACGGCTCATAGCGGAAAATTTTCCACCGACAGGACCATTACCGAGTACAACCAAGACATCTGGAAGCTGATACCCATCAACTTGTCCGATAGTTAAAGCGGTTGACGTTTAGAACCGGTTTGTTACCGCTTCGATATTTCAATCAATCACCTACACACTCTTACCTAAGTGGACGAGTAGTTAGGTTAAAAAAATAATTGAAGGAGTAAGAAAGATGGACTTAATTTCTCTGATAGTAGTCCTGATCGTAGTCGGTCTGATACTGGGACTTATCAATGCGTACCTGCCTATGGAACCGCGCATCAAGCAGATTCTAAACGGCGTGGTGATTATTTCAGTGGTCCTTTGGTTGTTGAATGCCTTTGGTCTTATGGGCGTTCTACCCAGGGGGCTGGTTTCAGTAACGGTCGTCCTGATTGTTGTCGGCTTGCTGTTGAGTCTGGTTAACACCTACATACCGATGGATTCACGCATCAAGCAGATATTGAATGTCATAGTGATCATAGCTGTTATTTTGTGGTTGCTTAGCGTGTTTGGAATCATAAGCGGATTACCGAAAATTCATATGGGTAACTTTTAGAGACTGATTTTGATACCTAGTGTTTTAGTCATGTTTTACTCATTGGCGACCTGTACCCGTTACCACGAACCGTTGTTATGCAAATGGCATACACAACTCTGGGGATGGTAAGCCTTGAGTGGGCCATGGTGCCTCTGGAACGTTTAACCAGCAGAGCCTAAACCCGACAATCTTCGGTTCGGTTCATGACGATCATTTTTGACTCTGCCTTTATTTATTTACTACTTACATCCCAATTTTGAGGAATAACCCATGAAAAAGATCAACGAGCAAAGAATAAACCGTGCAAACAGCATTTTGGTAACGTTGTTGTTATCTGCTGTCATTATCACAAGCGGCTGTAAGGAGGAAGGACCGGCAGAAAAGACCGGTAAAAAACTTGATCAAGCTATTGAGAATTCAAACGAAATAATTGATGAGAAAGTCGATGCATTAAAGCAGTCTATTGACACTAAAGAAGAGGCGATGGAAAAGCAATCCGAAACAGTTGGAGAACTCATTGACGATGCTGCGATTACGGCAAAAGCAAAGGCGGCCATGATGACAGATCCTTTAGTCAACGCATTCAATATCGACGTAGCCACCGTTCAAGGTGTCGTCAAATTGAACGGTGCTGTTACTAATCAACAGATTATTGACAGAGTGCTGGAAATAGTTCGTGCTACGCCGGGTGTTAAATCAGTAGAGAACCATCTGGTTGTCAGCACTGGAGACCTCAGATGAGAATAGCTTTACGTTATTTGAGCGTAATGGGTCTAGTCTGTCTTTATTCTGTCGGAGTCTATGCGTCACCGGAAGAGGATGCTTACATTGCCGGATATGCTGCGAGCATACTTGAACGCGATTTCAAACTCGTAAGGCCCGCAATCAGTGTCAAGGACGGTGTTATAAAGCTGGAGGAAGATACTTTAAAAAATACCGACCAGAAAGAAGTCATGGAGGCATTATCCAGGGTTCCCGGTGTGTCAGGTGTCGGAATCGGAGAGCATAACTATAAAAGTGTATCCTCTCCGTTGATGCATTCTGCCGCCCTGGATAAGGAAGGCCTGCAGTTGAATGAACCTGCAAGATTGAAGACAGGAATCTTCCCTGACGGTCATTTGTTCAAGTCTTTATTCGCCGATCCGAGCTGGCCTCATTTTTCAGTTGCTTACCACAATTATACCAGCGGCGATTTTGATGGTACCAATATAGCAACAGTCAGTTTTGGCGAAACAATCCCGTTTTATCGCCAAAACATGGGGATATTGCAACGCTTTGGTTCGCAATGGGAGGTGGGGATTCAGGGTGGAGTTGTCAGTGATTTTAATCTTGATGCGCCCTCATCGGATTTAGTCAATACTGATTTTGTCGGGGCTTTGTATTCGAGTATGCGTATTGGCGATTTCTCAGCTTTCAGCCGTGTTTTCCATCAAAGTTCTCATTTAGGTGACGAGTTTCTATTGCGGACACGATTAGATCGAGTGAATTTGAGTTTCGAAGGGATTGATTTAAAACTCTCTTACGATCTGCCTATCGGTTTTCGCTTATATGGGGGAGGGCGTGGTTTGTTCCATAAGGAGCCCGAATCACTTAAAGCATGGTCAGCTCAATACGGTATTGAGTTTAGAAGTCCATGGCGCATGGATTTTGGGGGTATGCGTCCAATCGCGGGAGCGGATTTCAAAAATTACGAAGAGAACAATTGGTCAACTGACATATCAGCGCGTGCCGGCGTAGAGTTCGAAAACATGCAGGTGCTGGGTCGGAAGTTTCAGATTCTTGCGGAATATTTCAATGGCTATTCCCCCAGTGGTCAGTTCTATAACGAAAAAATTGAATACATCGGCCTGGGTGCTCATTTTCACTTCTAAACACATGGGTTATTGACTAACCCTGCCGTCAATTCAAAGTGTAGGCGAGTAGTCACCTTCGCTAAATAATGAAGAACGTGCATTTAATTAAAAGCACGTTCTTCAACCAAATTGCCTGCGAAAACGCCAGACGCCGAAATTGAAGAACACGGCTCCCAAGAGAGCCAGTCCCAGCAGCGAATCCCATAAAATCCGGACGCCTGCACCTTTTAATAAAATGGCGTAACTCATTTCATTGAAATAATACAGCGGCGAAATTTTCATCGCCCAACGCATGACTTGCGGCATCGCTTCCGGTGGTGTCCAGGCGCCTGAGAGCAGTAATATGGGCATCATCAGCAAAATCACCAGCATGGTGACTTGTGCCAGACTGCGGCTTATGGTGGCAACGAACAGGCCAATGCCGGAGGCCGTGAATACATAGAGTCCGGTTACCGTAAAAAACAGGCCGAGACTGCCTTTAACCGGTAAGTCAAAGACCGGAATAATGATCAGAAACAAGCTGACCGCGACACCTAACAAAATAACCAGTCCCATCGAGATAACCTTGGGCAGTAAAATCTGCAGCGAGCTCAACGGGGAAACCGCCAGCTGTTCGATAGTGCCGCGTTCTTTTTCACGGACTGCAGCAGCGGCCGGCAGCATCATGGCCAGCATGGTCGTCACGGTTAGTAATTCAGAAATCGACATAAACCAGCCGTCGATTTGATTGGGGTTATACAACACGCGGTAGCGGTTTTGAATGACAGGCAACGAGGCCCTTTGTCCTGAATCCGGCCCCAGCCTTTTAGCCGCAAAATCCTGGCTAAAACCGGCGGTAATTTCCGTGGCATAACTGGTTGCCAAGGTACCCAAAACAGTATTGGCGCTATCTACCTGAAATTGAACGGCGACGGATTGCCCTTGCAATAAGTGACGCTGAAAATTTTCGGGAATGTCCAGCACTGCCAGAATCCGGCCCTGATCTAATAAGGATTCGGCGGTATGGGTGTCAAAAATCTCTCCTTTGAAATCAAAATAAGGCTGTCTGAAACGGTAGATCAACTCACGTGATGCAGCGCTATGGTCGTGATCGATCACCATCACTGAAGCGTTACGCAGATTCAGATTGATACCGGAACCTGCCATATACACATCGACGGTAAAAAAATAGCTGATGATGAGCAGCAGCACCGGATCGCGTATCAACTGTTTCAGCTCTTTGATCGTCATGGCGACGAGCCTGTCCCACCAGAGTATAAATCCGTGTTGGTTCATGTCGAAGGCCTTTTGTGGAAGTTCATATAGCCTGCTATCCAGAGGATAACCGCGTAAAGCATCAGCGCCACGACATCGAACCACAGTTCTTCCCAACCCAGGCCTTTAAGGAAGCTGCCCCAAGTAATTCTCAGATAGTAAAGTGTCGGAAATAAATGCGACTCAAATTGAGTGGCGGCGGCCATCGATTCGATAGGCACCAGCAAACCCGAATACAACATGGCGGGGACAAAGGAGACCACCATGGTCAGCATCACGGCGGCAACCTGGGTTCGTACCAGTAGCGAGATCAGCAATCCCACCCCGGCGGTACAGATGACATAGATCACTGATGCGGCATAATAAAAAAACGGATGGCCTTTAAACGGCGTGCCGAATACGTTCATTACCACCCACCACAAAATCAGAATATTCAAGCTGGATATCAACAAGTAGGGTAGGAATTTGCCCAGAATAAATTCGCTGCGGCTGATGGTTGAGGCATAGATATTATAAATAGAGCCGTTTTCCTTTTCACGAACCACGCCCAGCGCCGTCAGAAAAGGCGGTGTCACCATCAACACCAGCATCATTAATCCTGAAGAGATTGACCATTGACTGCGCAAGGCCTGGTTATACAAATAGCGTGATTCCAGACGCAGTGGCGCCACCTGAGCAAGCGCTTGTTCGCGGGACTTTCCCTGAGTACCGGCTAAATGACTGACCAGTGATTGGGCATTGAAATTGGCGATAATCGCCGAAACATAGCCTTTTGCCACTTCGGCGCGATAAGGAAATACGCCATCTATCAAACTTTGCACCGACGTGGCTTGTCCGGCCAGAAGCTGTTCCTGAAAACGGGGTGGAATGATAATGGCAAAGCGTATATCGCTGTTGGCCAGCAGAGGGTCAAGTTCGCGCTCACTCGTGACATGGCCCTGGTAATCGAAGTAACGTGAATCCATAAACCGGTGCAGGAAGTCACGGCTCATAGCGCTGCGATCTCTATCCAGTACCGCAAAGGGGATTTTTTCCACATCAAAAGAGATTCCATAGCCCAACACCATGAAGATACCGACCGGCAGCAGGAATGCCATCGCAAAAAACAGCCGGTCGCGCAAAATTTCGCGCCATTCCTTGTAAGTAACTGCCCATACCCGGGTCAAATTCATCCGGGCTCCTGGTTTTCCAAGGCCAACACCCTGTACACAAATACGTCTTCCAGCGACGGTGCGTCGGCGGATAAATTGAGCAGTTTGATGGACTCTTTATCCAGCAACGCGCGAATCTTCTTTTCGGCGCTGTCTCTATCCTGTGCCAGCAAATGAATATGCTGGCCGAATAAAGCGACACCCTTGAAATCGCTTTTTTCAAGCAAGGCCAGCGCTTGTAATGGCTGATCGGTAGTGATGTTCAGAAGTTGGCCGGCCTCATCTTGCAGCGCCTGAATCATATTGCCGGGGGTATCGTCGGCAATTACCCGTCCGGCATACATTAACGCCAGATGGTCGCAGTGTTCGGCTTCGCTCATGTAATGGGTGGTCACTAAAATAGCCACCTGCTCGACGCTGGCCAAATGCATCAGGATTTCCCAGAAATGCCGTCGTCCGATAGGGTCGACACCCGACGTGGGTTCATCCAGAAACAATACGCCGGGCTGGTGGACCAGTGCGCAGCCTAAAGCCAGCCTTTGCCTGACGCCCATAGGCAGGCTACCCGCCAATTGTGCTGTGACCTCGGCCAATCCGGCAATTTGTATTACCCAGTCCAGGCGTTGTTTGAGAATACTCCGGCTAACGCCGTAGATGCTGGCGTAGAGATGAATGTTTTCGATGACGGTCAAATCCAGATACAGCGAAAATGCCTGGGACATATAGCCTATGCGTTCCTTGATCGCCTGAGCGGCATCGCGCATGTCGGCGCCTGCAACCTGGCCTTCACCGTCACTGGGCGGCAGAATACCGGTCAGTATCTTGATCGCGGTCGTCTTGCCGGCGCCGTTGGCGCCCAGCAAGCCAAATATTTCGCCTTGTTTGACCTTGAAACTGATTTTATCGACCGACCGGAATTGATCAAAATCCTTGCATAATTGCTTGGCTTCTATGGCGATGGCTTTATCGTCCGGCAGGGGTTTGTCAAAGCGCGGAATGCTGTCGTCTTTGCCGGTTTTCGGGGCTAACGGACCCTGGCGTAACAAGGCGATAAATGCGTCTTCCAATTCAGCATCAAACGCCTTGATCGAGTTGATCTGCAAGCCGTCAAGATGCCCGGAAACGGCGCTGACCGCCTCATCCAATGCCAGATTATCGACAAATACCCTGACTTTGGGACCAATGGCTTCCAGTTGCGGATAAGGGGGATTCAGTTTGCCAAGTGCTTCTGGCTGTGACTCGACTGTCAGCTCAACCATGCAGCCGTGCGCTTGCTGACAAATGGCATCCGGTTCGCCATCGGCCAGTACTTGGCCGTTGTACATGAGAGACAAACGGTGAAAACGTGCCGCTTCGTCCATGTACGCCGTGGACACCAGTGCGGTGGTGCCTTGTTCGCGCAGCAACTCGGCGAGTATGGCCCAAAAATCCCGCCTGGAAACCGGATCTACACCGGTGGTTGGCTCATCAAGAATCACCAGTTCGGGGTTATGGATCAGGGTACAAACCAAGCCCAATTTTTGTTTCATGCCGCCGGAGAGATTTTTCATTGGCCGGTCACGAAACTTGTCGAGCCGGGTCATCGTCAGCAGCTTTTCTTTACGTTCGCTCAGTTGCTGGGGGGACACTTGCCGCAGTTGCGCAAAAAAATCGATATTTTCTTCTACCGATAAATCGCCGTAAAGATTCAGTCCCAGGCCTTGAGGCATAAAGCCCAGCCTGCCTTTGACCTTTTCCGCCGCCACTTCCGAATCGATATTGACGTCAAATACGGTTAATGAACCTTGTTCAAACGACAGGACGCCGGCGATAGCTTTCATCAAACTACTTTTGCCGGCACCGTCAGGGCCGATCAATCCGTAAATTTCACCTCGTTTGACGGTCAAGGCCACCGCATCGACAGCCAGCTTTTTTTTATAACTTTTACAGAGTCCGTGAATATCGATAACCGGATTTTCGTTCACCAGCGCGGTTTTGCCCATGGGCTTTCCTCTTGCCAGCGGATGACCGCATCGGCGGGCAGCCCTGGCGTCAGCTGATGCTGAGGATTTTCAGCCAGATAAAGTTTGACGGCGTAGACCAGTTTGACCCGTTCATCCTGCGTCTGCACCTCTTTGGGCGTGAACTCTGCCTGGGACGCGATATAGCGAATCACCGCCGGAAAGGGTTTATCCGGAAAGGCGTCGGTAAAAATTTGTGCGGGCAAGCCCAGGCGAACCTTGCCTATTTCTTTTTGCGGAACATAGACTTTCAAATAGAGGCTGTCCAGATCGACAATATCAAACAAGGGACTGCCGGCTGCTACCATTTCGCCGTTATCGGCGATACGGGTAGTCACCATTCCCGAGGCCGGAGCCCGAATGATCAAGTCATTCATCACGCTTTGGGCTTCCGCCAGCGCGGCTTGTCCTTGTTTCAGTTGCGCGGCTATTGCGGCAACTTCATTGGTGTTCGCTTCGATCTGATCCCAGCCCAGTTCAGCTTCTGCCTGCAGTTTTTCAGCCTTTGTTCTGGCTGCACGGGCAGTGCGATGCTGGGCTTGGGCGACTTTCCAGCTTAAATCCGCCAGCTCGCTGCGACGCTTTTCTACGGTCTCTGTTAACAGCAATGCCTGAAACCGCTCTGCATCCTTCAGCATTTGCTGTTCAGTGGCGTGGCTTGAAACCAGCTCGGCATCGGCATGATTAAGCCCGGCTTTGGCCGTTGCTATTTTTAATGGCACATTTTTCTTGAATACGCTCAGCGAAGTTTCAGCTGCCCTGAGTTGGGCGGCAATGACGTCCACAGCCGATTTGGCTTGATTAAGTTTCTCAAGAGTCTGGGCATCATCCAGTTTGATCATCACTTGTCCTGTTACGACAACGTCACCTTCCCGCACCAGCAACTCAACGATACGGCCCGACCACTTGCCCGATACAGTGTAATGATCGCCCTCGATACGGCCATTCGCCTGCACCAGCCCCTCCGGAAAAGGGGGTTCGCGTAACCAAAACCACCAAACGGCCACAGAAACAAGCAAAATGCCGGTAATTATTCCGATGATTGTGAGCAGTCGGGTTCGTTTTTCCATTTACAAAACCCCCATTGCATAACGCAATTGCAGGGTTGACAAGGCGGTGTCGTAATTTGAATTATTGAAATTATCATACGTTCTGGCGCGTAATTCCTCTGCTCTCAGTACTTCGGTATTGGTGGCCAGGCCATTTTTGTAGCGGTTAGTTGTCACTTTCAAGTTTTCATCCGCTTCTGTAATGGCGAGTCGGGTGACCTCGGTTCGTTGCTGCGCTTCCTGAATAGCCAGCCAGGTTTTTCGAACCTGCAAACCAATCATGCTGCTTAAATCGTCGCGCTGCTCTTTTAAAGAAACCGCCTGACGAAAAATAGCATCGCGGGTATGCCGGGTGCTGCCGTCGAACAATTTCCATTGCATGCCGACATTGATCATCCAGAGCCCCTCGTAAGACTGATAACGGTTTTCCTGGTATTGATAGCCGCCGTTGACTGCGACTTGAGGCAAGGCCCCCGCCGCCACACTCTGTGCTTGCTGCTCCAGGGCTCGTATTTGTTTGTCGAGTACCAGCAGTTCAGGACGTTGTGACAAGGCGTTAGTGCTGAGTTCGTTTAAGCTGCCCACGGGTATTTGCGGAAACTGCGGCTTAACAACCACGGGCTCGGCCAGACTGCGGTCGAGTAACTGGTTATATTGAGCGCGGGCAATATCAAGCTGATTATTTGCCTGTAGCAGCAGTTGCCGAGCATTGGCCATCTCGACATTCGCCGCTAATAAATCGTTCTTCGCCACCATGTCCTGGTCGAACAGATTCTTAACATCTTTATGATGCTCTACCAGACTACTGAGATGTTCTTGAGCGACCTGCACCGCGCCGTCTAGGCGCAACACTGCAATATAAGCGGCCGATACCTGCATTTTGATCGTCAGTACGGAACTGATTTCGTTATGTTGCGCGGCTTGAAAGGTTGCCTCGGCAGCTTTGATGTTATGACTGATGCGGCCGCTGGTGAAAACCGGCACTGAAGCAATCGCTTGTGCACTGACACTGCCCGCTTGTGACGTATTGAATTCGGCTGACTGACCGGCAAAATTAGCTTTTGCGGCCGGTGTTTCGTTGAGTTGGGTATATCCCGTACCTATGTTGAGTTCCGGAAGCCGTTGCCCCTGTGCCGAAAACAGGTTTTGTTCCGTTGCCGTGGTATCGGCTTGCGCCGCTTTAATTTGATGGTTATTTTCGATTGCAATATCCCAGGCTTCTTCCAGTGTTTCTGCTGATGTACTCGCTGCAGGAATAAGTAATAACCCGCCTAGCAGACTGATTCTCAGACCGGGTTTTGACCTCAGCATAGGACACCTGAAAATGTAATGAAATGACAAGATCATCCGGTCGTGAGTCCGGAGTAAGACCTGAAAAGGATGCAAAATTACGCGTTGCACATCATTCAGAGACTGTATAGAGAAGGGTAGACGGGGTCTGTGCGCTATCGAACTCACTTTATTCAGTAACAGAAAGGGAATCGAATGAATCGGTACTTCCTTTTCATACGTGTGTGCGCAAACGTACCGAGAAAATTTGATCAACAGCCTATTATCCCCTTCGGCGTAGGGTTATTTGTTCAATGGCCCTGTTACTGCGTTTAAAAGGAAATTTAGCCAGGGATGGCTCAATAGGATCTGATTTCTTCTGGAGAGTCATTATGAAAAATATACACCTAGCGCTTATGCCGTTGATGTTGCTGGTTTCCAACATGGCTTCTGCCAATGTCTGGGCGCCAACCAATGCTGACAGTAATTTCTTTAACCTTGAGACCTTGATGGGGCTTCCCACTTCGGCTCAGTTCGGAATATTCGAAGACAATGTCGATGTGACCACTGCTGCGCCGATCTTATCGTTTAATGGCGGAACCAAACTTGATTTTACGCAAAATGGTAACAATTGGGACCTCACATCCGGTACTGGAACAGGAACGCTATCTGAATCGAGCAACTTTCAAATAGGCTACCTTTCCGGAGCAGGATGGATTGGTGAAGCGGGAAACAATGAGATTAATTCGTTAGGCGGAACGTCTTACCAATTATTCTTTATTGATCCAACACTGGCCATCAATAACGTTAAATCGCTTTTTGCTGTTGATATCATCTCTTCAGAAGCGGGCGCACCAGTGCCATTACCCGCGGCTGCCTGGTTTTTGGGTACCGGTTTAATAGGTCTGATGGCCGTAAGTCGTCGCAAAAAAGCAGTTTAAATAGTGAGAAAAACTGACTGATGGTTGGTTATACCTTTCGTACTTCAAATTTCGGCAGTGCCTAAGGAGGCAACGGGTTGTTCGGCAAAGGCTTTGCCAGCATGGATGCTGGCATAGAGCCTACATGGATGTATTTACGGCGTCCTTTGACGGGCACCCCGGTGCTGAATTTCGATCTACGCTGGGTATAAGTTTCAACGTTGCTCAAAAAAGTATTGCTGTAGGTGCGAATGGATTTGCACCTACAGCGGAGCTTCGAAGTGTCGGAGACAAACTCCTTCTATTACGAAATGCTCATCCTTCCAGTCAATTAGTTGATAACCCTTATCCTAACCTTCTTTCACAGGAAGAGCGCTAGGATAAGGGTCATTTAAAGCCGGACTTTAACGTGTAAACAGTTACTGAGAGTTGGCTTGTAAAAGGTTGGCGCCATTAATCCTATCTTCTATCTTTTGCTTGTATTTCAAAAAATGCAGAGTTTGCAGCATGCCGGGGTTGGTGATGCCCAGTGTGGCAAGTGGGACCTCAATGTCGGATATATGAATGGGATAACTCTGTCCTGATTTACGGAATTCCAGAATATAGTTGACCGCTTCATTGATGACCTGCTTGCCGTAGTTGAGCGTGGAAAACTCCCTGTCATTGCAGTAGATCGTATACCGGGCGTTATGGCCGGTCATCTCTCCGGACACCCTGATGTTAAGCACCTTGTCAGACAGCGACAGATCAAAGGGTTTCGGCAGGTAACGGTTGATATGATAAGGCTTTGGCGTGATTTCGAAAAATTCGACCGGGATAGACGCTTCAAAAAAATGACGGCTAATTACCGTTTGTACAAATGTTTGATATTTGTGTAACAACCCATCCATGTTTGCCTGGGGGTGATGCTGCATGAAAAGCGAGCCCCTTTCGTCAAGCACATAAATTTGAACCCCATTTTTCTCCGATTCAAAAAAAATCTGGATAAACCCGGGTTTGTTATGTTCAAAAATTAATGGCAAAGCCGCGTTTTCCATTGCTTCACAATCTATTTCAACAGGGCTGTAGCAGTGTTGGGGGGCGGAAAATTCGCTGAGTAACGCTTGCCTGGAGAGGGCGGTGCGAAAATTAAGCAGCTGATTGTCGAATTGAAAAATAAAGAACTGTTCACCGCCTGCAAGAACCAGGCGCGGCGCGCAATCAGCATGGTGTTTTTGGTGAAGTGACAGCAAGCGCGTAAAGATATTCTGCAGCCGTTGGACAATGCTTTTGGCTCTTATGGAACCTGAGCAAATGACGGTGAGATCCTTTTCTTTAAGCGGCATTTGATGGCTGTTGAAAATATCCAAAAAGAAAAACAGCAAGCCTTCCACGCCATACCCATGCTGGGTGGTCATTTCTCCCCAGCTTGAGATGGATAACTGATCGATGGAGTGAACAAAACAAAGTTTTTCCGTCCCGTAACACAGGGGGTCGGAGTGTTCGCTTAAAATTAATTTGCCGTCGTCTCTCAGCCGTTCAGGGTCTATGCCCAAATTAACGACCAGCAATGTTTTTGTGATTTTGCCGGGTGCTCTGTAGTTGTCCAGGCCAGGCGCTTGAACGCTGGAAATAAAATTGTGAATTTGAGCGGTCAGTGTTTCCAGTTCCCGATTATGCAGCATGAGCGTCTGCGACTGAACGTACAGCTGGATTTTTTTTTCGTACAGCCTGTTGACGATAATCCATGCCAGCATTTCCAGTAAGCTGTAACTGTTTTTGATGGGCGGATTTTTGGGTTTTGTATCGTTGTAGATTCGTTCGACAAAAAGCGCCCAGCCGCTCTGATTATCTGCGAATGAAGTTTCAAGCAGACTGAGTTCATTTTCTCTGACCTGCAGTGCAGACCGGGTTGTCAGGTATTCAATTTTTCCCGGTTTTTTATCCAGAAAGGCGTGTAATTTCCGGCCTATCAGTTTCAAGTCGTCATGATGCTGATAATCCGCCCGGACATAGTGCCCGGCAAAGCCTACCGTCATCCGGTAGCATTCTGACAAATGACGAATGATCATCCCATGTTCGCGCACGGCTTTTTGAATATTCCAGCTCTGTTGATGGCTCAGGCTATTGATTAAGTTAGGAGGCCACTGCCAGCGAGCCGCGATAGACTTGATAAATTCAGCACGATGCAGTCTTTTTTGAGCGTCCTGTTCCCGCTCGCCCAAGCCCATGATTTTGATATAAAGACTTTGTCGGGCAAGTTCCAGCCGTTCAACGCTTTGTGCCTTGCTCAGATAGGCTTCAAGTTTTTCATAAATCAAAAGGTAAGGATCCAGATCTCCGATTCTGAAGTTTCCCTGATAAATCATTTTTTTCATATCCGAACACAGCCATTGTGTGTTCGGGTATTCGCTGGCGTAACATTCCATCAGCAATAATTTCAGGAAGGACTTGTGCGGCGAATTGATGGCTTTATAGATATGCCACAACGTCACGGTTATAAATTCTTCCGCAGGAACGGCTTCCAGAGAACCAAAATCGATCAGTTCATGTCCTGAAATGAAACGGTTTTCAATCAGATGTTGAGTGTAATAGCCGGATTGATGCTCCTGATGGGGTGGAACCAGCCACCAGGCAGGCGATCTTCCGGCTATATAGAGCGCTGTCCGGTAAAACTCTTCCAGCAGCAGATAATGTTGGGTCGTTCCGCTGCTTTCAGATGAAATCGGTGTGTCCTGACCGGCTTTGAATTTAACGCTGTCTATCAAAAAAAAGTGTACTTCCAGCCCCAATGAAGTAGCCCATTCCTCGATAGCCAGGCATTTTTGCTGAAGTTCTTCCAATTCGTCGCGGCTTAGATCCGGGTCATGACACAGCCAGATGTCCATGTCACTGGTTTTGGAAAAGGCGATACTGCTGACGCTGCCCATCAGAAAAATACTCCAGATGGCGTAGCGACTCCTCAATTTGTTGTTGAGCTTGAAGTTTTTGGATAACTGCGCGGCATCTTTAAGGGTTTGTCTGGAAGGGGAGTAATCAGAAATGCCTGACGGGGTTTCCTTGCTTATAAAGCCGGGCAACAAGGGCGTATTCTGGTGAAATAAAAGCGGCAGCAGGTTAAGGAAACAGCGTTGCCGGGGTTGCAGAAAACTTTGTATCCGCTTCTGTTGGTGGAGGTGCAGATTTTTAAAGCGCTGAATAACCGTCAGCAAATCTTTTTTGCTGATATCTTCGCCGGGTGACCCGAGGTTGATGGGCTTTAAGTTAAGTTGAGTAAACATGACGCTGATTGCCAGTCTGGATGCTGACAATTATAGAACAGGCTCAGTTTTGACGCTGACCGTGAGCAATCAGTTGCACAAAGTGCTGGTCTTCCAGGTGACTTATCTGGAATCGGCTCAGGCAGGCATGGTCTATTTTAATTCGATAGGCGCTGCTTGAAGGCAGGTCCAGCAGTTCTTGAAATAATACTCGGATGACCCCCGCATGCGTGATGATCAACAGATGCTTGCCTTGATGTTGAGCGGTTAATTGCTGCCAGGCAGTGACGACGCGATGCTTGAAATCAGTAAAAATCTCCCCTTTTGGCGGCGGGAATTGATCGGGGTCCCGGTAAAAATGATCCAGGGCACCCGGCCAGCGTTCTTCAATGTCATCGGCAAATTGTCCTTCCCATTCACCGAAGTGATATTCTTTGAAAGCCGGTTCAATCTGCAGCGGAATGTCAAGATCGTTTGCCATGCGTTCCGCAAAATTAAAGCACCGGCGTAGCGGCGAACTGATAATAAGATCCCACGTTTCCAGACCCATCACCGCTTTACGCATGTTCAGCCAGCCGGCCGGGGTTAACAGGTCGTCTGTTGAGCCCCGGTAGTAGCGGCCTCCTGAGGCTTCGCCATGACGTAATAAATCAATCTGGGTCGGCATCAAGGTGTTTCAGCGCTTTTCTTGCGGTATGGATGGCTTGTCTAACCGTGTCGGGCGCCGTTCCGCCGATGTGCTTGCGGGATGCCACGGAGCCTTCCAGCGACAACACTTGAAAGACATCTTCGCCAATGGCGGGTGAGAAATTCTGCAGCTCGGCCAAATCAAGTTCAGACAAATCACGCTGGGTAGTGATGCCCAGGCGAACAGCCTGACCGACAACTTCATGAGCATCGCGGAAAGCCATGCCTTTTCGAACCAGATAATCGGCCAGGTCGGTGGCGGTGGCAAAGCCTTGTTTGGCGGCTTTGTACATGCTGGCTTTTTTGGGTTTGATATGCGGCACCATGTCTGCGAATGCGCGCAGGCAATTGATCAGTGTGTCTACCGTGTCAAACAGCGGCTCCTTATCTTCCTGATTATCTTTGTTATAGGCCAGCGGCTGGCTTTTCATCAGCATGAGCAGTGATATCAAATGACCGGTCACGCGACCGG
Source organism: Methylicorpusculum oleiharenae (assembly GCF_009828925.2). NCBI lineage: Bacteria > Pseudomonadati > Pseudomonadota > Gammaproteobacteria > Methylococcales > Methylococcaceae > Methylicorpusculum > Methylicorpusculum oleiharenae. The sequence goes on from NZ_WUTY02000001.1 coordinate 1,817,700, forward strand.
ATTTGCCGCGAACCAGCTCAGGAACATCGGGATTTTTCTTTTGCGGCATGATGGACGAGCCTGTGCAAAAGGCGTCCGGCATGTCAATAAAATCAAATTGCGCGCTGGTCCACAGGATCAGTTCCTCTGAAAAACGCGATAAATGCATCATGATCAGGCTGCCGGCAGCGCAAAACTCAATCGCAAAATCTCTGTCGCTGACCGAATCCAGAGAGTTGGCCGAGGGCCTTGAAAAATGCAGCAATTCGGCCGTCATGTGCCGGTCGATAGGGTAACTGGTACCGGCCAGTGCAGCAGCACCCAGGGGCATTACGTTAATTCGTTTGTAACAGTCCTGAAGTCTTTCCTGATCACGGCAGAGCATTTCAAACCAGGCCATCAGGTGATGCCCGAAAGTTATCGGTTGGGCGACTTGCAAATGAGTAAAGCCGGGCATGATGGTATCGGCTTCCTGTTCTGCCAGGTTTAACAACGCTCTCTGCAGCCGGGTCATTTCCTTGGCAATGTGTTCAACTTCGCTGCGAAGATACAAGCGGATATCGGTTGCGACCTGATCATTGCGGGAACGGCCGGTATGCAGTTTTTTTCCGGCAATACCGATCAGGTCTGTCAGCCGGGCTTCGATGTTCATGTGCACATCTTCCTGCTTGACGGACCAGTTGAATTGACCTTCGGCTATCTCGGTGCTGATTTTTTCCAGTCCGGAGAGGATGTCGTCACGTTCTTTATCGGTCAAGACGCCAATCTTGCAAAGCATCTTGGCGTGAGCCATAGAACCTTGTATGTCTTGTTGCGCCATCCGTTTATCGAAATCGACGGACGCGGTAAACACTTCGACAAATGCGTCAGTGGCTTCGGCAAAACGGGCGCTGGATAATTTCTCGGTATTAACGTTGGTCATGTCTTCTTGGCAAGGAAACTTAAAAACGCAAATTATACCGCTAATCCCACCAACTTCACCAAAACAGCTGAGTTCTTCCCAGTTTGAACTTTTAATGTGGCTTTGAGGGTAAGCGAATACCTTGCGATGAAGGCCGTAGATCCATCCGCTGGGGCTTGACGGCGCACCCCGACGGACATTCCCGTACCTTTAATAAAATCGAACGATTTTTCAGTATAAAAGGAGTAGTTCAAAGTAACCCGGCTCGATCGTGTCGATTCGCAAAAGTCAGTCTATATTTGTGGGGTAAGGATTGACCAATTTGGGAAAGGATTGAAGTGGATTGTTGATTGGCGTTTTAATGAATAGAGAAAAGCACTTACTGAAAATTCATGTATACGAACTGAAAATAGGCATGTTCGTTGCCCAGCTTGATATACCCTGGGAAAAGTCTCCCTTTCTTCTTCAAGGTTTTGATATCAAATCGCCTGCCGACATCAGTGCGGTTCAGCAGGTATGCGATTACGTGTACATCGATACATCAAGACAGAAAGATACCCATGGGGCTGTTTCAGATGAATTGAGTGTCAAGTTCAGCCTGTCTTTTGAAGGTGCTTTCGGCGCGGCAAAAAACACCTATCAAAGCACCAGTAATCTGGTCAAATCAGTAATGGATGATATTCGTTTTGGTAATCAGCTTAATGTCAATGCCGTCAAGTCACTGGTGAGTGATTGTGTCGATCGTGTATTGGAAAATCCCGATGCCATGATGTTATTGACACAACTGAAAAATAAAGACGAATACACATCGCAGCACAGTCTTAATGTCAGCATCATGTCCATTCTGCTGGGTCGGCATTTAAACTATTCGGTTGAAGACCTTAACAAGCTGGGCTTAAGCGGGTTGCTTCACGACATGGGTAAAATGAAAATTCCGCTGGAGATTCTTAATAAAGAGGGCAATTTAACCCCCGATGAATTTAAAGTGATGAGAACCCACGCCACGCATGGCCGGGATATTTTGATGTCGGCCAGAGAAATTTATCCGGGTGCAATTGATGTTGCGTATATGCATCATGAAAAGCTCGATGGCACTGGATATCCCATAGGGATTATGGATACGGGGATCTCGCAATTTGTCCGGATTGTGGCGATAGCGGATGTTTATGATGCCATCACCAGCGACAGAGTTTACCAAAAAGGACGCCTGCATCTTGAAGCGATCAACACGTTGACGCATAACAGAAAGACGCATTTTGACGCGGATCTGGTCATCAAGTTTATCGACTGTATCGGTATTTATCCTGTGGGTAATCCGGTAGAGATGACTAATGGGGAAGTGGGTGTTGTGATTGCCGGTAATAGCAAGCAAAAAACCAAGCCGAAAGTAATGATGTTGCTGAATGCTGAAAAAACAGAACGCGAAGCGCTGATCATTGATCTTGCTGACCCTGCTTGTGTTGATTCAAAGGGCGAAGCCTACCGTATCTACAAAGTGCTGCACCAAAACCAATACGGCTTGAATCTTAGAGACTATTTTAACGATGGAAAATTTCTTCCAGCGAATTAACCCGACCCAAAAAAGAGATTATTGAATTTCAAACGTAAAGTATTAACGCCAGCAATGGTGGTTGCGGTTGGCGGTAGCCAACCCAACAGTCTGGGCATTGCGGGTTCTGACAGGACTCATTACAAACCCTTGGCGACCTTGGCTAATGCTGTTTGAAACCAGTTGAATCCAATCATTTCTTGCTCGAGACGCAAGTTCTTGCGAATTCGATTATCCCGAAGAGCATCAAACAAGGATTGCTCATCTGTCGTTAATAACGGCAAGTCCTGAAGAGCCTGGCTTTCTTCATTACCCCACAAAGACTCATGAGTGAACAGAGTTTCACGGTCCATCATGAATGATTCAACGTGGCTAAAACGGCTGCGTAGCTGATTCAATATGGCAAAGCCATGAGTATCGATATCTCCCCAGTAATAGATGAGGCAATCGGAAAGCCAGTGAATATTCGACAAGTTATCCCAACCGTAACCCGCACCAAAAATAATCAGGCTGTCCGCTATCGGAGGAAAAGCCAAAAAATTCGTTTCGTTCTCGGTGATGAAAACTCGGCTGGCAATCGCAGGAAGTCTGGCAAAACTGGCGCTATCTAATGTGATGTCCGGTGTCCCGCCGCCCGGTAATGGCGATTTAGACGGGTCCAGCACTCGAAACCGTATACGGGCCGGTTTGTTTCGAAAACCATAGCGTACCGAAAATTGTCCCACACCGGTTGCTTCCAAAGCGATAGCGTCTTCAGGTAAGCTTATATCAAAGAGTTCTGTCAAAACCCCACGATGAGCCTCGATAAATTTGCTGTTTACCCCGGGAATGTCCACTTGACGTAAGTAAATACCCGGCCGGGGATGAGTTTGCATCCAATCCACTGTGTCAAGCAGTAAAGACCAACGATCGGCCAGTTCCAGTGCTTTCAACGGTCGTTTGGCTAGCCAGCGCAATAACAAGGGTTGGCGTTGCCGGGTTTCGTCCAGCAAAACAGAAAACCGATTAGCCTCGATGCGTTTGCCCAACATTGCCAACGCAGCATCCAGACTGTCGATCCAGGCTTCGCCGGGTATCGAATTGATGCCGAAAAGCTGATGAATGAAGGTCTTTATTTCAATTCTAAAATGCGAAACATTCGTCAGCGCTTTTACCCATAACCGCACCTCTTCGAAGTTTTCGGAAATTTCCTTTGACGTCGGGCCTTTCAAGTTCAGCCGTTTGGGAAAACAATTTTCACTTTCGATCAACGGTGTTAACAGTTCACCTTTGTCCCATAGCTTTTGCACTTGAGCGCGCAAATCGGAGGGGCTGGTCCAATTGTTTTTTTTACGGGGTGAGTTATTGCGACTCATGCATTCTCACTGACCTGCTGTCTGCGAGCGGTTTCCTTACGATATTCTTCGATTGAAAGATTGCGTAATTGGGAGGCACGGCCTTGTTCGTTGTATACAAAGCCTACATGGGCAACATAGGGCTCGATAATATGAATTTTTTGCAACGGCGTAACAATCAGCAGTTGCAAATTAAGCTTCTCGAACAAGCGTAAACCGTATTGGGCCGATTCGTCAGAGCCTCGACCAAAGGCTTCGTCGATGACGACGAAACGGAACGAACGCGAGCGCAGTGCACCCCATTCCAAACCGAATTGATAGGCCAAACTGGCCGCCAAGATGGTGTAGGCGAGTTTTTCTTTTTGCCCGCCGGATTTGCCACCGGAATCCGAATAATGCTCGTGCTCGCTGTCGTCGGCGCGCCAACGTTCACTGGCTGCAAAAGTGAACCAGTTGCGCACGTCGGTGACTTTGGATGTCCAGCGTTTGTCTTGGTCCGAAAGCCCTTCACGTCCACGGAAACGGTCGATAATGGTTTTGACTTGCAAAAATTTGGCTTCGGAATACTGCGCATCATCTGAGCCCGTCAATGAACCTTCGGTACACGCCCGAAGGTCGCTTTGGAAATCGCGAATATCGGCATCCGGGCTGGGTTGAGAGACCAGTACGATGTAGCGCCCCTGGTTGTAGTCGATTTGAGTCAGAGAGTCGTTGATGCGGTCGATGCGTTCTCGAATGGTTTCGCGCTCGCGGGATAACTGGGCGTTGAAGTTTGCGATTTCGTTAATGGTATTGACGTTCAACAGTTCTTTGAAGCGGGCCTCGAAACGCGGCAGGTCGTCGCGGCCCAATTTGTCGAGCAGGTTTTGATATTCGAATGCGGCCTCGATGCTGGCATCAAATTCGGCTGTTTCCAGTTTGAATTCGTCCTTGAAGATCATCATTGTCTGGATGATTTTGTCGCGTAAAGATTTAAGTTTGCGATCTTCGTTATCGATAAACTTTTGCAGCCAAGCACGCGTATCCTGTTCGCGATTGTCGCACGATTCGACGCTGAGCTGATGTTCGCCCAACGCCTCATGGCGTATTGTCTCCAACTTCTCAATTAAATGCGAAATATCGGCGGTCATTTGCGACAGGGTTTGCTCACGCAGGCTCTCTGCATCTTGCTTTCTTTGTTCGGTCTTCGAGCGTTTGTCCCTGGCTTGTTTCAAGTCCTCTTCAATGATTTTTAATGTTGCTTCGATCTGTTTCAACTGATCGGTAAGTTCCCGCAATAAATCCGATGCCGATTCCAGGCTGCGTAGCTCCGCTTCTAATTTGGCAATCTCTCCGGCAACCGAAGGCCAATCCAAGTCCTCGAAATTGCTGAACTCTTCCAGTCGGGCTAAAGTTCCCAATCGCATTTGCAGTGATGTTCGCTCGGTTTTCAGTTTGTCGACATGGCCCTTGATTTCAGCCGCCTTAAGTTGCACGTTGCGGGCTTGTCCTTCCAGCGCGGAAATCTTGGCCGTATTGCTCCAGCCCAGTACATAGCGGCTCCGATCGTCGATTCGGTGTCTATCATCCTTTTCATGTCGCCCTGTTGGATCTTTTATTTGGCCGGCCATGGTGATCGCACGGGTTTCCCGGCGGAATTGCTCTTGCGTCATACAACAAGCTACATCGAAGCGATGAGCCACTTCCCGCTCAAGCCAGTCATAAAACGCTGAATCGGGTTTGATTGTCAGTTTTCGTGCTAGTGAATCGCGATGCAGATCAGGAAGATCAATGCGTCTGAGCGGGCGAACATGAAAATATACCAGACGGCCCTTAAGTTGATTGCGATCGATCCAATCAGACACAGCCGCATAGTGGCTGTCCGGCACCAACAACGACAAGCCAAAACCGCGCATCAGTCGTTCCGCAGCACCTTCCCAATTGCGCTCGTCTTCGCGGACCTGCAACAATTCGCCAGCAAACGGCATATCCTCTTCGGACAAATTCAATGCCTGGCATAGGGCCGTGCGTATCCTGATTTGCGGTTCATCAATATTGCTTCTGCGTATTTTTAAACTGGCAATTTCATCGAGGAGTGCCTTATGTTTTTCCAGGCAGTTTCGTAAGTCGAAATCATGGTCGCGTTCCCGATTTTCCAGATCAATAGTGTTTTCTTGCAGTGTGATCGCCCGTTCAGCCCATTGCTTGCTTTGGTTCACAAATTCGGATTCATGAGTCGCTGGCTGCTCACCCAGTTGCTTGACCAATTCGGCGTAACGATCCGCCTTTAATTGACGTGAGTGGCGAATTTTTTCGTTTTTCTTGATGTCGTTTTTTAAGCGTTCCAACTGGTCACCACCATTTTGGGCCATTGCGGTTTTTAGTTCGCCCACTCGACCGCTTTGTTCCTCGTGCTGATGCTCAAGACGTTTAACCTGGGCATCTTGTTTGCCCCAATCTTCCTTCAGCAAATTAAGTCGTTTATCCAGCAAGGCCAACTTCAAGCCGGAAAAATAAGTCCGCAAGGCATCGCGGGCCTGTCGCGACTGTTCGATTTCTCCGACCAACTCGCTGTGATGTCGGCAATTGGCAGTTAGCGGCGTTAATAATTCGACCTGGCGTTTAGCCCTCAGGACAGCTTCATGGGCGCGATTCAGATCGTCGAAATGGGCTATCAACGCGCTGATGCGGGATGTTGTATCGGAAGGTTCCAACATGTGGCTGCGTACAAAATCAGTCAGGTTGCCTACCGATTTCATCGACACGGTTTGGTGGAATAATTCCAACGCCTGTTCGTTGTCGATGCCGAAACGGCGCCTGAACCACGCACCATATTTCGGAAAACTGTCTTCAATTTCCGCGCCCAATCCGCGCAACTTTTTGCGCAATTGCGAAATGTCGGTGCCAAAGCGGGAAAAGTCGTTGGCAATCGACAATTCACGTTCGGCGCCGACAAAAAAGCGTGCGGGCTGGCCTTGTGCGTCCTTCAGCCAGAACACTTGAGCCAAGGTGACGGTTTGATCGTAACCGGCATTGTGAAATACCCCCAAGATTACGGAATAGGTGTTGGCGTCTCGCAATGGCACCGGCTTAGCCGTGCCGGTGACCTCATTGCGTTCCGATTTGTAATGCCCCAGCACATAAGAACGCAAGCTACGTTCCTTGCTGTCGGCGCCGGCCGCTTTGTTATAAGCGACACGATTGGCCGGCACCAGTAAAGTCGTTACGGCATCGACCAAGGTCGATTTGCCTGAGCCGATGTCGCCGGTCAGCAGACCATTTTTGCCATCCAGCTGTAATGTCCAGACGCGCCCGTCAAAGGTGCCCCAGTTAAACACTTCCAAACGCTTTAAGCGAAAACCCGATAGCGCATCGTCTGCTACAAAGTCCAAGTCGAGGGTATAGGGCTGAGTCATGTTGTCTGTCCAAGGGTAGAATCATCATTATTTCTATCAAGTGTCCGATTTCTCGCCTCTCGCGGAGCGTCTGCGCCCAATTGAGCTTGGTAAGCTGCCAATCGAGCATCGAAATCAGTCAGCCATTGCGCATCGACAAATGCTTTCAGAATTCGCTTCACTTCAAAACCAACAGGTCCCGCCGTTGTTTTTAGTCGGCGCAAAAAACCAAGTTCGATGATTTTGTTGATGTGCGTTTCGATTTGATCGATCAGTCTGGCTTCATTGCTGCTATCCGGTAAAAACACCCTGATCAGATCGACGATTTCGTCACGCGACAAGATTAATCGCGTATCACCTCCACTGGCATCAAATTCAGCCAGTTTCTTGCGAAGCAGAACGAGTAATAAGCTAACCGGGAAAGACAAGGGTCGCCGTGCGATCAAGCGAGGGATTTTATCCGCTTCGATTTCATCGTCGTCCGATTTGGAGCGCATAAATGCGTAGCCTTCGGCCTCATCCAATACCAGATCCAATCCGATGACCGCCGTATAGTCGCGTACGCGGGCCTGCAGATTGAGCAGGGTTGACCACAATTGTTCATCGCCCTCGCGGTAGATAACACCCTTGAGCAAAGTAATAACCAGTGTGGAAAGATCGATGCTTTTATCGACCGGGATTTCGTGATCCATCATCACCTCACAAAAATGAAACGGGGCAAATGCGCTCGTTTATGGGATAAAACGCCATCAACACCCGGGCTACGCCAAACGATCAGGTCAAGGGTATCCTCGTCAACGACCGTCTTGAACAGTTCGCTACCCAATTGCAGATAGGCCACCAATTCAGCCAGGCCTTGTCGTAAAGGGTGTTTTTCAATCAAATCGCGCAGGGTGATTTGGGAGCGTTGCTGCAAGGCTTGGCGAATATGGTGGGCCAGTTCTGACTTATCGATAATCACTTGCGAATAAAGCACGTCGACATCTACTTTGGCATCGCCTGTTTCCAAATCGATATTGGCGATCACAGGCTTCACAGCCGGTTTGTAAAGCGGGCGCTCTAAAGGTAATTCCGCTTCGGCAGCGGTGTCGGCAATACGGGTGATTTGACCGACAGGCGGGTTATCGCGTAAGGCCAGTGCCTTGGTTTCGATGCCATGCAAAATATCCATGATACGCCGGTTTTCCAACCACGCTTTATCATCGAGAAAGCGTCTTAGCTGTTGGGAAAGTTGAGCTACCGTGCGTTGAGTGTGCTCGCCGGCCTCCAGCCAGTCATAATGGACACGTCGAGTACGCGCATCGGGCTTGAGTTCCTCAATGGGTGATAGCGAGAGGACTCGCGCGAGTAACTCGGACAGTTCTTCTTGGCGCCGACTGGACATCAAGAAATCCCAGAAAGCACGAAAGCTTCTACCTTGATCAGAGTCGGCAATCGCATCACGCTCACCCATGATCTGTTCCAGCAATTCACCTTTGGCGCCATCCCACAAGGCAATACGCTCCCGTACCCGCTGGTCCAGAAGCCGAAAATTATGTTCCACCTCGCGAAAATCCGTAAGTAGTTCACGCGCCAGTTGCATAAATTGCTGGAATCGATCTTTCAAAGCGGTATCGTCTAACAGGGGTACATCACCCGCTAATACTCTGGCTATCTCTGCATCAATTTCGTCGCGCCGCTTGTGTAACTCGGCAATGCGTTTGATTGAATCGGTTTCACTGCCCTCGCTCATCTGCTTGAGTAACTCAAACAAAGTCAGTAAACGCGATTCTGTTCCGACAAAACTACGTTCGGATAATGTTCCAAGCCAGGCGATTGCCTTTTCAGTTGAGGGCATTAAATCAAACTGAGGCTCATCCGAACCTTGTCGATAGAATTTGCGCAACCAGCCTTTTTCAGGACTGGCCCAGTCATTGAGGTAATCCAATGCTGCTTTTGGAAATACCTCGGCACCTAATCTGTCCCGCAAGGCGTAAAGTTCGTCCTCCAGCGCCTCAGCCAGATCAGCTGCAGCCATCACGCGAACATTAGGTACAATAAATACCCGATGAAGAAAGCTGGCTATGAGAGGCGCATGGTCCGAACGTAAAAGGCGCCAAGCGGGGTGGTGAGTCCGCAATGCCTCAAGTGATATGAAGTCAATGGTCATTTAACTTGCTCCGACATAGAACAAAGTGAATTGACGCATCTCGTTAGTCTTCAACCGATTTAATAAAGTTCTGGATGCATCTACCTTCACTGTGACCATTCCTGATGGGTATTTGTGCGTTATGATGATCATTATGCAAATGACTACGACTCATAAAATAGCTATAGACACATTTTAGGGCAGTCAATATACTTTGCGCAACCATTCTAATGAATCATCAAAATAATCGATTGTTTCAGATGTCTAACGAAAAACTTTCAGCATTGACCCAGCCGCAGCGAGATAGGCTTGCATTTGTGGAATTGCGTGTACGCTTTATCGGAGAAATTCGTCGTCAAGATTTAGTGTCACGGTTTGGCATTCAATCTGCCGCTGCTACTCGTGACCTGGCGCTTTATAAAGACATTGGACCAAACAACATAGACTATGACGCCAAAGGCAAGTCTTACGTCATCGGGACTGATTTTTCTCCGCTATTCGATTTTCCGCCGGAACGGGTTTTGACCTGGTTGTCACAGGGGTTCGGTGACGGTGAGCCACTGTTGTTAAAGCCCTGGGTTTCCTGTGAAATTCCTACCAGGCTCACGGAACCTTATCTTGCGATTCTGGCAGCTGTAACCCGCGCCATTCATCTGCAGTGCCCATTAAAAATAGAGTATTTCTCCATTACCAGCGGCAAAAGCGTTCGTGAAATCGTTCCATTTGCCTTAACCGACAATGGCTTGCGCTGGCATCTAAGAGCGTTTGATCGGAAAAGTCAGGAGTTTAGGGATTTTGTCATCACTCGCATCAAGCAACCCGTTGTGATGAAAGGGGCTGAAGTGCTAACACACGAACGAAGCGACCAGGATATACAGTGGACCCGTATAGTAGAACTTGATTTGGTTCCCCATCCCGACCAGCCATACCCTGAAATTACCGAAATGGATTACGCCATGAGGAATGGCATTCTGCACGTCAAACTTCGGGCGGCCACCGCCGGCTACACACTGCGCAAATGGAACGTGGATTGTTCGCCGGACCACAGCTTGCATAGTCATGAGTACCGGCTTTGGCTTAGTGATTCTTTGGCTTTGTACGGGGTCGGAAACGCAAAGCTTGCCCCTGGTTACCGTGCTCCAATGACCGGCAACTCAACATCTTTGGATCGTAAATGACGCTCAGATAAGCTGGCATGAACTTGAATTCGCGAGATTTGCTCGCCCGAGCAACTGGAAAGCGGCTCAATGATTATGCCTTCGCCAACCGTTTGACCCGCGAGCAGGATACTGCAACTTAGGCCGGTTATTGAACGGGTTGCAGATAAGATTAAGGTGTTTATTGAGGGAAAGGGGTAGTCATTAACGGATTGGGTTTAGGAGCGATTCAAAAGCCAATATGGAAAGGTCGGGGGGGAACTGGCTTATTGATGCCTGTTTTTCGGCAATCGTTGCGGCTGATTTTTGGGAGTGTGCCAAAATTGCGCCATTTTTAAAAATACAATCTTTTAAAAATCACTAAGTGACTGATTTTATTGGTGCCCCGAACACGATTCGAACGTGTGACCTTCCCCTTAGGAGCGGGAGTAGCCATATAAAAAACCCTTATTTAACAGTTGGTTAGAGCATGCCGCCTTGCGTGCTTATGACAGGAAACGACACTGGTACTTGCCGTCCGACAAGGGTTTGTCACGTTTTAGTCACGTTTTGGTCACGGTCATTGTTAAATGATTTTACGGATACGCTGACCATAAGCCACGATATTAAGATGACAGAGATAGAGCGCAGTCAGGTCCGAAAATGCCTAGTCGATGGGTATGGACTGGATATTCTTTTAGCAAAACAGTTATCCAGCCTGCCATAACCACAAACTCGGAAAGCTGGGACGCTATCTTTAGTTAACCACTACCGGGCACTATAGCCGATTCAGAAATAACCGCGCACCTCATCATGCAAAAACGTGGGGCCTTGAAAGCCACATACGCGCTTACCTCAGTGCATCTCGACCTGCGTGTTGGCTACAGAAAGCGGCAAAAACAAAAATTGACGATGCGATGCATAAAGCACGGATTAGCTTTGGTCTGTAAACTATCGTTTGACTGCCACTCCAATCAAATTTCGCAAAAACTTACATTCTCATCTATTGCCTGACCTGATTACAATTACCCGGTAAAATGGCCTTATCATTATGAATAGTAAGCCGAATAACCATGACATCTGCCCATTCCAGTCTTTCACTGCCTCTTTCCGATGAAGAGTTGGCAGAACTCGATCAATTTTTGATGTCGGATGCCACATCCGATGAAACGATGTGGATTGATGCTTTGGATGGTTATTTGACAGCTATTGCCATCGGTCCGACGAATGTACCGATGAGCCGGTGGCTTCCAGAAGTATGGGGACCCGATGAAGAAGATGCCCCTCAATTCAAATCGCAGGCCGAAGCACAGCGCATCATGAATCTGGTTTTTAGACACTTCAACGGAATTATAGCTACGCTGGAACAGAATCCCGATGACATCAACCCGATGTTTGAATTGATTGAAGATGAAGGTAACGAAAACGCGGAAACCTATATGAACGCAGAAATGTGGAGTCATGGCTTCTTAATGGGCGTGCAATTGAGTTGGGATGATTGGAAGCCGTTGCTGAACGACCAGGATGGTGCCACGGTGATTTATCCGATCTATCTTCTAGGTGATGATAGTCTTTCGCCGGAAGAAGTGGCGCTGATCGAAACGCCAGAACAACGTGAAGAATTCACTAATTGTATTCCAGATAACATTGCCTGGATGTATCGGTTTTGGCAACCCTATCGTACAGCGAATGCAGAACTTGTTTTAGCCAGTTCCTCGCAAAGTAACCCAGATAAAGTCGGCCGCAATGATGATTGTCCCTGTGGTAGTGGTAAGAAGTTCACGAAGTGCTGCGGTTCGGCGACGGTGTTGCATTAAGATGAAACCATCACCCATTGGCTGTATGCTGCGGGCTATTTGAGTTTAAAAACCAAAGCTATTTAATCGGGGGAATACAATGGATTACACGGCCATACTGCAAGCACTTAATAAAGCCTCACTATTTGATTTACACCGTTTACAGTCGGCCATTTATCAAGAATTGATCAATCCGGACCGGGTCGAGCAGGTCAAGGCTCAGTTGAAAATCGGGCAAGCCATCAGCTATTTTGATCCGCAAGCCAATGGCTTGATCGATGCGGTGATTTTGAAAATTCAAAAAACCCGCTGCCTGGTCAGAAATGTCAAAGACCAGAAAAACTGGAACATCCCGTTTTACTACATCAACCTGGATGATGTCGATACGGCGATCCAGCCGGCACCCAATGCCTGCGGTATTCCCAAAACTGCATTACACATCGGCGCCAAGGTCGGTTTCAAAGATCGCAACAACCAAGAACGGTTCGGAGAAGTCATTCGGCTCAATCCCAAAACAGCCACCTTAAGACTCAACGATCAGCAGACCTGGCTGGTGGGCTACAACTATTTGTTTTACGTCATCGATAGCGCCGCCCATGAAACGCAGCCTGTACAGGAGTTACTCTTCATTGATCAAGACGGCTAGCGGCCTATGAACCTTGTAATGCGATTCCCATAGCACGGCTAAAAGCCAGGCCATATTTTGGTCAAATAGTAGCCTTGGCAAGAATTGCAAGTCCAAGAAAAATAAAGAGAGGGAGTCTATGTCGGACGATAAATTTGCGGTACCCTCCTAATCAAAGTGTGTTGTCTCGGATAGAATTCTGAGTCTTGCGGAGATTGACAAAAAACGAACTGATATTCCGGTTCAACTGCTGCATTTTTTCTGCGAGACTCGTCTTTACTTTGTTGAACATCTTGATAACGCCGACTGGCTAACAACCCACGGGTAGTTTCGGTTATGTAATCAAACCGCGCGCCCGGATGGGTCACCATCGGCATTCGTCTGTCGAAGACATCGTTTTCAGCCCAAAAGCCGGCTCTTTGCGTCCCTGTGGTGATAATAGCAATGGTTTCAACTTAATAAGGTGTCGCCGCTCGCTCAGCACGATCAGCGACATCTACAAAACAGCAAAAAGCTATTTTCTTATATAAAGTATCCAACCCACTCTGAGTCAACCGGCCCTGGCTTGTCCAACGCCCGGCTCACCGAGCAAATTTTTGATGGCAGTTTTTTTGCTCCAAGCAAAAAAGGTAACAGCGGAAATTTGTCCGGGGCAGCTGCTTGTTAAGCATTTTCTTCCGAGAACATATGACTCTTTAAATACTTAGCAACCATTTTACGCGCGCTTTCTACTGGAAGTGTTTCTTCGTCAAATTCATTCCCATGTGAGATGTTGTCACGTATTTTTTTCATACTTTTAAAAAGCTCTATATCTCCTGATATATCGTCACTTAAGAACGAAGCTATTAAAGAAAATTTATCGGTTAGTCTATATTTGTCTTTCATCACATCTTTGATGCGAACCAAAAACTGATTTATTCCATGAGAGTTATGGTCATCTGCAATTCCAGAAATAAACTTCTCTTCATATTTTGAAAATATTTTATTTGTTAATATCTCTAATGCTGTCCAGGCTGCAATAAACGCATGCAATTCATCTTGGGTGGTTTCAAGTGACTGCGTTAATAAACGGAATGGCGTTTTAAACGTCGCATTTCCACAAGACAACCCAATGACTTTAGAGATTTCTTTTTCCTTTCCAGTATCTATTGGTTTAGCGAGGATCATGCGAGCGCGAGGGGCTTGCATAGTAAAGCTGTACAACGGCTTATCACTGCTATCAATAAAGTGTATTCCGCTGGTTGTTTTTTCCGCATGATACTCTGGGCTTGTTGAAATGGACAAAGAAGATATTATTGAATGAATTGTCTCTTCATGCTTCTTTCGAAGCGAATCTTTATCTATGGCATCAAAACATATACGGAACTTTTCTGTTTCTTTGTGAAGATTATCTTTTATATCCAATTCCGCCTGACCTTTGATGGTAATTACTGCATGAGCAGCAGAACTCTTCTTTGAGACTCGTTCTTCTTGTATTTTTGTTAGTTCAGCTTCAACTGCAATTGGAAGCTCTTGGGCTTTCTCGTCGCCAAACATTCCGCGTAAAAGGAGGCTGGCGCAAGCCAGCCCTCTATCTAGAATAAGGCAATGACGGTTAACATCATTGGTTAGAGTGACAGCAACACCCAGGGAATCATCTTCATAGACAAGCATATCCTTTTCAAGATTTGTGGCAGCTATGCCTTCAAATCTATAAATGACGGTATACGTATAATTCATGATTCCCCCTATGCTTAACAAGTTATAATCCCGACCGGGCTAAAATAGGGCTGTTCATGTTCAATTTTCAAGAATGCAGCTTCAACGCCAGATTTTCTAACCGGTACAACCTATTTTTCATTTATGATAAACAGATCGGGATAATACCGAATCCACATTTAGAATCACCGCAATGAACCTCTCAAGCGTCAAATAAACATTTATATTAAGAGACGGCTTTGGGGCGGATTAGTCTATTTTGATTTGAACCCAAAATGACATGGTTGACTGGCTGATATTGAGATGCTTGGCGTCTGTCATGAGATCCATTTTTTAAGGTCAATTAAAAAAACCTATATAAGGCGAGTCACTTTTTACCGTAGGTGTTATCGTGGTCAGGCGCAATGGTTAGAAGACGTATAAAATCACCATCACGATAGGCAGTTGCTCGTCGGGCTTGGGTGATTCGTAACGAATAAATTGCATCGATCCCTGTTGGTGGCTTGACGCTAATAATTTTTTCCCACTTTAGGCCGCCGTCTCGATAAATCTGGTTCCAGGTCATTTGCCGTATTTTGTTGAGTGAGTCTAGAGCGGCGTGTCTATCGGGCTTTTGTAGAGAAAGGAGGTTTTCTTGAAAAACGGGATTGTTAAGATCAAGCCTGACCAGTTTATCTGGGTCATGCATCGCCACTTAATTTCTCCATCATGCTATCCAGATTATTTTCAGTAGGCTTATTGGCTTGCGCCCAAGACAAGGCCTTTTGTAAATCCGCAGCTGCTTTTGGTTGATGCAGCCAGCTTTCGTTGTCTGGGATGATAGTTGCGGTGCGTATTAGCCAGACCCCCGGCTCTTGCTCCTCTACGAGCACTTGTCGGCCAGCGTAATGCTTCCCCAGTGAGATTTGCCCATTAGCACCAATAACCTTGACGCTAGGTTGTGTAGTTACTGTGGACATAGACGTCTCCTTAATAATATACGAAGGCACTATAGCACTAATATGGAAAAAATAATAGATTCAGACAACAGTAAAAAATCTTTGATAAATACTTCAGCGAAGATAATCGGTGATGTAGGTTATTTACAATCTATTTCAATGCCTTATGACAATATTATTTCCATTCTCCATGCCGGACTATGGCTCATTTCAACCAATTTTGGAAGATCGGCCATAAGCGCTCCGCCGAGTTATATGTGTCAGTGATGGCAGTTGAGTCGATAGCTGCCTGTTTGTTTGAGCTATAGGCGCTTGATTGGGTGAGTAGTCACGGGACTTACGTTACTATAGAGCGAGCTTGGTGTTTTCAAGCTCTAAATTGTAGAATTCCATTAATAGTCAAATACATGTCCACAAAATCCAACATCGCCCACGGGCCAAAATTTCCTTCTTTATCACGAAACGTTTGAACAGGATGCCGTCTATCTTGAGCTGGAGCGGGCTTTTTTTGAGGCCTCACCATATAAAATCACGGTTGCCATACCGATTGTTGTTTGGGAGGTCATCCGGCAGTATGCCGGTACCGATTTGTCCTGGGCCAGTAAAACTATCTTGACCATCCACTGAAAGGCGACTGGAGAGGGTTTAGAGATGCCCACATTGAGCCGGATTGGTTGCTGATATACAAAATCCTTGGCGATGTAGTGCGCTTTGAGCGTACAGGTAGACATGTGGATTTGTTCGATGAATACTAAGCGCACTTTACCATGTAAATAACCGGCCTGGACATTCATGACCCGTCGATTTAAAAAAAAGTGCCTATCTTTCATTACACTGCCTCTGCATAAACGCAGCAATGAGGTCATCCGTCTCAAAGGACGAATTAAGCGCGACTCTGACAAATATGGTGGGATGTTCACAAGCCACTTGGTTCTCGATGAACCTGGCAGACCGGATTTATACAATCAGTGGTTTGACTTCTATTTCCCCGGTCAAGATCGGTTCACAATCTGGAATGCGGAAATCGTGACTGTACGCAAGTCATTTTGGGATGCGGCCCATGAGCTTGCTTACCAGCGCACGACCGCAATGTTGACGCTAGAAGAACAGGCTGCTGAGTCCAATATAGAGTTTGAGCCTGCAGATTTTTCCAGAACCGGCAAAGTCTTGAGTTACAAACTTATTGGGCGTAAGAAGATACAGTACGAGAAATTCAGTGGACTGACTTTTTACGAGCAGTGGGAAAAACTGGAATCCGAGATAGTCCGTGAAACGCCACCAACTATTCATGAGTCTTTCCGGCTTGATCGAAGCTATGCCTACGGTATAGGGCTATTTATCATTCTTGATGTAGACGTAATCGACCGTGCAGCGATTGAGCAAGCCATCACTAAATTTCGATTAATTAGTGAAACCGATTGGAAAGCTGCTATTCCAGTACCGCGTGAGCGACTTCCCGTCGTGAGCGAAAAAGAAGCTTTGGCCGCTATTTAGGATTAATTAAAACGAAATGGAGTGTTAAAAAATCGTTTGCCGAACCTGTTAGGAAAACAACCGCTAGACCGAGCCAGTGACAGTCAGGTCTCGACCCATTTTTGCCACTCGCGCTTCTCCAAAGCGGCCATTCAGAGAAATCCAGATCCTGCGAGTTGGAGGTCTACAAAGCAGTCATTGGCGACTTCACTGAATCGGGAAAAACCCGCTGGCCGGAGTAACGATCCAATTTCAATAGATAAGGCAAACCAATGGCCCAGCCGACAGTCCGGTATTCGGCGAGCAAATTGACATTATCACTGAGTCATTACGGCCATTATGTGAAGTTTCTTTTATGAACAACATCTTGGTTTCGAATAGTTGACGTTAGGAATATAGCAGATTGAGCAAGGCAGCCAGATAAAAAGCTGGTCATAATTTTTGCAAACTGCAGGAGTCGATTTTCTGTAGTTCGATTCAGAAACTAACCCTCAGTACTACAGATAGCTTTTTCTACTTAAATATTGCTTCCAACAGGGAAACAATCACGCGGAATTTATCCATGATGTCGATAAAAAGTGAGAATTCGATACGTCTGATGACATCGACTGGAATAATCGTTGATATTGCTCCTTTTGGGTGCATTTGAAATGCTTGTTTTAAATCATGGAAATTATGCAAAGATTGCGTGCGTGGTAGAGGCTTTAAAGCCAGCTTACATCATGGTTGTGCCAAAGCCGCTGCTCATAAAAGGAAACTTCACATTATGGCCGTTATGCAAAGCTTTGCATAACGGCCAAATGCGAGCCGCCACGCTATCTGAGTCAGTGACAGCAGTTGAGTCGAAAGCAGTCAGTAATTTTAATGAACCAAATGGAATTACCAGCCAAAAACGGGTATTCTGAGTTATTGCAGAACTATTTAAAGCGCCTTAACGTTAAGTATAAACGTTTTTTCTCACTGGTTGATTCAAAGCGACGATAGTGAGGAGGGGATTGATAATTTAGTCTGAGCAGATTTAGGTGTCGGGTATAAAAAGTGCGCACAACATGTCTGCAATTCTCAACGGTAGACCGTATCGCTTAACGACCTATCGAAATAAAGAAATCTAACAACGTATCATTAATACCCGGCCATTGCGCATGGAGTTTATCGCCTTCGCAATACCAAGTCTTTACGCCATTAGAACAGCCAGAATAAGCCATGCAACCATTTTCAATTTGTTCAGGTATCGGCTCACATTTATTACATGCCGCCCACCAACCTGAAGACTGCACACCATATTTTGGAAACAAGTGGTCATTCGTGCTGTGCATAATCATGACAGGGATAGGCTCCGGACACTTGCGATCACGTAAATCCTGATAATCGATACCGGCGGCACTGGGTGCAATCGCATGGGGGATATGTTTGGTACCTGCCATAAACGCCAGCGCCATCGCGGCAGTCCCACCGTCAGAATGCCCGGTAAGAAAGATACGCTGTTCGTCAATACACCATTTTTTGGCAATCAAGCCTGGAATAGTACCGAGTTCGATGGTTGAGGTAGGCGATAACTCGGGATGATCTGCATAAGCGACTATGAAACCGGCCGTCGTCGCTTTTAGCGTAAGTCCGGTCAGTTTCTCAGTCTTAGCCCGATTTGATTTTGCCGGTGAATAAACCATCAGCAATGGATGAGCGATTGTGGGATCATAATTTAACGGCGTGCGTATATTATATTTAATGCCTTCACTTGTTGATTCGCCATTGTCCGCACCTGGATCACCCGGGCGTTTACCAACTTCGCAGTGCGCCTGAACTTTATCGCTGGTATAAGACGTGTTGCCCATCTGCGAAAACTCGTCATTATCTTCGCTAAAAAAGATTAACAGCGTGATCAAGATAGGCAGAAAAAACAGCAAGATAAACACGCTGTTGCGAAAAGTCGAAACGGTTTTAAATTTATCAAAATAGGTTTTAAACATCGGATGGCCCCACTACAGGTTTATTGGCTTCGCGTTTCATTAAATAAAAAACTGCTGCTATAAGGACAAAGATGAATAGCAAATTTATCGGTAAATTGCCTGAGGATTCCTCTTCGAGACCTACCGAAAACGGTATATGGCTATCAATGCTCTTGTCTTTATGCACAATCGCGACGTGGGCCAGATAATTACCTGCACCGAATTTACTGAAATCGACCACGCCATTGACCGTACCGGATTTTATTTTTGTCGGTTCCTTATAGAAAATCCGGGTTCCTTCTGGTTCTTTGGTGACTTCAAACTCGACAGTTAAATTGCGCAGGCCTTTGCCTTCATAATCGAATACAAGATTAGTCGCTCCTATTTGAGGAATCGACTGGCAATACTCTTTGGTGGTAAATGTTGGAGTATAGGCAGTAAAGTGTACCCGTTCATGACCCACCAGAATATTGCAGGCATCGACTTCATCATTTGCCCCCCGATGTGCATAAACGACTGATGGTAAAGTAATGGTCAATAATCCGAATAGAGCTATAGCGCGGCAAGCATGAGCTATCGTATTGAATAATGCTGGTAACGAAAAATTCTTTTTCATCTTCAAAACCTCTTTTGTATTTTGTTGAAGGCAGAATTATCAATTCATCTTCACTCATTCAACCGATATAGTTAAAAGTAAACAGCATCTTATGAGTATTATTGATGCCGGATGAATTGGCGAGAATACGTATAGCGGTAACAAAACGGTTCATGCAATTCATGAGGGCGCAGATACAAACGGAATCAAAATACGCATGCTCGTCCCAACCCGCATCGAAGATGTTTTGAGCGTCTGCAGGGGTAATTTGCTTAGGCGACAGGGTGAGTTTTTTAAGAAAGCAAAGTATCGGTATTAGCTTGTCATCGATTTTTGCGCTGTTAATAAGCGTTTTTAAAGCTGCAAATACCGATTCGTTAGGACCTGAGGGTAACGAAGCGGCTTTATGGTATTCATAGCTCAGGCTGCATTGGTTCAAATATGACGTATAAGCAAACAGTAATTGGCGCGTTTCCTTGCTGAAAGGTGAATGATTTCTCATGATTTCTTCCATGATCTTAAATAGTAATACCCGGCGATGCGGATATTTTTCCTGCATGTCGGGTAAGGAATTAAGGTCTGGGTTTCGTGTCAGGTATAACATCGTAGCTCCTGATGATATTGGTATAAAATCGGCAATCGGCTCATATATCTTGCCCAATTGCCAGGGGGATTAAAAATCGAAACTTTCAACTTCCGCAATTAAAAACAACGGCGCACCGCCTGTCGAAATATCAACGGCATGTTGTGCGGTTTCCTGTCCGCCCGGTGAATTTAAACAGGCTTCCAAATCCTGCATTGACGGAAAATAAACTTCGGCAATGCGATGGAAAGGCGTTTGTTCCTGACCAACACTGGATTTAACCAGCGACGCGACAAAGCGGGTTTTTCCGGCCATTTTTTCTACCGCCATCGGCACATGCTCCTCTGCATAGCGTTGTTCAAATGTATCGACATCGGCAGGTGTTGGGTACATAACAATGAGTTTTGCAGTTTTCATGGTTTTTCATAGGATTCGATTATGGTGATGTAATCATATTCTCTGCTTATAAGTCTTGTAAAATACTAACTTTCTATGGAAGAATAGGTTTTGGCTATATAAGTTCGAGGAAGACACTATGGAAATGCATCAAATCCGTTATTTTTTAGCGGTTTGCGATCATGGCAGTTTTACCCGTGCCGCGCAATTCAGCTATATTTCCCAGCCATCTTTAACGCAATCCATTAAAAAACTGGAAGATGAATTGGGCGGGGAATTATTCACTCGCGACCGTTCCGGCTGTTTGCTGACTTCGCTCGGCCGCTTGGTGGAGCCTAACTTTCGTAAGATATACAAGGAAACAGTCACGACTAAGGCCGATGCCCTTCGTTTTACCAAGTTGAACAATATCCCGTTGCGGATAGGCCTGATGGCAACGATAGGCGCACAACGTTTAAGCCCGATTTTTGCCCATTACAAGCATGAGTTTCCCAATATTGAATTTGAATTGATTATCGACTGTGAAACTTTATTATTGCAGCAACTGGAATCGGATTTGCTTGATTTGGTGATTAGCGCCCCTTTGCAATTGCTGGGTTCGCCCTATCAATCCACGTTGCTGTATACCGAAAAGTACGTAGTTGCGTTTAACAACAAGCACCGTTTTAATCACTTGAGCAAAATCGACCTCAAGGAAATCCAGTCTGAGCCTTATTTGGATCGGTTGAACTGCGAACTTAGGGATACTCTGCGGGCAATCTGCCAGGACCAGGAAGTCAACCTCTACGCCGCATACCGTAGCAATAGCGAGGATTGGATCGTCAGCTTGGTGCGCGCTGGCATGGGGGTTGCCTTGATGCCAGAGTACAGCCTGCCTGCAAACGCCGATGACGTGCGTTGCCGTTATTTGAGCAATCCGGAAATCAGTCGCCAAATATATGCGATTTATCATCCGAAGAATCAGAAAAATACTGAAATTAATAACTTACTTACAGTTTTAATTCATAGGTAAATACTATGTTTTCATAGGTAATTAGTCTTTTACAAACGCGCCTGATTTCTTGTAATATTAATTCAGACACATGAATAATAAAGCTTATGCTCATTAGCTTATTTTCCTACAGCCAAATAATAACTATGTGCCACTCTATAAGATATAGGATAAAACTATGGTAAGCAGTATAAATACCAAATATTTTGATCTGATTGACTGACTTGCCTTTTCTCAACTTCTTAGTCTAAATAAAGTAATTTAAGGCGAGACAGGATGCCTGTATCTGAGGTGGTACATAATGAATGATGTGAAAAAACTCTTGTTAGCGCTTGGACTGCTTTTTTTATTGGTTCAATTGATCACCTTCTTTCTGGTTGGGACAAAAGGAATTTGGGCTGGATTTTGACTTTTAATGCGAATAACGCGAAATTTAGCCAAAAAAATGATACTGAATATTCAAAGATGCAGTTGTCCACTGTGTTGATTGAGCAAACTGGGCCTCATTGTGGCGATTAAACGGATGTATCAACATAAAACTAGACATGCTGGCTACTTAGATACTGCTTACCTATAGTTATATAGGACAAAACTATGTATATAATTACGATCCATCGTTAAACACAACGGTAGAAAACTTAATATACCTTTTAGCATTTATTGAACATAGCGTATCTTTTGCAGAAATATTATAGGGGGAATATCAGCTTGTAAAATACTGATTATCTATGTACCAATAGGCTAAGGCTATTTATTAGATGAGGTGAAACAGAGCTGTTATTTTTATTTTATTGGAGCATGGGTTTTTCTAAGTTGGAAAAAAGACATCTGCAACCCATTTAATACACCACTCTTTCGCTGAGATTGGCTTAGGTGTCCCATTGGATTGCTTAATCAGTATTTTGTAATCACGAAAGTGACTAAGTGCGTGTAAATTGAGCATCAAATTAATCATGGCAATATGCTCAAAGGCTCGACTGGTTTGAATACTGACTTCATAATCCTTACTCAACCGGTGGTAGCGATAAAGCCATGCAAAGGTTCGCTCTACGACCCAGCGACGTGGAACAATTCAAAGCCTTTTGCCTTATAGGATCGAAGAACTACGGCCCAGGCGATACGAAATCGCTCCGGTATTCACGCGCTATATTCTTGGCCACGGTAGCCACCATCGACCCAAAAGCGCCGCAGTTTTTTGCAGCTGCCCGTCAGTGACGCCAGGATTAATTTCGCCCCTTCTCGTTCCGGCACATTCGCAGCGGTCACGACGACCACCAGCAACAGACCCATGGTATCCACCAGAATATGGCGTTTACGACCTTGGATGCATTTGGCCGCATCCGTACCCTTTGATACCGGCCAAGGCAGTGATTTTAACGCTTTGGCTATCCATACTGCCCGCAGTAGGATGTTTATGACGCCCGGCTTTCGCCTGACCTGAGCCCGATGCGTTTGGCAATGATCAGTCCTCAGTTCTGGTTGCTGGCTTTCAGCTTTGGTATCTGCGGTTTTACCACCTCTGGCCTGTTTCAGACACATTTGATTTCTCACGGCATCGAACATGGTTTTTCAGAAATGACGATGGCCGTGTCATTAGGCATAATGGGCGCGACCGATATTGCAGGCACCATTTTTTCCGGTTGGCTATGTGATCGCTTTGGTAAGCGATGGCCAATGGCGATTTATTACGCACTGCGGGGCGTTTCATTAATCCTGTTGCCTTATGTTGAATCGACCGGGCAACTGATGGCTTTTTCCATGGTTTACGGTCTGAATTGGTTGTCGACGGTTCCGGCAACCTCTGCGCTCACGGCGGATCTATTCGGCAAGCAAAATGTCGGAATCGTTTTCGGCTGGATCTGTTTTGCCCATCAGCTCGGCGCGGCTTTAGCCAGTTACGGAGCTGGCTATTTGCATGGCTTGTTCGGGAATTACACCTTGACCTTTATGATCTCTGGTCTTTTTGCCTTAGCGGCCACCGGGCTTGTTATGAAAATACGGGAATGAAGTTAAATTTATTGCCGGCTAGTATTATTTTCGCAGTTAAACTGCTTCAAAACTAAAACAGGAGATATAAAAATGCTCTTTATTCGCATCTCGTTAATGAAAAACAGGCCGAATGGCTTTGAAGAAAATTGTCGTTTTGCTATCACCAAAAACGACCTACCGGTTATCGATTTTTACATCGAGTTGTTTTTTTGACTTGATTTCTTTAATTTTAGACGGCCGCTTTATGTCTCACTTTCGTCTTTGAAAAAACCAGTCCATGTACATCTCATTTTGGCCCTAATGACTCAGTGATTAAGTCAATTTGCTCGCCGAATACCGGACAGTCAAATGGATCACAGGTTGCCTAAACTATCGATATTGGACACCGACCCCGACGGTCCGGTTTTGGCCGTTATGACGCAGTGATAATTTCAATTTGCTTGCCTAAAACTAGACAGTCAAATGGCAGCAATTCTCAATTTAAAACCTTAGCTTGTATAATGTTTAATTTTTGCAACCTGCACGGAAGCTTATGGCCAGTCCCTTTCATCCCTCAACGAAACCGGTACCCTTTACAGCGCGCTCATTGATTGACAAAACCCGCACCGCATTTAGCACGCTGCCGGACAGCCGAAAAACCGCCACCAGCAACAACCTGAAATATGCCGTTGAAGATGCCGCGTTAAGCGCATTTTCCGTATTTTTTACTCAAAGTCCCTCGTTTTTAGATTATCAGGTGCGCATGCAAAAAACCTATGGGAAAAATAATGCGCAATCGCTGTTTGGCGTGCACTCAATTCCCAGTATGAATCAAGTCCGGACCATTCTCGACCCAATCCCGCCGCAGCAGGTCTATCCGGTATTCGCGGACATTAGCGAGGGGCTCCATCAAAACGGTTATTTAGATCCTTTCCGGCGTACCGGCAACACCCTGCTCATCGCACTGGATGGCACTGACTTTTTTGCCTCGGAGAAAATCGCCTGCCCACAGTGCACTCGGCAAACGATGAAGAGCGGCAAAACCTTGCATCGCCATACCGCCGTGACGCCGGTCATCGTGGCGCCAGGGCAAACCCAGGTTGTGCCCTTGCCGCCAGAGTTTGTCCAGCCGCAAGACGGCCAGGAAAAGCAAGACTGCGAACTGGCCGCGGCCAAGCGGTGGCTGGATGCCTGGGGCGCACGGTATGCACCGTGGCGTGCCACCTTACTCGGCGACGATCTGTATTGTCATCACGACTTTTGCCAAAGGGCCATCGAGCAGGGCTTTCATCTCCTGCTGGTTTGCAAACCGGATTCCCATTCCACGTTATACGACTGGCTCGCCGATTTTGACCGTACCGGGCAGGTGCAAGTCGTGGAACGCAAACGCTGGAACGGTAAACGGCACATCACCGAGCATTATCGTTACATGCATCACTTGCCGCTACGTAACAGCGACGACACCTTGATGCTCAATTGGTGCGAATTGACGGAAACCGACGAAATCGGCAAACAGCTCTACCGCAATGCCTGGGTGACGACCCATGCCATCGACGATGAGACGGTCATCGACATCGCCGCTTCAGGCCGGTGCCGTTGGAAAATTGAAAACGAAAACAATAACGTACTCAAAAACCACGGTTATCATTTCGACCATAACTTCGGTCACGGTCAACACCATTTAGCGAATTTGATAGCCACCCTGGTGCTACTCGCCTATTTGCTTCATACCACGCTGGATTGGGTCGATTCCTATTTCCGTGCCGTGCGCGGCTTGCTACCCTCACGGCGGACTTTTTTTGAACATCTTCGTGCTTTAATGCAGTATCTTCCATTCGATGACTGGGATCATTTAATGCAGTTTATGCTTAAAGGACTTAACGGCACAATTCCTGACTCCGGGTAGGGTTTTAAAATGAGAATTGCTGGTCAAATGGGCTTTAGGTTGCCTTAACTATTTAAATTCGGTAGCTACCCTCAACAGTGCGTATTGGTCTTTAACCAACCTCTATTATTATGAATTTTAGGGATCTATATGTCGGGCTGCAGGCTTCATATTTCCTGATTTGTATAAAGCCCCTACTACAAGTTTCATGAGCAATGTTATCGCCAAAATGTTGCCAACGCAGTTTCGATTGCTGATGATTTTTCGGTTTTTTGTCCATAATCCACGAATATCGACCCTAAGGGGTATTTTTCAAACCAGTATTCTTCGCTAACAGGTTTTACACTTTCATTAACGTTTATTTAATGAGAGCCTGCCATGTTATTGAGTCGACCTGAAGTCTTACCTTTACGCAGACCATTACCGCTTGTACCTAGCTATTTCGCTCTATTTTTAGGCCTAGCACCCTGTTTTTCCAGCTTGTCTTGCTTGGCAGGTGAAAACCAGCCAATTGGACTATCGGCCAGCATCCTTCCTGCTAATACCTCGCTGCAAAACACCGTCTGGGGACAAGTCGCCGCACGGCATCAACTGGATCCCTATGTTTTATATGCCGTGGCGTTGGTTGAGTCCCGAAAACAGGATCCCAAACACCAAGTGACGCCCTGGCCCTGGGCACTCAATCATGCCGGCAAAGCCATCATGCCAGGCAACAAACAAGACGCTGTCATCCTGCTTAAGCAGATGCTGGATGAAGGTTACCGTAATGTGGATATAGGCATGATGCAAGTCAATTTGCGCTGGCAGGGACACCGGGTTGAAAAACCCGAACACTTGCTCGATCCACTCACCAACCTTGAAGTGGGCGCCATGTTGCTCGCCGAAGCGATTCAATCGGCACCGGATAACCTGGCTTTGGGTGTGGGGCGTTACTACAACTGGAAAAACGTACCGGCCGCCATTGAGTATGGTCAAAAAGTCATTGCCATCGCCGAACAGATCAGAACGGTCATTTAGGCGCGTAATCAATGGACGACAACCTGTATAACCTCAACCTGGATTACTTGCTGGTTGCCAAAGAGATGATTGCGGCTGGCAATACGCATAAAGCCCAGTTTTATCTTGGCTTGCCGCCAGAAGCCATTGCCATACTGCGCAACATGACGACCAAACAGCTGAAAGCGTTGGCTCGAAGTAACTATCTAAAATTCAGTCCCCGTTTCAATCCCAGTCACTGGCAGGAATTTATGCAAGCACAAGCATTGGGCGCCGATTCTCACGAACAGCGGGCCAAGGAACTGTTGATGTTCCTGATCAATGACAATCCGTCATGAAGCCGGACTATCCTTACCACGTCAATTTGCATGAGCATCGGTTGGTGTATGAGTTACTGAAGCGAAAATTGCGCACGGCGATCGTCCAGAAAGTCATCACCAGGCTGCGAGCTAAAGATTTACGCCACATTTTTTATACCCTACACCGGGAAAAGCCGCAGCCTGGGCAAATCCCGAGTCTGGAGATGATGACCCAAACCCGGGAATCCTTCTTATACATGGCGGTATTTGCCTCCATTTATCGCTGTGCCCATCGAGGTGACTTTAAAGCCAATATGGACATCGAGGCGGTGATGTTTGCCTGGGATTACTTTTGTGAGACTTTTCCAGGCCATATCCGTGAACGTCGACCCTTCGGCAGGATTAGGCCAGCCAATTTCGATGAAGCTTGGGTGATTGCTGAAGCCATGCAGACTGGCTTGGTAGAACTGCAGTATTGCTTTCGCTGTCATCATAATTTCCTGGTCACCTACTGCACCCGCTATCAGCCAGTTTGCCAAGTCTGTGCGCTAAAAAGCAAAAATAAACGAGGCATATAAATTGGGTGCAAACGGACTTGGCACGCTAGCCAATTCGCAGTACGATAATCCTGTCGCGAAAGACCGGAGATCATCAATGTCCTCGTTTCCATCACACTCACGTCGCTTAAGACTGCCAACGAAACCGAACCAAACTGAGTCCGTCAAGTCTATATTTGCCGGTCATCATGCCACGGTCAATTGCCTTGAATGTCATCGCACCATGGTGCCCAGAGTGGTGACCTACTATGGTCAACCTCTACGTTCGATTTGTCCGTTTTGCGGGGCAACGTTTGCCCGGTTTCCGAGTGGAGTGCAGAGGTTTTTGCAGCGATTTTCCCAAAAAACGCTTTCATTCGATGCTTTTATAAGAATAGTGTTGGCGGCTAGTGGTTTTGGCTTGATTTGGTTTTTTGCAGGACTGGGAGTGTTGCCTACAGAACTGGAAGCTCTGGGTATATTCGGTTGCATCATTTTCATCGCCTTCGGGTTGGCAGAATTGTTTTATCAAACCATCGAAATGATTGCAGGAAAGCTATCGCATGACAGCAGTTCTTATTGGTGGGCTTTAGCATTGCTCGCGATATTAATTTCGTATTTGCAAGAGGGTGTAACTGGCTACATCGTATTTTTTTCTTTATTAATGACGATTCGATGGCTAATTGCTGGTTTTGCTGCAGCCAAAAACTCTTCTAACTGAACGCTAATAGTTTATGCGGCCACGCGCCCGATTGTAGTTTCCAATTTGATCAATTAAATCCATACGGTTTTGACCAGCCGCGCTTCTAAGTAATTTAGCGATATCATTTCCCTCGACACTTCCTTCCTCTTCAATTAACTGGCTTTTTGATATACCAAGAGTACCTCCGTACTCACCGACAACGGCGATGCCAGCAAACGCTTCAAACATCGCCGCATAATAATAGGCTTGTTGGCTTGGTGTTAATTTGTCTGCAACTTCGTTTACTCTTTGCGTTGCCCATGCATGAGATGCATCCTTAAATCCGGAGTAGGATTGGCTTGAGGCATATTTTATCGAATCCCAGATTTCCATACCTTGTGATTGGCCCTGTTGAACATAATCTGCAAATTCCTTGATATGCTGATTACTGACTGCTCCCAATGCTTCCAGGTTTTTGGCCGAGTTGTACAAGCTCCCACCCAAATAATTATAGGAAGCCTCCGCTGCCGAAGGCGTGTCATTGGCCGCTGCGGCAATCGATTGCCTAAAATGCTCTGCTTTGATGTTCGCTAATTGGCCGAAGCCTTCTTTTGAATTTTGTTCACGTTCGGCCAGATTGCGATCATGTTGAACCTCGATGCTTTTCTCGCCACTGGCAATTTTGCCAGACGCTGAACTGATTCGGGCTTGAGCACGTTGCTCCAGCGTTTGGGCTTCGTCGCGCGGATCGTGAAGATGGGCTTGCTCGACCCTGGATTGAATCATTCCGGATTCTGGTGCGTTGGCTTTCAGGGATTCGTTTCGGTTGGCATTCCATGTCTTATCGGCTTGCGGTGCATTAAAGGTATCGCCCAGTAGTTGATACCCCGAGATTTGCGCCTGGTGCGATTGTTGATCATCCAGCTTGCGGTAACTGGGTGACGAGAATCCGGTCAACAACGACATCCCGGCGGCGGCATAGGCTTGATCGGCATCATTGATCCAACCCGCCGCTTTCCATTGCGAGGCCAGTCGTTGTGTATCACCGCGCAAGCCGTACTGGTCCAGGGTTCGATCCAGTTTCTCCATCAAGGTTGAGTCTTGAGCCATTTGATAACCCGTTTCCGCCGCGCCAAAGCTGGCTTGAGCACCAAAACGTTGTTGTGCCGATAAGGTTTGCTGATAGGATTCATTGGCTGATAGGACATCGGTGGCACTGTGTTGCAACGATGACAACGATTGGTTTTGCAAACCCATAGATGCCACAGTGCGGGTACCGGTTTGCGCATCCATCGCCAGGCTTTTGGCCAAGCCGGCTTGATAGCCCTGACTGTCATTCACGGTTTGACTGATATCGGCGGCAATGGCATCGGACTTATCCTGACCGACTGTAAAATCATTCTGCAGTCGTCCGGAAATGGCACCACTCACTATGTCGTTTGACACCTTGGCACCCGCATTGGCACTGCCGGCCACCAGTGCCGAGAAGTGATCCGCTGAGATGCCGGTATCGGCATGCTTCTTGGCAAAGGCTTCACCGAACTGCCGATTATAGGCATCGGTATAACTGGAGCTGCTGGCGATCTGATTACCCAGCGAACGACTATCGAAAGCATCACTGCTAATACTCGCGGACTTCGATGCGGTCGACGACACAGTGCGCATGAAACTACTGGTGGCTTGCTCGGACGCGGAATAGGCAGACGAAACGGCCGCACTCATGTCCTTGCCGGCGGTAAAGGTGGGCAACACCTTATCGACACCCGTTTGGGTGACCGCTGATAACGGGCTGTATTGATGCTGCGCTTGCGCATTTAACACCGGTGCTGGACCGATCACATCCGGCGTGGCGATGCGTTCGTTGATGGTATCGCCACCGTCCATGCGTCCCAGAAAATGCGTCGCGGTGACCGCACCGCGATAAATCAGCATCAACGTGATCGCCGGTGTCGACGCCGCCAACATGCCGCCTATCGACAACCATTGCTGCAATTCCATATCCAGCTGGTAAATGCCCATCATGGATGGCAAGTTATACGTGGCCGTGGTCAGCGCCGCCATCTTGCCGACCGCCGACATCTGGATGAATAAATTGATCACCGCCAGGATCGGCATCCACAATTGAATCCACAGCAACATCGAAAAATAGCCGATATTCATCCGAATGCCGACACTACCCAGCATCACCACAAACGCCATGATCGGTGCGATGGCATAACTCAACCCTTCGATGAAGGCCATCATCGGCCGCACGATCTTGGCAAACAGGGTTTGTTCTGCCGCCCATTGGGTATTGCGCTGCTGAATCGCTTGTTCGACCATGGCCGCCTTATTCCAATGTAAGCCGTCTTCATGCCGGCCGATGACGCCTTTCTCGAACATCGGCAAAATCGCCGACATCAGCATGTAATCGGCCGCATCGATAACGCCGGGACCGGCCAGCGCATCGAAGGCATCCTGTATTTTCGGCACCGTGTCGGCTGCCGCCGGCACACCCAGCGTCGGTTGCAACAAGCCCTCCAGCGCCGTCGCGAAATTACCGTTGGCCACCCCACTTAAGTCGGCCCAAGCGTCGGTACAGGTTTTGGTTTGCGGTTGGCCACCGACATAGATTTGAGTCATGTAGATGTCGGAATCAAAGCGAATGGCATTCAGCGGATCGGCATCCCGCAAGATGGCATCCACCGATTTCTGGTTCAAGTCCACGCCGGTCAAGGTGCATTCACGCACATAATTGGCAAACGAGGTTTCCATGTCGCTACCGGCATTCGGCACGTTGGCCGCTCCCAAATTCACTCGCGACAACAGATTCTTCCGCACCGCCGTTAAGGTCTGCAAACTGTCGGCAAAGCCATTGCCGGTCATCGACGGTGTGCCAAAGCCTTGTTCGAACAAGCGCGTGGTGCGATAGCCCATGTTCGACATCACGCTACCGACCACCGCCGGTCCCAGCGGCACGTTGTCGACCACCACCACGCTGCCGGTATAGGCATCTTCGATCGACACTCGCACCGACGGCGCATAGAGCATCAGCCACAACACATAGGCCAGCAATAAATCCTGATAACGAATGCCACGGCCATCCCATTGCAACAAAGCCCGAAGCATGACGATGATGACACCCAGCAAACCACCGACGGCCGCCGCAGTCCTATAATCTCCGGTACCGGAAATCATCGCCACGCCATTGAGGACGGCTTGTAGATAGGCGGAATCGCCGACGGAAAAGATTTCAAACATGACTGATCGTCTTTAAAGAAATAAAATCAAACAAAGCAACGCCTACGACTGAGTGAAAACATCGGTAAGCACCTCTTGTAGTGCTATTCGGACAGAGCCTCATACGGTTGACTCCGTTAAGGCGTCGGCCAGGCGGTGCCAGACGCCGGCAACTGCGCCACGGTTCCGTAATGTTTGGGCTTCACGGTGGCCATCAACTGCTGGTAAAACGCCATCAGGGTTTGCGGATTGCCATACCGACCCGCGATGGTGACGTATTCGTCCTGAATCTGCTCGCGGGCATCCTTCAAGGCATCCATCAGCAATTTGGCGTAGGCATGGTCATTCATGTGGGCGGCCGTTTGCACAGCATTCAGCAAATCGTTGACGATCAGTTGTGCCAATTCCAACGCAATCACTGGCGCCGCTTCCTCGGCCCACAGTTTGGCAATGCCGGCATCCTCCCGAGCCAGGTTATGGATCATGCCGCCGATGGCATCCGGCACGGTTTGCATGAAAGCTTTTTCACTGTCGGTAATTTGACCGGTGTTGGTGGAGAATTTATAGATCAGGCCATTACCGTTATTGACCGAACCCAACAGGATTTCCATTACCCGTTGTTTCAATCCGACCAGATTGACGGCCTGCACGACGGGTTTCAGGCACTGATCGGCATCATGGCCGTCCGAACAGGTGTACATCCGAACGGTTTGATAACTGTTGTCGGCATCGTTGCCATACATCAAATCCTTGATGCGCAGAATCGGTGGGGGCGCACTGATGGCATTGTTTTCACCTTGACCATCCGGTGCAGCTTCCGGGGCATCGACGATCACGGTACCGGAAATACTCATCGCGGCTTCCAGCAAACTGTTGCCGCCGAAGCGGAACCAGCCGCCGGCGTTCTGATTGACTAAGGCTCGCCAGACTAAATTACCCTGGATTTTTTGGGTCATGTCCGCCGGTGCGTTTTGTTTGATCTGCTGCACCGGATCGCCCAGGGTGCTGGTATTGGTCCAACTGGAAAAGACATCAGAAATACCTTCGGTAAACGAGGCATTGGACAGATTGGTCTTACTCTGCAGATCGAAGGCTTTGACGGTATCGTTCACCAGGCCTTGCGCCAAACGACAGGAGTTGCTGAACATTTGATTCATTTCCTGAATTTTCTTTTGCAGGTCGGTCATCACCGAGGCACACCAGGGGCACATCGCGCCGATGGCCAACTGAAAGGCATACCCCGCGGCATTGCCGGCCACGTTGCGCATCAATTGCACGAACTGGTTGAAGTTGATAAAACTAAAACTGCCGGCAAACAAATCGATTCCGCCACAACCGGCACTGAACGACGGTGGCACGAATGACACCAGGTTGGTATTGGTGATGCCGTTGCGCGCCACCAAGCTGCCGCCGGTAATCACCCCGCGGCGTTGCCCCAGATGGGCGGTCGGTGCCGTAAAATTGGTCATGGTGCCGAACATGCTGTCCATTTCCTGTTGCAGGTCGGCATGAACCGGTGCTGCGGTCTCGACCAACAGGATCAACACCAGGACCTGGCGAAAGCGAAGTGGGAGCGAAAGCAACAATGAAATCATGGTGTGTTCCCCCTTTGCGCACTCCGTTGCAATGCTTGAATCAATGACAACGGATCTTGAGCCGTTGCTGGGCTAATGCTGCCAGCCGTCGGCAATAGCATCGGCGTGTTACGAATGCCCTGGGTAGTTTCATACTGCGAGGCATCAAGCCAACCGGCTTCCTTGGCCGCCAGTAGAATCCGACCGGTGATTTCTTCCAACGACAACGCGCCTTGTGCCAATGGCACCATCTGTCGAGGTGGCTTCATCAAGAACAGTGCAGGGGTTTGCTCAACCCCCAATAGTGCCGCTTGCCCTTGATCGCGTTTGAACTGACTGAAAAAGCCGTTCGGCATGGATAAACCATCGAGCGACACCGGATAGATTTTAAAACCGTAAGCGTTTTCCAGCATGGCCAGAATCGGTGCTTGCACATGGCAATAGGGACAATCGGAGCGAAAGAAAAACAAAATGCCGGCTTGTGCGGCAATCGCTTTCAAGGCCTGTTCGGCCACCACACGGGCTTGATGATTGGCTTCATTGGCCGCATAGGTAGCGACCGGTCGACGCACCGTTTCATCGAGTTGCGGATCCGACATCACCACGTAACGGGCGGCATGGGTAAAGCGCTCGGCTTTGTCCATCATCACCCGTTGCAGGTAATAAAACGCGGCTACGTTTTCTGGGCTGGGATCGTCAATGGCTTGATTCAGGTAATGCTCCAAATTTTGTTTTAGCCAGGCCGACGACAAAGGGTGTGGTGCTGCAGATTGTTGTGACGTCGGGTTTGATTGGTCCCCTGCTGTGAGTGGCGCGGGTTCTCGTTTGGCCGGTGTCTGCTCTTGAGTGACGGGGAGAACGGGCGTGGATTTGAGTTCGGGCTCGATTTTTTTGACCGGTTCCGGCACCACCTCGTACCAAAACCAGCCGCGCTGTTTGTCGGCAAAATAGGAAATCGACTGCGTATCAATAGCCTCATCACCCCAGGCAGTCAATGCCTGCAGCAATAACGTCAACATCATCAGCAATAGGGCGAGGTTTGGGTTCATGGCCGTATTGTCAACCCAGATAATGGGTCACTAGCCTGCAATAAATGACGAATTCGAAAAAAAATGCACGCATGGGCAAACTTTTTTCACTTTTTTCATTCTGGCTGCAATAAAGGGCGCTTTCGAGCTTTATTGCCAAGGGCAAGGGTTTTTCCACGCCTAGAATCCAGCACGAGGTTTGATTAGACTCAGGTCAAAACCCTGTACAGGATTACTGTCCCCCGCTTCCCTGAGCTATCAGGGAAATACACCCTGATTTTTCAGTCTTTCGCGGTGTGTTGTGTCTGAACAGGGACGAGCCGTAAGACCCGTTGTCAGGGAACAGCAGAGCCAACCCGGCACTTTTTCGCTGAACAAATCCCTGACTATTCAGGGACGCAGGGTCTAGCTGTCTGTACAGGTTTTTTTGCCTCAGCCCTGTGACAAACCGGAAAACCCGCCTCAAAAGCCCTCAGGGACGACCCCCCTCAATCCCTGAAGTTAAGTATTAGGAATTTGTATGCGAAACGAAACGGTTGAGCAAGAACGGCTTCTACCCACCGATGCAGTCGTCCAGTTGTGGCTAGAGAACAAAGCCGAGCAATTACATGCCCACGCTCGAATGCTGGTGGATGATTATTGGCGACAATTGAATCAGCGCCATCAACAGGTGACTGCCAAAGAACGCGGTCGTATTGGACTGCGGATTCGTCGCCGCGAGAGTCGTCTGTCGTTCAGCATCGAGTGGTACCGGATGGCCACCCTGCGCCAAAACGGTCAGCGTAAACCGATCTGCCAATACCTGAAAAAAGGTCCTGGCTATCGCTATCCCTTGCAGCGGATTTTGCAAGGTGAACCCGACTGGGCGCAGCAGTTGGTCGAAGCCTTGGAAAACGAATTTGCCGATATCCGCAAGCAGATGGCCTTACTGGGCAAACTGCGCGATGCCTATCACCACTTCCAGACAGCCACAAAAGAGCGCAACGCGTGAGGCATTTTCGGAGGACTGTGAGGGATCCCCTACCCAAAA
Source organism: Methylicorpusculum oleiharenae (assembly GCF_009828925.2). Lineage (NCBI taxonomy): Bacteria > Pseudomonadati > Pseudomonadota > Gammaproteobacteria > Methylococcales > Methylococcaceae > Methylicorpusculum > Methylicorpusculum oleiharenae. The sequence goes on from NZ_WUTY02000001.1 coordinate 1,852,359, forward strand.
GTTATCCACAGAAGTGGATTTCCCTATTAAAAGATTAAAAAAAGATTATAAATAGATTAGCAGTCGTTTTTTAGCTGTTTTAAAAATCGCTACAGGCCATATCATCCGTAGCCTGCAGCGATTTCAAAATAGCGACTGAGCGTCGGTCGAATGCCGTGCCTTTTGTCAGTCGAATGCCGTGCTTTTTGTCGGCCGAATGCCGTGTCTGTCGGTCGAATGCCGTGCCACCGTCGGCCGAATGCCGTGTCCGTGTCGGTCGAATGCCGTTAGTGCGTCGGCCGAATGCCGTATCGACCGCGCCAAAATAGCGTCGGTCGAATGCCGTGCTTTTTTCAACAGCTGTTGCCCTGTAAATAACGTTGCTGACTCGCTGTGGGTTGTTTTTTGACTTTGACGGTATCCTCGCCGATCTCAAAGCTTTCCAAGCTTCCGCAGTCGACCAAGGCTTCTAATGCTTTGCGTAGACGGTATTTGAAGTCACGCAGGGTCGTGGCACTGCTGCCGCTCAAACGGTGGATGGTGTTGATTTTCAACGGATAAGGCTCTGCATGGGACGACATAAAGCCGTGTAACCAGAGTGCCAAGGGATGTTTACGTAATTTCCGACGTTGCTCGAATTCGATGTAGGTGTAACCCTCTTCAAACAATCGCAGCATGGATTCGGTCAGTTCCACCACGTAGCGCTGGGTCACTTCATCACGGTGATAACGTAAAAAGCCCTTTTCGCCAAAGGTATCGCGGCCCTGAAAGGTGATTTCCACAAAGGCACCGCCCAAGCGGGCCATGGACTCCTTCAGCCATTCATGCTGACTTTTACCATTGCCTCTCACCAAAGCCGTCAACATGCCATAGGCGCTGAACGTGACGCTAAAGCCCGGTAATTGCTGCCGGGACAAATGCACGATTTGCATCCACACATCCAGATCCGACTGATTCAGTTGGACGCCCAAATAGCGGACTTCGATACCGTCCACAGCGGCTAACAAGGTCCGTTTTTTATAGGCGATTCGCTCGTTACCTTGTACCCCGGCAAACAAGGCGCTGCGCAAACAGGCATTCGGCGTGCCACGAATGCCGGCTGGCCAATGCGGTAAAGTCGCCAAGGGTTCGACTGTTGTTGGTTTTGATTTTTTACGGGCCACCAGTTTTTGAAAGCGGTCGTCGAGATTGCCTAACGCGTCGTTACTTCTGATATTCATGCCGCCCCCTTATTTCATCAGGCTGCTGGGATTGCAGGCGTGCTGCAAGGCAGTTGGCATGGCTGTCGAGTCGATCAGTGCGCGTTCCTCAATCGACAGATCAAGCTGATGATGGCAATATTTTCGCCAGGCGCGTTCCAGTCGAGACGGGTCGTCGATCTGCGTTAATTCGATTGAACCCGCAAGGCTGTTTTCAGGGATAGGCTTGGCATCGGTTACTGCTCGCCATGGCTGAGCCACTTGCCTGACGACATGTTCTATCGACGCGGTCCGTAACGCTGAACCGCCCAGCCCTCCGGTTTGCCAAGCACAATCCAGGCGCCAAGGCGGGTTGGAATCGGTCATCATCGATGCGATGACGGTTTCGTGGTCACGAATCTCCGGTGATACCGAAGTGGTGCAGGCCGTGCAGAACACCAGCGGTAACAAGCCGTATACCGGGCTAGATGATCGAATTTTGGGGTGATGGGTGTGCGTGTTCATGCTGCCTCCAGATGAATCAGAAAGCGCAACACAGTAATAACAATTTTTTTGGATCAGGCTGCAATAAATGTCGAATTCGCCATTTATTGTAGAAAAGAGTTAAAAACTTTCTGTCACGATGTGGCACCATGGAAAACACCCCGTCATCCTTCATCCAACGTATCGGCCAACGTCTCTGGGGCGAGAAGACCGCTTTGCCTACTGTTATCCCGGCATCGCCCAGCGAAGAGATTCCCCGGTATCCGCCGTTCATGAAGGGCCTGCCAGCAGCCTCGGTAGATCGCATCCTGAGCACTCAAACCGAACTGATCCAGGCCATCGAGCAGGCTCTGGCATTACCGGATGCACTGTACCAAACGATTGCCTTGCCGGTGATGACCCGCTATGCCGCCTTTAGCCACCTATTGCCCGCCTCGGAATCGCATCATCATCGCGGTGCCGGTGGTTTGTTTCGGCATGGATTGGAAGTGGCGCATTGGGCGACCCTGGCAGCGCAAGGCTGCTTGTTTGCAGCCGATGCTACACCCAGCGTACGCAAAGGCTTGGAGCTACGCTGGCGACTGGCCGTGTGTTTTGCTGGTTTGCTGCATGACATCGGCAAACCGGTGTCCGACATGGCCGTGGTCGATAGCCAAGGTCGGCATACCTGGAATCCCTGTGATGAAAACTTGACTGAGTGGGCCGCGCAGCATCACATCGAACGCTATTTTTTACGTTGGCGGGAAAACCGGCATAAACGCCATGAACAATTTTCGGCCTTGGTCATCGAACGGGTGTTGACCCGGGAGTCCCGTGCTTACCTGTTGGAACCCGGACCTGACATCATGCAAGCCATGCTGGAAACCATTCACGGGCTGGATCGTGGCAGTAAATTGTATGAACTGGTCGTGACCGCGGATTGCAAAAGTGTCGAGCGGGATTTGAAAGCCCATGTCCAGTCGGTGGATGTCGCTTTGGGTATGCCGGTCGAGAAATACCTGTTCGACGCCATGCGCCGCTTGCTCAAATCGGGCCAATGGGCCGTCAACGAAAAAGGCGCCCGGCTGTGGCGATTCCAGGAAGGCCTACATATCGTCTGGCGTAGTGGGGCCCAAGATATTGTCAGCCTGCTGGCCAAAGACAAAGTCCCCGGCATTCCGCGCGACGAAGATACCTTGGCGGATATTTTGATCGAGCGCGGCTTGGCGATACCCAAGGTTTTACCCGATGGCCGGCAATTTCGCTATTGGCGTATGCAGCCAGTCGGACTGGATGCGGTTTTCTACCTGCTGCGCCTTACTTCGATCGAATCCATTTTCAGCAATGAGCCGCCAGTGGCAATAGAGGGGATTGAAGTCGGTGCAGAGACTGAGGCTAAAACGCCCTCGGATAGTGGTTCACCCGAGCAGACCCGTCCAGTTAAAGCCTCGCCAATGACGTCGGCAAAAGCGAGTGAAAATAAAGCCACCAAAATCAATTTTAAACCGCCTGCGCAAGAGCCCACTCCCCAGCAGCTCGCTGAAGCCGTTGAAGCCAACCCTGATTTGATAACAGATGTGGTGAGCCAAGATTGGGAAGTCGCTGCAGAACCCCTGCAAGCCAAACCTGATGGGTTGACAACCAGCGAAACTAAAAACGTCGCTGTAACCCAAGCGATATCTGAAATCGATAAAACGACGACAAAATCGACCCGCCAGGAACAAGCATTGCCTGTCGACAATACAGCTGAATTGACCGCAGACCCTCATGCAATGGCCCGACAATGGCTCAAAAGCCAAGGTCAAGCCGGCGCGTGGCTGCTTGAAATGACCTCACTTATCCATCAAGGTGAGGTGGAAAGTGCTCAGGCCGTGTTGATTAAGCAGGGTAAATGCCTGTTGCCTTTTCCGGAAACGCCACAAAAGCTAAAGGTCGAAAGCGATCTGTTCATACAAGTCTTGGCCGAGAAAGGCTGGCTGGTCACCGACCTACTGTCCCCCATGCGCAAAGTACAAACCATCAATCAAAAGCGCGTCGTGCAATTGGCGACAGAACCGGCTGAGATGATGCAAATCTTGATGATGCCGGCAGGTTCTGATCAAACAACGGATGGCAAACAATCTGAACAGCCCAAAACAAAAGCCATGCCGAGCAAGTCCCGTAAGGCCGCCAACGGCACCTCACAAATGAATTTGCAGGTACTGTCTACTCCCTCAGCTAAACCGGCAACTTCTGCAATGTGCTCCGCCATTGACTCCACGGACAAGCATGCCAAAGATTCCTCGAAGGCCGTTAATGAGTGGCTACAGTCAGTACGCAGTGCCCAATCGGCAATGAACCACGCGCAACCGGATAGTCACTGGCAAACGGTCTCTGATGACGAGTTATTCCGCTACCTGGATGCGCATCCGGAACTGCAGCGTTATGATTTTTTACGTGATATCAGCCAACACAGTGATTGCCAGGTGATCGGTCGCGGACAAGGCATTAAAGTGCGCATCAAACCATGAAGTCCGATTACGACTATCAGTTTCCCTGGCGACCGATATTTGAGAGATATGCCATCAGCGGCTGGCTGGGTGGTGCCGGATTAGCTTATCTGATCAGTCATTGGTCGGGCTTGCCGCGCGAGCCATTCAACTGGTTGATGACCGTGTGTGGGGTGATGGTCTGTTGGCGGCTGCCGTCGGCATTAGTACTTTGGTACTGTAAACGGCGTTTAAGGCAATTTCGATTTCAATACCTGGACGCCAAGAAACTTGGGCAAAGGGTCAAGCGACATCCTGACGAGTTGTGGTTCGGCTGGGGATTCGATTGGGTGCAAAAACATGCGCAGTTGGCGTATGAGATTTTGAAACGCGATGTCTCGACGTTGATTCCGAGTGATCATCAACGCATGGGCTCGGCCTGGATCCATGGCTTGGAAATTTCTGAAAGCGATATCCGGCAGCCTTTACAGCATACCGCTGGCCATACCCTGTTAGTCGGCACCACCGGCGCCGGCAAAACCCGTGCTTTCGATATTCTGGTCACGCAAGCGGTGTTGCGCGGCGAAGCCGTGATCATCATCGATCCCAAAGGCGACAAGGATCTGATGGCCTGCGCCAAGCGCGCCTGTGCCTTAGCCAAGCGGCCGGATCGCTTCGTGTATTTCCATCCGGCGTTTCCGGAAGACAGTGTGCGACTGGATCCTTTGCACAATTTCAACCGGCCTTCTGAAATCGCCAGCCGTATCAGCGCCATTTCGCCCAGCGAAAGCAGCAACGATCCGTTCAAAGCCTTTGGCCAAAAATCGCTGGATAACGTGATTCAAGGCTTGATGGTGATCGAGGAGCGGCCAACGTTGGTGAAATTGCGCCGTTATCTGGAGGGGGGGCCTTCGACCTTGGTGATTCAGGCGTTGGAACGCTATTACGATAATAGCTTGGGCCATTGGCGGCAAGAGGCGCGGCCTTACCTGAAAAATGCCAAGGACATCGACTCAAAAGCGTTGGGATTAGTGCATTTTTACCGAGAAGTCGTGCAGTACCAAGCAGCCAACCTGGATCTGGAAGGCTTGTTATCGCTGTTCGAACATGACCGGGCCCACTTCAGTAAGATGGTCGCCTCGCTAATTCCACTCATGAACATGTTGACTTCAGGTTCGTTGGGGCCTTTATTGTCGCCCAATCCGCAGGATATCGACGACTTAAGACCCATCACGAATACCGGCTACATTATTCAAAAAGCCCAGGTCGCTTATATCGGCCTGGACTCGTTATCGGATGGCATGGTTGGTAGTGCGATTGGTTCGATTCTGTTGGCCGACTTGGCCGCCGTCGCCGGCGATCGTTACAACTACGGCGTCTCGGACCGGCCCGTGAATGTGTTTGTCGACGAGGCTGCCGAAGTCATCAACGATCCGTTCATTCAAGTGCTGAACAAAGGCCGCGGCGCCAAGATTCGCTTGTTCATTGCCACCCAAACCTTTGCCGACTTTGCCGCCCGCACCGGTTCCCAGGACAAAGCCCGCCAGGTACTGGGCAACGTCAACAACCTGATTGCCCTGCGGATCATGGACAGTGAAACCCAGCAGTACATTACCGACAATCTGCCGAAGACCCGATTGAAATACATCATGCGTACCCAGGGCGTCGCCACCAGCGCCACCAATCCCAGCATGTTTTCCGGTAATGTCGGTGAACGTCTGATGGAAGAAGAAGGCGATTTGTTTGCACCCCAACTGTTGGGTCAACTGCCTGACCTGCATTATATTGCCAAGTTATCCGGCGGCCGCATTGTCAAAGGCCGCTTGCCGATACTGCGTTCGCATTTGGACAAGCGTCAAGCTTAACCATGCCACGCAACCTGCTGTTCAGTCTACTGATCTGGCTGCTGGAAATCGTGGTGGTGGCCGGTTTTGTCTCGGATGATTGGACCCGACAGTTCCAGCTGGAGGAAGACCAAAGGCTGCTGGATTATTTCGGCACTCAAAAAGCACGTGAAATCCAAGCCACCAGCCAATACTGGTTTGACCGATTATTTGTGCAAACCGGCATCCGTCCAAGCGTGTATCACTACTTCATTCCGACCGAGCATGAGCGGCAGCTATCCAAAGGCTTTGAAGACGTGGGGCGTTATGACCTGTTTCCCTTTATCCAAAGCCGACTGGATGTGTTGTGGGATACCGTGTATCAGATGATCAAGCGCTTCATCACGGCTTGTATCTGGTGTCCCTTTCTGCTGGTTGCGCTACTACCCTTTGTCATCGACGGCTTGATACGTCGCAAAATCAGCCAAACCAATTTTGATTATCCCAGCCCCATGGCACATCGCTATAGCCTGTATGCCCTCTTGGCGGCATGTTATCTGCTGTTCATAAGCTTGACCTTGCCGTTTGCAATTCCGCCGCAAGCGTTGCCGATCGGGGTGTTGATCGTGGCTTATGCCGTGCATGTGTTGTTGGCCAATACCCAAAAACGGGTGTAAGGCGGCTGATACCTGAACGAACCCATAACGTGGTTGACGCCCCGAGCCTCAGTTATCCACAAAAGCTGTGGATAACCTTGTGACAAGTCGGTGACCAATGACGCCAACCTCTTGCTATACCAAGAAAAGCGTTACACTGACCAAAGCTTGACCATTAAACCGAGCGATTTGAATTTCACCATTAGGCAGCCAAGGACCCTAACGCATGAAAACTCAGGGCTTAACCCCTCAACGGGAAGGCTTACAGCTTCCCGTCACTGTATCAGCTATGATTGAGCCGTTGTTACTGATACTAAGCGATGCTGATCAATCACCCCTGGCCGTGAAGCCGGAACACGAACTTGTCGATTATCACCTGAATCTAGGGCCGGCGATTCGCAATGCTTGGCTGTATGCCCTGGGCAATAGGCTATTACAGGATTGTGGCGAGCGCCATCCAGAAGATGAATCCGCTGTTATTATTCATGCCCTATGGAAAAAACTATGACACAACCGATTAACTTAGCCAGTGAAAGGCTATGGCGGGCTATACCGGATACCCGCCGAAAGGTGATTCTGCAATCGGTTTGGTGTAGTCAATGCCGCGGCAGTACCACCATAATCGATTATGCGGTATTAGCCAATGGCGTAGACATCCTGTTGGATGGGAAATGCCATACCTGTGGCGCCCAAGTTAGGCGTGTGCTGGATTGAATACAGAGTCAATGATGAAGAAAAGGCGATTATCATCAAATTGGCAAAGCGTTAACACTCGGCTTAGCGCTTAAATACCATGAATTTTTTTAAGCGTGCCAAAACCCGCACCATTCTGCACCGTCACCCTATTGAGCAAGCTGTCTGGCATGCCGTTACAGAAAATTTAGATGTACTGCAAGGATTAAGCGCGGTCGAAAAAGCCCACTTGCGGGAATTAAGTACATTATTTCTCCAAGAAAAAACCATTATCGGGGTCAATCTATCCATCACCGACAACATGCGCGTTACCCTAGCAGTGCACGCGTGCCTGCCGGTACTGCATTTAGGCTTGAGTCTATTATCTGGGTGGAGCGACCTACTGATTTACCCCTCAGCGTTTCATGTTGCTCGCGACGAAAAGGATGCTGATGGCATCGTCCATCATCAGGATCGTATCTTGAGTGGGGAGGCTTGGTCGAGAGGTCCGGTGATTTTGTCCTGGGAAGATATCGAATGGGACATAAAAGAGGGTCATCACGGTCACAGCGTGATTATTCATGAGATAGCCCACAAGCTGGATATATTGAATGGCAGTTGTAATGGCATGCCACCTTTACATGTTGCTATGTCGATTCCGGATTGGACTCAAACACTCAGCGCAGCCTACCAACAGCTGGAGCAAAGTCTGATGAATGAGCGCCCAACGACAGTGAATTCCTATGCAGCTAGCAGTCCAGCCGAATTCTTTGCTGTATTCAGTGAATACTTTTTCACTGCACCGCAAGTAATATACATGCATTTTTCAGACGTTTACGAACAACTGCAACTTTACTACCGACAAGATCCCCTGAACCGACGCCAGTCAGATATGTAATATCCAGTTGCTATGTCTTGGGAGGCGCGGGAAAAAGTTTAAATGGTTCGGTATAGCTTCCGTTTTTGTGTCTCTACAAAGTTAGCTTTTTGGATATTGACGCAAAGCTGACGCACAATTCACTTGAGGTTAGTCTAGGCTGATCGTGTCAACTCGGCCAAAACCGGCTGTTAGCGATGCCGGCGTAATTTTTCGTCGCTAAATTCAACGAATGGCAGCTTTGCGGCGAGCTACCTTGAGTCCTCTTTGACTTGACCCGGCCATAACCGGCCGTTGAGGATGCTGGCGAAATTTTCGATACCTAAGTTGAGCGAATGACAGCTTTTCGGCAAGCAACTTTGCATTCTCTTTGGCTCGACTCGGGCTTAAACAGTCGATCGATTTTTCCAAAGCTGACGTCGAAAACAAAAAAACGGACGTTTAGTTGACGAATGTTCAAGGACATCGGATGTCAATCAGCTTCGATAAATTCCCAGATTTTTTACTCAAATGGCGCTCACAATTTTTCAGTTTAGTATTGCAACTTATCTTCTTATTGAGGATGAGATTGGTTACGGTGTTGATGTCGGCACTGTTGCGTATTCCAGAGATGGTTATCAAGGAGATTGGGTGTTATTTGCTGGCCTATAATCTGATCCGCTTGCTGATTATGCAAGCTGCCATCCTGGCCGGTATTCTACCGAGCGAAATCAGCTTCAAACACAGTCTGCAACTGTAGCTGATAGGGAGCAGGCAAACAAACACTTCAGACAACCACATGCTGTGGGTGGTTTGCGAATTAATGGCGCAACAGCGGGTTGGAAATCGTTCCGGTCGTATCGAACCAAGAGCTGTAAAACGAAGACCGAAACCCTATCCATTACTTGTTGTGCCAAGAGGTCAGGCGAGGGAACACGTGAAAAAATATGGGCATCCGAAGAAGCTTAAGTAAGTGCCATTCGTATCTGGCACTACTTTTTCAATTCCAACGAATCACGACGAGCAACTAAGGTGGGACAATCCACCCACCTCAAAGAACTCCGGCGGTTTCAACCTATAGTATTTATCTTCCACGTCCTTCGACTGCTCTTCATATGGCTGCGTCATCACGTCCTGAAGTTCTCGAATTAGAGAATAATTTCCCACAGCTGCTTGCTGATATGCCGGCACAACAAACCACTCTCGCAAAATGTACTTTGGGTTTACAAGCTTCATCTGCCTAGAAGTTTCCTCACTGGAACTGCTGAGAAGTGTTTTCCACTTCGCGAGCCACGCTGCCCAACGCTTATCTATCTCTTTGGTGGGAGTATCATGCGCCGCGTTATTGTAGAAGCTTTTCTTGAGTGAGCCAATGTCGTCGGGTACCGACGAGAGCTCGCGGAAGAAAATAGTGTAATCGACAGGCGTTTGCACCATGAGTGTTCCTAGCTCGCTGAGTAGTGCGCTGCAAAGTGCCTTATGAGACGCTGTTTTCAAATTACTAAGACCCAGCTTGGCGGCCCACATCTTTTCCATTTGCGTTTCCATAACTTTCGAGAATCCACTTTGAATCTCGTCGAGCTTTAGCAAATAGTCCTGATGCGATGCCAGCAAAGGCCGCAACGACGAACAAAACATATCGAAATTGCTTTGCGCTGCGTTTGGTTGATTCATGAACGAGAAGTGATGACCGCCTCCCGTCCAAGGCTGATAATGGGGGTTAAACACATCGCAAAAGCCGAAGGGGCCATAATCAAGTGTAAAACCACCGACTGCACAGTTGTCGCTGTTGAAGTTACCCTGGCAGAAGCCGACGCGGATCCAGTTCGCCACCAATGACGTGAGGCGGCTACGAAACTCGCGTGCCAGCAACATCAATTTATCGGGAGTTGTGAATTGCTTATTGACAACGTCAGCGTACTCACGATCAATCAAGTGCAGCACAATCTTCTCCAGTTCTTCCAGCGCTTTCGGATGTTCGTTTTTACGGGTACGGCGAGCGAAAAGTTCAAGTTGGCCGACGCGAATGAACGACGGCGCGACTCGTGTCGATATGGCGACAGCCTCAGATATAAGCATGTCAGGATTCTCCGAGCGCGAACCCTCCGAGTACCACGGTCGCTTTACCTTCTCCGTTTTTGAAACGTACAAACTCAAAGACCGCGATGTCGGCACGCCCAGTACGTGCATGTGCTCCTGAGCCAAGAACTCGCGGATACTCGACCGCAAGACAGCGCGACCGTCTGCGCCGCGGCAATATGGCGTGCGGCCGCCACCTTTCAGCTGCATCTCCCAGCGTCGACCGTTGATGACGGCCTCAAGCACAGAAACTGCACGACCGTCTCCATATCCGTTGCCAGTTTGGAACGGACACTGCTGGATGTATTCAGTGCCGTAAATGGAAAGTGCGTACCCACTCGCCCAACCGACCTTGCGCATCGGCTCTGGAACCTGAGAGATGTCGCCGGAGAACATGCGGACGAAATCGGAGGACTCTGCCATGCTGTCGGCAAAGCCAAGCTCGGAAAAAAAGTTTTTGCTGTGAGCTACATACTCAGGGTCTATGATTGGAGTCGGCTTGACGGGGACATAATGTCCCGTAAAGACTTGTCGCGGCGCGTGGTCGTCACCGTTTTTTGTCGCGTCAGGGTCACAGTTGAGCGTGTCCATGAGAGAATAGTTTGCCAACTTCGCAAGATCCTGGAGCATCGATATAGTCGAGGAGGCTTTCTGGGGCAGTCGGTTTGTCATAATTGTTTATGCCAAGGCTCGTTAAGATAAATTCCAATACTTTGTATCTGATCCCGTTATTTGTCTAGATATCTGTACTTTCACCAAGTTATAACGATTCAGCTCAGGCGTCTACCTGAGTGGCTTGTATGGTTTCATATCCCTGTTTTTCAAAATTTATTCTTTGCTAAAGTGAAGCACGTGGACATCAGTAACTAGTTACCGGAGGATTAGTCCGATGCGCGCCAGGTACTTTGATACTGTAAACAAGCCTGGACGCTTCTCCGACCCGATTTTTGTTTCGAACAGTCGGATGGGCTTCGAGCCCGAATTTAGCAAGTAAGGAACACTATGACAAACAAAAATGAGAAAACGTGCATCGATGTGGGTAAATTCCAACTGGATATTTATCTGAGGGAGCGCCATAAACATTTTACGGCTATTTGCAGAATGAGGTTGGATTGATAGCCGACAGTCTTGATCGCTGAATTTGATCAACTGGTTGGTATTTGACTTTCGGATATCTTTTGGCTTGGTTGATTAGAGATTGATCGTATTGTTACGGCCGATTCTGTTGAAAAAGTCCCCTGACATTCGGCTCCCACCGTAGTAAAATACCGCCAACAGCCATTCAATCATGAGGTGACGCCATGATGGGACAACAATCCGGGATTCAGGAGCAGTTGTTTTTCTGTTTCAGTCTCGAAAACCACATTCCCAAAGATCATCTGCTTCGAGGCATTAATCATTTTCTCGACCTAGGTGATTTTCGTCAGCAATTGGCGGAGCATTACAGCCCTATCGGTCGGCCATCGATTGCACCCGAACTGATGATCCGCATGTTGATTCTCGGCTATTGTTTTGGCATTCGTTCCGAACGTCGTCTGTGTGAAGAAGTGCATGTCAACTTGGCTTATCGTTGGTTTTGCAAACTGGATTTAGACGATCCCGTGCCGGATCATTCCACCTTTTCCAAGAATCGCCTGGGCCGTTTTCGGGACAGTCAGGCTTTTCGGCTAGTGTTTGAAACGGTCCTGAAACGATGCATGGCAGAAGGTCTGGTGCGTGGCGAGGGTTTTGCCACCGACGCCAGCATCATCAAAGCCGATGCCCAACGGCAACGTCGAGTTGAAAGTGGTGATGACATTGATTGGGGTGATCCTGACCAAGCCACACTGCCGGTTCGTGAATATCTCGCGGCACTAGAAGAAACGAATGATCCCAAAGAATCCACTCGGACTCTTTCACTGACTGATCCGTCGGCTACCTGGACGGCCGCACCCGGTGGTCCAGCATTCTTTGCCTATTCAACCAATTACTTGATCGACTTGGAAGCCGGCATCATCCTCGACGTAGAAGCCTCAGCGGTCAATAAAGCGGCCGAAGTGGAGGCGACTCGGACCATGATTGATCGGGTAGAAGAGACGTTTGGTTTGAAACCCGAACGTTTGGTGGGTGATACCAACTATGGTTCAGCCGCCATGCTCGGATGGTTGGTCGATGAAAAAAACATAGAACCGCATGTACCCGTATTTGATAAGTCAGAACGCACCGATGGCACTTTTGGCCGCTCTGACTTTACCTATGATGCGGAGAATAATCAGTATATCTATCCAGCGGGTAAGTGTCTGAAACCCGCTTGGCGCAGCAAACAGAAAAACCCTTATCGCTATCGCGCCAGCCAATTGGATTGCCAAGCCTGTCCGCTCAAAGCGCGGTGTTGTCCTAACATGGCTAATCGTCAAATCGATCGAAGCCCCCACGAATCGGCCCGTGATGTCGCTCGTGCCATTACCAAAACCGATGCTTATCAGCAGTCACGCAAGGAGCGCAAGAAGGTGGAAATGCTGTTTGCCCATCTCAAGCGCATCTTAAAAATGGACAAGCTACGGTTACGAGGCTTCAGTAATGCCAAAGATGAGTTTCTATTGGCGGCGACGGCCCAAAATCTAAGGCGAATGGCCAAGAGGTTGGCAATAAATGAACCAGTAAACCAATTAATACCCGCATAACGGCAATAGAAGTCGTATTCATGCACCAAAAAGCAAAAAACTCACCTGCCAGCTGCTGAAAAACCACGGCAATCAATCAAAACGCCCTTCCGCTTAACTCTCAAAAAACCGACTTTTTCAACAGAATCGGCCATAACCGGCCGTTGAGGATGCCGGCGAAATTTTCGATACCAAAGTTGAGCAAATGACAGCTTTTCGGCAAGCAACCTTGAGTCGTCTTTGGCTCGAACAGGCCATAAGCGGTCAGAGAGAATAAGTTATTGTTTTGGGTATGTACGAGCAACTTACTCAAAAGCGGCCACTCACGCATATGATCCAAAGCCTAAACCTCAGTTTGCTCTGAAAGCTCCAGTGGGTCATCCACCTCAATACCCAAATTTCGAACTATGCTTTCTAATTTCGTATAGTCGAGTAATAACTGCACCACTCGCAGATTTTTTGTTTTCCGATAGACCAACGTTGCTGTTAATGGCCAATAAAACTGAGCCAAAAATGGCCATTAATTTTCCATCATAAGGTTTAAACCAACGGCTTCAGCTGGTTAGCTTTAGCTACAAACCTTTCTGATGCTTAGGTGAAAAGCTGGTTTAGAAAGCGCTACATTGGCATGAATACGGCTTTTTGTGGATTACAGATTAAGCAAAAGTTGATCAACAAAAGTTGATGTGCAACAGAATCTATCCATAATTTTGATGCCTAACGACGCGTCGTTCAGTCGACGCGTATCCGGCTTTCAGTCCGTTATTCAAACCCACCTGCTTTAGCAGAGGGTTGTTTAGTGATCTCTCCCGCTTCTTGTTTCCTGATGTAATTTCTAGCCATTTCATTCAAACCTACCGTTATCACAGAGTAACCTCTGGCCTAAAAATTATCATCTGTGAAATTTTTGGTCCCTCTGAAATTTCTCACTATCGCAATTGCACTTTTCCCTTTTGTAAACTCCATCACGTTACCGTGAAAGTATATTAGTTGTGTAAGCGCAATAAATTCGCCCGGCGACATTGCTTTGATGGTGGGGGCGAGTGATCTTTAAACATTATGGATTAGGATACAGATTACTCAGGTGCAATATATGAACCTGTTCCACCATCAGGTTCCCTTCCGCTACTTAGCATCCTTTCTGCTTCGCCAGTTTGTGAAAAACTTTATCCAAATGCTTTCGCAAAGAGCCGCAAAGTTGAAATATCAACACCACATCAACAGCAGATGCTGAAAAATCAACAGTTATGAAGTAATAAAATGTGAATTACTTCAAATAAATCACTAACTTAAGTGTTTGGCACTAAAAATGCAAAAGTCAGGATAGAAGGCCTGTGGTTTCAGTCCTCAAAACTTTTTGGCTTACTTAGAAATTAAGGGTGATTTTATGAAAAAACTATATCAGTTAGCAGCATTAGCTTCGCTGACGTTGGTCGCAGGTCAGGCATCGGCGACGCTGGTCAACGGTAAGACGTCCGGGCAACCATCATCGGTGGTGTTAGGTGTAGTCGACCGGGATCAAAACAGCGCGAATTTTGGTTATACGTTTGTTGCCGATACCGGATTGAACTATTCCGACTTTGTTAATGGCAAAGTGACTTCCGAGCAAAATTGGGACTTAACAAAAATACCCGCCTTCGCCAGTTTCATAGGCAGTACAAATCTTCAATATTCGATTGTGGGTGCTTACTCGTTACAAGCTTCTGGTGCTACACGAAACTTGAATAGAGATGCCGCCACTTTTGGTGATCCTGCCGATACCCAATGGGGTGTAGTGACTTTAAGTCAGTCAGCGGGTGATTTTAATCTGGGAAAAAACAATCTTATTGAAGCTGCCGGCCAGCAAACCGGATCAACCGGCCGAGTTAATTCATGGATTAATGACATCTTATCTAAGGGAATTACCACTAACGGTGTCCTTGCACCTGAAGGAACGGATTCTTTCTTCGATCTTTACTTTACTCTAGGTTCAGCTTCTCTTTTTGCAAACCAAATCTTCAGTCTTGATGAAACTGCGCCGTTCTGGTGGATCAGCGACCCAAATATCGGAACTTCCAATGCGCTACCTAAAATTGCTCAAGAATTGTGGTCGTTTAAGCTGACCAGTGATTATCAATTGGCTTACGCACCCGCACCTGCTGCAGTGCCTTTGCCAGCCGCCGTCTGGCTTTTCGGAACGGCGCTGGCAGGTTTATTGGGCTTGGGTCGCCGTAAAGCCGGACTGGCAACAGCCGCCTGATGTTCCAGGAGCGGAGTCAAGTCCGCTCCTTCTTCTATGAATTTCAGCCGGGCGCAACGCTTCCGGTAACACAATCGCAAACGGAGTTTTACTATGAAAACCAGCTTTTCTTTTAACAAGATTGCTACGGCAGTCGCTTTACTGGTGGGCGCCCATTCTGCGCAAGCCTTGACGCCCTGGACAGACGGTGCGCCGGATATCGTTATCTATACCTCGGGTGGCGCAGCGCAAGACAGAGCCATCGACTTGGCTGTAGAAAGTGCACTCGTTGAACCTGGAACTTCAGATTGGTTCAGTGACGTGACTTCAGCCACCGGGCAAAGGGGTTCGCGCTGGCGTACTTATTATTTCCGGGGTAAAAGCACGTTGGGTGCCGGTCTGGCTGGCGCCAAAATCGCGCTGGAGAAACGTTCTTACGGTGCTGCAGGTTACGGGGTTGTGCCGTTGTTGGCCAATAACGGCAATGGACTCCCTTTGGAGCATTTGAACATCGTCGGTTTGCCTCAATCAGCGTGGACCTCCGATGGGTCTAAACGCTGGGTTGCCACGATCAATGCCGGTAATGCAACTACTTATTTGACCAAAGCCACTTCCGATGGCGGATTTTTAGGTGTAGACCCTGAAATTTTGCTGAAACCGGGTACTGAAAATTATCCCGAACAGGTCAATGAATTCACAACCGGTTCGCCGGAAGCGAATTGGCCGACAAACCTAAGAACCGTTCCAAGATCTGGTGCCAATGGCTTCAATGTCGTTGCGACCGGGGGGCTCGTTTACGGTATTGGTGTGACTCAAGACTTGTATAAGGTTTTACAGGCAGCTCAGGTAAAAGCCGGTAAATTGCCTGCCGACGTGGTCATTGGCCGATACGACGACCGGAGCATTCCCAGTCTGAACAGAGATTTTCTGGGGTCTTTGCTAGCCGGAAAGATCAAGGCTTGGGACCAAGTCAAGATTGTCGACAAAACCGATGGTAATCAGGTCAAAAGCTTGACCGATCCAGACATCCTTGATGCTGCTGGCGTCGATGCACCTTACAAGGAGCAAGGCACCGGTGAGGAATTGACCCCTGTTGCGATAGGTCGTCGCAATCGTGGTGCAGCGATTGGTGCGGTTGCCTACGCCAAGCTACTGCACTACCCCGCGCTAAAAAGCACCAATATTCCGGCACCAACAACCGAAAATGATGCGGATGAAGAAGAGTTTACATTGCCCATTGCTAAATCACCCGGGGGCGTCAACGGCACCATCGCCTTGCTGACTGACTGGCAAAACGGTACCAATAATACCGGTTTTAACAACGTTCCGGACGGTGCAGGCTTTGCCAAACGCTGGGGCTTTGCAGTCAACAGTGGCGACCGTAACGCCGGTGTGACGGCTAATGGAACCGGTGGCGAGCCTTGGCGTTATATCAAGATCGACGGATATGCGCCGACGTTGGCGAACGTGGCTTCAGGCTCTTATCCGTATTGGGCGGAAGGCGTGGTCTTGTACCGCAACTTCAAACCGTCTGATGCCCAATGGAGTTTGAAAACACGGGTATTGAAAGCCTTTGCCGACGATTTGGGTAGCCCAACCATTGCTGCTGCCGCCAATGCCAACGCGAACCTGGCTTTCGGCCGTTCCGGCATCTTTGCCACAACCCGTGATCCGCGCGGCTTTACTTCTAGCATCCCCTTCAATGACAACAACCCTGTCGTGCCGTTTACACACAATAACGCCGGCATAACCAGTTTGGAAATCGTACCGGTCGTTGATGAAAATGCGAACGATGGTTTTGTCAATGTCGAGTTGAGATAAGCAAGATGCCAGGGTCTCTTTCATCTCGCAGAGTGACATTGCAATCATTTGACGAGTCGATGCTGATGAACATGAAAGGATACCGGAGTAAACAATGAACTAGGGAAATTACTTTAATCATGGATGTGTCGGGTGTTTGTGTATAAGCAATTATCCGGCAAAAAAAAGTTGAAATCCCGGTGGTTTAACCCTCCGGGATTTCGGCATTTTACGAACTATCAAATTTTATTTTGGAATGACAAACAATCGATGAATCGATTCGTGCCCGCAGTTTTGATAATGAGTAGCTTTGTTTTGAGCACCGCCCCCGTATTTTCACAGGAGCCTGATTCGAATCAAGAAGATGCCTCCAACCCGCCGACGAGTGAGGAAGCTTTCGACTTGATGGTACTGCAGGTCGACGGAAATACAGTACTGGATCAACAAGTGATAGAAAAAACCGTTTACCCCTTTCTTGGACCCGGTAAGTCAATAGACGATGTCGAAAAAGCGCGTCAGACACTGGAAGAAAAATACCGCGAACAGGGATATCCGACTGCGCTGGTTGAAATTCCGGAACAGGATGTCGTAGACGGCTTGGTCCGTCTCAACGTCGTCGAAGGTTCGATCGAGCGCTTGAAAATAACCGGCTCGCGTTATTACTCCTTGGGCAGTATTCGCGAAAAAGTACCCTCGTTGACCAAAGGGCAGGTGCCGTATATGCCAGCCGTGCAAGAACAGATTAGCGCATTGAGTGAGGAATCGGCTGACCGAAAAGTAACGCCGATCTTCCGGGCGGGATCAACACCTGGAAAAACCGAGGTTGAATTGCGTATCGATGATGAACTGCCGTTACACGGCAGCGTCGAGCTCAACATCAACAATCCGGAGAGTACGACCCGGCCTCGGGTGATCGGATCGATACGGTATGACAACTTATGGCAGAAATTTCACAGTGCCTCGCTGCAGTATCAGGTCTCACCGGAAAATCCGGACGAAGTCGATGTATGGTCAGGAACTTATGTCATGCCCACTGGTTTGTTTGATACCCGTTTGGCTTTCTACGGCGTCGGCATCAGTTCCAATACCGAGTTGGGTGCTTCTCTGGGCGGCCTGTCGGTAATCGGCACCGGGACGATCTTTGGTGCAAGGCTGGTCAAACCGCTGGCAACCATGGACACCTATCATCACAGCGTTACTTTGGGGTTCGACCACAAAAGCTTCGATCAAGGCGTGACGGCTCAGGGACAAGACCTGGATTCAACGCCAATTACTTATGCCCCGTTTCAAGTCGGGTATGACGGCAGTTGGCGGGGTGACGCCTATCTGACTACGCTGAATACGGCGCTCAACTTTTCTATCCGAGGCCTGGGCAACGAGCAAGAGGAGTTTGAGAATCGGCGTTTCAAGGCCCAGTCCAATTACACTTACTTGACGACTACTGTCAGACACTTGCACGAACTACCCAAGGATTTCAGATTTGCAGGCCGCCTTGCAGGGCAAAAAGCCGATTCACCTCTGATCAGTAACGAGCAATTTTCAGCGGGGGGGCAGCAAAGCGTGAGAGGTTACTATCAAACTCAGCAGTTGGGTGATGATGGTTTTAATTTATCGATTGAGTTTCAAACGCCGATTCTGAAACAAGAGGACTGGGACTTTGTACAAAATTTAAGGGCCCATATATTTTTTGATTATGCCTATTTATGGATTCAGAGCCCGTTGCCTCTCAATCCTACACATTACAAGTTGGCCGGGAGTGGCGCAGGTTTCAGGATGCAGTTGTTCAAGCATTTCGTAGGGGAATTTGATTGGGCATATCCCTGGTACCAACAGAGTACGGTCGATGTAGGCAATCAACGTGTCGATTTTCGGCTTGCTTACGAGTTCTAGTTTTAGCGGATTTCGATTCTGCAAGAGGTTCACCATGACAAACAACCTGTTATTCATTCCTTTTTTACCGGTTAGCCGTCCCAAGCCGCTGGCTTCAGCAGTACGTGCCTTGATAGCCGGTGGACTGGTGCTGGGAGTTGGCTTGGATGAGGTTCGTGCAGAACTGCCTATCCCTTTGAATGTTTCGGCCCTAGCCTCGCAGGGACAAGCGGCAGCGCAGGTCAATGGTAATACTATGACCATTAAACAAAGCACAGACCGGGCAACCCTGCAGTGGCAAAGTTTCAATATCGGCGCGCAAAATAGTGTGCATTTTGATCAACCGTCGGCATCTTCGATTGCACTGAACAATATTCACCAGGCCGACCCCAGCCGGATCATGGGATCTCTAAGTGCCAACGGACAGATCTATCTGGTCAATCAAAACGGTTTCGTCTTCGGCAGAAATTCCCAAATCAATGTTAATTCGTTGGTTGCCACGACATTGGGTATCACCGATGAAACTTTTGAACGGGGCATCACTAAAGTCTTCGATATCAATAATGCCGCAGCTTTGGAACGCAACAACGGGGAACTTTATTTAAGAAATGATCAGGGGCAGTTTGTGCTTGATCAGAACGGGGAAAAGGTCAAAATTCAGATTTTTATCGAAGCGGGTGCGCAAATCAAAACCAACGCGCCCGGTGGACGGGTCATCATTGCCGCGCCGGTCGTGACGAATGCCGGCACTGTTGAAACTCACGACGGACAAACCTTGTTGGTTGGCGCTCAGGATAAAGTTTATTTGCAGGAAGCGGGTGCCGATTCGGATGTCCGCGGCTTGGTGGTCGAGGTCGGTAAAGGCGGTAAAGTCGATAATATCGGCAAGGTCATTGCCGAACGCGGTAATGTCAGCCTCATCGGTTTTGCCGTCAATCAACAAGGTATCGCATCTGCAACGACCTCGGTCCGATTAAACGGCACAGTCAGATTATTGGCTCGCGAAGGCATACGAGATCCGATCGCTACCGGCGGTCGACTGTTGGGTAATACGACCAAACGCAACACCGACTTGGGTGATGGTTTGGGAACCAGTGCAACGGTCAATCTTGCCGAGAACAGCCTAACCAGTGTCAATTTGGATGCCGACAAATCGGCTACCGCTATCGATGCACAACCCCAACTCAAATCCAGAATAGAAATCAGCGGGCATAAGGTAATTTTACGGCAAGACTCGACGGTACAAGCACAATCGGGAACGGTCGATATCGCGGCACTGGACAATTTGGCTGATCCGACGATTCGCGGCGATGCCAGAATCTACATGGAGAAAGGCAGCAAGATAGATGTGTCCGGCGTCAAGAATGTCAGCAAGGCAATGGAAAGCAATGTTGTCGAGGTGGAACTGCGCAAAAACGAATTACGTGATGCACCGCTACAGCGTGATGGCGTGTTGTTTGCCGAAAAGGTCAAGGTCGATCTGCGTGACGCCAATCTGGTTTATGACCCTGATAGCGGTGAGTTGATCAGTGCAACGATACCGGTTGCTGACATCAAAGGCGCAGTCGACAGGATTGCCCGCAACATAGACGAAAGAAGCACAGATGGGGGTACCATCAATCTGACTTCCAGCGGCGATGTGGTGACTCGCCCAGGGAGCTTGCTGGACTTTTCGGGTGGGTCGGTTGCTTACCGGGATGGCTTTGTCGAAACGACCAAACTGGTTTCCGACGGACTCATTTTTGATATTTCAAAGGCCGATCCGAATCGTCGATACGACAGCATACTCGGTCAGTTCGTCAAGATTTATCCGAAGTGGGGCATAACCGAGCGTTGGTCAATTAATGGCTTGTCGCTCAAACGCTTCGAAAAAGGTTATGTCGAAGGTAAAGATGCTGGTCAATTGCGAATCACTGCCTATGAAAGTTTGCTGGACGGTGCGTTGAATGGTCAAACGATTATGGGTCCTTTACAGAGAACCCCCGATCAGAGAGCGTTGGGCAGTTTGTTTACGCTCAACCTCAGTAATGGTAATGTCTTCGGTAGGCAAAACATTGTTTTCAATCATCTTGCTGCGATCAACTCATTGGATGCTGACGATGCCTTTCCTCGAAACAACGATGGGTCGGGTGAGTCGGCGACTTTGAATCTTGCGGCTGATTTATTCAAAAACGCAGGCATTCATCGCGTTGATATCACCACTAACGGTTCAGTTCGAATAGTTGAGGGTGCGCGGATTGAGTTGCCGGTAGATGGCAGTCTACATTTGGCCGCCTCAGGATTCGACCTGCAAGGCTCGATCATCTCACCGTCCGGCGAGGTCAGACTGCATCCGACTGTCATTGATGAAATCAATTCACCCAGTTCAATTGTATTGGGTGCCAATGCCGTCATCGATGTCAGCGGCCAGTGGGTCAACGATTTGTTGGCCGTCAGTCAAGGCCGGGCATTGGGCGTGGTATCCGTGGCTGGCGGCACGGTGTCCTTAGTTGCTGAACAAGGCGATCTGCACTTGTCAAGTGGGAGTCGCATCGATGTCAGCGGCGGGGCCTGGCTTAAAAATAAAGCAAAGGTCGAGGCAGGCCATGGCGGTGCCATCGAATTGGTAGCCGCTACCACGTTATCCGGCGGAGCCGCTGCGAATCTGATTTTGGACGGCGAGTTGTCCGGTTGGGCGCTCTATCACGGCGGCAGTCTCAGCTTGAGCGCCAACGAGGTTGTGATTGGTTCGGCAATTGATGCACCGGTTCGGCCTGTTTCCGCATATCAACCGTTGATTCTGTCGCCTGAATTCTTCCAGCAAGGAGGATTTTCCGATTACAGCGTGACGGCAAATCTATACGGCTTGAAAGTAGCTGACAACGTTCAATTAAAGCCTGTTCAAAAGAACTTACAGTTGGATTCGGAAGCCTTTTTACAACACACTGGCGCTGATTTGAAAAGCTTTGCAGCCAAAGTCACGTTGCCCGAACAGTTTCGCTCACCGACTCATTTGACGCTGTCCCTGGCGCAGTTGCTGGCGCAAAATCGTCAGGAATCGCTGACTATCGGTCAAGGGTCGCTAATCAAAACCGGTTTAGAAGGGACCGTAACGCTGAATTCAGATACGTCTATTTTTATCGACGGAACCATCGATACTCCCGCGGGGCATATTGTTGCGACGATCAAGCCTCCTGCGGCGGGAGACAGCGGATTTTTCGCATCCCAGGGCATCTGGTTAGGCCCAGATAGCCGTTTAAGCGCTAGAGGTGGTTTTAAACCAAGTCTCAATGCTTTTGGTCTGACCACGGGTGATGTGTTGAACGGGGGCACTGTCGAACTGATTGCCAATCGTGGCTATATCGTCAGCTATGCCGGATCGACTATCGACGTTTCCGGCACAGCACAGGTCCTGGATTTTCTCCAGCCTGGTTCTAGAGCCTTATCCAGAACCATACCGTCAGGTGCCGGCAGTATAGTCATGAAGGCCGGCGAGGGGATTTTGACTGACGGATCATTCATCGCCGTTAAAGGGGGGGAAGGTGCAAAAGGCGGGGCACTGACTTTAGAGATCAATCGTGGTTTACGCGACAAACCGGAGTTTCCGGTTGGCGATGGCTTATTTCCCGACGATATCATAGCGAACCGAAATCGTCCGCGCAGCATCGTTATTTCGGCAGGATCGAATCGGGTCATATCGGACACCCTAAGGCCTGGCGACGTTATTTCGACGCCAGACTATAACGGTCTGGCCCTGCTGAAAAGCAGCCAATTGAATAATTCAGGCTTTAGCGCGCTGACTCTTAAAACAGATGTATTGGGAGCCGATGGGCAGTATCAAGGCAGCATTCGTTTTGACGGTGATGTGACTTTGACGACGGCCGGCAAAATAGTCCTGGATACACCAAGTATTCAAACCGATTCATCCAAGGTTACCCTCAATACGGCTTATGCAGTGCTGGGTTCGACAATGAGCCGTCTCGATACCCAAATCAATCAGGGCGAATTTTCGACGATCCTGGCGCCCGAGGCCAGAGGCGGTGAAGGGGTGTTCTCGGTCCAGGCAAAAGGCATAGATTTGGTCGGTGGCTTGAGTTTTAACGGTTTTAACCAAGCCAATTTGAACAGTGTGGGGGATATAAGAGCCGTCGGTATTCGAATCAGAAACGATACCAAGGATTTTCTGGGCGAATTGAAACTGGCCGGTGATCTCACTATTAGTGCAGCTCAATTATATCCTTCGACGTTGACCCGCTATACCTTTTCCGTTGAGAACAACGGCACTAATACGATAACGATTTCTAACAGTGGCGGTACACCGGGCCCCGTGTATTCAGCGGGCGGCAATCTGACGTTCGCAGCGCCGAATATCATTCAAAGAGGTGTGGTCAAGGCGCCTTTCGGGACGTTAACTTTTAATGCTCAAAACACGCTCGAATTGGTCCCGGGCAGTCTGACGTCGGTCGCTGGGAATGGCTTGACGGTGTTGTTCGGACGTGGCTCAGGCGGTATGAGCTGGCTTTATCCGATCACAGCGGATGGTTCGGTGAACCTGGTCATTGATGAGCCGCCTGAAAAACGTTTAACACTGACCGGCCGCGATGTGTTACTGCAGGATGGCGCCAATATCGATTTAGCGGGCGGTGGTGATTTGTACGCCTATGAATTTATTCCAGGACCCGGCGGATCCAGGGACTTATTGGATGCCAGCCAGCCTGATTTCGTTGAAAAATTCGCGGTGCTGCCGGCGCTTGGTAGTGCGCTGACGCCTTATGATCCGCTCGAATTTCCATCTTCCGATCTGCATGTTGGCGATAGCGTCTATCTGGCCGGTAGTGCTGGTTTGAGCGCGGGCTGGTATAAGCTCTTGCCTGCCCGATATGCCCTGTTGCCGGGAGCTTTTCTGGTTACGCCCAGGGCCGGCAACCAGGATATGCTCCCCAATCAGTCATTTGTCGACTTTGCCGGCGTCACGGTGGTGGCCGGCCGCTATGGAGCGCCAGCCGCTGGAATAGAAGATGCACGATGGCAAGGCTTTGCGGTAGAGCCGGGTTCGGTTGCACGAACTTATTCAGAATTTGCGGATTATTCAGCAAATACCTTCTTTGCCGATAAAGCCCGCCTCAATGGCACCTTGGCGCCGCAATTGCCTGATGATGCCGGCACTCTGGCAATTGCGGCACAAGCTAGCTTGACTTTGGCTGCGAATTTATCCGCTGCGCCAGTCGCGAACGGTCAAGGCGGTCAGGTCGATATCAGTGCGGATCGCCTGGCAGTAGTCGGCCGCCGAGTAGATCTGACATCGAGCGCTCCGGGCACGGTGACCTTGTGGGCTGAGGATCTGAACAATCTGAACGCACCCAGTCTGCTGCTCGGCGGTTTGCGCAGCAAGGATAAAAAAGGTCAACGGATAACGGTTACGACGCAAACCCTGACTGTCGACGGCGACAGTCAATTGTCCGGTGCTGAAATTATTTTGGCTGCCAAGGATGCGCTGACGCTCAAATCCGGATCAGCCATCGAAAGCACTGGCTCTAACAATGCCAATGGCATTGATTTGCTGATTGAGAACCGGACCCTGGGTAACGAACCGGAAAACAGTGACGGCGCATTATTGCGCGTATCGGCTGCCGGCCAGATCGATGTCATCCGAGACAAGACCGTTACCGGCAATACCGGAATACTGACAGTTGAGGCAGGCGCCAGACTCAGTGCAAAGGGCTCAATGTTGCTCGATGCCAGCCAAAATACCGTGTTCGACGGCGATATCGACATGCAGGGTGGCTCGCTTGCCTTGAAGTCGAGACGGATCAGCATTGGTGCCGTGCCGGATAATACGCCGGGTTTGGTATTGTCTTCCACGCAGTTCAATCTTGACGAATTAAGGCTGATCAGTGCGACCGATTTTGATATTTACGGTAGCGTTGATGTATCGACGCGGCAATTGATTTTGGGCGCGGCGAATATCAATGGTTTCAATAATCAAGGCGGCAATGCATCGATCACCGCCGAGCATATTACGCTGCTTGGTGGCGGTGCTACGGCCGATCGGATTGGAACTGGAACAGGCCTCTTGTCGTTCAATGCACGTGATATCGAACTTGGCAGCGGTAGCTATGCGATCCAGGGTTTCAGTCAGGTTGACTTCAATGCAACCGGCGGAATTTTAGGGGCAGGTCAATTTACCGATGCGACTGGAAGCGCAATATCCGCTCCTGGCTATTTGCGAGTGGCCGGAAATCTCGGCTTGAACGCCGGAACTTTATCCGGAGGCCACGGAGCCACGACAACGATTGATGCGTCAGGTTATCGTGTCGACATCACATCGCCAGGGACAGTTGATACCGAACGCCCCCCTATCGGTTTGGGTGTCAAATGGACCATCGTGGCGAATGACATTGTCAGTACGGGAGGGCATTTCGATCTGCCGTCCGGGATACTGGAACTCACTAGCTTGACCGGTGATATTTCACTGAACAGCGGCACACATATCGATGTTGCGGGTAGAGTCATTCAATTTGCTGATCATTACCGGTATTCACCGGCGGGCACGGTGCAACTGACGTCCAATTTAGGCAACATTAACTTGGCGGATGGCACGAGCATAAATCTTAGAGGTGCTGGTTTGGTCGGCGACACCCAGGGCAGCAACGCGCAACAGGCCAGTAATGCCGGGTCATTGAAAGTCAGTGCCGCGCAGGGATCGTTCCAGTGGCTTGGTTTGATCGATGCGGGTTCGGGCGGGTTTGCCGAGCCTCAATTGCGTCAAGGTAGTTTCAGCCTGGATGTCGATACTTTCGGTGTCGGGGGCTTTTCATTGCTCAACGATAAACTGGCTGAGGCAGGATTTGCTGAGGAACTGCGGCTGCGGCAGCGAAACGGTGACGTCATGATTACGGACAGCGATTCAGTCAAAGCCAAACGTTTCGATTTGACTCTGGATCAGGGGCAGGTTTCAATCGACGGTCGGATCGATGTCAGCGGCGCCGAAGGCGGCGTGGTCGATATTTACGGTAGAAACGGCATTGTTTTGGGAGCCAATGGCGCTATCGACGCACGGGCAATGACGCCGGGCGGAGAAGGTGGTCGAGTCAAGCTCGATACGGTACATCGGGATGCGGCCGGTTCCGGATTATTGGACCTTTCAGCTCAAGGCGGTTCTATCAATGTCTCTGCTGGCGCTAATGGTTCCGGTGGTTCGGTGCACCTGCGGACTGGACGGGATGCTGATGGTAGCGTCGCTGTAACCGCTATCAATAGCGCCATCATTGGTTCAGAGCCATTTCGCACTGCCTTGGAAGCGACGCGGACTTTTATCCCGGCTGCCGGGATTATCACGGCCTCGGATATCAGTAACTGGAAAGCCGATACCGCTTCATTCATGAGCATCTCTCACGCACCTGTCAATCTGTCGGGTGCCGACATTCAGCTCTTGCCCGGACTGGAAATCAGCAGCGTCGGTGATCTGACGTTACAGGATAAATGGGATTTCATGGATGGCAGTTGGAATACGGTGACGCAAAGTTGGGTTTCCAACTGGCGTTATGCCGATGCGACCGGCAATAAATCATTGCCTGGCTTTCTAACCCTGAGGTCTTCGGGCGACTTGAACATTGCTGCGTCACTGACTGATGCGTTCGCAACTGCGCCGATTCCTGGCGGCAATCAAAATCAAAGATTTCAGGACATGTTGCAACCCGGACTTTCCTGGAGTTACCAGCTCATCGCAGGGGGTGATGTCAAGTTATCAAGTTCCTACATGGGGCCCAATCCGCTGAGTTCCAACCCTAATAATTTAGTGAAAACCCAGGTTATGGTCAGAACCGGCACGGGTGATATTCGCATAGATGCCAACGGTGATATCAGTTTTTTGAAAGATGCAAACGATGCGAAGGCGGCGGCGGCAGTTTACACGATGGGCTCACCGGCCAAATTCACACGAGCTCAGTTGATAGCCGGCATACCCGAGGCACCTGCTCGAAATCCTGGAGAGACAGATATCGATTACCTGAACCGTTTGGTTCCTGATGCTATGGATGAGTTAATGCGGTATGGTTATTTCAACTCTCCTCAATTAGGCCTGCAATTTCTGTTGGCTGAATATCCTACAGAAGGCGGCTCCATCGATTTACGTGCGGGTGGTGATATCGAAGGCATCATGACCGGTCAGAAGATAACAGACTGGTTGGTTAAGAGCGGAGCCTTTGACATCAATGGACGCCCTACCGCCTGGGGTATCAATATCAACGGTGTACGTTCCGGCGCAGTGAACATCGGCGGCGGAATCTCGGTTTTTCCAAAAAGCGTGCATTTCTTCAATCAGAACGTGGGTGCCTTGGGTGGCGGCCATGTCACGGTTGATGCCGGCGGCGATGTTCGCGACCTGTCAGTGATGATGCCCACGACAGGTAAACCGTTCGGAAAGTTCGGTGCCAATCTGACGACCTGGAGCGAGAACGGTACCGTAATCAATGGCGGCGGTAATCTGCACGTTAATGCCGGAAACGATATCGTCGGCGGTGAATACTATGTTGGATTGGGAAGTGGCAAGCTTCAAGCGGGCGGCAGTATCGCCCAAGCTGCATCCGGTCTCGGGGTCCTTTTGAATTTGGGTGATGGTATCTATGACCTGCAGGCACGTCGTGATCTGAATCTGGCATCGGTGCTCAATCCGACAGCGCTTAGACAGATCCAGCTACCGCCCGGTGGAGGCTCTGATTCGCGCTTCTTCTCATACAGTGGTTCCAGTGCAGTTAATCTTGCTGCGACGGCAGGTAATATCGTGCTCCAAAACGATGTTGCCGGAATCAAACGGGTTAAAAACTTGTTGAACGACAGTGAGTCGGGGTTCGAATATGCTATTTATCCGGGTACCTTAAAAGCCTCCGCTTATGCCGGTGACATCAGGATCAATAACGCCATGACTTTGTTTCCGTCGACACAGGGTCAATTGGAGTTGCTTGCACAAAATAATTTCGGTGCAGATCTCAATTCCGCCAAATTGTTCAGTATCAATATGTCCGACACCGATATTTCGTTGCTGCCGGGCATTTTGCGTCCGGCGGTCCAGCTTGAAGGCAGCTTGAATGATGGCATTTTCAGAGCACGGGAACGTCTCGATCCCGCCAATCCGTTCCCGAATATCGTGCATGCGTCGACTCCGTTGCACGTAAATAACCCGCTCAGACCGCTGATTATCGCAAATCAAGGTGATATCGGATTTTCGTCCGATACCGAAGTCACCTTCTTTTTACCCAAGGCTGCGACACTTCAAGCGGGTAGAGATATTCTCAATGTTGCTGTGAACAGCCAGAATCTGGCGGCGAACGATATCACCCTGATTCAAGCTGGCCGCGATATCGTCTTCGATACGGTCATGAACGACGATGGGAATATTCTTTCCAACATCAGGAAGTTTCAGCTTGGGGGACCCGGCGAGTTGCAGGTTTTGGCCGGTAGAAATATCAATCTCGGCAGCGCCGAAGGCATTCAGACGATAGGCAATTTATTCAATTCGTCATTGAGTGTGACGGGGGCGGGAATCAATATCCTGACCGGTTTGGACGGCACGCTCGATTATGCGGGTTTTGTCGACAAATACCGCTCCGTGCCCGAATACAGTGAGTTGCTCTCCAGTTTGGAAGGTTTAAGCGACCAGGAACTGCGCGTTAATCAGCAAACGCTATTAAGGATCTTTTTCAATGAATTAAAAGAGTCTGCCAGCGCTGCCGCTGCAGTCGACGAGTCGCAACGCGCCGCATTATACCAGCGCGGTTTCGATGCGGTAAAAGCCTTGTTTCCGGATGAATCGTATCAGGGCGATCTTCGCCTTGTATTCAGCCAGGTTAAAACCCTTGCCGGAGGCGATATCAATCTGGCGGTGCCCGGCGGCGATATCGATGTCGGCTTGGCGGGGCAATTAGCCGGTATTCGTAAAACGGCCGATCAATTGGGTATTGTCGTACAGCAGTTGGGAAACCTGAGTGCGTTTGTTAAAGGTGATTTCAGTGTCAATCAGTCGCGGGTCTTTACCTTGCGCGGTGGCGATATTCTGGTGTGGTCATCCGAAGGCAGCATAGATGCCGGAAAAGGTGCCAAGTCTGCTATTTCCGCCCCGCCTCCGATATCGGTCATAGATGCGAAAGGTAACGTCGTAACGATTTTTCCGCCGATTGTCTCAGGTAGCGGTATACAAGCGAT
The DNA here is from genome assembly GCF_009828925.2 of Methylicorpusculum oleiharenae. Classification (NCBI taxonomy): domain Bacteria; kingdom Pseudomonadati; phylum Pseudomonadota; class Gammaproteobacteria; order Methylococcales; family Methylococcaceae; genus Methylicorpusculum; species Methylicorpusculum oleiharenae. The sequence goes on from NZ_WUTY02000001.1 coordinate 1,881,261, forward strand.
AGGTGATGGACAAGTGACATTGGCCGCACCCTTCGGGATTGTTGATGCCGGTGAGGCGGGTATCAGCGGAGGGCGCATAGTGATTGCTGCCACTGCCGTAATCGGGGCTTCAAATATTCAAGCTTCTGGCGGTACCGTCGGAGTACCCACGACGGTTTCTGTTCCTGTGGCGATCTCCGGGGTCGATGGTGCTGCAACCAGCGCCGCGCAATCCGCTTCACAATCGGCTAGCGGTGATGGTTCGAGTCAGGAGGCTAATAATGCGGACGGATCAACGACAGCAGTCAGTATGCTCAGTGCCGACGTGGTCGGTTACGGTGAATGCAGTGTCGGGGATATTCGCGAAGGTAAAGCCGGTTGCGGCGGTTAAGTTTTAAGCAATACCGGTCGCTGTAATGCGCTGCGGTTATTAGTGTGACAGGTGATATAGGTCAAAACCTCTATTGCCTTAAGGAGGTGCCTAAATTTGATCAGTGACTAGGATAGAAACTCACAAATCAACGGCGTTTACGTAGTTTAAAGCTCAAATATAATTTTTAACGTGGGAATAAAAAATTGATGACCAAAAACTTATTGCGCCGGATCAAGTTCGGCCTTGCTCTATTGTTAATCCCGGTAGTGGCGCACGCCTGGTGGAATGACAGCTGGCCGTCGCGCAAACAATTGACAGTGGATGCTTCTGCTACCGGCGCCGATATTCAGGAGACGCTCAATGAGTTTCCGGTCTTGGTGCGTTTACATGCCGGCAATTTCGGATTCTTTTTCGATTTGGCAGAAAATGGCAAAGATCTGCGTTTTATGCTGGACGATAAGACTGCGCTCAAACATCACGTCGAAAAAATCGATGCACTGACCGAATTGGGTTTGGTTTGGGTCAAGCTGCCTGTCGTTCGGGGTGGTGTCGGCACCGACGGCTTTGCCATGTACTATGGAAACGCCAATGCCGCGGATGGCTCCGATCCGAAAGGTATTTACGATGTCAATCAATCGTTGGTGTTCCATTTTGCCGAAGGCGAAGTATTACCTCTGGATGCCACTGCCTATGGCGTCAATGCGGCAGAGTCGAAAGCATCTATCGATAATGCGGGGTTGATTGGAGCAGCGGCGAAATTTGACGGTCAGGGTGGGATTACTGTCAATGCGAATCCAGCCTTAGAGCTCAACGTTGATAATGGCTTTACCTTCAATAGCTGGGTCAAGTTCGATCAAAATCAGGCCAATGCCACTTTGTTTAAGGCCCAGGATGATAAAATCCTGGTTAGATTGGTCCTTCAGGATGCTTCGATCAGTGCGAACTATCAAGTGACAGGGGGCCCATTGGCCCAAACTGCTGGCGTCAATCTAACTCCAGGTCAGTGGCATCATATTGCTTTAGTGCTTCAGAAAGAGGCTCTTCAGTTGTATGTCGACGGTCAATCGGTCGCGCAAATCAGCATTCAACTGGTCGGTGCCAACCCCGCCTTGCTGATCGGTGACGCATTTTCCGGTTGGCTGGATGAAGTGCAGGTCGCCAAACAGGCACGGACTCCCGATTGGCTCAAATTACAATTTCGCAGCCAAAGCCCCGATCATAATGTGCTTAATTTCGGTCAGGATGAATCGGCCGGGGCAGCTTCAGGACCAAACTATGCCTTAACCATTCTGCAAAGTCTGACTACTGACGGTTGGGTGGTCATTGGCTTATGTGGGGCGATGTTGGTGATGAGCTTGCTGGTCATGTTCACCAAGGGTTTTGCTCTTAGGCGTGCCCAACAGGATAACATTGCTTTTTTAAAGCAATACCGGAGAGTCGAAACGGGCGATTTGGAGTCATTAGACCGAGACGAGACCGAAGAAGAGCAGGAACTTGAGGAATCCGAATTTCTGAAAACCTTGCTGGGTGAGCATGATCACTTTCAAAGCTCGCCGATTTACCATGTCTATCATGCCGGCGTTCAAGAGTTGAAAAAACGCTTGGGGGATAAGCAATCTAACTCGACTTTGAGTGTGGAAGCACTGAATGTCGTGCGGGCACGCCTGGATGCTGCCGTCGTTCAGGAATATCAAAAGCTGAACAAAAACATGGTATTGCTGACCATTGCTATTTCTGGAGGACCCTTTTTAGGTCTATTCGGGACGGTCATGGGTGTCATGATTACCTTTGCGGTGATTGCGGCAACAGGCGATGTCAATATCAACACCATTGCGCCGGGTATTTCAGCGGCCCTGGCTACAACGGTTGCCGGGCTTTTGGTGGCGATTCCAACGCTTTTTGCCTACAACTATTTGTTATCCCAGGTCAAGACACTGACCGCCGATATGCGCATATTCACCGATGAGTTTCTGGCCGTTGTGTCGGAACGTATCGCCGACCGCAATAGAGGAGAATAAGTCATGTTATTTGGCGAAGACGATAAAGTTTACGATGATATCAACGTTACACCCATGCTCGATGTGGCTTATGTTTTGGTGATCATCTTCATCATCATGACGACTGCGACCGTTCAGGGGATAACCGTCAATCTGCCCAAGGCCAGCAGCACCCCCGCATTGAGCAAACCCAAAACCAAAGCGATCTCAATAGCTCAGGACGGCACGATTTATCTGGATACTTATCCAGTTTCGATCCTGGAATTGGAAACCCGGCTGGGTCAATACAAAGCGGCCAATCCAGATTTGCCGGTCGTTTTAAAAGCCGATGCAGCGATTCAATACGAAAAAGTCATTGAAGTACTGGATGTGGTTACACGCCTTGAAATCAGTCAATTGGGACTGGTGACTCAAAAACTGGTCAAATAATTTCCCATGGATAAGCGTAAGCGATTACTGCGGTATCTGCCGCTGGGGGTCGGTTTTGTCCTGACTTTACTGTTGGCGATTGCGCTGTATGTCATTCAAGGCAAATTCGAAAAGCCTGTGCAGCAGAAAAAGCAAATTCAGCAAATTACGATGATTCAACCACCGCCACCTCCACCCCCGCCGCCAGAAGTCAAACCGCCGGAACCGGAGCCTGAAAAAATTGAGGAACCTGAGCCGGAAGAAGAGCCCGAGCCTTCACCGGAAGAATCTGAAGAGCCGGCAGGGGAAGAGTTAGGCCTGGATGCCGAAGGCGGCGCGGGTGCGGATGGGTTTGGTCTGGTTGGCAAAAAAGGCGGACGCGGATTGTTGGGCGGCGGCGGTGGTAGCGCAATTCTTTGGTATGGCGGTCAGGTAAAACGCGGTCTGGAAGAGGACTTGCAGAGCTTGTTGGCCGGAACCAGCGCCAGAAAAAGCCGTTACACCGTCCAACTCAATATATGGGTTGGTCCCGATGGGCGAGTCAAGCGGGCGGAATTGGCCGGTACTAGCGGCAAAAAAGAGGTGGATAGCGCGATAGAGGCTGTGTTGCCGAAGTTGAACTTCTCTGTGAATAAGCCACCGCCGGAAAATATGCCGCAACCTTTGAAGATTCGGGTTACCTCCAGAATATGAGCAAAAAAATTATGAATAGAGTACCGGTAAATACGATAACGATTGTAAAAAAGTCAGCGTTCTTAGTGCTGGCAAGTTCTCTTTTTACCCCGGTTATGGCGGATGAAAAAGATGAGCTTCTGAAACTGAAAAGCAAAATGGCAGCTGAGAAAGAAGAGCTTTTGAAACTCAAAAATACCACAGTCAATTTAATGGACTTACTCGTCCAGGAAGGTGTTCTCGATAAAAAGAAAACCGAGAGTCTGATCAAAGCAGCTGAAGATAAGGCGGCAATCGAGGCCAAACAACAGATTGCTCAGGAAACGACTGAAGAACTCGAAGAGACCAGGCCAGCAAACGCTGCACCGGCATTGCCTGCCAAACAAAATGGCTCGGTGTATGTGGGTTATGTTCCGGAGTTTGTCAAGGAAGAGATTCGTCAACAGGTCCGCGCCGATCTGAAAGATGAAGTGGTTAAGGAAGTCAAGGCGGATGCCAAGGAGGAACTCTGGGGTATCCCCGCTGCGTTACCTGATTGGGTGAGCCGCATGCACTTTACGTTCGATTCGCGTTTTCGCTTCGCCAACGATTTTTTCGATAGTGAGAACGCACCTTATCTCGATTATTTGTCGATCAATAAAGATGGCGGCAATCTGGCTGCATTTAATCGTAATGAAGAATTTTTGAATACCACCAAGGATGATCTGCGTCTGAGCCAGCGCTTTCGGGCCGGCTTGAACCTGGATATCACCGAAGGCGTCAAAGCCGGAGTGCGGGTTGGGACCAGTAATATTCGTAATCCGGTGTCGAACGAACAAACATTGGGTAATACCGGTGAATCCTTCGAGTTTGCGGTCGATAGGGCTTACATCCAGTATGATTTTATCGATGAGCAGGGTAAAGACTGGTTCAGTCTTTATGCCGGGCGTTTTGCGAATCCCTGGCTCTCTACCGATGTGTTGTATGATCCCGACTTGAGTTTTCAGGGCTTTGCCGGAACCTTTCGTTACCGTTTCAATCAGAACAGCGTGAATGTGCGCTCGTATCGAGCGGCGATGACCAACGACCTGGGCGGACGGGCCGGAGTCAATTTTGGGCCGCAGACGCCGGATTCGGTTTTCGCGACGCTGGGTATCTTCCCCATCGAGGAAATCAATCTATCGGTAAAGGATAAATGGTTGCTGGGTGGGCAGTTGGGTGCGGACTGGCTGGTATACGGCCAAAATAGACTCAAAGTTGGGGCCGCTTATTATCATTATCGCAATACCCGGGCACGAGCCAATACGCGTAACAGTTTTGAATACGACTGGACCGCGCCAGAGTTCATCCAGAAAGGCAATACGATGGTGCCGATCAATATCAACGAGGGCAACGACCTGGCGGGTAATCCGTTAAATAGCCGGTGTACGGATGCAACGACCAAGCTTCCTGGTGATGCCTGCTTGTGGGGTCTGGCTTCTGATTTCAATATTTTCAATGCCACGATGATCTACGATTATTCCGGCTTCGAGCCGGTGCACGTGATGCTGACCCTGGATTACGCCAAAAATCTCGGCTATGACGAGTCTAGAATTCGGAAAGAGTTCGGTGATCGTCTCGATCCGGATAAAAGTTTCGCAGGAAAAACCAATGCGTTCCAAGTCCGGCTCGATGTCGGCGATCAGGATGTTGTCAAATTCAATGATTGGAACCTTTTCTGGGCTTACCGCTATATCCAGCGTGATGCCGTACTCGATGCATTTACCGAGTCGTTGTTCCACGCAGGCGGCACCGATGCGAAAGGCTGGTGGTTAGGCGCGAATTACGGATTGGCCAAAAATACGTGGGTCAATCTCCGTTGGAGCAGCAGCGATGCAATCGATGGCCCACCGTTAAGTATCGATACCGGTGCGGTTGATCTGAATGTCCGTTTTTAAGGGTGGAAGGTGTTCGATGGTGATGCGTTTGGGTAAACCGGTCTTGTGTTGTGCGATGAGCTTGATGTTGAATCTCCCGATCGCGCATGCCCAAGCGGTCAAGCAAAGCGGTGCTGCCGATCAGGCACTGAGAAAAGCGCAAGGGATGCTGCGCCAATTGACACAGGAGAAAGCCACATTGGAGGCTGAAAAAACGGCGGCTCTGGAACAGGTGGGCAAGTTAGAAAATGTCATCAGACAACTGGAGCCCTTGCAAGGCGAAATTGAACGTTATCGGGCCGGTGTGGAGTCTTTGGAAAGGGTTAGCAGCTCTTTGCAGGGGCAATTGGTCAGCGCCAAAGAGAGAGAACAAAAACTTTTGCAGCAACAAAAAACAATCATTGCCCAGGCCCGGCAAATTCAAAGCGATAACCAGCTATTGGTCGCAGCAGTCAAGGAACGTGAGCGTTGGATAGCCGAATGCAGCACTAAAAACACTCAATTGATTGAAGCTAATCTGGAATTGGTGGAAAAGTACAAGGCCAAAGGATTTTGGCAAAAACTGGGCGAATTGGAACCCTTTACCGGGATTGCCACGGTTGACACTGAAAATGCCGTTGAAAGTTACCAGTTCAAATTGGAAGACTTGACTGTGACCGAGTTTCAAGAGACTCAAAATTCAGAAGAGGGGACAGAAGAAGCAGTTGCTGATGAGTGAAGAATTGTTCAACACACAGTCACTGCTGAAAACGAGTTATCTAAAAATTAGAATTATAAATCTAATTATATCGTTTAATTTAAACGAATTAGACCGCTAAGATGTCCCTCAAGCGTTGATTGAATCGGTCCAGCATTAACGTCGTCTTACCTCTCTCATTGCTATAGGGATACTTTTAGGCGGGGTTGCCCCGCCTCTTTTTCGGCGAGTCCAACACGGCTTGGGAGCAGAGGTTCCGTTCGGTAATTAGGATGACTTCAAACCTTAACGCAATCAACTTTGTAAAAAATACGCGTCTCGCGTTGACATCAGGAATTCGTCATGCCCTTACAACAATTAGTAGAATATTTTAATGATCGTCTGGAATGGGAACACCATACTAATTTCCGGCCTTTCATCATTGACAATGGCGTCGCCCGCGGGTTGTTCGGACCGGTCCAGATCAGCAGTGAATTAACCCCTCTGCGCGAGTTGGCAAAGCCTGAACAGATTGCCGGGTACACAGCCCAATTAAATGTAACGACGGCCGAGATCCCGGATTTATTGAGTCATGAACTGGATTTGTTGTTGTCTTTACCCGCACAGCAGGGTATCAATTCCGATTCCATCGTCAACTTTGACCGCTTGACGCGAACCGTTCATATGCTCAATTTTTTGCCACTGGCTCATGACGGCGGATTTTTGCAACTGGACGTTGATCCTCGCCATATCCTGGGTGTTAAGAAAGATCATGGCGCCTATTTCCAGGAAGTGATCAGTAAATGCGGATTGGAAGCGCATAACGTGGTCATCACGTTACGGGTCACCAGCACGTATAGAGCTTATTATCCGGCGTTGCTCAAAGGTCTGGAAAACTACCGTGAAAGAGGTTACAGGCTCGCCCTTCGCTTTGACTATCAAGCGCTGGGCAAGGCGACAAATGACTTGATTGCTGCGCTTGCCCCTGATTTTGTCAGTCTCTCCGGACGGCAACTGAGTACGCACCAGGATAATCAATTACTTGAAAAACTGGCGCGTTTACAGCTATTGACTCATAAAGAATTGGGCAAAACCATCCTGTTGGAAATTGGCGATAAACAGACCGCCGCCTTAGCCCGGAAAATTGGCTTTAATCTGGTTCAAGGCGCTTATTTTGAGTCCTACGGTCATCAAGAGGTGAAAGAACCGGTTCGTTTAGCGGCCAGTGGCGGCTAATCCCTGGAAGATTTTGATAATTTTTGAACAGCACGCGCTGTCATTGACAGCAAAAACCGATTTAACGCCGATTAACCGTATTGACAGGTTTGGGTTAATCGGACAGACTTACCACCATATTGCTACACGCTGACCGGACAACCGGAAGCCAGTGAGCCTCTTGATGGGGCCACTGGCTTTTTTTTGGCTTGTAGAAAATACACAGAGAGACAAACATGGCTCATTGGTATCCTGACAATTCACAATCCATCGGTAATACACCCCTGGTTAGGCTTAATCGCATTACCGAAGGTGCCCCGGTCACCTTATTGGCTAAAATCGAAGGCCGTAATCCGGCTTATTCCGTTAAATGCCGTATCGGTGCAGCCATGATCAATGACGCCGAACGCCAGGGTCTTTTAGGTGCAGGCAAAGAATTGATCGAACCGACCAGCGGCAATACCGGCATTGCCTTGGCCTTTGTTGCCGCCGCAAGAGGCATCCCGCTCACCTTGACGATGCCGGACACGATGAGTATTGAACGCCGCAAACTGCTGGTTGCTTATGGCGCCAAACTGGTCTTGACCGAAGGCGCCCAAGGCATGAAGGGGGCTATCGCCAAGGCCGAAGCAATTGCCGCGTCAGACCCTGACCGCTATATCCTGCTGCAGCAGTTCAAAAATCCTGCCAATCCCGCCATACACGAAGCGACCACGGGACCTGAAATCTGGGCCGACACCGAAGGCGCCATCGATATCCTGATCTCAGGGGTTGGCACGGGCGGCACGATCACCGGCGTTTCCCGGTATATCAAGCGTACCCAACATAAAGCGATACTGTCGGTAGCCGTCGAGCCATCCGACAGTCCCGTCCTAAGTCAGTTCCGTAACGGTGAGCCATTAGCACCCGGACCGCATAAAATTCAAGGCATCGGTGCCGGCTTCGTACCGGAAGTACTGGATTTATCCCTGGTTGATGAAATTGAATCGGTCAGCAATGAAGAGGCCATCACCTATGCCCGCCGCTTAGCGAAAGAGGAGGGCATATTAGCCGGTATTTCCTGCGGTGCCGCTGTGGCGGTCGCCGTGCGCGTCGCTAAACGCCCGGAACACAAGGGCAAAACCCTGGTGGTTATCCTGCCCGATTCCGGTGAGCGGTATTTGAGCTCAGCGCTGTTTGAAGGTGTTTTCGATGGTCAAGGCGCTGCCGTATGAGCTTGCCGGATAACGAGAAACGGTGGGACATCGATGCCCTGGTAACCGAACTCAGAGCCTTGCGTCTGCACTCTTTGGAAACGCGTCGCCGCCGCCATCACCCGCCAAAGCTGCCGTCTCGCAAGCGCTTGGGTCAGATTGTCGATAACCTAGGGGCCGTGCTGTTTCCCAATCGCTTGGGTCTGCCCGATCTAACCGATGAAGGCATCGATTACTTCGTCGGCCACACGCTGGATACCTTGTTGCGCGAGCTCAACCAGCAGATTCTGCTGGAACTGCAATTTATCGCCGAAGAGCAAAAAAGTCAGGGGGATACGGTCAAACAAGCCGCGGTCATCACCCATGAATTTGCCACCCGCTTACCCCGTGTCAGAACCCTGATAGACAGCGATATTCAGGCTGCTTATGAAGGTGATCCGGCCGCGCGAAGCTCGGATGAAGTGCTGGTGTGCTATCCGGGCATTCTGGCCATCCTCCATCATCGTCTCGCGCACCTGCTTTATAAACTCGGCGCCCCGCTGGTCGCGCGCATCATTACCGAAATTGCCCATTCGGCCACGGGTATCGATATTCACCCCGGCGCTCAAATTGCCGACAGCTTCTTTATCGACCATGGGACGGGCGTCGTCATCGGAGAAACCGCCGTGATCGGCCGCCATGTCAGGCTCTATCAAGCCGTAACCTTAGGTGCCAAGCGCTTTGACAAAGACGAACAGGGCCTGTTGGTTAAAGGCCATGCCCGCCATCCGATTGTCGAGGATGATGTAGTCATTTATGCCGGTGCGACGATACTCGGCCGGATCACCATCGGCCGCGGCTCGACCATCGGCGGTAACGTTTGGCTGACGCACAGCGTCGCCCCCGGCAGTCACATCAGTCAGGCACAAGTGCGCAGCGAGCTGTTCGAAGGCGGGGGAGGCATTTAACCGTTAACTTCTCAAGCTTGCGATTATCGCCAAGCGCTAGCAGCTAAATAACTAAAAAATGCGTCGCATCAGCGGCCCATACCCACACTCCATTACCATCAATACAATAGGAAACAACCATGTCAGATATTCATCAAGCCCATACCGCATTGGGCGACGTAGCCGCCCGCACCTTATCGAACGCCACCAAGACCGTGCCCATGATGGGCACCATCACCCCGCGCTGGCTGGTTCATCTGCTCCAATGGGTGCCGGTTGAAGCCGGTATTTACCGGGTCAACAAAGTTAAAAGTGAAACCAGCATTGCTGTCGACTGTTCCAGTCTGGATGAAAAAGTACTGCCGCAAACCTATGTCGATTATGAGGAATGGGGCCGTGAATACCGTTTGAATGCCGTCAACACCGTCCTTGACGTGCACACGCGCGTTGCGGATTTATACAGCAGTCCACACAATCAAATTCATGAACAGTTACGCCTGACCATAGAAACAGTCAAAGAACGTCAGGAAAGCGAGCTGATCAACAATGGCGAATACGGACTGTTGAACAATGTTGCCGAATCCCAAAAAGTTCAACCGCGCAACGGCGCACCCACGCCGGATGATTTGGACGAACTGATTGCCCGGGTTTGGAAGGAACCGGCGTTCTTTCTGGCCCACCCGCGTGCGATTGCGGCATTTGGCAGGGAAGCAACCCGTCGGGGCACGCCACCGCCCACAATCAGTTTGTTCGGTTCACAATTTTTGACGTGGCGCGGTTTGCCGTTGATTCCCACCGACAAGTTAAGGATTGTAGACGGCAAAACCAATATCTTATTGTTACGCACCGGCGAAAGCCGTCAAGGGGTTGTCGGTTTGTATCAACCTAATCTGACCGACGAATTGAGCATGGGCTTATCGGTGCGTTTTATGGGTATTAACCACAAAGCCATTGCGTCCTACCTCGTTTCGTTATATTGCTCATTGGCCATCTTGACCGAAGACGCAATTGGCGTATTGGAGAATGTCGAAATAGGCCAATACTATGACTATAAGTAACACCCTTGATTTGCCGGCAGGGCTGGCGCAAGCGCAGCGTGGCACTGACACCGAACTTGCGGGATTACCCGATCTTGCCGAGTTGAACCGGTTGGCCAATCAGTTCTTTAACGCAGTACCTGGCACTCCCGAGGCGATAGATAACGTGTCTGGTTTTGCCATTCCTCAAACGGTTCCTGTGGCTTCAGCCGACCCGTTCGCGCATTTTTCCGGCATTGATGACTCGGCTTTGACAGAGTTGGCAGAGCGCAGTCATGGCGTTCCCTTGGAGCCTGAGTTGAAAGCCTTACTGAGAGCGCCCGTTCCAGGCCTTGATCGCAGGTCGGGTGCCGAAGAAGGGCAGGCGTCAGCCTATTATTTTTTGACCTCTATCGCTCAGCAAGCCCGGGACCCTTACCTGCCCGGCTTGGGTTCGGCGCATCCGCCGTTTGACGTGCATGCCGTGCGCCGGGATTTTCCAATACTGCAACAACGGGTTAATGGTTACCCGTTGGCCTGGTTGGATAATGCCGCCACCACCCAAAAACCGCAAGTCGTCATCGACAGGATCGCCGCGTTCTATCAAACCGAAAATTCTAACATTCACCGCGCCGCGCATGAACTTGCGGCGCGGGCGACAGACGCTTATGAAGGGGCACGGGAGCGTGTTGCGCGTTTTCTCAATGCCGCTTCCGCCAATGAAATTGTCTTTGTTCGAGGTTCCACCGAGGCCATCAATCTCGTTGCGCAAAGCTGGGGTCGACAACATATTGGCGAAGGTGATGAGATCGTGATCAGCTGGCTGGAGCATCATGCTAATATCGTACCTTGGCAGCAACTCTGCCAGGAAACCGGGGCCATCCTTCGGGTGATACCGGTGGACGACAGCGGTCAGGTCATCCTCAGTGACTATCAGCGCCTGCTGAATGCCAAAACCAGGCTCGTTTCGTTTACGCAGGTCTCCAACGCACTGGGAACGATTACCCCGGCACAGGAAATGATAGACATGGCGCATCGCGCCGGTGCTAAAGTCTTGCTGGATGCGGCTCAATCGGTGTCGCATCTGCGCGTCGATGTGCAACAGCTCGATTGCGACTGGCTGGTGTTTTCTGGGCACAAAATCTTCGGGCCAACCGGGATCGGCGTTCTGTATGGCAAGGAAGCGCTTCTAAATGCGACGCAACCTTGGCAAGGGGGCGGCAATATGATCGACGATGTGACCTTCGAAAAAACCACTTATCAAGCCGCGCCGGCCCGATTTGAAGCAGGCACCGGCAATATTGCCGATGCGGTCGGTTTGGGCTCGGCATTGGATTATCTCAGTAAGCTCGGCATCGACAACGTGGCGCGCTATGAGCATGAGTTGCTGGTCTATGCCATGCACGCTTTACAAAGCCTACCCGGACTGCAGCTGATCGGCACGGCGCCGGATAAAACCAGTGTGCTGTCCTTTGTGCTGGCCGGGCACTCGACGCAAGAAGTCGGCGCTGAACTGAACAAAGCCGGAATCGCCGTGCGTTCGGGGCACCATTGTGCGCAACCGATTCTGCGTCGTTTTGGCCTGGAAAGTACGATACGTCCGTCTTTGGCGTTTTATAATACCTATGAGGAAATAGATCGACTGGTCAGCGTGCTCAAGCGCTTGCAATGCAGTAAACGGATTTTTGGCGGTTAAGTGGTACTCACACTTCCCGTTTTTTTAGCGGGAAGTGTGTAGGGCATTCGATAAAGAGACGTTTGTTATCGGCTTGGCTGTAAATAGCCCGTTAACTGTTAATTTCACCAGTTTTGATTTTATTGGGCTGGGCTCTCGCCGTGATCGACAACTGCTCAATAAAAAACCGGGTATAAGTGGGCAAATAGCTGTGTTTTAAGTAGGCGAATTTTGTCGTCGACAGGGGAATTAGTTCCCCCAGACCCAAGGCCAGTAAATCCTGATCTTTGGTCGGTTCGTAAGAAGTTTCGGCGATAATCCCTACGCCAAAACCCAGGCGGACATAAGTTTTGATGACATCGGAGTCGGCTGCGGCCAAGGTGACATCCAGCGCTATGCCTGCATCTCCAAACGCTTTTTCAATATTGCTGCGCCCGGTAAAGCCCTTGCTGTAAGTCAAAATCGGATACGTGGCCAGGCGTTCCAGCGTGAGCGTTTCGTTGCCCAAAGGGTGGCCGATCGGCACAATGACGGTATGGTGCCAATGATAGCAAGGCTGAATGATCAGTTTTTCATCGTCACCCAGCTTTTCAGTACAGATCACGATGTCGGCTTTATGCTGATGCAGTAAATTAATCAGATTATCCGGCGACGATTGTTCGATATAGATTTTAATGCCCGGATAGTGTTCTCTGAATTTGGCGATAGGCCCCGGCAAAAAATATTTTGCCTGGGTATGGGTGGTGGCGATGTGCAAAAAGCCGTTGCGATTGTCGATAAAATCATCGGCCAAGGCCCGGATATTTTTCATCGCCTGATTGACCAGATTGACTTCCTCCAGAACCCGCAGACCCAATGGTGTAGGGCCATGCAATCGTTTGCCATGGCGTTCGAACAAGGGTGCACCTAATTCCTCTTCCAGCAAAATCAGCTGACGGCTAACGGCCGATTGGACCACATGCATTTTTTCCGCGGTTTTGGTGACGTTATAGTTCGTTTCCTGCAATAACCGCAAAATTTCGAGTTGGCTGATATTCATGTCTGATTATGTCAGTTAAACCAATGCGCGTGCTTGATTTTTAGTGCGACCCGATCGCCTTTTTGCAAAGCCAGTTCCTTGAACTGCTCGTTCGGCATTTCGGCATAGAGGGTGGCTGCCGAACCGTTGATACCCGGCCGGTTCAGTTCCAGCCGGATAGTGCCGCCCAGATGTTGCCAATCGTTCAAATAGACCGGCGCATTGGCAGGATCAGCGGCTTTTTCAACCGCAATATGATGCGGGCGGACGTGGACGATGATGCCTTGAGGATCATCCAGCGCAATACCCGCGGTTTGCAGCCAGGCACTGTCTTCCTGCTTGAGATGAAAAACATTGGTCTGACCGATAAAGCGGGATACAAAATCACTGCCGGGATGATCGTAGATCTCGCTGGGGGTGCCTTTTTGTTCAATCTTGCCGTGATTGAGCACGACAATCTGGCTGGCTACTTCCATCGCTTCTTCCTGATCATGGGTGACGAAAATACTGGTGACGTGCAATTCATGATGCAAATGCCGCAGCCACAAGCGTAAATCCTTGCGGACGCTGGCATCAAGGGCGCCAAACGGTTCATCCAGCAATAATACAGACGGCTCTACCGCCAACGCTCGCGCCAGGGCGATACGCTGGCGTTGTCCACCGGACAACTGATCGGGAAATCGGTCATGCAGCCAGTCGAGCTGGACCAGATTTAACAAAGCATGGACTTTTTCCCGGATCAGCGTTTCTGAAGGCCGCTCTTTACGGGGTTTGACCCGTAAACCAAAAGCGATATTATCAAACACGGTCATGTGTCTGAACAAGGCATAATGTTGAAACACAAAGCCGATCTGCCGGTTTTTAACCGGCTTGCGCGTCACATCGTCGCCTTTTAGAAACACCTGGCCCTGATCGGCGTGCTCAAGGCCCGCTATGATCCGTAACAGCGTCGTTTTTCCGCAACCGGACGGGCCCAGCAAGGCGACCAGTTCACCTTCGGGGATGTCCAGATTGATGTCGTCCAAAGCGCTAAACGCGCCAAAATGTTTACTGATGTGCTGTAAGGTAATGCTCATGGGCTGTGCTCACTCAAACTTGAGATAAATAATGGATACGGTTGCGGTAATGGGCAAAGAAATACGTTTAGAAAATAATCGGCCGGCTCCAGCCTGATTTAATGTTTGCCTGGTTGTTGCCATTCCAATAGGGCTTTGAGAACCAGCGTCACTATGGCCAGTGCGGCCAAGAGCGAAGCGCTGGCAAACGAGCCGACAAAGTCGTATTCGTTGTAACTGACCTCGACATGCAACGGCAGCGTGTTGGTCAGTCCGCGGATATGACCCGACACCACGGACACCGCGCCGAACTCACCCATAGCCCGGGCATTACACAACAAGACGCCATAGAGCAAGCCCCATTTGATATTCGGCAAAGTGATCCGAAAAAAGGTTTGCAGGCCGCTGGCACCCAGCGATAAAGCCGCTTCCTCTTCTTCATGGCCGATTTCCTGCATCAACGGGATCAGCTCGCGCGCCACGAACGGGAACGTGACGAACAAGGTTGCCAGGATAATACCGGGTACGGCAAACACGATTTTAATACCATGGTCGGACAGCCAGGGGCCAAACCAGCCTTGAGCACCAAAGATCAGCACATAAATCAAACCGGCGATGACCGGTGATACTGAAAAGGGCAGGTCGATCAAGGTCACTAACAGGCTTTTGCCACGAAACTGAAAACGGGCAATAGCCCAGGCGGCCGAGACCCCGAACACCGTGGTCAACGGGACCGTAATCAACGCCGTCAACAGGGTCAGGCGTATCGCCGCGAGCGTATCCGGGTGCGACAAACTGCTGCTGTAGGCCGTCCAGCCTTTGGCAAAGGCAGAAATCAGGACCGTCGCTAACGGCAAAATGAGAAACAGTCCGATAATGGCCAGCGTCGCGCCGACCAAGGTATAGCGGACCCAGTTCGGATCCGCCAGGTTCGGTGTGGGGGCGGCGATGGCCTTCTGACTGGCAAGTGCGGTAGACATGATAAACCCTTTTACAGTTGACCGCTGCGGCGGCGAACCCACCACTGCAGGCCGTTAATGATTAACAGCAATACAAACGAGACGATCAGCATCGTCAAACCGATGGCCGTGGCACCGGCGTAATCGTATTGTTCCAGTTTGGTAATAATCAACAGCGGCACCACTTCAGAGACATAAGGCATGTTGCCGGCAATAAAGATCACCGACCCATACTCGCCGACACCGCGCGCGAAAGCCAAAGCAAAACCGGTAATCGTCGCCGGCAAAATATTCGGCAGTATCACTTTAATAAACGCCTGCAATCGGGTCGCCCCCAAACTGGCGGCCGCTTCCTCCATCGCCGAATCAAACTCCTGCAAGACCGGCTCAATCGTGCGCACGACAAACGGCAGACCGATAAAAATCAATGCCACCACAATCCCTAATGGCTTGTAGGCGACCTGGACGCCGAAGGTTTGCATCAACAGCTGGCCGATAAAACCATTGGGTTGATAAATCGTCGCTAGGACAATGCCCGCCACTGCCGTAGGCAAGGCAAAAGGCAGATCGATCAAGGCATCGAAGACCCGTTTACCCGGAAACGGGTAGCGCACCAGCGTCCAGGCAATGACAAACCCTAACAGGCAGGCCACGACGGCTGCAATCAGTGCCGAGACAAAACTGACATAAAATGAAGCCAGCACACGCTTGTTCGTCAAAATCGCCCCGTATTCGTCGAGACTTAACTGCATCGTTTTCAACAACATGGCACTGAGCGGAATCAGCACAATCAAGGCCAGATAGAACAGCGTGAAACCCAGCGCCGGGCGAAATCCCGGCATGATATTACTTTGCGTCATGGTTTTATATGTAGTGTCACTAGCGTTGGATGCGGTGGTCGGGACAGGCTGCGGCCCCATCCCCTCGGCAAATACCTTTACGGCACATAGATCTGATCGAAACTGCCGCCGTCATCGAAATGGTCTTTCTGCGCTTTGTGCCAACCGCCAAAGTTTTTATCAACGGTAAAAAATTCCAGTTTGGGAAAGCGTTTTAAATCTTCAGGGTCGGCATGTTCCGGTTGATAAGGGCGGTAAAAATGTTTGGCGGCCAATTTTTGCCCGGCCGGTGAAAAGAGGTACTGTAAATAGGCCTCCGCCAAATCCTGCGTTTCGTTCTTTTTAACGATTTTGTCGACGACAGCCACCGGCGTTTCCGCCAGGATGCTGGCCGGAGGCACGATAATTTCAAATTGCCCTTCGCCAAATTCCTTTAAGGCCAGAAACGCTTCATTTTCCCAGGTTAGCAGCACATCGCCGAGACCGCGTTGGACAAACGTGGTGGTCGATCCGCGCGCCCCGGAATCGAGTACCGGCACGTTTTTATAGAGTTGCTTGACGAACGCTTTGGCGGCCTCGGCGCTGCCCAATTGTTTTTCGGCAAAAGCCCAGGCGGCCAAATAGTTATAGCGCGCACCGCCCGAGGTTTTGGGGTTGGGCGTAATGACCGACACACCTTCCTTGATTAAGTCATCCCAGTTTTTAATGCCTTTGGGATTGCCTTTGCGCACCAGAAAGACAATCGTCGACGTGTAAGGCAGACTGTTGTTGGGTAAGCGCGATTGCCAGTTGTCCGGCAACAAGCGCGCCTGCTTGGCGATTTGATCAATGTCATACGACAAGGCCAAGGTCAAGACATCGGCTTCCAAACCGTCGATCACCGCGCGGGTCTGCTTGCCGGCGCCGCCGTGCGATTGCTGGATACTGACCGTTTCACCGGTCTTGTCTTTCCAGTAGGCAATAAATGACTGATTGAATGCCTGATAGAGTTCCCGGGTTGGATCGTAAGAGACATTGAGTAAGGTGCGTTCGGCCAAAGCGGTGCCGCTGAACAGCACCGCAGCCAGGATCAGAGCGGATTTCAAGGGTGTTAATACAGTCATGTTGACTCCGTTTAAATGTTAAAGTGATCTGTTCTTCGTGCTTGTGGCCACTCACGGCCCGGTCAGCACGCCTAGAGCTTGCCATCGCCAAAGGCGTTCAGTGACAGCTCGAAATAAAAGAAGTTACTGGCTTCAGAGGTATAAGGCCCGGTTCCGGATTTTGCGAAAGACTCGGTGTAATCGCCGGGGTTGAAGCGGGCATAACTCAAACTCCAATCCACATAATGATTGACATGGTGGCGCATGCGAATATCAATCTCCTGTCCCAGGAAATTGCCGCTTTGCCCGGTAGGGTCGGTCAACCGCGCCCGGTTCCAGCCGCCGGTTTCGCTTTCCAGCCAATAGGCGTTATAACCGGCATCAACGCGCACATCGGGATGCGGGGTGATTTCCAGACGCGCTTTGGGGGCGTGGATGTTGTCCCAGGAAAAATAATCATTGCGCGACCAAGGTTGATTGAAGCCGTAAAACGCATCAAAACGTTCGTTGCTGCCGTCTCTGGGGTTTTTGTCACCGGTACCGAAGCCGTAATAGGCACTGACCCGCGGTTTCCATTCATGGTCGAAGGTGTAACCCAACTCCAGTGAGTAAGCCAAGGCATCATGTTGCTGCAGGGTTTGTGTGTTCCCATTTCTAGATAAGACGCCAAAGCGTCCAAACTGTTTATTGATATCGGCGTCATAATCAAACCCACTTTGGCCGATCAAACCGTAAACCCGCAGACCCGGTGCATAGATATCCATGTCAGGTTTACGATTGGCTGTCACTGAATTACGGGGATCGCCATTTTGTTTCCGGCCCAGGAAATAAGGCTGAACCGTGATGAAGTGTGACCATTGACGGATACTCAGCACGCCGCCATAAATCCAGGTGTCTTCATCGGGCTGGTCAAATTCATATTTCAAGCGCTCGACCGGTTGCATCGCAAAGGTGTCCAGATCCCAGTTGTTTTGTTTTTTACCGAAATGAACCCGGAAACCCTCGAAATTATTGGTGGTGTTGCGAAACTGGTTGTTGCCGATCAACCGCCGGTCCAGCAGTTCCATGTGCATCCTGCCGGCCCGCAGGCTCAACGGCCGGTTATGGCCCAGGGCATGATTGAAATACAGCTCGCCATAGCCTTGAATCAATTCGAATTCGTTGACATCGGCATCCGACTTTTCGTATTCACCGTTATAACTGCGGGCGTCTTCCATCTCGACCGCAAAACGTAACGGATCGAGAATGTCCTTGATGCCCAGATAGGCGCGGGTTCTGAGCAACCATAAATTATCGGGAGCATCGCGGTATTTGGACACGCGCGAACCGGATGAGGTATCCACCCAGGGCCGGTAGTCATTTTCACGGTATTCATAACGGGTACGAAAATCCAGACCTACATCCAGCCAGTCAACGTCGCGAAATTGTTCAAACTGGGTTCGGCTCAAGCTGCGCACATAGGCCGGTGGATCGGGATCCGGTTCGACCCGGTAACCCCGGGTTTTGGCGTAATAGTCCTCGGCCTGAGCAGGGAGGGCGGCAACGATCAGTAAACTGAAACTAAAAAGCGTGGAGGCGGTGGATGGGGAAAAGCGTTGGCTAGGTTCGGCAAAGCGAGAAAGGTGTTTCATAAGGGTTAACGGTGCTTCCGGAGATCCGGTCAGAGTTAGCGAAATAATGCGAGCCTTGAAAGGACGCTGGGCTTAGCGGTTGTCGGTATGCCCCTTGAGTCTGAATTTTTCGTGCTTGTCGATTTGCACGATCCGTCCGTCATGAACAACGATTTCAAGTGAACCAAAACGAACCCCTTGGAGTAACTTGAAAACGCGGATGACCACCTCCTGATTTAACTCAGCCGGTAAGTCAGTTTCGATGGTATGAGTCATGGTCACTCCCGTAAAGATTGAAGTATTGGTGTGTTGCAAAGAGCAAACATGTTTGGTGTGTGTATGCTAACGAACGAGTGAAAATTATTGAAACGATTAAATTAGATTTATATATCTTTAATTTAGATATGAAATGAGTGATCCAGACAAAATGCATTTTTCAATTTTAAATAGGGTGCGAATGTGCGAATGCTTCATTGTTGATTATGGTTTGAAATGTGCATATATAAAGCCCTGTTCGTATGAGTAAACGCTGAATTTTTATTGGGTGGAGATTCTAATAAAAATAAGTAACCGGAATTTTGTAAGGAGAAAACTTTTATGCCAGCAAGCTCTATTCCTATCATCGCAATCGTTGGGGGAGGATTCAGTGGGTCATTGGTCGCAGCTCAATTACTGCGGCAATCAAGTCAGCCAATCATTATCAAACTGATTGAACGAAATCCGCATTTTTTGCATCGTGGCATTGCCTACAGTACTCATTCGAGCAGTCATCTGCTCAACGTGCCTGCGGGTAACATGAGCGCATTCCCGGATGATCCAGGCCATTTTTTGCGTTGGGCACAGACTCATCAAGCAACGTTGATTGATCCTCCATGGGTTATGGATACTTTATCGAACAGTTTCATCTCGCGGCGAGGATATGGCCAGTATATTTCATGGGTGGTTGAGGAATCTTTAAAAGTCGGCAACCCGAATGCCAAGCTGGATATCATTCAAGATGAGGTGGTTAAAATCACTCAAACGGAAACAGGCGCAACACTTTCGCTTTTGGGAAGCGAACAAATCCAAGCACAAAAAGTGATATTGGCAATTGGTAATTTTCCGCCTGCCGATCCGCCTGTTTCCGAAAATGTACATTTAAATAATCCCAACTATGTCTCCAATCCATGGTCAACAGAGTCAAAAATGGGCTGGGATCATGTCGAATCATGCCTGATTGTGGGGGCCGGTCTTACTATGGTGGATTGGGTTTTGAGTCTGGTTGACAATAATTATCGAGGAAAAATACATGTCATTTCTCGGCGAGGCTTATCCCCTAAAGTGCACGACAAAGTGACTCCGGTGCCGCTTTGGCTGAATTATTCAGATCAACCGATCACTATCCGATCAATAGTGAAGCAGTTTCGTACCTTGATGATTACCCCGGGTCCTACCAAAAATAACTGGCGCGGGTTAATTGATGCGCTGCGTCCATTTTCAAAAGAAATCTGGCAGGCACTGTCCTTACCGGAGCAGCGAAGGTTTTTGAGGCATGTAAGATCCTTCTGGGATAATCATAGGCATAGAATTTCGTCAATCACCGCAGACATTATCAGTGATTTGGAAAATAACGGTCAGCTAACCTTTTATAAAGGCCGAGTTGAAAGCTTCGAAGTTTCTAACGGCAAGGTAAAGGTGGTTATTCGTCATGGCGGGCAAAAAGCTAACAAAACACTGATAGTTGATCGTGTGCTGAATTGTACCGGGGGCGAGTGTGATTACCGAAAATTACAGCATCCTCTCATTAAAGATCTGTTTATTAAAGGCTTGGCTCATCCGGATGCGATTGGATTCGGTCTGTCGGTAGATTCAAATGGAGCTTTGTTAGACAGAGCTGCTTTCAAATCCTCCGTTATTTATACTTTGGGACCACCCCAGAAAGGTACTTTTTGGGAAACGACGGCTGTTCCGGAAATTCGAGGGCAGGCCTATCGTTTGGCCAAAGAATTATTGAAGATGATGCCCAGTGATGCGGTGACGCCCAGTCTATAGGTCTATAAGCAAGAGGGAAAAGGGTCGGAATTTCCGTCAGCAGACACCGTAAATCTTTTATTTTGGTGTTGCAGGAGCCGATGTCGCCGGTCCTATGCCGACGATTTGCAGTATGACATCGCCGTCTTTGGCGCCGTCATAGTGGATCTCGTTGCCGTAATGTGTAACAAAACTGCCTTCTGGGACCGGTTTTAGACTGTCTGGATCATAATCAGTGCCGGTGCCTACCCACCAAGTGCCTGAGATAACCGTAATGAACCGGTCGTTAGGATGCGAATGGGGCTTGCTATTGTGATTTGCTTTCCATTTGTTCAGAACCACATATAAGCCGGGTTTGGATGGATCGCCGACGAGTACAGCTGTTTCGGAACCGCTTGGGTTGGCAACCCAATTGATCTGTTCGGGTAATTTGATCGAAATGGCTTTGGGATCAAGTTCGGATGCCGAAATGGCGCAGGCATAAATGATCAGGCAGATTGTCGAACTGAAACGTAGAGTTTTTTGAAGACTATTCATTGGCTGCATGTAACAAAGATCCCCCGATGATTAAGGTATCACTAGGTGACAGGTTTATGGGGGTGGTGCACAGTATAAAAAAAGGGCGGGTAAACCCGCCCGAGACACCACATGGAATGTACAACTCAACAAAACGAAATCACACATCAAAAGCTTGAATCATGCCTATCAGAAAAAAACCAGAGTACTTTTCAGCTGCTTTTTGTTGCTTGGAATATAGAATAACGAAAATATTTTGCAAATTAAAACGACAATATTAGATATTCATATCGATTAAACAGATAAGCCTTGAAGCCCCCTAAGCCACTGGTTTAAACAAGCGGCGGTTGAGCCAAAAACCCTGGGAGAGGGGAGTGAATTGAAAAGTACTGTGTTGCAGCAATTCCCCGCTTGAACTTTGTAATATGGCATCAATGGTCGGCGTAAGCCTTTTTTAATAAAGCCGTTGATCGATTCATGGGGCTTGACGGCAGTGTCCTTCTTCGATATCCCTGCAAAGCTTACTTATGTCCGTCTCTATCATCAAATTGGTAATTGCTGCTTTGTTGGAAAGTCAGGAACTTAATCGTCGCCTAATATTTTGGGTATCTATTCAATTTAACGAAAAACAAGTACACAGGCGATGTTTCATGGCTGTTGATATATCAACACAAACTGTTGAGTAGGTGTTGATATATCAACATTTTGACAATGCCCTCATCATAAATAGCCCATTCAGATTCGGATATTTCAGTTGGCATAGTAATTGATGTCTAAACATTTTTTATTCTATTGAAGATGATTCATGAATACCTACTCTATGCCAGTGCGTCTAGCGCCTTTTTTTCAAGTTTCATTTGCACTAATACTTTTTCTCTCAACACTATCCATTAAAGCCGCAGACCAAGTTTTTCTTAACGTATCCTATGATGTTTCTCGTGAGCTGTATAAGGATTTTAATCAAGCTTTTTCTTCACATTTCGAAGCTCAAAGCGGTGGCAAGATTACCGTTCATCAATCACACGGCGGATCTACAAAACAGGCCGGCGCAGTGATTGCCGGGCTTGAAGCGGATGTTGTAACCATGAATCAGCAGTTGGACATCGATCAAATTGCTTCAGCAGGCCTGATTGACTCCGGCTGGCGAGATCAGTTTCCAAATCAAAGCTCGCCATATACGTCAACTACTGTCTTTTTGGTCCGCAAAGGCAATCCAAAAAATATCAAGGATTGGCAAGATTTGATCAAGCCAGGTGTTCAAGTCGTTTTACCTAACCCTAAAACCTCGGGTAACGGACGTTACAGTTATCTTGCTGCCTATGGTTATGCGTTAAGAAAATTCGGAAATAATGAAAAAGCAAATGAATTTATCGCCGAGTTGTTTCAGCAGCATGTGCCCATTTTACCAACCGGTGGACGCGCTGCTACTACCTCATTTATTCAACATAATACCGGAGACGTGTTGCTGACTTTTGAAAACGAAGCTTATTTGACTTCTCAAGACATAGGCAGTGATAAATTTGATATTGTCATCCCTTCTATCAGTATCGAAGCCGATCATCCGGTTGCCATTGTGGACAAAGTCGTCGACAAAAATGAAACACGGAAGTTGGCGGAAGCGTATTTAAATTATCTGTGGTCTGATATCGGCCAGGAGATCATTGCCAAACACAGGTATCGTCCCAGAAATCAAGAGATTTTGAGTAGGTACAAAGAAAACTTCCCGGAGCTCATTTTGCTCTCCATTACCGAAATCGTTCCCGGTGGTTGGTCGGAGGCACAAAAAATACATTTTTCAGACGGTGGCTTGTTTGATCAGCTTTATAAAAACAGATAAATCGAAGAACAGTATCTTGGCAACGGTCATACTGCATCCTCAGTCATCCCCGAAAGTAAGATACAACGAGAGTGTGCCGGGCTCTATTGAAGCTCGGTTTCATTGTGTAATTAAATTTCCATATCTCAACTATGTCTCACTTTACGCCATACCCGGCTTTGTTCGGAGGTGCTTTGATTGGACTATCGGCGGCACTGTTGCTTTATTTGAATCAGCGTACAGCCGGTATATCTGGAATTGCAGCCGGTCTTTTACGCTTTACAAAAAATGATTACGGATGGAGGGTTTGTTTCATTGCCGGGTTGATATTGGCTCCTTTGCTTTACAGGTTCGCAGGGGGAGCCAGTGAGGTCGAATTGGGAACTTCTCATGCACAGTTATTGTTTGCCGGTCTTTTAGTCGGATACGGCACTCGCATGTCGGGTGGTTGCACCAGTGGTCACGCGGTATGTGGACTAGCTCGGGGGGCTTTACGTTCACTGGTGGCTACAGTCATTTTCATGTTGACGGCAGCGGTTACCGTCTATATGGTCCGCCATCTTTTGTAGGAGGTAATTCATGCTATCCAAAAATTTATCTGCAGGGTTCAGCGGTCTGATTTTCGGTTTTGGGTTGACCGTATCACAAATGCTAAATCCCGCTAAAGTGCTGAATTTTCTTGATGTTGCCGGGGACTGGGATCCCAGTCTTGCTTTGGTTATGCTGGGTGCTTTGTCGACACTAGGACTGTCCAGGCTTTGGATTAGAAAACGAGTTGAGTTACCAGCGCAATCTCAACCAAATACTTCGCCGGGGATAGATAGACAATTACTGCTGGGAGCAGCTATTTTCGGTATGGGTTGGGGGTTGTCTGGGTTTTGTCCTGGTCCCGCACTGGCAAGTTTGACTTATGGATTAAGTCATTCTTTTGTATTTGTAACGGCAATGTTTTCTGGATTTACGTTGTTCAAAATTTGCAACCCTTAGATATGGATGTTATGGAACCAGGCCGATGAAAAATCTGCTTAAGGTAAGTACATTAATTGCAATTAAAAGTCCACTTTGAATCTTGCGTGTAGTTGGTCATCTTGGGTAGTGAGGGCTCTCATCGCATTCAGGGGGAATCGAAAAGGAATGCGATGAGAATTTGATTGTGTTTAGGTTGCCAGTTTTGAATTGTCACCGGATTTGGTGGAACGGGTCTTCGTTTTCTTAAACCGGAACGTCATGCCTATTCGTTTCCAACCCAAAATCACTGATGTAAGACTCAAAACCAAACCGAAACCTACGCCGAGTAATACCCATAGATCCCAGGCCGGACGTTGATATAACCAACCGAAATCCCAGTGATGCAATGCCGAATAAAACCAGCGAAGCAGGCGTGCACTGTTGTCCAGTTTTGTCAGTAATTTGCCGTCTTGCGGATCGAGATAAAACCAGGATTTTGCCGTATCATTCAGTTGCACCCGTAAAACCGGCAAGGGTTTATCGACCGTATTCTGGTGATGGCGAGGGTAATAATAGCTGTCATAGTCATTCAATATTACTTGCTCTGAAATCTCGGCTCCTGGTACCACACGTTTGACCGCAGCTTGTAAATTAGACGCCGTAAAGTTTGCCTTTTCGCCATTAATAGCATAAGTCGAGCGACGCCCATCTCGCGTCGTAGTCACAATTAAAGCTTCATTTTCCAAACGCCGCCAAGTGACCTCGACGATGTTTTGCTGGTCGTCTTGGTGCCAAATTGGGCCATATTGCCACTGAGCGTTATCAGGTACTGTTTCAGTGCCCACATAATTGGCGAGATCTTTACGGCTCAATTCGGCAGGCGTAAAAATTTGTCCCGGATTGGTATCGATAAAACCGCTGAAGGACCAAGTCAGAGCCAGCGTCCCACCGATTAAGCCGCTCCAGAAGTGCCAGGTATTCCAGATATCCCTGTACGGATGCTTTCGTCCGGAGGAATAAGTCGGACGGCCTCGCCAACCGGGTCGCCAGCGCAACCAGCCAATAATCAGTCCGGTCAGCGAAGCTATGGTGGCGGACAAACCCAGCCACAGTTGAACCTTTTTTCGTATATCGGCTAACCCCAGATCATCCAACGGTTTCAATAAATGAATCCAGTTTCCTGTCAGATACATGACCCGAGCAAGCCGGGTATTCTCGCTGACGACTTCTCCTGTTTTTGACGAAATTAACAATTCGGTTCCTGCCGGATCATTTACGGCAATGCGGTGAAATGGGGCCAGGGCTTGATAATTTCGAGGTACAAAAGCATTTTCGGCTTGATCGATATAGCGAATCTTGTCGAGGTTTACTCGTCCGGATTTTGTTAACCAACGGGAAGCAACATCAATGGCTAATTCCGCGTTAATCTCCAACAGGTGCCCATCTTCAGCGGACAATGGATAACGAGAGCCTTTATCATCTTCAGCCAACCAAACCGGGGCACCGGCCAAATTAACCAAATGGCCTTCAACAACAGTCGCATCAGCGTGTTCAGTTCTGGATACCAACAGGGTTCGTTGTCCGGCGCTTCTTATCCAGGACTCGTCCAAACTCAACAGTCCGTACTGTGTATTCAAAGATTCCGCATTCGCAAGCTGCTCACTGCGGCTGATCGTTCGGCTATCAGAGTACATGATGACGAGACCGGATAGAAACCATAACAGCATGAACAAAGCGAGAGCGACTCCCAGCCATCGGTGAAATTGGTAGAGCAAACGTAATATGACTTTCATGATGGTTCCTGTATCAAAAAGAGGTTGGTTTTGTGGTGTGACTCACGGGACTCCGCCTTATAGAGAGTTAAATGTATTGTTTGTAACGCTTCAAAAATTGTAACTACATGCCCCTCTTCTTTATTGGTTTATCGTGAAAGTACACGAACCGAAAAAAGAGCGGTTGCTTGATCGACAGGTGTCGGCGGCAGGGAGCCGCCGTCAAGCCTACATGGACGTATTCACGGCGTCCTGTCGGGCGAGTGACCGCTCTCTTTCTCCTCGACACTTATTACTTTCATTTGACGAGGCGAATGCAGGACTGTTATGTACGGCGGTTAGGAGGTTGATTCAAAAAGGCTTCTGAAACAAATATGTTGCAGAGAGTTCCACGGACGTATTTACGCGTCTTTTGAAATCAAGATCCTACGCCTGAATTCTAAGCGGCTATTCCTTTCATACTGAAAATCGTTCGGCTTTGTAGAGGTCGAGGACCGTCGTGAACCCGTCCTTGGGGGCTTGACGACAGCATTCATCCTGCTGACATCCTCGCCAAATACCACGCACTTTATGGAAACCAGACGTATATTCGATCAGATAGGCGTGTTAGTTGCGATAAATTAACGACATCCGGTTTTAAAGGCCGGAAATGTAATCCGCCAAGTCCTCGATTTCTTGATCAGTTAGTAGATGGGCGATTTTATTCATCAAACCATCCGGACTGTTTTGACGTTCGCCGGACTTCCAATTCGCCAGTTGTCTTCGTAAGTAAGCCCTTTTCTGTCCGCCAATTACCGGTACCTCCATGCCGTCGTGCAGCATGCCTTTTCCATTTGGGCCATGACATTCAGTGCAGGGTTTCAATTGTCTATCGGGGTTGCCGTTTTCAAATAGATTCCGTACATAAGACTTGCTGGTTGAGCCCGTGCCTTGCATAACGGGTTGTCCCGCAAAATAAGCAGCAATATCCACTCTGTCGGTTTCACTCAGGTCCTCGGCCATTCTGTTCATCGTGTCGTGGATACGATCACCCGACTGAAAATCCTTAAGCTGTTTGATCAAATAACCGGCATTCTGTCCTGCATGGTTGGGTACATTCACGTCATGGCTGATACCGTCCGATCCATGACATTCCTGACAACGCTCCGAGTCAGAAAGCTCTTTTCCCGAATCAGCTCGGCCAGGCCCCACTTTTTCTGCTAGTTGATCATTGGCCTGAGCTGAATAACTGCTTATTAACGCGTACAAAGCAAGCTGAGCTAGGTTGATGGTTAAAAATCCCCAACCCCTTTTCGATTTTAACAAGGCGATGAATACTGAGGTAAGCGGTTTTATGTTGTCCGGCATAGATTACGGGTTGACTCATTACTATGGCGTTATGTTTACTTTGCAGTGCTATGCTTTAGAACAATTTCCAGTGCTTTTTCAACGTTTTCGACAGGCTTTAATTCGCCTATTGTCGAAACGATTTGCCCGTCTGGCGTCACCACAAAAGTTGTTCGCTCCGCAAAGCCATGATCAATCGGTTGGCCGCGCGAATCGGTCTTTCCGGGTTGCGCCTCTCTAACCGTCAGATCATACGATTTGGCAATGGCGCCGTCCGCATCAGACACAATCGGAAATTTACCCGCGCAAAAGTCGGGATCGGCTGAAAACTCGTTAAGCCTTTCTATGCTGTCCAAGGATACTCCAACCACACTCGCACCGGCAGCCGAGAATTGTTCATGTTTGACGGCAAATGTATGGGCTTGAATATTGCAGCCTCCGGTGTAGGCGGATGGATAAAAGTAGACCACGACTGTGCCTTTCTTCAGCGCGTCCTTCAATGAATAGACATGATCCTTGCCGGCCAGCGATGCCTTGGCTTGGAAATCGGGTGCTTTATCGCCTTCTTTTAGGGCTGCAAAGCAGGGCAGGGTAATCGCCGCCGATAACAGGCAGCCGTATATTACGGTTTTCATTCCAAGGGTCCTTTAAAGTGGTTTGTAGGTGTCGTGGCACGCTTTGTCGCATTCCTGAGAAAACTTGATGGCTTCATTGGATGCAGACTCAAAATCACGTGCTTGTAAGTAATTGGCAATGTTGTTCGCCATATCCTGGTACTGTTTAGCATCATCAACCGCATCTTGTGCATCCCCTCGATTTTCGAAATAGCCTTGAACCATTGATAAGGATTGTTTCAGTTCTCCGGCTAATGCAATCCCGGCATCGACTTCCTGATTGACAATATTGGCTTGTAACTCATGGGTGTTATCGTCAATCGACTCCATCAATTCTTCAAAATCAAATTCTGCTTCGGCAAAGACCACAGGACTGGTCAGAGCCAGAATAATTCCAAAATTTATAATCAACTTTTGCATGGCAATTGCTTTCCAGCGTCGCAGTCTTAGAACCCTTTATATTCTTAGTTCCACTTTGTCAGTATTAATGAACGACGTTTTACATGACTTCATACCTGCTTGGATATTTGGAAATCCCCGCGGCAATGTCGAACGTTCCTTCCGGGTTAGCTGACAAAGAAGAATCAGTTTGAATGGGTTATGGTTAAAATGAGATTGTTCATTTGCAGTGATCATGCTGAATACGAAGGCCGGGTTTTAAACACTGGCAGATAAGACGTTGCCCAAACCCGGCGTTTGTGTTCAATTCCTCAGGCGATCAGTTCCTTGATCACTTTTCCGTAGACCACGGTAGGCCGTTCGGATCGGCCTTGATGCTTGTATATCGTTTTCAAGTGATCCAGGCCCAACTGATTCAAAACGGTTGCGTGTAAGTCAAAGGTATCGACTTCTTTGCCTTTTTCCGCCTGCAGACCGATTGCATCGGTGGAGCCATGCGTGTAACCCGCTTTAACGCCACCACCCGCCAGCCATTGAGTATATCCCCATGGGTTGTGGTCGCGTCCGTCTCCGGATTCGCTCCATGAGGTTCTGCCGAATTCCGATGTCCATACGACTAAAGTGGTATCCAGCAAGCCCTGAGCTTTCAAATCGGCCAGCAGGCCGGCAATGGGCTTGTCGACGATGCGGGCGTGTTTGCTGTGATTTTCCTCAATATTGGCGTGGGCATCCCAGTCACGGCTGTCACCATTAACTTCAGTGGGACCGGATACTACCTGAATAAAGCGTACGCCTCTCTCGGTCAGTCGTCTTGCGCGTAATAACAACTCCCCATAGTTTTTGGTTGCTTCATCATTCAGGCCATACAATTCCTTGGTGGCTTCGGACTCCTTGCTGAAATCGACTGCCTCCGGTGCCGTTTCTTGCATGCGGTAGGCCAATTCATAGGATTCGGTCCTGGCTTGAAGTTCAGTGTCCACCGGATAGCGGGCGGCATGTTTTTGATTCAGGCGTTTCAATAGATTCAGGGAGCTTCGTTTTTCGGTTTTAGCTAAATATTCCGGATTATCCAAATGCAAAATAGGTGATGGGCCTGGGCGGAAAGGGGTTCCTTGATAGACGGCCGGCAGAAAGCCGGAACTCCAATTGGTTACACCGCCTCGAGGCTCTCGTGTATCGTTGTATAAAACCACATAAGCAGGCAAGTTTGGATTAGCCGTGCCCAGTGCATATTGAACCCAGGCACCTAATGTGGGTCTGCCGGGATTTAAGCCACCTGAATTCAATTTCATGATCGAAATGTCATGCGTCGCGCCGACTGTGACGCTGGATTTGATAAAAGCCAGATCATCGGCATGCCGAGCTAGATTGGGCAGCAAATCAGAAAACCAGGCGCCGCTTTCGCCGTGCTGCTTCCACTTTCGATTGGTCGCGATCAATTTGGTGGCACCTCCTCGCGTACTGGTTTTGATGCCCTTCAGAAATGAATCTGGCACCCCTTTACCCGCCAGTTTGATCAATTCGGGCTTGTAATCGTAAAGATCTAGTGTACTGGGGGCGCCAGCCATGTGAAGCCAGATGACGGTTTTGGCTTTGGCCGCAAAATGCGGTGCCTTGGGCGCCAGCGGATTGTCGCCGGTTGCTGCATTGAGCAGTTCATCGGCAAATGCGCTGGAGATCATGCCGCCACCGGGTAATAAGCCGCTGGCGGCCAATCCTAAACCCCCTAAGCCATAACCGGATTTTAATAAAAACTCTCTGCGTGAAGTGTTGCTCATGATTGATACCTCTTGTACTTGAATGGGTTAGTGTTAGAACCGGTATATGACTTCATTCGAATTGACGACGGCATGAACCAGATCGACAAACGCAGCAGCCCTCAAGGGATTAGTCAGCTGATTGTCATTGAGGCCGGTAGGGACATTGACCTCAAACTTGCCGGACGTTGTTTTTTCTTGAATGATCTTTGACTGATCCTCCAGAAACCCTTGCAAAGCCTCTTTTTCGCCTTCATCAGGGTTACGCGCCAGCAAAATTTGATAGAGTCTGTCGATCTGATCCGACTCATCGCTACCCGCTTCGTTGATGATTCTTCCGGCCAAGGCTTTGGACCAATCAAAAATGATTTCGCTATTGAATAATGTCAACGCTTGCAGCGGCGAAGTGGTAATTTCCCGTTTACTATGTGCTTCCTGAGGCGATGCCATGTTGAAAGACTCCAGGATCGGATAAGGAATGCTTCGCCGGGTAAAGATATACAAGCTGCGGCGGTTATGATCTTTTGAATCTTTCGACGTTTTCCAGAAAGGGTCATTGTTGACGGCGTTGCCGACATCGTATTTCACATTGATTGCACCCGGAAGCGGAGGATAGACACTGGGCCCGCCTATCTTGTCTTCAAGCTTACCTGCAGCAACCAGCAAGGAATCGCGCACTTGCTCGGCTTCCAGGCGCTGGCGAGGAAATACCGCCAATAATTTGTTTTCCGGGTCAGTTTGGTTAACCTCTTCACGGTATTCGGAACTTTGACGATAAACACTGGACAACAAAATTTCCTTGTGCAGTTTTTTGATGCTCCAACCGTCATTGACGAACTTGCTGGCCAGATAATCCAGTAATTCAGGATTGCTCGGCTTTTGTCCAGCCTTGCCGAAATCACTGACCGTTTCTACGATGCCGCGACCGAAATACTGATCCCATACGCGATTGACGTAAACACGCGGCGTTAAAGGGTTGGATGCACTGGTCAGCCATTTAACCAAAGCGGAACGGCGGCCCGATGAAAAATTCAACGGTTTGATATCGGGTTTTTCGTCAGTGATTGCGGCAGGGAAAGCTGGCTGAACTTCTTCCAATGGATTTTCATGATCACCTCCGGCTAATACAAAAGTCGGCGGCACATCGTTGTATCCCAGTTCGGTAATGGCTGAAATAGAACTGGAGCTGGTAGCGGGTTTGAGATCATCCCATTTTTTAAGTTCTTTGCTGAGTTTCTCCAATTCCTCCCATTGTTCAGCAATTTTCTTGTCATAAGACTTTGGATCGGTACTCTCACCTCTGTATTGAAAGTAGGTCATCAAGTCGCGATCGGTTGTGACGTTGGTCAATCGATGATTGACCCAGCGATCCAAAGGTGTCCATTGGTCTTTGGGTTTGAAGATGGCCTCCCGGCTGTCGGTAAGATAGCGTTCTTTGTGATATTTGAGTGCCGTTTCTCTTTGCGTGTCTACGATCGCTTTTATTTTGGAGCGTATATCTTTGGTGGCTTCATCGTATTTTGCCCGTTGTTGGTCCCAGTCTTTTTCAATTTCGCCTTTGGTAGCCGGGATATTGTCTACTGCACTGATGTTTGCGAAGAAAGACTGCAGCGAGAAATAATCCTTTTGGCTGATCTTATCGAACTTGTGGTTATGGCAGCGGGCACATTCCACGGTTTGCCCCAGTACGACTTTACCAACCGTGTCGGTGATATCGGTAGTAATCTGGTATCTTCTCTGCACCAAATCGCGCGAGTTACTGTTATCGGGAAACTGCGCCATAAAACCTGTTGCGATTAATGCCAGTTCATCCCCAGGCCACAATTCATCGCCAGCCAGCTGTTCCTGTATAAAGCGGCTATAGGGTTTGTCCTGATTGAAGGAATTAATGACATAATCGCGATAACGCCACATGTTCAACCGGTCACTATCATTCTGGAAACCTGAACTATCGGCATACCTTGCCAGATCCAGCCATTTTCTACCTTGCCGTTCGCCATATTTAGGTGAAGCCAGCAAACGATCTACCAGTTGTTCATAGGCGTCATCGGAATCGTCTTCGACAAATGCCTGAACTTCTTCAGGAGTAGGGATGACACCTAATACATCCAGATAAATTCTGCGTACCAGTGTTGACCGATCGGCTTCGGGTGACGGATCAAGTCCTTTCTTTTCCAGCTGTTCCAGGATAAAGGTATCTATCGGTGTTTTAGCCCATTCGTCATTATTGACCGAGGGAATAGCCGGATGTTTGACAGGCTGATAAGACCATAGTTTTGATTTGCCGGACTTTTGTGTTTTGACTTCGCTCTTACTGTCTTGATCGTCCAATGCCTGGACATCTAAAGTCATCCCGGCCGCAAGCGCGCATACGACGGCGAGATATAATTTCTTTTTCATTGTCATACTCCAAAAATAAAATCTTTGTGAATTTCTTTAATCCGGCCTAAGCATCTAACGATCAGATGCAGTGGGCGGGAAGAATTCATTGAATTGACGCTTGAGGGTTAGGCGTGGAAGGTGCGATTTTTATTAATTTTCCACCTTCTTCCTCATAGTATTTAGCGCCCAGCCAGCCAGCGACTTTGAAACCTTTGCCGGCAAGTAAATCTGCTGATTTTCCGGAGCGACCGGCATGATTGGAAACGGTAACGATAGATCTATCCTTGGGTATAAACGCCAGATGATTTTCCAATTCCGTTGCTTGAATATTCAGATACACCTGAAACCCTCCAACTGAAGCAATCTCATCGGGTCGTCTTAGGTCGATAATCAACAACTGATCAGGCTTGGCAAGCAATTCATCGAGCTTGGCTCGGTTGATCTGCGGTGCTTTGGGTTTGTATTGTTCACTGGCAGCAGGTGCGGCGGCGGCTTGATCGGCAGTTCCATGTGTGGCCCCAAAGGCGGTGGGGGTGAAGACAAACATCAGTAGTAATAGTTTTGATAATGCGTTCATGATTCTCTCTGATTTAGTAGGTTAAGCATTCCGGATGACTGTAATCGGGGTTTACTATCCTCACTTACTACAAAAGTCGTGCCAATTATTAAAAAATGGAGCTTAATGAGATAATTTGAACGTCAACACACCGTGCCATCTTACTTGTGGAGCTGGTGTGATCCATGCCTCTTCATGCTGCCTGCCAGGATTGACGCAGGTCCTGACCTCCTGCTTTGCTGAAAATACAGCAGCCTGTGAACAAAAGGTGTCATTAATTCAGCAGATACAGTGGGCTATTAGTTTCGGCCTCCTGGCTATTGGAAGGAGAGGTAGTGATTATTCAGGAATTAAAGATGAGTCTCTGAAATTCCCAATACGGTACAAATTTTGCTCATTGAATTTCTGTCCCTTACCTTAAGCCATGAACTGTTCTCTATAAAGGGTTCCAGCGGCTACCTTTGCGGTTTAATCAGCAAACCTACACCACGCAGACTGTCTGGTGTGAATCAATGGCTTAGTTGTCCCACGGGACTTTTAAACTTAAGGAAAAGTGACGCAATCAAACACACTGGGAGCATCCACTTAACTCATGAGCGAATTTATACTCAACATAAACGGCATCGTGCAAACCACTGATGTTGCCCCTGATACCCCTTTGTTATGGGTGTTGCGGGATCACTTAAAGCTGGTCGGGACAAAATTCGGTTGCGGTATCGGCCAATGCGGTGCCTGCACGGTCCATATCAATGGCGCGCCTGCTCGTGCCTGCCTGACCTCTGTCGACAGCGTGGGACAAAGCCGTATCACCACCATAGAAGGACTGGATGCCAACGGCGCGCATCCTTTGCAACAGGCCTGGCAAGAACTTGATGTCCCGCAATGCGGCTATTGTCAGGCAGGACAAATAATGACTGCTGCGGCACTGCTGAAGAAAAGCCCAAATCCTTCCGATGATGAAATTGATAAGGCGCTGGCAGGCAATCTGTGCCGCTGCGGGACTTATCTAAGAATTCGTGCCGGTATACACCGCGCTGCAGAAATTTCTGCTCAGGAGGCAATATGAGTGGTGCTAATGAATTAGAAAATGCAAGTCGTCGTGATTTTTTACGTAAGACCGTTATGACAGGTGGGGGGTTGATTCTCGGTTTATACCTCGATAGGTCAGGCCGTTCAGCTGAGACAGTCGCGAAACCCTCTTCAGTTTCAGATGCAGGAGAATTCATACCCAATGCGTTTATTCGCATTGCCCCAAACGGCACAGTAACCTTGATCAGCAAGCAACCCGAAATCGGCCAAGGTATCAAGACGTCATTGCCCATGGTGATCGCAGAAGAGTTGGAGGTCAATTGGCAGGATGTGGTTATCATTCAGGGTGATCTCGATCCGGTATACGGCAGCCAAAGTGCCGGAGGTTCGCGTTCTACGCCCACTAATTATGATGAGTTTCATAGACTCGGAGCGACTGCGCGAACTATGCTCATCCAGGCCGCTGCTGAGACGTGGCAGGTGTCTGCTGACGATCTCATCGCCAGAGATAGCGCTGTTCATCATCCCGCCAGTGGAAGACATCTAAGCTATGGACAATTGGCTACCAATGCCGCTACCTTGAAGGTTCCCTTAGCTGAATCGATCCGGTTAAAGGACCCCAAAACCTATAAACTGTTGGGTACGCGAATAGGCGGTGTCGATAATCCCGGTATTGTGACCGGCAAACCCTTATTCGGTATTGATGTGCAGTTGCCTGGTTTGTTGTATGCCGTTTACGTGAAGTCTCCTGCTTTCGGTGGCAAGGTTGTCAGTGCAAATCTGGATAAGGTCAAGTCATTACCCGGCGTCCGCGATGTGTTTATTATTGAGGGAGGTAACAATCTCAAGGGATTGCTGTCGGGTGTTGCTGTCGTGGCTGATTCAACCTGGGCAGCATTCAGTGCCCGCAAACAATTGGAAGTCATCTGGGATGAAGGATCTGTCGCGACCCAAAGTTGGGCCGGTTTTACCGCAACAGCCCGTGATCGCTCCAAACAGCCCGGTACCGATATCCTGCGCAATGACGGTGAAGTTGAACTCGCGCTCAAGCAGTCTGCTAAAACGGTTGAAGCAGCCTATAGCTATCCTTTCATTTCGCATGCCAGCATAGAGCCTCAGAACTGCACGGCCTGGTATAAGGACGGTGCAATCGAAATTTGGGCTCCAACGCAAAATCCCGAAGCGGGCCAGAAAATAGTATCGGAAACGCTAGGAATACCCAAAGACAAAATCACGTTACACATCACTAGAAGCGGCGGTGGCTTCGGTCGGCGGCTGATTCCCGATTACATTATCGAAGCGGCAGCGATTGCGCTGCGGGTAGTTGGACCTGTCAAACTCACCTGGAGCCGAGAAGATGATTTGCGTCATGATCAGTTTCGTGCCGGCGGGTTTCATTTTCTGCGTGCAGGCATCGACGAAAAAGGCAAACTGATTGCCTGGCATAATCATTTTGTAACCTTTGCCAATCAGGTTGTCGTGGATGGCGCGCCAAAACTTGAACTAGGCAGCGGCGCCAATCTGTCCGGCGATGAGTTTCCTGGTCGCTGGATAGAAAACTGCCGCTTAGAGCAAACGCCTTTAGAATGCGGAATTCCTATGGGACCTTGGCGCGCGCCTCGCAGCAATGTCTTCGCCTGGGTGTTTCACAGTTTTATCGATGAACTCGCGCATGCTGCAGGACGCGATCCTCTGGAATTTCGTTTGGAAATACTGGGTGACAAAGGGTTTTTACCAGGAACCGGAGAACAGGGTATTCCCTATGATGTCAACCGAATGAAGCACGTGTTGCAGCATGTTGCCGAACAGGCTGAATGGGGTAAGAAAGAATTCCCGCGCGGAAAGGGGCAGGGCATTGCCTTTCATTTCAGTCATCGGGGCTATATCGCTCAGGTCGCCGAGGTCACGGTTTCCAAACAAGGCAAACTCAAAGTGGATCGCGTGACGGTCTCTACCGATATAGGCGCTCAAATTGTCAATTTAAGTGGAGCTGAAAATCAGGTGCAAGGATCTGTTGTCGATGGCCTGGGTGCATTGATGTTTCAGGAATTAAATATCGAAAACGGCCGTATCGTGCAAAGCAATTTCGACACTTATCCGATGATCCGAATCGAAGGTGCGCCGACCAAAATCGGCGTCCATTTTCTCAAAACCGATAACCCTGTAACCGGGTTGGGCGAACCGGCCTTGCCGCCCCTGGCGCCGGCGGTTTGCAACGCAATTTTTGCCGCTATCGGCATACGCGTACGGCAACTTCCGCTAATTAAAACCGACCTCCGTTGGAGTTGAGTAGTAGTGTAATAATGACATTGGGAACCAACATGTCCAATAGGAATCAGCATCTCATCAATGCCTACCGGCAACTCAGCCGACAAGCCGATCACTCTGTGCTCGCAACCATCATCGAAACCTCTGGTTCAACCTATCAAAAAGCAGGTGCTCGAATGTTGATCAGCGAAACCGGCGAGTTGCAGGGCTTACTGGGTGGCGGCTGTTTCGAGCGCGATCTGGTCGAGCAAGCTCGGTCGGTGTTTGAAACCGGCCGGGCGAAAATAGCTTCTTACGACATGCGCGCCCCGGACGATATCATTTGGGGGTTGGGCTTGGGTTGTAATGGCGCCGTGAAAATTTTACTGCAGCATTTGAAGGCGGAAGACGATTACTTTCCGCTGAATTGTATTGCCGATATTGCCGAAACCGGGGCTTCCGGGATTCTGGTCAGCGTTTTCGAATCCAGTCACACGAATTTTCCGGTCGGGCTTAACCAGTTTCTGCCTGCGTCGATAACCGATGAACCGGTCGGGGATGACCCTTTTTCGGCAACGGCATCTCTCTCGGTATTACAGCAAAAACCGCATATCGAGACGCATGTAATAAGCGGTCAAACCATCAAAGCCTTTTACGAGCCGCTTACGCCGCCTTGGCATCTGCTGATCTTGGGGGCAGGCCCTGATGCGGCACCTTTGGTGCAATGCGCCAAGGCCCTCGGCTGGCGAGTCACCTTGGCGGATCATAGGCCCGGCCTTTTACAACACGCGCGTTTTCCGGAGGCAGATCGTTTGCTCCATTGCCACCCCGAGGACATTCACAACGAAACGGCTTTGAACCAATTCAATGCGCTGGTATTGATGACGCACAATATCGAATACGATCTGCGCTATCTTAAATCGCTTGTGGACAGTGTCATCCCCATTATCGGGCTGCTGGGACCCGGCCACCGCCGAGACAAACTCTTGCAAAGCCTTGGCGACAGGTCTTCGCGGATAGCAAGTCGGGTGTTCGGCCCGGTCGGCCTGGATATTGGCGCCCAAACGCCGGAAGAAATTGCTTTGTCTATAATGGCCGGTATTCATGCGGATTTGAATGGCCGAACCGGACTTCAGCTAAGCCGTAAGATTTCTACTGCCGATAACCATGAATGCTGCCTTTGACAAGTGTTTCCGTAATTGCTTTGGCCGACGGCATGTCTCATCTCATTGTACTTGCCTACCGACCGTTTATTGTTTTTGACCCTTGCTCGTCAAGAGGAGTTATTCACCATGTGCTTGATTATCCATAAACCGAAAGGTGTTGATGTCCCGCTGGAACTGTTGCGCTCGGCAATACACTACAACCGCGACGGCTTTGGCGTCATGGCATTTTCCGGTCGACAAACGCTTACCGTCAAACGTCATCGGAAGGCCTGCCTTGCATCGCTGTATCGAATATACCATAGCGTAGCCGAGCATGAATGCGTGATTCATTTAAGACTTAAAACCCGGGGAAATGTCACAGTCAAGAATCTGCATCCATTTCGCGTCGCGCCGAAAGTTTATATGGCACATAACGGCACATTGGACGTGCCTTGTCGCATTGAGGGTCGATCCGATAGTTGGCATGCCGCGAACGATTATATGGCTCCGATATTACAAAAAGATCCTGGCATTCTTCATGATCAGGAATTTTTAGGGCAATTGGAAAACTGGATAGGTCCGGATAACCGATTGGTATTCATGGATGCGCATCAAGGCAAAACCGTTATCGTCAACCGCAACAAGGGTATTGAGTTCAATGGCTTATGGTTAAGTAACACCCGCTGGTTCGATGCCGATCGCTTCGGGCTCCCGCAACAAGAGCGCATCATGCCTGGAGTCCAGGCCCTTCCATTGACCCCTCCGCCATTTTTGAAACCCCAAACCGATGTGTCACTCAATCGGCAAATAATATGCGGCCATTAATGCCTTCGGCGACCTCGATTTATCCGCGTCGTCACGTTTCGAACCAGCAAGGGGGCGAAACATTGGCTCTTGCATGACTTGATGTCGTTTTGCGATGTCTTGTACGTTATCTTCGAAATCTCCGAAAATCCATCCTGCGCAACGGCAATGGGTGACAAAACATCTTCAGCCCATTCGCGCTCCGTTTCCCAGGTTCTCAGCGCCGGAATGTGACAAAGCCGAACTTAATTTCCCATTTTTCTGAATAATTCGACTCGTCCTGTGTTGTTTGGTCAACACTGATCCAGCAGGCAATGTTGAATTCATAGCAGCGATAGCGCAACTAACCCTCACCAACCTGCATTTTATGGATAATTAAACTTGGCATGATAAATGAGAGATAACTATGCCAAGGCTCGAATTGGTCTGATCGAGAACAATCGGAACAAATTTGGGTTTCAATCATTTGACAGAGTGAAAGTTATGAAAAATAAAATCATTAGAAGTTCCGAACAGTTGTACGGGTCCAATCGGCGACGACAGATATCGGACGCAGATTCCTTGATCTCTAGTGAGAAAGCGGTTACTCCCCCGTACAGCAAAACCATGCTTTCTCTCGGCATGGCCATTTCTCTTGCAGCGTTATCAGGCGTCTCGGCGGCGGACGACAATGCCAAATCTGCTTCATTAGCCGGTTCAAAGCCCAATATTTTGTACATCGTCGCCGACGATCTGGGTTATTCCGATATCAGTGCTTTCGGCGGCGAAATAAGCACCCCCAATCTCGATGCCTTGGTAAAAAACGGACGCATTCTGACCAATTACCATACATCCACCGTATGTGCCGTAACCCGGGCAATGCTTTATTCCGGAACCGACCACCACTTGGTCGGTTTAGGGACGATGGGAGCGCCTAACGACGAGCGCCGTGGATTGCCGGGTTACGAGGGATACCTCAATAACAATGCATTAAGTATTGCCGAACTGCTTAAAGACGGGGGATACCATACCTATATCGCAGGCAAATGGCATCTGGGCTCGCTGATCAATTCAAACCAAAACAAAACCCCCGACCAATGGGGATTCGAACGCTCTTATACTTTACTGGGCGGAGCGCTGGGCAATCATTTCGGTGGTATCACGGCCCAAAGCAGATCTTTTACGGAAAACGGACAGTTCATCACGGTACCGGCTACCGATGCTAACGGCGAACCTTGGTATGACACGAACGCCTTTACGCAAAAGCTGATCAGCTATATCGACGAAAACATAGGGGACGGCAAACCTTTTGCGGCGTTTGCTACTTACACTTCACCCCATTGGCCATTGCAGGTACCCGAGCCTTGGCTGAATCAGTATGCCGGTCAATATGACGTGGGCTATGACGAAATTCGCAATCGTCGGTTGTTGCGTCAAAAACAGCTCGGTCTGGTACCTAACGATTATATTCATCCCAGTGACCCGCTACCCAACACACTTACCGCGTCGGCCGCCACGCCCAACAATAATACGGCGAGCGCGAGTTACATCAATGCCGATACGGTACAGCAAGGCATTACCGAAAACGTCGATTACGGTCCGGGCAGAGTCAATCCCGACTGGGACAGCCTGACGCCGGAGGAAAGGAAAACGCAAGCCAGATACATGGAAATCTATGCTGGAATGGTATCGCATCTGGACTACAACATCGGCCTGCTGATCCAACATCTTAAAGACATTGGCCAATACGATAACACCTTCATTGTATTTCATTCTGATAACGGCGCTGATGGTTGGCCTCTTTCGGCCGCGCAAGAAAGGCTAAATCAGCAAAACTTTGATAGTTTGGGTAAAGATCAACGACTGAGACCGGCCGGCACACCGGCAACCAGTGTGTATTATGGCTTACGATGGGCTGAAGTCGGCTCTACGCCATTCAGGTTGAGTAAAGGCTTCACGACCGAGGGAGGCCATTCAGTGCCTACCATCGTGCGGTTGCCAGGTCAAACCCAGCAATATCCGACCTTACGTACATTATTCCACATCTCGGATTCGGCACCGACCTTACTGGAATTGGCCGGTATCCCTCAGCCGTCTACTCCGTCCGCCGTTTCTGGCGTCAACGGCCAACCGCTGGTCAGTTACAAAGGGCGAAATGTCTATCCGATCACCGGTTTGTCGCTGCTCAGTCATTTGGAAACCGGTAGCGATTTAGGGCCGTTGAAAACCGATAAAGATGGCAAAAAACAACATGGACAGGGCTATTTGCGTGATGCCAAAGGTAAAATTGAGCCTCTGCATACCGAACCGGTCGGCGAAGAGCAATACGGTAGAGCTTATTTATATAGCGGCAAATGGAAGGCTGTCTGGAATGAGCCTCCCTACGGACCGATTGACGGCCACTGGCAGCTTTACGATATCGAGAAAGACAGAGCCGAAACGAACGACTTATCGGCTGAGCATCCCGACGTCGTGGCAGAGCTTTACCAGGCATGGAAAGATTATCTCTATGCATCGGGCGGCGTAAATCCAAAAAGACCGCGCGGTTACTACTAATGCTTTTAGGACAAAAATCCTGGAATGACGCCGGCCATGCCGGCGTCGTTTTAATGTTGGCCGTCTTAACCTTAACAGTCGTTTCGGGTTGTGCTCATAATGACAGGAAAGTCTCTTTAGGTTCCAAGGAACTCTGCGTAAGCTATTCAGGTCTCCCTGACAATTGGTTGAGCGATACTCATGCAGGGATGAGGTATCTCGAAGGCGGTGAATTTATTCTGGGAACCACTTTGGGGTATGAGGAAGAACGTCAGGAAGTCAAAACAAGCGTCCGCGGCTTTTGGATCGACCAGACCGAAGTCACCGTCGCCCAGTTTGCCACCTTTGTCAAGGCGACCGGTTACGTCACGGAAGGAGAACGCGAAGGTGGCGGATTGGTTTTCAGTCAGCCGGATGCAGCCGAATTGAGGCAAAGGCCTTACTCGTGGTGGCGCTACGTTAAAGGAGCGAATTGGCGGCAACCGTCGGGTCAAAGTAGTTCTGCCGCCCCAAATCAACCGGTTACGTTGATCACCCTGGAGGATGCCAAAGCTTATGCCGAATGGTTGGGTCGCGATCTACCCACCGAAGCCGAATGGGAATATGCAGCCAAAGCCGGTTACTCGGGGGCTGAGTTGGAAAAAGAGCCCCGTGACGCATCAGGACAACCGCGTGCCAATTACTGGCAAGGAACGTTCCCTACCCAAAACATTACCGAAGACGGTTATGCCGGATTGGCGCCGGTAGGCTGCTATTCAGCCAACGAATTCAATCTTTATGACATGATCGGAAATGCTTGGGAACAAACCCGGGACATTTACAGTGAATCTCATCAGATGAATTCGAATAGCCATGGTTCGGAGCATGACCTCAAGCCTGACCGGCTCATGGTCATCAAAGGGGGGTCTCATCTTTGCGGACGCGATTTCTGTGTGCGTTACCGTCCTTCAGCCCGCGAGGGGCATGAAGCCAATCTCCCTATTTCCCACATCGGTTTTCGGACGGTGTCGAGGCGCAATGATTCGGTAGCCGCGTTACCGGTATTGAAACAATGATGTCCCTGGCTTTGCAAAAGATTTCCAGCGAAACGGTTTCGTTTCAATGCAATGCTTGCGGAAAGTGTTGCAACAGTGCGCCGTTACTGAGTTTAAAAGAACTGTTCCATCATCAGCACCTGTTCGTCGGCAGTCTGGCACTGCGAAAAATAAAGTGTAATAACGCCGGTGACAATCTGTATGCGGCGGAAGCCGTCCACGTCTTATCCGAACAGGATGCTCAACTATTGGAGTCGCTGGCTGAAGCTCAGTTTTTCAAAATACCTTCTGCCGATAATTACTATTTATCGATCATGACTCAGGCAATCGATTACGAAACGCTGAAACGCTGCCCCGCGTTGACTGAAGACAACAGATGCAGTATTCACGATAATCGTAAGCCGACTGTTTGCAGCATGGTTCCATTTGATTCGACCTATCCCGACTCCCTGCAAAATATAGTTTTGTTGAGCCGGCAATACGATGCGGATTGTATCGTCGGCGGCACACGCGAGGGTTTTGATATCGTTATAAAAGACCGGACCATAGTCAACGACCGGTACCGTAAAGCGCTCGAACAGAGACGCGATGACTTGAGTACTGAAAAACAGATATGGGGACAGACCGTATTTGAATTACTTAAACCGGAATTATTCGGCAATCCGATCACAAGCGTGCGAATACCCGGCGACGAAGGCTTGCTATCGTTATCGATCGTTCCGGTTTTAATGGTGCTCGCCGGGCTCTCGGAAAAATGCAAAGCCCGTTGCATCAATTACGTTGATAGCCAAATCGCTTTACTTGAAAAAATGATCGCTCAAGCACTGATCAGAAAATCGACGGAGGACAAACCAACGACCCGGGAATTCCGTTCGTTTTTAACGCACTACTTGAAATTAAAAAGCCAACTCGGCGAAGAAAAACAATCCTTTTACAATTTACCTGCAAATGAGGAGACGAGGGACCTTGCAAATCGTGCCGAAAATTATTTGGAACTCTAAGGGCTTTAGCGCTGGGTCTGATATAAATTCCTGATTTAACGAGGTAATGCGGATTCGCTAACTGGCAATTTAAATGCGAAGGGTAGGGTAGACCGAGGTTGCATCCTTTGGCCCGATCATAACTTCGGGGCGTTGACGGTTCGCTATCGTGAAACCCGTTGTACGGACAGGGTCATAATTGCAGGCGTAAAACGGCCCAAAAGAGATGAATAGTGATTGGTATTCAAAGACGAGTAAAGGCGACATAGCGGTCTTCCAACGTAAAGAAATCAAGTCAAAAAATACACCTGATGTAAAAATCGATCGACGGTAGGGCGTTTTTTGCGATAGCAAAACGCCCATATTTTTCAAAGTCATGGCGGATTGCCTGGCTGAGCCAACCCCCCGTAATCCGTTAAGGTTTTGATTTTCAATGTGGCGGATTGCTATCGCGAATCCGCCCTACGGCCCTACGGCCCTCGCAAGATCAAGACTAAGTTCATAGACATGAAAAGTGGATGCTGCTCCAGGCTGTATCAGGTTCAATCTGCGGCAAAGCAATAGAAATAGCCATTACCGCCGGTATTGATCAGATTTTCCTGACTACAACCACGGCTGTCGTGCGAGGAGTTCCATGAAACATTACCTCCGGTAGCGCCGCGATTGGTCCGGTCGGAATGGCCTACTCGTACACTACCTTCGCCGCTAGAAGTGTAGTTCTTACAGGTATGATCGGCAGCATCTCTATAGGCTCTGCCATCAGGCTTCGAGCCAGTGATGATATCGTGCTGATTGGGCGTCCCCCCCCACTGCGCCAATATGATCTGAAACACCTACCCTTCGGAAATTAGAATATAAAGGTAGGTCAGAATATGCAGATGTCCGCTTTGAACTATATTGAAAATTGCTGCATTATCAACACTAATTGAACAACCGATGCGGTTTTAGCAACACCCCCTGAGATTACTTTCACTAAATAAAACTTTGATTGTTGGAAAAGTTTTATTACCTCCCCACATTTAATTCGTTTAAAAGACTGAACAACCAATAGATTTTTATTTTCTTATGTCCTACTCCGTGTATTCGATACCTGTAGGCCTGTCTATGGTTAGATTATTACACTGGCAAGCTTATTGCTTTATTAATATTAAGAGACCTGCTTAAGTTCTCTTACAGAATGGTTTGTTCTTGAATACTGTTTATTTGTACCAAACAAATTGTATTGCGCGCTTATCAGAAATCTTTGTGTGCTTAATTTTTTTGCCCATCACATCATTACAAGAGGTAAAACATGAAACAACACCTTTATAACAGTTTATTAATCGGAATGGGGGCTTTGGCGCTCTTTCAGTCAGTCACTGTGAAAGCTGAAATTTCGGGCAATCGATATGGCAATCCAGTCCTTTATAAATCCGAGATCAGTTCAGCAGAAGCTTGGGAGCTAACCAAGAACAACAAGTCTACCAATGGGAAACTTAAACCGCTTATCCTGGATGTCCGCCGAGTTGAAGAATACGTCAAGGGGCATCCTCCAGGCGCTTTAAGCATCCCATTCCCGCAC
Source organism: Methylicorpusculum oleiharenae (assembly GCF_009828925.2). Taxonomy (NCBI): domain Bacteria; kingdom Pseudomonadati; phylum Pseudomonadota; class Gammaproteobacteria; order Methylococcales; family Methylococcaceae; genus Methylicorpusculum; species Methylicorpusculum oleiharenae. Next base: position 1,925,259 of record NZ_WUTY02000001.1, read on the forward strand.
GTACATAAATCTCCGACCAAAGCTGATGACAATTCATCAGGCTATATTGGATACGATATATCAGAAGATCCGATCGATGTAGGCTTTCAAACCGCCCCAAACTTCAATGATGGCGTAATACCCATCCAGGAATTTACTGATTATGTCGAATCAGTTGTTCCAGATAAAAAAACGCCGCTCTATTTAGTCTGCGCAACCGGATTTAGGAGCGTACAAGCTGGCAATGCCTTAGCCAAGGCCGGATATTCAGAAGTGCGCAATGTATGGGAAGGATGGAATGGACTGCCAAAATTTACGCAAACCAGAGCAGGATTACCTGAATTCAAGATCAATGAGCAAACTGGCGCAATCGAATTTACCAAGCTAGATTTAAACCATGACGGAAAAATCGATGTAAACGACAACGATGGCTGGGCTTTTTATCAAGGTCTACCTGTTGAAACGGCTTTCAAAAAGAAACTTGTTGATCAAAGATTCCTGGATCTCTATCAGGATGAATTGGATAAATTAACGCCTTAAACCCATATGCGAAAGTAATACAGCACTTCTCACTTTTCAAAGTGGAAAGCAGGAAAATAAAGTACTTGATCTTTTACATGGATGTTGTTTGCAATGAAGCGTGTTGATGGTAACTCGGCTGTTAAATTGTTAGTGTTTAACAGCCATTTTTTTTGTCGCCGGGCACTTTTGACAGGAAACCACGAAACCGGAAAAAAGTTTAATACAGATTTCATCATCCCTATGCGTTTATGTTACATAAACAACTCCCGCACAGGAAAATCAGCATACCGCTCCTCAATTCGGCTATTTTCGGTAAGTTATTTTTAACGAAATCCTAACTCTCATCAAAATTATCGGTCAGTTCAAACATTACCGCCAATTGCGATAATGCCAAAAGTTCCAAACCAATACACATAAAGACGATTCCCATCCACAGCCAATCGGATTGATGAGAAAAACACACAATCAAAGCCCCGATTAGAATCAAAAATCCCAGAAACCAGTCTTTGTTAATATTGATCATTACTTCATGTCTGATTGTTTGAATCATTGCTTAACCTATATATCGGCACTTGAAATCTCTATTTTCACATTGATCGATTTTAAGTTCGTCATTCTTACAACGAGCTCACTTCTAATACACAAGCATGATCTACGCCATAATAGCAAAGACTCTAATATTAATAGGCTCCAGCACCCATCAAACTAATTTTCCATCATTGTTTCTGCTGACGACCCAGCAATAACTGTTGATGTTGTGCTTCTTATTAAACACTCTGCCAACAGTAAGGCTTAACTAATTATTAGATAAGCTTATGCCAAATAGTCATTTAAAATTAATTGCTTACACTGTCATAATGGCAATAAATAGGTTTTTAAATAACCACTGTATTTCAACATAGATCAATAGCAAGATTAGATTTTCGCACCCACCCCCTGTCAATTGGTGCATTGATGGGTTAATTCTGATCGACTCTACAGAGCAAAGAATTGATTAAACAATCTTTTTTTTAGATCATAAACACAATATCGAAACCCACTATGTTAAATGACTTCAGAATCAAAGATCAATTCAACAGAGATATGGCGGATAAACAGGAAGAACCGCTGATTACTTTGCCGGATCCGGACTCTCATGCTTTATCTATTCGGGCGACCGCTTTGGTTTTTAATGATCCCGCATCCCGCAAACTTCTACATTACATCGAACGAGTAGCCCCCAGTGACGCCACAGTTTTGATTATTGGCGAAACAGGAACAGGTAAAGAACTGGCTGCTCGCAAAGTGCATAAATTGAGCCACCGCAGCAATGGCCCTTTTGTTGCTGTAAACTGTGGCGCTTTCTCTGAGACGCTCTTGGAAAGTGAGTTATTTGGTCACGAAAAAGGGTCTTTCACTGGCGCAGTAGCTAGCCGGAGCGGCTGGTTCGAATCTGCCAATGGCGGCACCTTGTTTTTGGATGAAATCGGGGACTTACCACTTTCTGCACAGGTCAAAATATTACGTGTTCTGCAGGAAAGAGAAGTTGTCAGAATCGGTTCGCGCCAGCCTATCCCTATCGATGTCAGACTGGTCGCTGCCACCAATGTCGATTTGGCTGCCGCAGTGCATGCAGGTCATTTTCGTGAAGACTTGTATTACCGATTGAATGTCGCTGCTCTGGATTTACTGCCCTTAAGAGAGCGTCCAGGGGACATTTTGCCCTTGGCCAAACATTTTCTGGACCGTTACGGAAAACGCATGGAATTAACTCATGTTGAAATCGCCTCCAGCGCGGAACGAGCACTACTCAATTATTCCTGGCCAGGGAATATTCGTGAACTGGAAAATGTGATCCACCATGCCTTGTTAATTTGTCAAAATGGCCGAGTAACCTCCGCCGACTTACATTTATCGGCTTCGGTTATAAGTTTTTCCAGAAATCAGTCCGGCAATGGCTCTGCGTCTAATTCGCTCAAATCGCTGGAAAACATTCTGGCCGATTTGTATGAACAGCCACTCGACAATCTGTTCGATACCCTTGAAGAAACCATCATACGAACGGCTTATGACTATTGCGAAAACAATCAAGTTCAGACCGCCAATCTATTGGGCATCAGCCGAAATATTTTAAGACACCGGTTGAAGCGATTCGGATTTCTAACGACCTAGAAAGCTAAAAAATACCTGTCAAAAATCAGAAAGAGACAAACAAGAAATAAGCCTGAATCAGCCAAAATCGAGTTAGCATCCACACCACGAGGATAAGCCATGAGTTGCTGTGACGACCCCACCGAACCCCATAAGATTGACCCAAGAGATGTCATTCGCGAACAAGAGCATTACGGTAATCTGGTGCGTGATCTTTTTACCGATGATCCAGAAAAAGTAATTCTGAAACTACTGAAGGAATCCACACCTTATCTCAGAGAACTGGCTGCCTTACGAGCCCACTATCCTTCGGTTAGACTCAAAGCTATCGAACTATTGGATAAAAAAAGCAAGGCGGTACTGGATCAGATTATTGACAAGGAACCTGACTCACCGTTTGCCATTGCTGCAAGAAAGCAATTAGATGATTTAGATCACGAACAGGGATTGCTGGGCAAGTTATTCAACCGTTAAACCGCGCTTTAAAAAAACGGGCGCCCGGAAAGGCGCCCGTTTGATGCGAAACAGCTTATTACTTCCTAAATGGTTTTGCGTTGGCCTAATCTGACTAAACCGACTAAACCACTGAGCAATAACCATATTCCAGCAGGAAGAGGGACTGCGGTTAAATTACTTTGGAATTCAGCTTGCAGTCTGTAAGGAAAATCGGATTCACCGGGAACCGTGAAATCAAGTACGTTATCTCCTGTCCAACCATTGATCGCAGCAATGTAAGTGCCCGGCAAAGACACGGAATACTCCAGGAATGCATCCAATTGAGACCCGGAATCATCATCTTCAGCCAGCAAGATGCCATTTGAATCAAACAAACCAAGAATGGGGTCCGCTCCCGGGGTAAGTAAGCTCAGCTTTAATAGGCCGGGCGAATTGATTTGAAAGCTGTAAAAGTCTGCATCATCATTGTCAACCAAAAATCCGTTGAACAACGACCCCCGAAAGCCGAAAACTTCAATAGCACCCAAACTGCTTAGCTCACCAACAAATTGAGCTTTGTCATAACTGGAATTATCCACCGCTATATCTTCAAATACATTCGCTTGTGCTGTTGAAGCAAATAATGCAAACCCTAAAATTGAAAAGAAACTTATTTTCATTGTAATGTCCCTCGTTAAAGTTAATGAATATTCAGCAGCCTGATTCAACGCACTTTTTGGGCCAAACTTACATGGCTATTACACTATTTTCTCCTGCCTGATCGAAAAAAAGCGTTTGATTCCCAGAAGATGCCTATGTGTTTGCAAGGATGTCAGCAGCATGGATGCTGCCTTCAAGCTCCCATAGACGGACTCAGAGCGATCCTCGACAGACACGCCCGTACCTTTAAGTCGAACGGTTTTCTCAGTACAAGAAGGATTAATTTCACACTGCCGCTATCAACTTAACCTGCTTGCCGTAGGCATAACTCAATCTCGTCGAAATCCAACGCAGCAGGAGTTTTACCCTCTTCCAAAAAGTATTTCTGTCAACGACTCAAAATCAGGAATTAACCGTACTGAAGAAATTTGTAGAGTCAGAAAATTCAGCCTAAATGTTGTTATCTGCGCAGTATTTAACCAAAAGTTGTTGCTCAACAAACAATATCAGCTATCAAATCCAGCTGAAGCCTTGCTATTTCTGGATATTAAACTGGCATGATTATTGACTTGTAATTAGGTTGTTAATGCATTTATTAACACGGCATAGGGAAGGTGATTGTTCAAATTCCGGACGATTAAACGCTTCTCGCTCTCCTCTCCTCCCAGTGGCGAACAGGGTTTAAAAGAAAAGGTTATGAACTATTCCCAAGGAAATGCCGACACTTACACGACTTAATGTCAATTGAAACAAGGCCATTCAATATGAACATGAGACTCGTAGCCATTAACCGACAACCAAGGCTCAATTTGTTCTCATGCTTAATTAAGTCGATTTAACTGAATAGCCGTTAAATCATTTGTCAGGCGTGGATTAATGTAATGACCGGATGCAAACATTTAACCACCCGTCATACCGACCATGCCGAATTGTTTTTCACTTAAGTTAACTATTAAGGACGCGCTTGATGTTTGCCCCTGTTTTCAGGAAGTTGCCGGTTCTTGGTTTCTATTTTATGACGGCATGCAGTGTCACCGAGCCAAACTTCGCCCCACCTGTTAGCCTGCCGGAAACATTCTCGATATCCGGAAGTGCTGCGACACCTGACAAGTGGTGGCAAAGCTTCAACGACCCTGCCCTTAATGATTTAGTCGAGAAAGCCTTGGACCAAAATCTGGATTTAAAGGCGACCTTTGATCGACTGGAACAGGCGAAATCTATTGCAACCAGAACTGGTGCGGAATTAATTCCATCTGTAAGCGGACTCAGCGGCATTAACAATGTAAATAGGAATGGCCCTGACTTAACTTCATCAATGAACGACTTCTCCTTGGCGCTTGCCGCCAGTTACGAGGTCGATCTATGGGGACGGATACGTGCCGGATTCAAAGCGGCAGAATTGGATGTGCAATCCGCAGAGCAAGATATTCATACGGCAGCAATAGCCTTAACCGCTGAAATAGCAGGAATTTGGTATCAGCTGACGGAACAACAAAAACTTTATAGCTTGCTTAGCGAGCAAATTAAAATCAACGAACAATACGCCGATTTGGTCAACGTCAGATTCCGTGGCGGGCAGGCAACAGCAGCCGACGTATATCAACAGATGCAGTTATTGGAAGGGGTAATAGGCGACAGATTTGCAGTTATGGCTTTTATCAGTGTTCTGCAAAATCAGTTGGCCGTTCTTTCAGGACAAGCACCCGGCCAATTCAAAATAAAAGCTTCCGAGGAGTTTCCGGATATCAACGGCTTGCCGACTACCGGATTAACATCTGAGTTTATTCAACGTCGGCCGGATATCAAAAAAGCCTATTTCCGCTTGCAAGCAGCAGATTTGAGAGTGGCTTCAGCAGTTGCCGACCGATTTCCCAAAATCAGTCTGGCCGCGGGAATCACCACAACCGCACCCGACTTGCAGTCCTTTTTTAACAACTGGATGTCGACATTGGCCGGTAATCTGGTAATTCCTATTATTGACGGCTCTCGAAGAGTTGCCGAAGTGGACCGCAATAAAGCGTTAACCGCTGAGGCCTTTAATTTGTATGGGCAAAGAATTTTGCAATCCATTAAAGAGGTAGAGAACGCACTGGCACAAGAAACGCAACAACATCAACGCCTGGAAAGCCTGGAAAAGCAATTGAAATACCTCACTGACGCCAATGCAGATATCTCGATTCGATCTGCGTACGGCGCCTTCGATTTTTTACGCATACTTTCGACGTTGAACAGCTTGCAATCCATGCAGAGAACCATGCTGCGTGCCAAGAAGGAATTAGTCGATTACAGAATCAACTTGTATCGTTCATTGGCCGGTGGTTGGTCAGTTCCGCACTCTCAGTCCTGATAATAACGTTTATGTCCACTACCAAAAAGAAATTTTTTACTCTTCTCAGTTCATTATTGATCATTGTGATAGCGGGAGGTCTGTCCTCCTATTGGCTGAACAATCAACCGCGAGCTGCTCGAAAACCGCTAGAGCAGACAGTGCCTTTAGTGGACGCTATAACACCTAAAAGCAAAGATCATCAAACTACCGTATTTGCTTTTGGTAACGTTATGTCATCACAAAGTGTGAATCTTAACGCACAGGTCGAAGGAACAGTGATCTCGGTTAATCAACGCTTTATCGAAGGTGGCTTGGTAAAAAGAAACGAAGAAATTGTTCGCTTGGATCCTAAGGATTACGAATTAAAACTAAGGCGTGCAAAAAACGAATTGGTCCGCGCCCGCTTTAATTTAAAACTGGAACTGGGTCAGCAAGCTATAGCCAAACGCGAGTTCGAAATGCTCGGAAAGGATCTTGAAGATGAACTGGCAGCGGAACTCATTCAGCGAAAACCCCATCTGGAAGCATCGGAATCAGCGCTTAATGCTGCAGAAGCCGCTTACGAGCAAGCGGAACTGGAACTGGCGCGCACAAGGACCCTGGCTCCCTTCGATGCAGTAATCACAGAACGCAATGCCAATATAGGTTCGCGCGTATCGAATTCGGCTACCGGAACACCGCTGGTAAAACTGGCATCGACTGACAGTTTTTGGATTGATGTATCGTTACCCATAGAGAAGCTTCGCTGGATAGATATACCCGGCATCAACAGCAACAAAGGCGCAACCGTCAAAATTACCATGGATAATGCCTGGGGACCCGGTGTATACCGCGAAGGTATTGTCAAACAACTAAAAGCCGCTGTTGATCCTGAAGGCCGCATGGCCAAGCTGATTGTCGAGGTTGACGACCCGTTGAGCCTTAAGCCAAACCACAAAAATGCCCCCACTTTGATGCTGGATACGCTGGTGCGGGTGGAAATTTCGGGTAAACCCCTGAAAAATGTTTATGAACTCCCCGAAACAGCTTTGCATGACGGCCGCTATTTATGGCTTATCAATGACACCCAAACGTTGGATATAACTGATATCCGACCCATTTGGGCAGAACAAGGCCGATTTTTTCTGGATACTGATCAATTACCTCCCAAAACCCGAGTCGTCGCCAGCGCACTGCCAGCCCCGGTCAAAGGAATGCGCATTCGCTCTCGTGATATCGAAACCTCAATCCTGACGCCCTTAGACTGACCATGCAAACACTACAACCCGCCATCTCAAATGGGCCTATATCCTGGATGTCCGGGCACCCGGTTGCCGCCAACCTGGCCATGCTGGTTTTGGTCGTGGGTGGATATCTGTTTATGCAAAATATCCGTCAGGAAGTCTTTCCGAACACCGATCTGGATGCCGTCAACATCAGTGTCAGTTATCCCGGTGCAAGTCCTGAAGAAATCGAGCAGGGTATTATTTTATCGTTAGAACAGGCCGTCAGCGGACTGGAGGGGGTCGAAGACATTAACTCCACAGCAATAGAAGGATTAGCCACGGTTATTGTCACCACCTTGCGCGGCACTGACATGCAGCGCTTCATTCAGGATGTTCAGAAAGAAGTTGACCGCATCACCACGCTGCCACTCGATGCCGAGCAACCTCAAATCACTCAGGTTACCGGCTTACGCCCCCTGATGGAACTGGTTATCTTTGGCGAAGCACCGGAGAGCACCTTGCATGAATTGGGCGAACAATTGAGGGATAGGTTTCTGCAAGACCCCGGCATTACTCAGGTCAACTTGTTCGGCATCAAACCCATGGAAATTTCGGTGGAGGTCAGCCAGGAAAATTTACGTCGTCATAAATTATCCTTGGGTGATATTGCCCAACGCATAGCCAATGCCAATCTTGATCTCCCTACCGGCAGCATCAAAACCGGCTCGGGTGAAATCCTGCTGCGCATGAAAGAGCGAAAGGATTACGGGCAACAGTTTGCAAAACTGCCTCTCATCACAACGCTGGACGGCAGTCAAGTGTTGCTGGGGGATATCGCCGCAATTAAAGATGGTTACGACATATCGGATTACTATGCAATTTATGACGGTAAACCGGCGGTGATGATACAAATCTACAATGTAGGCGACCAATCACCATTGGACGTTTCTAGCTCAGTCACGCGAATAATGGAGACTGCCAAATTAGATATGCCCGAAGGAGTCAAAGCGCTTGTCAGGCGTGATTCCTCTTTAGACTATAACCAACGGATTGATCTGCTGATGCGCAATGCCGCCATGGGCTTGGCACTGGTCATCATTACCCTGGCTCTGTTTCTTGAATTACGCCTTGCGTTTTGGGTAATGACCGGCATCCCCATTGCCTTTTTAGGCTCGTTTTTGATCTTGCCTGCTCTCGGCGTTACGCTCAACATGATATCGCTGTTCGCTTTTATCATTGCCTTGGGTATTGTTGTCGACGACGCCATTATCATTGGAGAAAATATTTACCATTATCTGCAAGAAGGTATGCAACCTTACGAGGCAGCGGTCAAAGGCGCGCGAGAGATGGCCATGCCCGTAACCTTCAGTATATTGACCAATGTCGCCGCATTCATGCCGCTGCTCTTTATTCCGGGAGTCACCGGCAAAATCTACGTGATGGTACCGTTGGTGATCATTACCGTTTTTCTGCTGTCCTTGTTTGAAAGCTTGTTCATTTTGCCGAACCACCTCAGCCGTCTTAAAAAACCAAAAGCTCACGGCATTGAAGCCTGGATACATACCTATCAACAAAAATTCAGCAAAGCTTTCAGGCACTGGGTTCTGCACCGTTACGGCCCTTTCCTGGATTGGTCCCTGCAGCACCATTATTTGATTGTATTGTTTGGTTTTGCGCTACTGTTTGCCACTTTCTCTTTTGCGCTTAGCGGCCGTATTGGTTTCACCGCTTTCCCCAAAACCGAATCGGATTTCTCCAGAGTTGCTGTCTCGATGCCTTTTGGCACACCGGCCAAGCAAACCGAAATCGTCGTGCAACATTTAACCGAAGCCGCGCAACGGGTGGCTGAATCTATTCCTGATGGCGATAAATTATTGATCGGCGTATTTGCGGAATTAGGTTCCAGCATGCCGGGCGTCATGGCCGGGGGTCATATTGCCAATGTACGCGCTTATCTTGCTCCCCCCGAAATCCGGGAAAAAATCATGAGTACCGAGCAATTTACCCAGCGCTGGCGCGAAGAAGCCGGGGAAATCGTGGGCGCCGAATCAGTCGTCTACGAATCTGATTTCGGCGGACCGGGTTCCGGTGCCGCCATCACGGTTGAATTGAATCATCGCAATGTCAAAATATTGGAAGCCGCCAGCGCTCAGTTAGCAGAAATACTTCGCTCATACCCGGCAGCGATCAATATCAAAAACGAAATCAGTGCCGGCAAGGAGCAACTGGACTTTCAAATGCGCTCGGAAGGACTCAGTCAGGGACTGACGCCTCAAAACGTAGCCCGCCAAGTCCGTAACGCCTTTTTCGGTGCCGAAGTTTTGCGGCAGCAACGCGGCCGGAATGAAATGAAAATCATGGTCAGATTACCCGAGTCAGAACGCCTTTCCTTACAAAACGTCGATTCCATGTTGATATGGAGTGCGAATAAAAAGGAAATACCGCTCACCGAGGCAGTGCATGTCGAACGAGGCCGAGCCTTTACCCAGATTTCCCGCAGGGATGGCCGCCGGATCAACCTGGTAACTGCCGATTTAGCAGCGAATGGTCACGCTGGAGAGATTATGAACGATCTTAAATTGACTGAACTGCCTGGGTTGGTCAAACAATTTCCAGGTTTGCAATTCAGTTTTCAGGGCAAACAGGCGGAGATGGCAAAAAGTCTGGACAGCCTTAAAATTGGATTTTCTATCGCTTTGTTCGCAATTTACGTCCTGCTCGCCATTCCGTTTAAAAGCTATTCCTTACCCTTGATTGTCATCATCACCATTCCCTTTGGCGCTATAGGCGCTATATTCGGCCATCTGCTGATGGGCTATGATCTGAGTTTAATCAGCATACTAGGAATTGTTGCCTTATCGGGTATTGTTATCAACGACTCACTGGTATTGATAGATCATGCTAAAGAACTGCGCCACGAAAGTAACAAGACGGCTCAGCAAACGATAAGAATGGCCGCCGTACAACGATTTAGGCCCATAGTACTGACTTCGCTGACTACTTTTTTCGGTATCATGCCGATGATTCTTGAAACTTCCCGACAAGCAAAAATGCTGATCCCTATGGCCATATCGATAGGCTTCGGTATTCTGTTTGCCACCGTGATTACCCTCATATTGATCCCTTCTCTGTATCTGGTCGTTGACGATCTGAAGGCTATGTTTACAAAAAAGCATCATTAAGTTTTTTACGTCGCCTTTCCGGCAGGACTTGCCGGAAACCATGCTTGCATGGATAGCTCAAAGCCTGCCACCCATTCACGTAGATACCCGCTTCCCTGTGGGTATGACGACATTTGTTCATACTGAGATTTTCTATAGGATATATTACCGAGAGCCTTATCGCCAGCAGTCGAGACAAAGGCATCGCTTTTACATCAACCAGACCTTCATCTCTTCGAAGGTAAATGAAAACTTTTCATGATCCTTAGGATTTACGCTCTCTGCCATTTGAGGAAAACCTGCTGGCTTGTGCAAGGGCATTCCAGCAGTACCTTCCCCCCAATTATCTTGAACTTTCAAGACTGATTCTGTTGCCCTGAATACAGCCACTAAACACTTTGTTGCTGAGAAAACACTCCAAAATGGACATCACCCTGTCAAGTAGTGACCAAGGCTTGTTCAGAGGCTCAATCAAGCCTAAAGAGATTCTCTATCTATCTGTTTTATAAGATAAAAAAATATTAATTTATAAATTACCATTAAATGGCATAGCTTGTGCATTATACATATTAAACCGCGTAAACGTCGGCTTGAAAAAGCAACGATGCAAAGTCGTCGTCATGAAAACAATGAACATCGATTTAATGTTCTAGGGGAATAGCATGAGTAATCCATCAATCAGTCTGCAGCCATTTGATTTAGATAATCAAGTTCATAAGAGGGGGATCACCGGACTTATATTGCCATTTAAGCCGGATTTTAATCTACTGCAAACCAATCCAGTTGCAAGTGCTGTGACCAATGCGGTACTTAGCAACTTTAAAAGCGATACGAATAACAACGACAAAAATTTTGTTGATTACCTGATACTGGGTGCCTTATCGGTTTTTATACACACCGCCATTGTCGACAGATTCGATACAGGCTTCGATCAGCCAGCATTGATCGAGCCTCCCAAGCCCAACAAGGTAGAGATCACTATCATTAAACCTCAACCGAAACCGATAACGCTCCCACCGCCGCCGCAAGTCAAGGCGCAACCACCCAAACCCAAGGTGGTGCCCTTAAAAAAGCCGGATAAACCCAAAATCAAGCCCAAGCCGGTCGAGCAAATAGTCGAAGAGCCGATTCCCCAACCCACTATAGTCAGTGAATCAGCGCCTGTTTCCAATACACCAGCACCACAAGCACCCGTCGTTGAAAAAGTCACGCAACCCCGTGCCGGTGCCAATTATCTGAACAATCCGCCTCCTGTTTATCCAGAGATAGCGATGGACAGAGGCTGGCAGGGTAAAGTCCTGATGAAGGTTCATGTACTGCCCAGCGGTAAACCCGACAGTGTTTCGGTACAGAAATCCAGTGGCAAGAAAGTGCTGGACGACGAAGCCGCACGGACGGTTAAAAAATGGTCATTCGTACCGGCAATGCGTGGAACAACGCCTATTGCCGGTTGGGTTACGGTTCCTATTACTTTTAAACTATAAAAATTGAGGTTTACTATGGCTGACTCTTTAGCAACTCCCGCATCGACAACGACTGCGGCCACCCCACCACTCCCATCAACGCAGCAGGGATCAACGCTCGCCGGTAACACGCAGACACTGACTCAGAATACATCACCGGCAAGCGATGCCGTGGCTCAGTCAGTTTCGACAGCCCCGGTCAATGATTTGGCAGCTGCAACGCCGGTTGCTGATGCAACGCAAGGGGCTTTGGACTTTTCTTCCTCAGTCATCGTCGATGGCACGTTGGATGTGCTCATCGCCTTCTCGGTAGCGACATGGGCATTGATTCTGATCAAAGGCATACAACACTTGCGCATAGCTTATTACAACCGATCTTTCAGTAAGCAATTTTGGCGTGCTCACGATTTTCAACAAGCCGCCGCATTGACCGGATATAAAGGCCCGGCAGCCAGAGTGGCCGTTACCGGATTCACTACATTGGTAGAAGCTGACGGGGGAACGACCACGCATGATCTGGAACATACCGGTGATCGGCAAGAATTACTCGACCGTCGTTTGCGCCAGCAAATGCAGAAAGAGCGCGGCTCCTTGGAAAGCGGTTTGGCGATATTGGCTACCATTGGCAGTATTTCACCTTTCGTCGGACTCTTCGGCACGGTATGGGGCATCATGGGCGCTCTTACCAGTATCAGCAAAAGCGGATCAGCCAGTTTGGAAGTGGTCGCTGGTCCCATCGGCGAAGCGCTGATTGCTACCGCTGTGGGGATTGCCGTCGCGGTGCCCGCAGTCATCGGCTACAACTTTTTCATCAGAAGAAACAAAGTCATCTGGGCGTATCTGGATGATTTCGCCATCGACTTTGTCCATTTGGCTTTAAAGACTTCCTTTATCATCAAAAGGCCCAATGGCGAAGTCAATATCAAAGCGGTTTCGTCAGAAACAGTCCCAGTAAAAAAACCGGTCATTAACGCCACACATGACGAATTACACGCGAAAGGAGCGCCTGCATAATGGCTTTTAAAACTCAAGATGATGGCGATGACGTAATGAGTGAAATCAACGTAACGCCGCTGGTAGACGTGATGTTGGTGTTGCTGGTCGTGTTTATCGTTACGGCCCCGTTATTGACCAATGCAATCCATGTCAATTTGCCAAAAACTGCAGAAACTGCGCCACCGGAGGAAAAGGAAGCGGTTTATATCAGCATCGATGCGGCAGGGAAAGTGTATGTCGATAAAGCTGAAATTGCCTTGTCCGCCTTCGAAGGTGAGCTATTGACACGAAAAACCGCTGACCCCGAATTGGCGCTAAATCTGAACGCGGACGATGCGGTGCAATACGGGATCGTTGCAAAAGTCATGGCCGCCATTGAACGCGCCGGAATTACCAAATTGTCGGTTCTTACCGCTCCAGGGAATTAACCCTCGCCTTTAACCATTTCTAAACCAGCCCGAGGTTTGGCTGGCTAGGTTCGCTTTGGCCTCAAGAAACGGAATAGCGTAATTTTTAATCACTAAATCTCTGAAAAAATGGGAAATGACATGACTATCGAAAATAACCTAAGTGGGGTCGATGGAACTGAGGAGTCTCTCTCGACAGCTCAATTTAACCTCGTCAATCGCTCGCTGGCAGCCGATGTGGCTAAAATTTTGAGTTATGGAAAGCGGTATAACACTGCAAAAGCCAGACTCAATACTAACAGCGCAGCAATGCTGGTAACAGGAGTCTGTCTGTTAGGGTCTGGAGTTGGTTTTGCCCAGGAAATACCGTCCGATCTAGAGGCCGAGATAGCCCGCTTGAGACAGGAATTGGAAGCATCCAAGCAGGAGAATCAATCGCTTAAAAAAGCGATCACCGGCGAAAAAGATACGGTTATCGAAGAGGGCTTGGCCGAACCCCAGAACCCTGAAGAATCGCTGACAGAGGAAGTTGCTGTTGACGAAGACAGAACCGATGACTTGGGCGAAGTCGTGGTTCGCGCCCAACCACGGCTTAAAAAGCTGAAAGATGTGCCCGCTTCGACTTCCGTTCGGTCCGGTGAAGAGTTATCGCGGGAACTCGCGTTTGACTTGGAGCAAATCCTCAAGCGCTCGGGAAATGCGAAATTCGATCCCGGCAATGCGCGCACCAGCAGTCTATCGCTACGCGGTCTTGGTAAGCAGGGCTTGGTCGATGCGATGGATCCCAGTATCGGCACCGTTATGGATGGTGTGCCGTATCTCTACAATCCACTCGCCAGTTTTGATCATTACGATCTGGCGCAAGTGGAAGTCGATCGTGGCCCTACCGGGACTGATTTCGGCAAGAACTTTAACATGGGTCGAATTTCGATTACGCCCAGACATCCTTCTTTTGCTCCGGACGCCAATTTCTCGCTGACCTATGGTGAGTATGAAAGCTACATTGCCGATGCGGCAGGCGGCGGCACCGTCATTGACAATTTACTGGCCTGGCGTGGTGCTATTCACGTCAATAAAGCCGATGGCGCTTACGAGAATTTGTCGAATCCGCATCAAACTTGGTACAACCGTGATCGCGCAGCGGGCCGCGTCCAGCTATTGTTTACGCCTACCGAAGATTTCAGCGCCCGGATCAGCTTTGACATGAATGCCCAACAAAATGAGTCCTTCAATGGCAATACTTTTTTTGACCGTCTACCGAGTAAATTTGCTAACGGCACGCCTAACACGGCACGAAACAACTCTCCTGAAGTGCGCCTAAACCGGCGCTGGTTCCGTGATGCCAAGCCAAACTATACCCTCGACAATTACTTTCGCACCGACGCGTTCGATCAAGACAGCGGCCAACCCATCGAAACGGCCAGTAAAGGTGGCTTGGTCGACCTCAACTGGAATATCGGCGACGTCAAACTGGCTTCGATTACTGCAGTCAGAGATTTCGAATTCCAGGCCGGCAATGACGAAGGTACACCATTTGATGTTGACAGAGGCATGTATACCGGTGGACATGTACCCCGATTCTTGCATTTCAGCCAGGAGTTTAGAGTCAGTTCAAAATTTGAAGATCTGGTCGACTATCAAGCCGGCGCACTCTACCTGAAACGCGATATGGACTACAACAACTGGACCTCTTTCGGTAAAGATGCCGGTGCCTGGTATGGCAGTAATGCTCAATACGCGATACTCGACGCCGATGCCAATGGCAGGAGTTTGATGGCGGATTCCGCCGATAGTTTGATCAGATGGCGTAACCGGAATATTGAAAATGATACCGCCGGCATTTTCGGACAAGGCGAATGGCATGTCACCGATGCTTTCAACATAACCACCGGCGCGCGGGTCAATTACGAAAAACGCAAGCTCACGACCAATCAAATCCTGACGGATAGCGGCAAGGGTTCAGCCTTGAACAGGTCTGCCGTCAACGGCATCCAATTAGGTGGTTTTGATACCAACAACAACGGTGTCTTGACTGCCAGTGCGCTGGCTGATCCCAATCAGGTTGCAGCGGCCAATGCGGCGGCGCAACAATACTTCAATCGGGCTACTTATGCCGCGCTGACTAATGTTCAGAGGGCTCAGATAGGTGCGGCAAAGTCTATTCGCAATGGCCGGATTGGTAATTTGTGGGACTACCAAAAAGGTGTGATTGAAGATATTCAACCCGCATTTATCGTCAGTCCGAGTTATAAGTTCAACGAAAATTTGACCAGCTATGTGTCTTGGCGATTCAGCCAAAAGCCGGGATTCCTGGATGTGCCGAATGGTTTTGTACAAACTATCGAAGAAGAGACCGCGAATTCTTTTGAGATAGGTTTTAAATCAAATCTCTTTGGCGACACGCTGGCCTTGCATACCGATTTCTTTTGGACGGAGATAGATGACTATCAACAACCGGCTTTGATCTACGACGAATTCACGACAAACATCGATCGATCGACCAACCCCACCGCCCCACCTGTATTCATCTCAGGCAGCGGAAATGCTGCAGGCGTTCGCATCATGGGTGTGGAAATCGATGGCTCTTATACAGGCATCCCTTATACATCGATTAATTTTTCAGGGGCGTGGAATGACGCGGTTTATACCGATTTTAAAAACGCCATCAGACCGGTTGAACAGCGCTATCCCGGAGCGCCAACGTCATACGATGCAACCGGCGAGAATCTGCCGGGTGCAGCGCAATTTACCTTCAATATCAGCCCTGAGGTGCGTTATCCACTGGCAGCATTGGGATGGGGTAAGGCTGAATTTCATACCAGCTTTACGACAGCCTATACCAGCGCCTATAACTCGGATAATGCCTTGTCGGTCTACGGGAATATCAAAGCCAATACCACTACGGACTTTTCTGTGGGTGTCGGCCGAAGCGATAAGCTGTTTGATGTCTCTTTGGTTGGAAAAAATATTTTTGACAATCAAGAACCCATTGCCAGAACCTGGAACACCTGGTCGCCCAATTGGCCTCAGTGGTTTGGTGTACGAGTCAGCAGTAGCTTTTAACATAAACACGAGCGGTAAAGCCCCTTCATCATGACAAGCTGAATAACGTTGCGCTGTTTTGGCGAAGCCCCAAGTAACTAAATGAATTGATAAAGATTTGGAGAAACAAAATGTTATATAAAAAATTGCTTTATAAAGGGGTTCAGGCCCTAATCGTTTCAATATCGGCCGTCTCGGCCGGACAAGCCGCAGACCCGGTGACCCCGCCAATTCCCGGCGTCGTTCCGGGCGGCGTTGTCGTCGAATTGATTAAAGACGGGTTTAACGGTACCGAAGGTCCGATAGCGCATCCGGACGGCAGCCTGCTGTTTACCGAAACCAATGCAGAAAGAATCGTACGAATCGCGCCAGACAACAAAGTATCGACCTTCCTGGAAAAATCGAACGGCGCCAACGGACTGGCATTTAATGCCGAGGGTGATTTGATTGCCGTGCAGGTTTTGAAGCCCAAGGTAGGCATCCTGTATCCCAAGAACAAAGAAAAAACGCTGGCTGAAAAGTATGACGGTGAGACATTTCAACGTCCGAACGATTTAGTGCTGCATAAAAGCGGAAGCCTCTATTTTACCGACAGCGGGACCCGAGTGACGCCAGAGAATCCCAATCCGCCGACATCAAAACCCGGGGTTTTCCATATTTCGCCTGCAGGTGAACTGAAACGACTGGCTAACGACATCGACCGCCCCAACGGCATCCAGCTCAATAAAGACGAAACGGTTCTGTATGTGGCAAACACACAAGGCGAGCATATTTTAGCGTATGACATTGCAGCCGATGGTTCCATCACTAACAAACGAAACTTTGCCAAGCTGGCAGGCTGGAAAGACGGCGAAACCGGCTGGACTAGCGGTGCTGATGGCCTGGCTGTCGATGATGAAGACCGTTTATATGTCGCATCCAATGCCGGAATCGAAGTATTCAGTGCCAAGGGGGACGCATTGGGTGTCATCCCCATCCCGCTAAAACCGCAGAATCTGGCTTTTGCCGGAGCCGACAAGAAAACCCTTTATGTCGTGGGCCGAGGCGCTGCTTATCGTATTCCGGTGTTGACTGCGGGTTACCGTGGACGCGCCAAGTAAATGATTTTTCAGTCCATCATCGGGTTATACCGACGTTAACCCGATGATCACAAACAATACATTCATGGTGAAACGATGACGCGTAAAACTGCAAAAGATTTCGACCCGCAAGTATTGAAACTGTTCGACCGATATGTGCATGGCCAAATATCCCGTCGCAGGTTTTTAACCTCGGCCGCGAAATTTGCAGCGGCCGGACTGAGTGCGGAAATTCTGCTCGAGGCATTGAGCCCAAAGTTTGCCGAAGCTCAGCAAATTCCAGCCACCGATGCCCGAATAACGGCGCAATATCTTGAATTTCCGTCACCTGACGGTTATGGCAAGCTTCGCGGCTATTTGGTCAAACCCGCCCACTATTCGGGAAAGCTGCCCACGGTGCTGGTGATCCATGAGAACAGGGGCCTCAATCCGCATATAGAGGACATTACCCGTCGATTAGCCCTGGATAATTTCATTGCCTTTGCGCCGGACGCGTTGTTTCCGTTGGGCGGTTATCCCGGCGATGAAGACAAGGCGAGAGAGCTATTCGCCACGCTGGACCAAACCAAAACGCGCAATGATTTTCTGGCTGCCGCGGCCGTGTTGAAAAACCTGCCGGAAGGCAACGGAAAAGTGGGTGCGATAGGTTTTTGCTACGGCGGAGGAATAGCCAACTTTCTGGCCACAAAAATACCCGATCTGGCCGCCGCAGTGCCATTTTACGGTAGTCAGCCTACGACCGAAGAAACCGCAAAAATCAAAGCCCCGCTGTTACTGCATTACGCCTCCGAGGATGAGCGCATCAATGCTGGCTGGCCGGCTTATAAAGCAGCATTGAAAGCCGCAGGCGTCAACTACCAGGCTTATGTTTATGAAGGCGTGCAACACGGTTTCAACAACGACACCACGCCGCGCTATGACGAGGCTGCCGCCAAACTGGCGTGGGAACGAACCCTAGCATTTTTGTCCAGCCATTTGAATTAACTGTAAAGAGCTTTGGCTGTCGTGTACCCACGACACGGTGGCCTGAGATAAAACAGAACAGGGACGTTCTTTTTATTTTAATGGTCTGGCTCATATTAGAGAAGGTGAAGCCAAGTGGCCCACATACACCCAAAAGCTGGGGCAGCCTTATGAACAGAACCCTGATCGGATTAATCCTGATTGTAATTGCACTTTTAGTGAACGGACTCACACTCGTTAAAGATGACCCAAAGCCTGAAGCAGGCAGAACTTTTACGGCTAAATACCAATGATCATTCATTTGCCCAAAATCATGAAAACGCCAGAAGAAGGAATAAGGAGCAGACCACAGCCAATGAGCCATGTTGAAGGATCGGGAACGAACGGTATCGCACTCCCAAGCCGATTCATGCTGCTGTTTGCATCCCTAGTGACGGCTTTAATCTCTGTTAATGTTCAAGCGGGTTCATTCGAAGCAACAACCGAGCAAGTCAAGGTTCAACTGATCGCATCGGCCGATGCCGTCCATCCGGGGGATGTCATCTTGCTCGGGATTCACCAGCGCATTATCCCGCACTGGCACACGTACTGGAAAAACCCAGGCGATTCAGGACTGGCAACCACCATCGATTATGAAGTACCGGATGGCGCAACAGTCGGCGAAATTCAATGGCCCACGCCAAGTCGTATCAGTCTGGGGCCGGTAACCAATTACGGGTATGAGAACGAAGTCACGTTGCTGACGGCTATCAAAGTCCCCAAAGACACCGTAATTGGGGGCGTATTTCCTGTCAAAGCCAAAGTAAAGTGGCTGGTTTGTGAGGAAATATGCATTCCTCAACAAGCCGAGTTATCGCTGGATTTACCCGTCGTAATGCTGGAACAAAACATCAACACCCGTCATCCGTTGATTGAACAAGCCCTGATTCGCTTGCCTGTGCCAAATCCGTGGCCGATCAGTGTCCTGCCGTCAGATGAGCATCTTATCCTGCAAATCAATGGTAGCGGCCTGCAACCAGGAGCTATCAAAGACATCTGGTTTTATCCGGCTGAATGGGGAGGTGTCTCTCATGGTGCTGAGCAACCCTTTTCTTTTGCAGGCGATGCGATTGAATTACGACTTAAGCCCGGAGATCTAAAACTGGGTGAGAATGATCATCTGAAAGGCGTTTTGACGATCACCGAAGAAAATTCTGAAGGCTTGGTCACTCGAGGCTATACGATCGACGTTACGTTATTGCCGGGTGCTTTAAAAGCAAAACTACCGGTGGCACATACCCCTGACATTGTACTTTCGACCGCTTTGCTGTTGGCCTTTTTAGGCGGCGTAATACTTAATCTGATGCCTTGTGTTTTTCCAGTACTTTCCATTAAGGCATTGTCACTGATCAAACAGGCGAATGAGGACCCATTGACAACGCGCTTGCATGGATTGGCCTATACGCTGGGCATCCTGGTCAGCTTTGCGCTGCTTGGCGGCGTGCTGATCATATTAAAATTGAGCGGCTCTCAAATCGGCTGGGGATTCCAGTTTCAATCACCCTTATTTGTTCTGGCAATGGCTTACCTGATGTTTGCTGTCGGTCTTAATTTATCAGGCCTGTTTTCAATCGGTGGTTCGGTTGCAGGGATTGGTAACTCGTTGAGTGAACGTCCCGGTTATACCGGCAGTTTTTTTACCGGTGTACTTGCTACGTTGGTTGCCACCCCTTGCACGGCTCCTTTTATGGGGGCGGCATTAGGTTTTGCTATTTCCCAACCGCCTGCATTACTGATGTTTGTATTGCTCAGCTTGGGTCTGGGTCTCGCATTACCCTATTTACTGCTGTGCGTATGGCCTTCTTTACAGAAGCTATTGCCTAAACCCGGTGCCTGGATGGTCCGCTTAAAGCAGGGATTGGCTTTTCCGATGTACGGCGCTGCTGTTTGGTTGGTATGGGTGCTGACTCAACAGATTGGACCTGATGCCGTGATTATCGGATTGGGCGGCATGATTGCTCTGGCTATCGCTGCGTGGGCCTATGAAAGCACCAAATATGGCAGCAAGAGCACACGGTTTACCGGGACAACTATAGCCATTGTATTTCTGTTGATATCAGTGTCCGGTAGTTATCTTGGCATTAAAAACAAACCTGTGCCCTCATCTTCAGCTTCATTGGCTGATACAAATGAAAGGAACTGGGAGCCCTATTCGAGTGAACGACTGGCGCAATTATTGACTTCGGAAAAACCCGTATTCATTAATTTCACCGCCGCCTGGTGTATCAGTTGTTTGGTTAATGAAAAAGTAGCGCTCAGTCAAACCTCTGTCCTCGACACCTTTAAGCGGATCGGCATCACCTACCTTAAAGGGGATTGGACCAACAGAGATCCCGGGATTACCCAAATGCTCTCTGAATTCGGCCGCAGTGGCGTACCGCTTTATATCTTTTATCCGGGAGGATCGTCGACGAAACCGGTCGTTTTACCTCAGATATTGACGCCGGATATCGTAATCCGTGCTGTGTCTGATTTTTCTTCATTGACTGACTGACGGGTTACCCGATAGCGAGAGGTGTCAAAAAGTAATATTAGTTTCAGGAGGATACAAACGGATTTATTTTCCTTTTGAAGGAAACGAGCGAACTGGATAAAGCAACGACGAGAGGGGGAGTCGGTGTGATCAAGTCCCAGTTTGAGGGAATCGGCTAGACCTGTAAGAGTTGTCATGACAGTTTCCCACCTCGTATCTGAAGGATCAGCTTCAGCAGGAATTAGGAAGGATCAAGTTCCTGCTTTTTTTGTATAGACAAGTTAACAGATACCTTCAAGGAATAAATAGACGGGTAATTTTCAAACGGTAAACACTTATGTCAAGAGAACTTCAAAGAAAAAAACTAGCTACTTTCATGGGGATTTTCTTCATTCTTTTGGCACCGCTGGAAGTCACCCACGGATTAATGTGGATAGTGATTCATATTTATGAATTACTTGAATTTTTGTTGGATGAACTGGTTCATCATTTTTTCGAGACGAGTCATCACACGACCCAGGTCATCGTCTTCTATCTGATGTTGATGTTGTTTACATGCATTTTTTACCGTCTATGGCGTTGGACGACCGTCATACTCCGAGTTGCCAAAATCAGCTTCCCGAACTGGTGGCAGTCAAAGAAAAAAGATGCTGTTGAAGCCTGGTCATCTTTACCTTTGACCAAGCGAGCCCAGTTGATTGGCGGCTTTTTATTCAGCAGTTCACTTGTGTCAATGCTGATTTTTTAATGATTTTTGTCTTAGTTAATCAAAGCATACCAAACGAGGAGTTCACCATGGTTTAGTTGTCACTTATCTTGAAGTTATTTAACCCAGGGCGAAGTTAACTCCCCCTACCCAAACTGTTCATTTTTTGATGGAGTTCAACATGAATTCAAATCGATTTTCACTTCTGGCTTTCTTGAGTGTCGTTTTAGCTTTTGTCTGCACGTCGCTTAATGCCGAACCGCTTGTAGATAAGCCCGCGCCTTTATTTTCAGGTGCTGAGTCTGCCAATGGCAGCAAGATTAATCTTGCCGATTTGCGCGGTAAAACCGTAGTCCTGGAATGGACTAATCACGAGTGCCCTTTTGTAGTTAAACATTATCAAAGCGGTAATATCCCGAAACTGCAAAAAATAGCCGCCGATAAAGGCTATGTCTGGATACAAGTCATTTCATCGGCGCCGGGTAAACAAGGCCATCTCGATGGCCCAACGGCCCAGAAACTGAATGACGAACGTGGAGCAACACCGGCCAATACGCTGTTCGATCATGATGGAACAATCGGCAAGCTCTATGGTGCAACGAATACACCGCAGTTGTTTATCATCGATCCTGAAGGCATCTTGGTTTACAAGGGAGGTATCGACAGTATCGCTTCTGCGGATCAGGCTGACATCGCCAAAGCGCAAAACTATATCAGCGCCGCATTTGACGAATTGGCCGCGGGTAAAAAAGTGTCCCAATCCAGCACTAAACCTTATGGCTGTACAGTCAAGTACGCCAGTTAATCGGTGAATGACAATGAAAGTTACTGTTCATGTATGGGATTTGCCCCTCAGATTGTTTCATTGGTCATTGGTTGTGGCGGTAACGGCAGCGTATGTTACCGCAAAAATCGGTGGTTCCTGGATTGATTGGCATGGCCGCATTGGCGCCTTGATACTGGCTTTGTTGGTATTTCGCATAGTGTGGGGTTTTGTCGGTTCTACCCATGCGCGTTTTGTAACTTTTTTCCCGACTTATACACGACTGACGGCTTATCTAAGGGGCCGCTGGCAAGGGATTGGTCATAATCCATTGGGCGCCTTGTCGGTTTTTGCATTGTTGGCCGTCATGACAGCACAAGTGCTGACCGGATTGTTTGCCAATGATGATATCGGCTTTGAAGGCCCGTTATACCCCCTGGTGGATAAATCACTGAGCGATAGACTCACCGGATTTCACAGCCAATCTTTCAATGCGCTTTTGGCGTTATTGGTGTTACACGTTGTTGCGATTGTTTTTTATCGCTGGGTCAAAAAAACCAATCTGGTAAGGCCCATGTTGACTGGAAAGAAAGAAGTTCATAAATCGATAGAAACGCTCGCGTACAAGGCGGGAATCCTGCGATTGATCGTTTCAGTATTGCTTTCGGGCTCTTTGACCTGGGGCGTATGGTACGGCTCAAATTATTTGGACGATACCGAAAACCACTACCAAACCGCACAAATAAAACCCAGTTTTTAAATTTATAACTATTATCCGTCGAGGAATTTAACGTATGAAAACAAAATTAATCCTGGCATCCGTATTAACGGCAACCACCTTGGCCGCAACAGCGGGACCTACAGAGGAGCAGATCAGATTCAGACAATCAGCCTATTCGTTCATTGGCTGGAATGCTGCGAAAATCAAAAAGCAAGTGGTGGATAATCCTGAAAATTTCGATAAAGACCGGGTGATTGCCGCCGCTAATGCGATTGCGGCGGCTGCCAATTCCGGTTTGGGTGAGCTCTATGGGCCGGGTACCGACCAAGGTATTGGCTGGAAACAAACGCGCCTGAAGCCCGAGTTTTTTGAAAAGCAAGACGAGGTCAAAGTGGTTGCCGAAAAGTTTAATCTGGCCGCCAACGAGTTGGCCAAAGGCGCTGCAACAGGCGATATCAACATCATCAAGGATCAATTCGGCAAGCTTAGCGAGTCCTGCAAAGGCTGTCATGATTTGATAAGGGTCAAAGAGTAAGAATTTTCGCCAAAAATAACTTCCCAAGACCGCAATGTCACTCAGCAATCCGTTCGTGCAGCGCAAAGCCAAAGCATGCAATGAAATTGTTGTGCTGTGGTAATACGGGAAGTTATTTTGAATCAAATTCTAATCCAATTTAATTAATCAAAGGTAACCCCCGGCTATGCGGGGTTAATTTACTATTTATCATCCTAAAAAGAGCTGTTGAATCTCCTATGCAGGCGCTGGCAGGCAATTCGGTGGTTACAGTTGGCGTCCTTTGATGTACTTGACCAGTTCCAAACTCAAGATTCGGTATCAGTGCTGGATCGAGGTCAACTGCCCCGCAGTTAACCGAAGCGCTTTGAAGAACGCGGCGATCCTGCGATAGTGTTGTTCGACTTTTTCGGCCTCGGCGTGCTTGTTGATAATGGTCAAGCGGTTTTGACCGGCATGACGTGTCTGTTTGCCGATCGCGTAAAGCATCAACGGGCGGCTGTTGATCGCTTCGGTATGTTGATTCGGGTTGACCAGTCGAACGAATAAGCTCCACCAGTTACAAATCAGCGCAGTAATCCTAGTCATAGAGCGGCAACACTTCTGGTCGTGGGTTGTGAAACCGCCCCAGCCCCAGTGGTTTTTCAACTCGTCGAAGTTGTTTTCAGCAGCTGCGCGGTCGCGGTATAACAGGCCGACGCTCAAGATTTCGTGAGCTAACGAGGTGATCAAGTACCCTGTACTCGTAAACGTCTTCCTGATCGCTCAGTTCGGCAAAGCTGAGTTGTTGGGGGGCGTCTTGCGGTCGGCTTACCACCGCCAAGTCTTTTTTGATACGTCGCTTGAAACGACAGCGCGGCGGACGCGGATCCAACCTCTGAACTGCAAGTTAGATTCAGCGCCTTGCCAACCTTGCCCGGCAGCCAACCAGTCACAACCACGCATGAGTCGATCGAAGAGGGTCCGTGTCCCTTTAGTCAAGCGAAGCTTGTATAAATAGGGCACTTCCCTCTACTCTGCTTCACGCATGTTGGTTTCAGTTCTCCAGTCACGATCGCTGCGAATCAACGCCGGCCAATGCTCGCGCGGCAGTAATGCCCATAAGCCGGTGCGCTGTGTTTGGAAGCCACCCGTTTACCGCTCCGGACTTCCACTTCCAAAATCAAGTGCAGATATGGCGACCATATAGGTATGGTAGGTGTGCGATGGGCGGCTCGGCTTATGCGGGTTGTAACCGACTTCCGCAACTTCCGGCTCGCCGTAAGCCGTCATAATCGTGGCATCCGCATCAAAAATCCATGGATCGCTTAATACCGGCGCATATACTCGTTCGAGACTTTCTTGCAACCAGGCAATACTAGCTTCTTCTGGTAGTTTGCTGAAACTGCGTCGTACCGAGTCTTCGCTAACCACCTTGCTCATTCCCAACAATCCCGGATTGACGCCAGCGCCGAGCAAGGCATTGTTGTGTGCATAACGCTGATGACCGGAGAGCACCGACAAGAACACCTTACCAAAACATCAATTTTGGTTGGCGCATTTGGGCTCGTATACTGTAACGGACAGTTGTATACCCATTCGTCAAACAAGTCACTGACATGGATGTAATCATTAAAAAACTACAACTGACCTAGCGGTGTCACCGCCGCTTGCGGATTCCATTCGTCATGAATACGTCCCCCGAAGGTCTCAACCGCAACCGGATCGACTACCGGAATCAAAGCTTTCACCGATTGGGTGAGCCATGATCTCTTGCATAATTGCCTCACTTCCGCTGAATTTCAATGAATTGGGCTAGATTAACAAGCTTGGATTCAAGTTATAAGTTTAAACCTATCAAGGCATTGCCAGCGCGGGTCAAAATCTCTGATCTGTACCGTTTTGTTTGTAGGTTGGATGATATTTTGCGAAGTGCGCAGGCATTTGCGGTTGTAGCGGCATGGCTATATGTACTATGTCATAGCGAAGCATTTATCGATCCTTATCAACGAATGTCCGCTTTTCGATTATTGAGATCGCATGATCGGATTCACAGAATAAATTGGCTGACCGCTTTGGGTCGTTAGCGTACGATAATATTACCTAAATTACGCGACAACTGAACGTCTGCTTTCTTTATGATAGTTGATCTGTATTCAGTCAGCTGTACTTGGTTGGGCAATATCCCGCAGCAAGCGATTTACTCAAAAACGCCCTTGTTGTCGGCACGACACTGCCAAGCTGTTAAATGTCGCCCTTAAATTTCAGAGCGTTTGCGGGCATTGGAAAACATTCAGTGCCTATGGGTTTGACTGACTGCCGCCCAGCTGAAGCAAGACCTTGTAAAAAAATCGAACCCTCCTGCAATAAATTGCGAATTAGCCATTTATTGCAGGCTACCTCGCCAAAATTCTCGCCACAATAATGACCATCCCAACCGGAGGTCATTATGGAACCCGTTGCCATCCCTCAAACCATCGACGATCCGATTCACATTCTGCTGTGGAGTGCGGATGAGATTGTGCCGTTCATGGTCTGCATGCTGACCGGCATGTTGATCGATCATTTCTTGCCAGCGCTGGCGATGGGGTTTATCGCCGTGAAGTTTTATCGCCGGTTTCGCGATAACCGCCCCGATGGCTATACCTTGCATGCGTTGTATTGGTTAGGGTTATTGCCCAGTCGCGCGCAGACCATTCCCAACCCTTATATCTGCCGGTTCCTGCCATGAGGTTAGCCGACTTTCTACAGACCTGGGATGGCCATGAAACGGAGAACCGTTTCAGCCGGGTGATTATCATCGGTTTGCTGGTGATTTGTGTGATTACTTCATTGGCCGCCTGGCGCACCGAGCGCAGTATCATTTTAGTGCCACCTACCTTGAACCAGGAAGTCGAAGTCACCCGCAGCGCGGCTTCCATTGAGTTTAAAGAGTCCTGGGGCTTGTTTCTGGCGGAACTGCTGGGCAATACCACGCCCGCCAATGCCGATTTCCTGAAAGTCGCCATCGAACCCTTATTGGCGCCGGACATTTATCGCACGGTGCTGGATGCCATGACCGATCAGATCAAGGCGATCAAAATGGATCGCGTGGCGATCAGTTTTACCCCGCGTCACGTCGATTACGAAGCCGAGACTAATAAGGTCTTCGTCAGCGGCGAACTGAAAAGCCAAGGCCCCAGTTCCAAACCCGACATCAAGCCGCGCACCTACGAATTCATTATCGCCATCAAGAACTATCGGCCCAGGCTGGAGTTTATCGATGTCTATCCCGAGGCGCCCAGAACCCTGGAACGTTTGAAAGCCCGGCCCGCGCAGCCAGCAGGAAAATAGCCATGAACAAAGTACTTCGTCTACTTCCTGTCCTGATGGCCATCAGCAGCGCCTTATCTGCCGAGGAATTACCGCTCACCGTATTACCACCGCTGAGTGCTGAGTCCGAGCGATTGCCAGCAGCTCCTTATTCCGTCACACAAGACACGCAGGATTTCGGTATTGAGCTACCCCCGGTGGCTGCCAGTGTCTTGAAAGCGGCTCAACGGCCGCTTAAGGCAACAGCGACTTCAACCAACTCGGTGGCCCCACAGCATATCCAAATCAAACCCGGCATCAACGAACTGATGCCGATTGCTGTCGGGCATTTGAATCGTTTGATTACGCCCTTCGACCATCCGGTGGTGACCACCACCAGTCAGGCCACGACCAGCACCCAAGGCAAGATTGTTTATGTGGCAACAGCCGACGAAACACCGGTGACGTTATATATCACGCCCGGCGACAACCACGACATTGCCTTATCGCTGACCTTGATCCCCAAGCGGATTCCGGCGCGGGAAATTCACCTGAGCCTGGATAAAGACAGTTATAAACTGCTGACGAAAGTCCAACAGCAAGCTCACGCATCAAGAGAAAGTGTGGGTGATCAAGAACAAGCCTACATTGCCCAGCTGAAAAAATTGTTCCGCGAGCTCGGCTTGCAACACACGCCGCCGGGTTTTTCGCTACGTAATCCATTACAGACTGAGCAACTTCGGTGCCTGCAAGACGCCCTACAGATTAACACCGGCCAGGTGCTAGAAGGCCAGGACATGCTGATTCTGGTCGGTCTAGCTCGTAATGACGGCCTGGCGCCCATCGAACTCGACGAACGCGCCTGTGCCACCACGCAAACCGAGGTATTGGCCGTCGCTGCTTGGCCCAAAGTCGTATTAGGCCAAAACGAAGCCACCGAACTGTATGTCGCGATCCGGCGTTCAGCGGACGCATCGATCGAACTCAGACCTTCGTTGTTGAGTGGAGAGCAGCACTAATGACCAACGTCAATGCCTGGTGGTCAGGCCTGAGCCCCACCGCCAAACGTAATCTGGCGGTCGGCAGTATCGGCAGCCTGTTACTGGCGACGATTATTGCCTTGGCCTGGGTATCGCCCGAAGTCGCCAAGCCCAGCAGCAAACAGGCGGTGATTCAGCATATCTTGACCGACAGCGACCCACGCTCCTTGGGGATTGACGGCATTTCCGCACAGCTGCGCGATTTGCTGCAAAAAAATGACGAGCAAGCCCGCCGCTTAACGGCCATCGAAGCACAGCAAAAGCGCGAACAGCAATCCGATGAACTGCGTTTCAAACAATGGACCACTGCCGAACGAGAAGCCTATGAAGCCAAACTGAAAGCGGTCAGCGGTGAAGTCGAATCGCTGAAAAATAAGCCGACATTACCAGCTCAAGGTAATGAGGGGCTTAAGGCTACCGATGATGGACGCCGATTCAGAGCGCCACGATCCACACTCGACCAACAGGATCTGACCCGCGTTTTCGAACACGCCACACCACCCCCCAGCTATGGCAGTGGAAACGCCTCGGCCGGACGTTCAGCACCCAACAACGCATCGCCTGCTGGATTGCAGATCAGGGTGATCAAAGCTGATAAAGCCGCCGCACCCCCTGACGGCAAGACAACAGCCGCGGCTAGTGCCAAGCACAGCGAAGTCTTTATTCCTGCTGGCAGTATTTTAACCGGGGTATTACTGAATGGTCTGGACGCACCCACCGGCAAGAAAGCCCGAAAGGAACCGATGCCGGTGCTGTTTCGCATCAAGAAGGAAGCCATTCTGCCCAACCGTTTCCATGCCGATGTGCGCGAATGTTTTCTGCTGGCCGCGGGCTTTGGCGATTTGAGTGCCGAACGGGCTTACTTTCGCGGTGAGACCTTTTCCTGTGTGCGTCAAGATGGCGGTGTCATCGAAGTACCGATGAATGCCTATGCCACCGGCGAAGACGGTAAAAACGGCGTGCGCGGCCGGGTAGTGTCCAAACAAGGTGCGTTATTAGCGCAAGCCATGATGGCGGGTTTTTTACGTGGCTTTTCCGACGCCTTCGGCCGTAACCAGATTCCGGTATTGATGACCGGTGGCTTGGGCAGTTTATCCGGCACTACCCCCTTCCAAAATGCCTTTTCCTCGCAGTCGATGGAAGGTGGCGCTTTGAAAGGCGCGGGTTATGCCATGGAGCGGCTGTCGCATTTTTACATGGACATGGCCGAAGAGATTTACCCGGTCATCGAAGTCGATGCCACCCGCCAGGTCAATTTCATCGTGCAGAAAGGCACGGCTTTGAAACTCAAAATACCCACCTAAACACCGTTACGGCCTTGATAGTGATGAAGCCTTACCTATTTTCTTACACCGACCAGGAAGCGATCTGATGCGATACCTAAACCGTTTGTATTTACTGCCATTACTGCTGTTTACTTCAGGCGTCATGGCTGCAACTCCAGCTAAGCCCAATGCCTCCGACATAGCCGCCAGTTTGTTGTCGATCAAAATCGACGGCATGCAGGATTTGCCGATTAACGGTTTGAAGATGGTCAAGATCGGTGAGCAAACCGTGTTCATGTCCAGTAACGGCCGTTTTGCCTTTTATGGTGGCAAATTGATGGATGTCTGGACCCAACAAGAGATTAAAGAGCTGGCCGATATCGACCGCATTGCCAACCGCATCGACTTGTCGCGCATGAAGCTGAATGTCGATGATTTGGGGCCGGTCACCATCGGTCATGGCAAGGAATCGGTCGTGGTGTTCATCGACCCCCGTTGTCCGTATTGTGGCAAGGTGATCAAAGACCTGGACGCCTTGCAGGACCAATACACCTTCAAGCTGGTGATGATTCCCATCTTAGGTCCTGAATCGCAAAACATCGTTGTGCAATTAGCCTGTCAGATGAGCTCAAGTGCTGCCAACGCCAAAGATGCTGTGCGTGATCGTTTGTTAAAGCAGGATTACACCGGCTTAGCCACCGAACAGCTCACCTCCTGCAATAAAGAGCCACTGCAAAAAGCCATCGTCACCGCCAAGTTATTCGATTTGAAAGGTGTGCCGTTTCTGATTGCCCCCGATGGTCGCACGCACAGTGGCGCACCTGACCTGTTAGCCGATTGGTTGACCAATAAACCCAAAACACAGGCCAGCGTTTCGTCGGCGCCGGATACTCAAAAAGCGAAGGTCAAACCATGAAACAGCTGAAATTGTTACCGCGTGGCGTCTTGCTGATCTTGTTCTTGGCCATTGCCATTGGCTCGGGTTGTGCGACCCAATACGGTTGCAAAGGCATGCCGGACCAACCGCACTGTTTGTCGACGACTGAAGCCTATGCCGTCACCCATAAGGCTCTGGTGGAAACGGCACAAGACGAAAACATAAAGGATGATAGCCACGCACTCGAACTACAGCCCCGGCAACAACCCGTCCCTAAAATCGACGACCCCACGCCGATTCGCACGCCCTCGCACGTCATGCGCATCTGGATTGCGCCCTGGGAAGATGCCGAAGGTGATTTGATGGTCTCGAACTACGTCTACACCGAACTGGAGCCCCGGCGCTGGCTGATCGGCAAAGCCGCGCCGACCTTGAGTCCGTCTTTACTGCCGTTGCAAATCGAACAACGCCTGCCGGAAAAGCCAAGTGCACGTGATCCGTTAGATACCGAGGCACGCCCCTTCCCTCTCGGTAAGGACAACGCAGACCAGCATTAACCTTAGTTAATTTCACCGTCGTGCCTTGATGGGCTTGGCGAGCAAGCAGCGGGCAACCGATTCAGAAGCTGTTTGACAGCTTCAAGTTGAGCCGGACCTTAGGTCCGAGACAGGACAGGCCACTGTCTTTTTCAAGCAACTGTGAGGGCGTTCGCCATGAAAGCATCGTATCGAACCGGAGTCTTGCTGACTTTGGTTTCTCTGTTTTTTGTTCTGTTGGCACCTGACGCCATGGCCGGTACCGGAGGTACCGAGTTCAACAATGTCTGGACCTTATTGACCGGCTGGGTTGAAGGTTTGCTCGGCCGCATCATTGCCATTGTATTCGTGATTGTCGGTCTGGTGGCCGGCGTGGTACGTGGCAGCATCATGGGCTTTGTGCTCGGTGTTGCCAGCGGCGTGGGCTTATTTGCCGCACCGACCATTATCACCAATATCGTCACGGCCACTCTTTAGGCGCGATATGTCAAACCGTACCGGCATACCTGACAACACCGAGAAGGCGGCGGGCAACCGCCGCTTACCGGTTCGACGCCTAAATCATCACACGGTGCAGGTGCAATGTCCCGCTGGCAAACCGCTCAATCCCTGTCATCCGGCCAGGGCGCGCGAGTTGTTGCGTAAAAATCGTGCGGTTCGGGTGAGCCGTTACCCCTTCACGATTCGTTTATTGACCCAGGATCAGGCCGATCGCAGGCACCGTTTATATGTACAGGAGGCCACATGAGTTCTTCCCGTTTGCCTAGCGCCGACAACCTGTTTTCTACCCTGGCCTATGACGCTGAGCATCATCTCTTTTTGCTGGCAGACAACAGTCTCGGCTTTGGCTTTATCTGTCAGCCCTTGACCGGTGCCGATCCTAGCGTTTCAGCTCGGGTCAATGTGTTATTGAATCAGGATTGGCCGACTGAAACGTTATTACAAGTCTCGTTGTGGACGTCACCCGATATCGAAGAAGCGCTGGCCGTGATGCAAACCCGGCGTTTGAAGCAGCAAAAGCCGACCTATAAAACCATGACCCAGGCCAGCATCGATTTTCTGCGGCAAGGTACCACTCAACCCCCGGAATCGATTTCGGGTGCGCGGCTAAGACGCGGCCACGTCATCGTCACGGTGAAATTGCCGATGGCCAACTCGCGCCCGAGTGAAGCCGAGATTCGCCGCGCCACCGAATTACAGCTGGCGACTCAACAATCCTTGTCTACCATTGGCTTGTGTCCCGCGGTATTGGCTAGCGATCAGTATGTGCGCGTACTCAATACGCTCCTGAATTGGTATCCCAATGCCGGCTGGAAAGACCGGGTCGTCCCCGAATGTGATCCTACTCAACTGATCCGCGATCAGCTGTTAGATTACGACAATGCCTTGCAGACCGATGAAAAAGGGCTTTGGCTGGGCAACAAACGGGTTAAAACCTTGTCCGCCAAACGCACCCCCGAGCATTTTTATTTCGGCAGCGCCAAGAGTTATTTGGGTGACATTCTGTCCGGCACCCGCGGCATTCGGCAAAATGCCTTACTCAGTCTGACCCTGCATTACCCCGATGCTGAAGCCACCCGCACCCAACAGGAAGGCATGCGGCAGTTCATCACCAACCAGGTCAACACGCCGATTGCCCGTTTTTTGCCGGTGTTGGTACAACGCAAACAGCACTTCGATGTGTTGTTCGAAGCCTATGGCGACGGTGACCGACCGATTCGCAGTTATTTTGGCGTGCTGTTGTTTTGTGACGAAGCCGAAGAAGCAGGCGCCGTATCCAATGCCCGGGTGTATTTCCGGGAGCTTGGTTTTCAGTTGCTGGAGGATAAGTATTTCTGCCTGCCGTTTTTCCTGAACTGTTTGCCGTTCGGGCCTGAGCGCTCCGCGATTGCCGATTTGAAACGCTACCGCACCCTGGCCACCCGGCATGCGATTCCGTTATTGCCGCTGTTCGGCGACTGGGCCGGTACCGGCACGCCGACCCTGAATTTTGTGTCGCGTAATGGCGAACACATGGCCGTGTCCTTATTCGACACTACCGGCAACTATAACCTGTGCATCGCCGCCGAATCGGGTAAAGGCAAATCCTTCCTGACTAACGAAATCATTGTCAGCTATTTGACCGAAGGGGCGCAGATCTGGGCCATCGATGTCGGCCGCTCCTATGAAAACCTCTGCGAGGTCTTGGAAGGCGACTTCGTCAAATTCACCCACGGCTCTAACATCTGCATGAACCCGTTCGAGATCGTGCAGAACTTCGAGGAAGAAGCCGATATGTTAGCCGGTTTGGTCAGTCAAATGGCGGCACCGACCGAGAAATTAACCGACTTTCAAACCGCAGGGCTCAAACGCATCCTCAAACAGCTGTGGACTGAAAAAGCCCAAGCGATGTCGGTCGATGACATTGCGAGGCAGCTCTGCGCCGAAACCGATCAGCGTCTAAAGGATGTCGGCGAACAGTTGTTTCCGTTTACGACCCAAGGCGAATACGGCCGCTACTTCAATGGTAAAAACAACGCCAAATTCGCCAGTGACTTTACCGTACTGGAATTGGAGGAACTCAAGGGTCGCAAGCATCTGCAGCAGGTGGTCTTACTGCAACTGATCTACCAGATCCAGCAGGAAATGTATCTGGGCGAACGCAACCGACCCAAGATCGTCATTATTGACGAAGCCTGGGATTTACTCACTGAAGGTGATGTGGCTAAGTTTATGGAGCACGGTTATCGGCGCTTTCGGAAATACGGCGGTGCGGCGGTGACGATTACCCAGTCGGTGAACGATTTATACCGCAACGCCGCAGGGCGCGCCATCGTCGAGAACTCGGCCAACATGTATCTGTTGGGACAGAAGGCCGAAGTCATCGAAGGCATGAAGCAGGATCGACGTTTGCCCTTGTCCGACGGCGGCTATGAGTTATTAAAGACCGTCCACACCCTACCCGGTGCGTATTCGGAAATCTTCTTCATTACCGAAATGGGTTCCGGTATTGGCCGCCTGATCGTGGATCCGTTTAAACGCATTCTTTTTTCCACCAAGCCTGAGGATGTCAATGCACTGAAGCAATTACGGCGGCAAGGGCTAAGTCTGGGTGACGCCATTCAACAGCTTATCGAAAGCCGGAAAGCCAAGCCACGGGAGATCAGCCGTGGCTACTAAATTGCTAGTGCTCAGTAACGTGTTAATAGCCGCCTGTTTGGGGGGCATCGGCGGCTGGCTGGCAGCGCATCAGCAACTTCAACAACCACTGGCTCGATTAAATTTGGTGACGCCGGTCTTCGTGCTGGATCGGGCCAAGCTGATTCAATCGATACCGCCCATTGCCAGTCAAGAACACATGGCCAGGATCGTCGACGATTGGCAAAGTCAGGCCAAAAAGCTGAGCGATGCCGGGTATCTCGTCATCGACGCCACGGCAGTCGTTGCGGCCCCCGAAGATGTGTATGTTCGGCAAGTGGGTAGGTAATGGCATGGACCGGCGTATGAACAAACGAGAGCAGTCTACCAAACCCGCTAAACCGCCGTTGGCACCCTTTCTGCTCAAGGCCTTGCCCCTTTTGATTCTGGTGTTGGGGGTAGAGTATTACATCGGTCAGCGCTTTCTGATCGGCGGTGACGATCAGGTCGATCGCTGTTTGCCGGACAAGTGGGTTTATCTGATCGATACCTATAACAAGGATATCTGGCGCGGCGATTTGATGGCGTTTCGGGCGGAACGCATGGAGCCGTATTTCAAAGACGGCCACGTGATCGTCAAAATCGCCGCCGGGGTCACCGGTGACTCCGTCCACGTCGATCCGCAGCACACCACGGTCAACGGCAAACCGGTCATTGATGGTTTACCGCTGGCGAAGAAACTTAACAAGCCGGTGGCGCAATTCAAACGCCATGAAACCATCCCTTTGGCCGCCTATTGGGTGACGGGGCAAACTGACAAAAGCTTCGATTCGCGGTATTGGGGCTATGTCTACGACCATCAAGTGATTGGGCGGGCCTATGCGTTGTTTTGAGCCCCCTCAATTTCCTTGGCGGAATTCGGCGGTCTGTTTGCTTTGCTGGTTCGTTGTGCAAGCGGTTCAGGCGGAAGAAGCCTGGCTGCAACGTTCTCAGGCCATCTTGCAAGCCTTGGAAGGCCAGCCTCGTCCTGGCTGGTTGAACGGTCAATCTGAACAGTTGGATGTGAAACGCCAGGCGCAACAAGTTTTAGAAACCTCGCAGGCGATCCAAACAGAGGCACTATCAATTGGATCGACAAAATTGGCCAGCGACCAGCCGATAACCCCTTCGAGCAAACCACTCACACTGCTGTTTGTCTCGTTTTCACTCGGCGATAAGGTGCTTAAAAGTATTTTCGAAGAGGCCGCAGGCCGGGATGATGTCTTGTTGGTGTTTCGCGGCCCAAAACCAGCACAAAAACTCCCCGCGTTGATGGCGGACCTCAACCGCTTGCTGAAAGACATTGATCCACTGCCGAATATCTTCATCGATCCCACGCGTTTTCAACGCTGGTCCGTGTCGTCGATACCCGCGATTGTCGTCGAAGTTGACGGGAAGCCCCGTCTACAGGTGCGCGGTGTCAGCAGCCTGGCTTGGTTGGACGAGCAGCTCAAAGCCGACAAACAGGGCGACTTGGGAACCTTGGGCGATGTCACCAAAATTGCCGAGATTGACTTCCTCGAAGAACTCAAACGCCGGATGGCCTCCATCGACTGGAAGCAAAAACAGCAACAGGCCATCGCTCGGTTCTGGGCACAGCAAAAATTTGAAGCGTTACCCACGGCTCAGGCTGATCGTAATAGAACCGTGGATATGACCATCACCGTCCCGCGCGATCTGGCGGCGCCGAACGGTCAATGGATTATCCGTGCCGGACAAACCATCAATCCCTTGGACAAGATGCCGTTTGGTTTATGCCTGATGGTGTTCGATGCTACGGTACCGGCTCAAGTTGAGCTGATTCAGCATCAGTCCTGCCAGGACAAACAGGCCCGCGTAATGTATTTGGCCACGTCGCTGCCGCGCCAGTCCGGGTGGGACAGTTTAAAGCATCTGGAAACCACGCTGAAAGCACCGGTGTATTTACTGACGCCGGATGTGCGCAGTCGTTTTCAGTTACAGCAGGTGCCGGCTGTCGTCGAACAATCAGGCAACCATCTGCTGGTTCGTGAACGAAAACTGCCCGTCTCAACAGGAGAACGGTCATGAAGCAAAGTGTTTGCCCTTGGGTTTTTGGGTTGCTGATGACGCTGGCAACCCCGCTTGTTGCCGAAACCACCACCAATAACGTCGATCCGTTGTGCTCGGATGCCGAACTGTGGTCGGGGAAACTGATTACCGATATTTGCTGGAGCTGCCTATTTCCGATTCGAGCGGCGGGTGCGTCGTTGGGCGGTGGCAATGTGCCCAGTATCGCGGCAGACGAGAAGATTTGCTTCTGCACCGATCCCAGGGGCATTCCGGAATTGGGCATGACCCTGGGCTTGTGGAATCCGGCCCGTCTGATTGAAATCGTGCGCAATCCTTGGTGTTCACCGGCCTTGGGTGGCCATAAGTTCAGTGCCTCGAATGTGCGATTGATTGCCACTACCGGCAAGGCCGACTTCGATGCCAGCGAGATGTCATTTTTCAATTATCACTACTTCGCCTTTCCGTTGACTATCCTGCTGGATCTGTTTTGGGATGGGCGTTGTAACAGCGATGGCTACCGGGATTTTGATTTGCTGTATGTCTCGGAACTCGATCCGACCTGGAACAACGATTTGTTGGCGTTTTTTACCAGTCCTGAAACGGCGTTGTTTGCCAATCCGGTGGCGATATCGGCCTGTGTCGCCGATGCCGTAGCGGCAGCCACCGGCAATCCACTCGATGCCTTGTTCTGGTGTGCCGGCGCATGGGGACATATGTATCCGCTATCCGGCATTTCGCCCACCAGTTACGGGACCGATCCGCGCATCACCAGTTTGTTGGCCACGCGAGCGACGGCCTCCTTGCATCGGCGCGGACTGGCCTGGAAAACGGCCGGTAACGAGGCTTTATGCGGCGGCTTTATCTATCCCTTCATCCCCAAGTCACAATACCGGCTATCGATGTTTTACCCGGTTGCCGAAACCGAGTCCAATCACGCCATTGGCGAGACCACGTTTAAATGGGGTGCGGGCCGCACCTATCCGGGGCCGGGTGAAGATCATCTCTATCTGCTGTGGCGGTGGGTCGACTGTTGCTCCGGGTTTTAGTCTTTATGAAACAATCACTTAACCATCAGCCACCAATAAGTAAAAGCCTGTCTGCCGTGTTGTGCATCACGATGGCCTGGACACCGTATGGCGTTTCCTGGGCGGATGCCATTCAGGCGGCGGGGCGCGATGGCCAACAACTAGGCCAGCAAGTGCTGGGCGGTTTTGCGTTTCCACTCGATACCGGCAACGGCACATTGAGCTTGAATCCAGGAACCGCTCAGGAAAGTGCCATCTCCATAGGCACGCTGTTTCCGGATACCCATAGCGCCACGACCACGGCCCAAGACTTTGCCGATCTTTATGGCAACAACCCCGGAACGATCGCAGCCGGGTTAAATGCACAGACCGCCTTGAACAGCGAAACCAGCTTCACTGGCGAAGCCTATCGGACCCTGATCGACAATGCCCACCAGTCGCACCCGGACTTACACGTCGATCCGATCTGGCAAAACGGCGACCAGGTATTCAGCAATTTCACGCCCTGGGCGCAGTCGTTTTCGGATTGCACGACCACGACGACCCAAATCGAAACTCAGCAATCGGTGCGGGTACCGGATTATCAGCTGTGTCTGCGGCAACCGACGGTACCGCAAAGCTGTACGGCGACGCATGAGGTCAGGGTCGAGCCGTTGTTAACCTTTGTGTCGGGTACCGGCGGCTTGTCGAGTTGCGGCCCCGGTTGTCTGGATGTGTACATCGGCCGAGTTGGCAATAACTATTGGTCGGCTGGTTGCGGGTTATTCATCTGGCAGGTGACGTACAATGTGCTTCATCCGGAAGCGATTACCAGTGCGCGTCTGGAGCATGTCGTTTACGACGATCAAACCCGCTTGTTTTTCGACGGTAATCTAATATACACGGGTGCCAGCGGCTGGGGTGCTTGCGAGTTGTCGAAAAGTTGGGTGGAGTATCCGAATCGGGATGTTACCTATGCCTTTAACAGCAGCGGACACAAAGTTTTCCAACAAAATACTATCGTCGGTGGCATGGGCGAAGGTTATGCGCGGATTCGGCTGCGCTATGACGTGTCGAAACTGATCACCCAGGACCAATGGCGCTGGGACGGTCCGAATTGTCAGAATCTGGCCAACGCGATTAGCGACGGCATTTGCCAAGCCGGTAGTCAATTGACGTGTAGCAACGATCCCGCCAATGCGTCAGGTTGTTACGTCGATCCGACTTCGCAGGTGATGGTCTGCGGGTCGAATTTAACCCCAGCGCCCGTGGTCGGTTCGTCGGGAATTCGCAATACCTGTATGCGTCTCCAGGCCACGGGCCACTGTGAATTGAACCACTACGGCCAGTGCTGGACGGATACTGCGGGTACGCATTGTTTGCAGCCGCCGGCGAATGGGATGCCCAGTAAAACGTGTGAGTCATTGGAAACCCAAGGCTGTTCGTTCATCAAAAGCCAATGTACCAGTGTACTCGACTCCGGTACCTGCTGGGACAGCGTCGATACTTACGACTGCGGACAAACGGTGGGCATTCCCGGCATACAAAGCAATACCCAGCAGCAATGCGTTGGGCCGATTCGTTGCATGGGGGAAGACTGCATTGCCGTCAATCGCACCCAAAGTCAGGATTTTAGTAAGGCAGTGGCGTTATTGAATAGCGCCCAGCAAATGGCGATGGATTTGCAGTGTGACTATGCCAATGCCGATTTACGACAAAAGGACCCCAGCACTTGCCAGGTATTTAAGGGTAAACCCGCCAGTTGCAAGATGGTCGGCGGTGCGCTCAGTCTGGTCGATTGCTGCGAAACGCCGTCAGGTGCGATGGGGCTAGGCCGCTATATTGATTTGCTGCTGGCCACCAGTCAGATGGACAATGCGGTGATGGCCATGGACAGCACCTCCGTGGTCAGAGGAGCCTGGGAAACCATGCGGACACCGTTCACCTTGGCCGGCGATGCCTGGAACAGTTTTCAGGCGGATTTTGCCTCGATAGTGAATGACTTGGTCGGCACCGACATGCTGAGTACCAGCGACATTGCCTCAAAAGGGCTACTCGATTCACTCAAAGGCGAATTGATGAAGTCGGTAGCGGAATGGATAGGTCAGACCTTTGGCCAGACTGCAGGTAATGCGCTGTTCAGTGCCGGTGGCCAAGCGGCATTCGATGCCGCGGGCAATCTGACACCCGCTGCACAATCGGGTGGTGTGCAATTAGGGGGTGGTGCAGCAATGGCCGGGCAATTACTGAGTACCTTGATGGCCGCTTATACGGCAGTGATGATCATCATCATGATTATCCAAATGATCTATTCCTGCGAGGAACCGGAATACGAACTGGCCGCCAAGAAACAACTGAAAGTTTGCAAGGATCTGGGTACCTTTTGCGAGAGTAAAGTATTAGGCGTCTGTATGGTCCGTAAGGAAAGTTACTGCTGTTATAACTCGCCGCTGGCCCGTATCCTCAACGAACAAATCAAGCCGCAATTGGGGATGGATTTCGGTACGCCGGAAAAACCCATTTGTAGCGGGGTCAAAGTCGCCGATCTGGACCGAATAGACTGGACGCAGGTCAATCTGGACGAATGGTTGGCCATATTGGCGCAGACCGGGCATTTACCGACCGCCGACAATGCCGCCGCCATGCTCAACCTGGATCAGCTAACCGGAAGCGGTAGCCGACTCAATCCGCAAAAATACGGGACAGCGGCAACGACTCGCCAAGATACCTTGACGCGCACCCAAGGCCGCATGACCGATTTGGATGTACCCACGGTCAAACGGCAGTCGGAACTGGAAGGCTGGGGCATGGGTCCGTAATGATGCGGCCTGAGACTTACTGAACCGCGTCTTTCAAGCCTTTACCGGCTTTGAATGATTCTAATTTGGCGGCGGCAATGGTAATCGCTTCGCCGGTTTGTGGGTTACGGCCAGCACGTTCGGCACGTTCTTTCACTTCAAAAGTACCGAAGCCAATCATCGCTACGGTATCGCCACTTTTAAGAGCGGATTGAATCGATTGGGTTATGCCATCCAATGCTCGGCCGGCATCGGCTTTGGTCAGGTTGGCGTGGCTGGCGATGGCGTCGATGGGTCGGATTTGTTCATGTTATTCCTGATGGGTTTGAACTAAACATTAAAGTATTGGTGCATTGCTTTAATGACTTTAATCCCTGGTTGCGCAGATCGTTAACTCGAAATCTGACCTGACGTAACATTTGTTGATGGCTATACAATCCCCCTTGAATGGTTAACCCTCGAACAAGGGATTCCAAGACGGTATCTGCGCGTTCCAAAAGCGGATAGAAATTGCCACCCGCTCCGGTATCCATTAACTCTTCCATGGGTTGAACATATTGGTCGTAAGCCTCCAACACTTCCCGGTATCGATAGGCTAAAGGCATGCGCTCGTCACTGGATTTAGCACGTTCTGCAACGGCTTGAATCGCATGGCTGTCCTGCTCAAGCTGCTGCAGAATTTGCCGCAGCTGCTT